>NZ_MRCD01000151.1 GCF_001904745.1 Calothrix sp. HK-06
GTCGGCTACCTACACTAGTCCTATCTACTAATATATATGTATCCTTCTTGTCGCAATCTATGTATTACACGTACCAACAAAGAAGATTTACCCATTTGTCGGGAGTTGAGAACATAGCAAAATTCTCCGGCGCCTAGAGCATTATAAAGTGTTTCATCTGCTTGTCTGCATACATAACTAGGCGCATTATTAGTGAGACTACCCCCGGCTTGATAATCGTAATCGTTCATGGCACTTCTCAAGATGCTACGCTCGCAACAGTACAGGAAATCCAATTTTTGATAAAATGCTGTTGGCTTTATCGTTACAGTCTGCTACAAATAAAACTCCTTTTCAAATCAGTGAGATTGCAAAAATTACATTTAATGACCAAGTAGATTATGCTTTTAGTTTCAGAGCTATAGAATCTGGTGGTATTGCAGGTGACCGGAATACAAGAACCGATACAACATCTCATACAGGTGTTTACCATTGGACTAATAATTATGCATCTGTGCCAGAACCTTCTTCATTGCTTGCGCTTTTAAGTGTTGGTGGTATAGCGTTTGCACGACGTAAAATAGCCAAAAGCGCATCTAATTAATTAGAAAATGATTCGTTAAATATTTATAATTTATCTCTCTCTGCATAATTACAGAGAGAAGATTTTTTTTGCAATACGTAGTGTTGAGAGCTTATTTAAAGAAAAACTAAGAAAAGCGCATTAACTCCTGTTAAAGACGAATAAACTCTGAAGAGGTAAGCTGTGTTGTTAAAAGCAGGGGTTATCTGTAAATGGCAAGCAAGAATAAGTCTTTACATAAGCATACTGGGTTTGGTGCCTTACCTTTGGCGCCTGAGTTGCGTAAAGCTGAAGCGTTTATAGTGAAGGGGCAATGGCTAGAGGCACGTTATATTTTAAATGCTTTATCACATGATTATCCCCAAAATCTTGATGTTTTATTAAATCTCGTTAATGCTTGCTACGAAGTCAAGGATATTCCAGGTTATACGCGCGCGTGTGAGATGTTATTAGCTGTACAACCTACTAATGCTGATATTGCTTATGGGTTAGCTGGTGGATATTTTTTAGCGCAGCATTTCTTATTAGCATTACAAGCTTTTCGTCATGCTTTAAGTAAATTTCCAAACCATGAACGCGCTGGTGATGCTGCTGTTAAAGTGGCAGAATTAGAAGCATCTACAGAAAAACTAGTTGCTGATATTGGTTTGGCAGAAGAAGGTAGATTGGAAATAGCTATATTACATGAACGTGGACAGTTATATTTAGAACAGTGTGAGTACGTGAAAGCACGTCAAGCTGAAGAAGCTGTTTTACAAGCGCGTCCTAATTTTGTTTCGGCTTATAATAATCTTAGTTTGATTAGTTTTGTTGAAGGTAATTTGAACGAAGCTATTAGTACTTGTCAAAAAGTTCTTGATATCCAACCTAATAATATACATGCGCTTGCAAATTTAACACGCTTTCTTTGTCTGAACGGTCAGTTTGAAGACGCTAAACTTATTGCCCAACGTCTCAAGGGTAGTAGTGCTAAAGCTTGGGACTCTTGGACAAAAAAAGTTGAGGCACTTGCTTACTTAGGTGATGATGAAGGGATTTTACAAATTTACGAAGAAGTTAAATTAGATTCGGAGACGAAAAGCGGTAGTGGTTTATTTTACCACTTGGTTGCTGTGACTATGGCTAGGCTCTCTAGGCTCGATGAAGCACGTGACTTATGGAAAAAAGCACAGAGCTATTTGACAGGCGCCCATTTAGTACAACAAAATTTAGATGATCTTAAAAAACCAATTGCACAGCGTCATGCACCTTGGGCTTTTAGTTTAGAACAATGGGTGACACAAAAAACCATTGACCAACTTAAACTAGTCATAGGCGCCAATGCTAAATCTAGAGATGATGCACAAAAGTCAAAAGCCATACAAAAATTCTTAGCCGAACATCCTAATTTTGCCTCTTTAATACCCGCACTTCTAGACCGAGGTGATATTACTGGACGCGAACTAGCTTATAGTTTAGCTTTTTTAGCCAAAACCCCCGACATGCAAAACGCAATGCGTAACTTTGCACTTAGTCAACGTGGTCCAGATGAAATGCGTTACCATGCTGCAACTAACTTATCAGCAGCGGGTTTACTGCCAGAAACCATCCGCATGTGGTTACAAGGCAAATCGCAACACATCACTCTTCTTAGCTACGAATTCCATAATGAACCAATATTTCAGCATTCACCAGAAGTTCATGACATGCTAACACAAATGTACTGGTTGATGAAAACACCAACACCTGAAGCATTAGAACAAGCTGAAACAATCCTCAAACAAGCTTTAGAAATTACACAATCTCCCACCATACTTAATAATCTTGCACTTTGCTACGAACATCAAGGACGTAAAGAAGAAGCACAAGCACTGTTACGTGAGGTTACAGAACAATTTCCAGACTATATATTATCTAAAGTTGGTGTCGCACGTGGACATATAGTCAAAGGCGAACTAGACGCAGCGCTTGAAATACTCAAACCCATTATGCAGCGCAAACGCTTCCACTACGACGAATTCTCAGCATTTAGCAACGCTTACATAGAACTATTAGTAGCAAAAAAACAACGCGACGGCGCTCGTGCATGGCTAAAAATGTGGGAACGCATTGACCCCGAACGTGTAGATGTACTGAAATGGAAAGATAAGTTAGAAGGTGGTTTAATGCAGCGCTTAGAACGCAGCAGCGAATGGTAGGGTGCGTGAAAGCCATTATAAATCACAAATAAAACCCAAAGTAAACTGCTTTCACGCACCATCTATTACATCTATTACATATTGATGGCGCCTCACACGCCAACAGTATGTAGTTAGTACCCTCACGGGTAATTCCATTCTTACAAATACGTGTTATAAATACTACCCCTCTATAGCCATTATCTTGGCGCCCAAAAAAAATTGCCCAATTTTTCCATTAGCACTTGACACACTTAAAAACTTTGGTTAAAACTATTTATAGAGGCGAGCGAGTGGGAGTTACTTCTTAGTAAACCTTCTGTAAGAGTAGAAAAAGAATAATATTTTCAGAAAAGTTTCTTACTCATCCGGAATGACTCGATTTAACTCTGTAGAACAAATTATTCCAAACGATAAAAACTACATTCTAACTCAGTAAAATTACTGTAATAGTAATGATGTTAAATATCTAAGGAATGACTATTTACTTAAAACTTCAAGGGCTTTTTGTCGTTTTTGACACTTAATTTTCTTAAGTAAATAAATTTAATCTTACAAATCAACACACAACTAACAAGGTATATAAAAATGTTGAAGAAATCTTTGGTTCTAGGTGTACTCGCAGCAATGACAATGGCGCCAGCAGCATTTGCAAATGACCAAGTACAAGGCAATACCACTGTTACTGACATTAATGTAGGTGTCGTGGGTAATGGTAACAGAACCGATGTTGACAATACAACAAATGTTGGTCAATACCAAACCAAGTATGAGTCTCGTGGCAGCAGATACCATCGTAGCTGTCGTCCTAGCGGCAACCAAGTTCAAGGTAATGTTACCGACACTGCAATTTCAACAGGAGTTGTTGGAAATTATAACGGCACTCGTGTATCGAACGTGACTAACGTTAACCAAGTTCAGTCTGCTGGTTGCTATTAAGAAATAACTCCTATTAATGACTTTTTATTTTAAGCACGCTTTGTGCTTACAACAATACACACAACTATTAAGGTATATAACAATGTTGAAGAAATCTTTGGTTTTAGGCTTACTCGCAGCAATGACATTGGCGCCCGCAGCTTTCGCAGGTCAAACACAAGGTAACAGCACCGTTACCACCATTGAAGCAGGTGTTGTAGGTAACCGCAACACAACCAACATCAAGAACGGAACCAATGTGAACCAATCTCAAAGCAAATATGAGTCTCGTCGCGTTAAACGCCACACTCGTAAGTGCGCTGGTGGAAGCCAAACTCAAGGTAATGTTACTGACACTGCAATTAATGCAGGAGTTGTTGGAAATCGTAACAACACCCGCATTAATAATGTAACCAACGTTAGACAAGCTCAGTCTGCTGCTTGTTACTAAATTGACATGTGAGACGTTACGTGTAACGTCTCTACAACAAACATCGAAACAGCACACACAACTATTAAGGTATATAACAATGTTGAAGAAATCTTTGATTTTAGGCGTACTCGCAGCAATGACAATGGCGCCAGCAGCTTTTGCAGGTAGTCAAACACAAGGTAACAGCACCGTTACTACTATTGATGCAGGTGTTGTAGGTAACCGCAACAATAGCACCATTAACAACAGAACTAACGTCAACCAATCTCAAAGCAAGTATGAGGCTCGTCGCGTTAGACGCCATTCTAATAAGTGCCCTGGTGGAAGCCAAACTCAAGGTAATGTTACTGATACTGCAATTAATACAGGAGTTGTTGGAAATCGTAACAACACCCGCATTAATAATGTAACCAACGTTAGACAAGCTCAGTCTGCTGCTTGTTACTAAATTTATACGTGAGACGTGATTTATTCCCTGCGGGACACTCCGTAAACACGTCTCTACAACAAACATTAAATTTCAACACCACACACAACTATTAAGGTATATAACAATGTTGAAGAAATCTTTGGTTTTAGGCGTACTCGCAGCGATGACAATGGCGCCAGCAGCTTTTGCAGGTGATCAAGTACAAGGTAACAGCACTTATACTAACATTAACGCAGGCAGCGTAGGTCACGGTAACAGCACTTATGTTGATAACACAACTAATGTTGGTCAATACCAAAACAAATATGAATCTGGTCGTGGCAGACATCACAGAAATAAGTGTTCTGGTGGAAGCCAAACTCAAGGTAATGTTACTGATACTGCAATTAATGCAGGAGTTGTTGGAAATTACAATCGCACCCGTGTGTTGAATGAAACTAACGTTAACCAAGGTCAATCTGCTGCTTGCTACTAAATTGATCAATATATATATATATAGGAATAGTTAAAGCAGTCATGTTTAAAAAGTCTTTGATTCTTGGTATCCTCGCAGCTTTTGCAATGGCGCCTGTCGCATTTGCAGGTGAACAAGTCCAGGGTGATACCGGAAACACAAATATTAATGCTAGTAACGTTGGTAAAAACAACAGAATCCGTATTATCAACAGAACCTACGTTATTAGGTCACAAAGAAGAGCTAAAAAGCTTTTGTGTCAAACCCCTACCAATCAAACTCAAGGAGGCGCCAACGACACAAACATCTCAGCAGCAAACAACGGAAATCGTAATCGTATCAAAATTACTAATACTAACGTTGTTCAAGGTCAACAATCTGCTGCCTGTTCTAATAGCTAGTACACAAAAATACAACTAATTTGGTATACAAAAATGAAAAATTCTATCTACGCTCTTGGTTTATTAGCTGCTGTACTTATGATTCCTAATGCAGCATTCGCTGGTTCCAAACAAGACGCAAATCAAGAACTCAATCAATCTGTATATGTTAATGGTTCTGGCAACTCAGCCAATGTTAACGGTACCCAAATTACAACTCAAAACCAACGTAAAAGAGGATATTGCAGCCATCGCTCTGGTTCTCAACGTCAATATTCCGACCAACTTATGAATCAGAATGTTGGAATTGTAGGGCGCCGTAACACAGTCAACGTTAACGGAACGCAGAAAACAACCCAACAACAAGCCAGAGGTTGCTAATAGAAACCGGGTTTCTACGCATTCATTGTCGCAGACAAATCTTTATTTATATTACAAATATCGACAAGAAACCCGGTTTCTTTAATTTAACATTACATATACGGAGAAAATCATGAAACTAAAATTAATTGCTCTCGCTACTGCAATAAGCGTAATGCCAACACTGGTTCCTACACTTACACCAAAAGCTAGCGCCACCTGCATTAACGTTGCTGTTGATAACCAAGTTGCAGTTGGCGCCAAACGAGCAAACCAAACAAGAAACAGCAATCAAAGCATCAGCGATGATTGTTTTGGTAATACCTCTACTGCAACTGGAACTCAAGTTTACACAGGAGGAGGTAGAGTCAATCAAACCATCAACAGAACCCAACATCTATCTGGTGGTAAAAACCCAACAGGTGTAAGAATGCCACATATTAACATTAATGTTGGCACTCAAGTAAACGTACCTGTTCGCAAGCGCTAATTTACAAAAACCGGGTTTCTTCTTGGTATCTTATGGTAAAAACAACAATTTTGGTTAGAAACCCGGTTTTTTTAATTCGAGTAATTGTAACAAATTGTTGCCCCCTCCTGGGGGCTTTCGGCATTGTTGGATAAATTAGTGGTAGAGGTCAGATATATTTGGTCTCTACATTTAGATTTAGACATTATTTACTTTTTATCTCTAATGAAAACTTATGCGAAAACTACTTCTTTACGGTCTTCCCCTTGGCTTAATTATGAGTCTGTTCACCTTGTTCAGCAATAATTCTTATAGCCAGCAAACTTCGATGGTAAAAACTAATATTAGCTCAAAACAAACTTCCTCTCCCAACCTACTTAAAAGCTCCGCACGTCCAACAGAAGACGACTCAGATGAAGACATAGAAGATGTCGATGATGATAACGTCAACTTTACATCTTCCAATACTCAAATATCAGATAATACAAACATTCAAAGCGATAGCTTAAATATAAGTGCAGCAAATCGTAGACAACCTCACATACTAAAAATCAACTCTGGTGGCGCCAAAATACGAGGAACAATCAAAATTAATGGAAAAATAGTTAGGCGCTTAAATGGTAACCAATCGCAGATTAATTTATCACCTTACTTAACTAGAGGACAGAAAAAAGTAGAAATATCAGGTAGTTACACACCAGCAACAGCATCTGTAAGTGTAGAAATGAAGAGTAACGACAACAATATCACCCAGCAAACAAGCGGAGATGGAATCATAAATTACACCTTAAATTTAAACGTAGAGTAGGGTGCGTAAAAGCCATTACAAACCACAAATAAAACGCAAAATCAAACAGCTTTCACGCACCAATATATAATTTTACACGAGTATATTTCCGGAAAAGGATTATACACATTTTTATCATACTTACGGTTGTGATAACAATAGTGTGCCCTTTTGCGGCATATGCTCTGTAATTATGCTTAAAAAACTTTACAACGTAAATCTGATATTTTTACTTACATTATTATTTTTAATTTTTAGTACTATCTCTGACGTAAGTGCTAAAGACGTACTTGTGTACAAATTTTACAGTCTATAATTATACAATCTTAACCCTCAATACTTAGAAAATGTGAACCACGGTTCACATTTTGGTTCCAAGACGCCAAACATACTTTACAAACGCGCTGCAATACATGCTTCTCCACCACATACACCTGGTGTTTTTCTAATACCTCTGGCGCCGATGTTAATGGTTTGAGTTAAGGTTTGGATAATAGCTGCTTTTTCGGTTGATGGCAGCGCAAGAATCTGACTTTCTAGTTCTTTAAGAGTCATATATAAAAGATTTATCGGGCTTGATTTGATTGTAACGACTATTGCATCAATCTATCGTGTTATGGCAATCAAAATCGGTAGGGTGCGATCTGCGCTATTAGAACTCATCAATCTAACGCAAAATTAAACTGCTTTCACGCACCCTACCCGGTATTATTGGTGCTATTTTTACGGTTGATTGGCGCCTTTGGTTTGATTGCGAAATTAACCGGGGCAGGTTTATAATGGTTGTGTGTGCTTTGTAGGTTATCGGTTAACCCGCCCCTACAGTCTGGTTTCGTATTCGATTAATGCTCTACTGTCTTCTGATAAATCTGTTGAACCTCTCAATAATATTTCTTCGTTGATTCGATATATTAAATTGTATCTGAATGGTTCATCGACGAGAAAGACTCGTGATACTGATAATGAGAAGTTTCTATTTACGTTAAATCCTGCTTCTGCTGCTAATCCTAATACTGATGAACTTCTATTTGTGCTGCGGTTGTTGATGACTGTGGGATATAAACGTAGTTCACTTAACCCTATTGTTTGACCAAGTGAACTGATTATTCCTTGTAGGGGTGTTAATATTCTATTTCCTGCTGCGGATATTATTCCTAGTCCTCCGTCTTGTTGGTTGAATGCGTTTATTATAGTTCCCCCTATTAAAGATACTATTTCGGCTCTATTGCGTCTTGGGTCACTTGTTAATTCTAAGTTGTCATTTATTTTGCTTGCTGGACCGTTGACACGTGCGAATACACGCACACTGCGTAATGTACCTAAGCTTGTTACTGGAACTTCATTTATTTCACCCGATATTGATGATGTGGGTAGTCGAGTTGCATTCGATTCTGGTACTATTGCTAACAATCTTACGTTCAGTATTGGGTCTAGACCTAGACTTGGTGTAAACGTTGCTGTTTGCTCATATCCTCTTTCTAATACAAATTGTGTGGCAAATAAGTTTATTTGTCCCCCTGTTAAGTTGATTACTCCTTGGGGAAGTGGTTTTTCTAATGTACCATTTATCGTTAAGGCGCCTTTTGCATCGAAACTCAAAAAGTCTTGATTTGTTAAACTTGATAACAGGGGATTAGTTAAATTTGTTGGCAATAGGTCACTTGTAACCCGCACGTTATCCTCTAATATTAATCTTAATCCCGAAAACCCAATCGGAGGACGCGGTGTTGTAGTATTTTGGTTAGTTGGTGTTTCATTCTCTTTTGTCTCTAATGCTTCTTGTTGTGGTTGCTGTCGTTGTTGCCCTGACCTTTGAGTTATTGATACTTCTCCTGAAGCTAGTCTTATTGTTCCACCCAGTACTGGTTTGACTGCACTACCTGTAACAACCGCATCTCCACTAACTCCCCCTTCATACAGTCCTTTTAATCTCACATTCAGGTCATTTAATGATACTGTCAGAGGATTATTTACTGTTCGCTGCTCAAATATTGGTAAACTTCCTACTGCTGTTACTCTTTCTCTATTATATAGACCTTCTAAATTCTGCACATTTACTACATCACGGTCAAATTGCACGGCACCTGTTACATTAGTTAAAGGCTCTGTTAATACTACCGTTGTTAAAGTCGCATTATTCACGTTTGCTGTTCCGGTTATCGTTGGTTGACTTAATGTTCCCCCTATCGCTACATTTACCTCTCCCGTACCATCAACCCAGTTAACTTGGTCGGTAAGCACATTCAACAACGATAAACCATCATCTTTTACATTCGCTGTTATATTTATTTGATTACTTTCTGGTTTGGCGCCGAATGGTATTGCAGCAGGTATACTACCTATAATATTAAGTGGTTGTGCCGAAGTTGCCGCTACTGTACTACCAAAATTTAAACGTGCATTATTTAAATTAAAACTTAACTGTGCGCTTTTTATCGGTTTAGAATTCAACGTCGCATTTGCTAAAGACACATCCCCTTTTGCACTCGGATTTGTTAAACTACCACTCAACGTTGTTAAAGCATTTATTTCACCCGTCGCATTAACTGGTAAATTACCAAATCTTTGTAATGCTGAAATTGGTAAGTTCGATACTCGGAACTGTCCCGATAACTCTCTTTGACCCAACTGTCCTGTAAATCCTAAAATTCCACCTTCAAAACCTACCTGTAAAGGTTGTAACGTTAATGTTCCATTCGTAAAATTACCATTTGCCGTTACTCCCCCAATATTGTAACTCCCCCATTCCATATTTGAACCATTTACATTAAAGTTCGTATTTAACCCTGACTGTAACGAACCTGTTACATCCAGCTTGGCACTAATTAAACCTTGTAGTTCCGAAAGTGCTGGTATACCCGTTGCTTCTTGCTGCTGTTGTTGCGCTTGTTGAGTCTCTATATTTTCTGTTATCTTACTAAACGCATTCAACTGCTCTAACAAACTATCATATTGTAATATCGATAATGGATTTGTTGGTACTAATGCCGAAGCATTAGCTAATTGTGGAGACTCTACACCCGTTAATAAATCTCGAAAGTCATAAATACTCAATGCTTGTAAAAGCTTTTCGATTCTGGCTTGATTTACCGATGCTTGAACTTGAACTTGACGATTTCCTTGTGTCTCTACACTACCATTCAACGATATTAAACTATCACCGACTTTAAATTGCCCATTTTTTAGACTTGCGGTTCCATTTGTAAAGTCAAAGCTTCCTGTAAATGCTTCTCCTGCTATTCTACCAATTCTAGGTTGAACTACTGCAACGGCGCCCGAAGCATTTCTCGTTCTAATATTCGCGACTATATTACCAGATATATTTCCACCTAACGGTTGGATATTTGGATTATTTGCTGGAACGAGACTTCTTAAAACAGCTACAGGAAAGTTTTCTGCACTGGCAATTAAATTATCTCCCTCTGTCCTACCCTTTGCGACACTCTCTCCACGTTGAATTATAAAGTCTCTAGGTAAATTATCGGCGCCTAGATTCACTGCTATTCTATCCTGTTTGTTACCCACTAAATTCAAAGCGGCGCCCGTTCCACCAGCATAACTCACACTTCCTGTCAAAACTGGGTCGAATGCTAAGTTATTTACAGCAAAGTTCCGTAACTCTAAATTTCCATTGGCAACAGGTGTCTTTAAATTACCCGTGACATTCCCTGTAAAATCTACTCTACCAGCCAAAGCTAAATTTGGTATTGTTACTGGCGCCTGTTGTAAGTTAAAGTTACGTGCAGCAACATTCAAATTCAAATCTGTAATTTGCGGTGTTTGACTTTCGGTGTTGACTGCTATTACACCATTTGCGTTTAACCCTGTAGTTCTCGCACTCAGTCCTAAGAGTTGACCGTCCCACTGTAAGTTACCTACCACGGGTTGCTCAAGTACCGATACTCCTTGAGTTAAATTAAAATTTCCATTTCCCCGAATATTTGAAAGAGCAAATGATTTTGTTGTTCCCCCTATATTAAAGGTACTATTCAACCGACCACGTAAATTTGACGAAATTTGATTTAAGGCAATTTGCGAAACACCACCACTAACTTGCCAACGACCGTTATTCAAACTGATGTTGCTTATATTGACGGCGCCGGATGCTACATTATTTATAGTGGCAAGTCCTAATGCTCGTATATTCTCTAACCGTAACGAGTCTGTTGTACCTGTTAAGTTTAACGCTGTATTCAAACTCCCTGATGACAGCTGTTTCGGTAACTGTAATTTATCAAAGCGGTTTAACTGTACACCATCCGCACGAACAGCTAAATTAAAACGTTTATCTTCTACCCTACCCTGTGCTGTCAGCGTTCCACCAGCGAATCTAATATTCGCATTTTGCAACTCTATATTATTATTACTGGCAATGCTAATTTCTCCCGAACTCGGATAAGTAGAATTCGGCGCCGCAAATTGTGCTATTGTCCTTAAATTACCTAGCACACCCGAAACATTCGCATTCGCACTCACATTACCAATTGTAATTGGAGCATTCACTTTATATGCACGCGCTATCGCATCCCCAGGTATTTGCGAAGCGTTTAAATTTAAGTTGACTCGACCTTGCTGCGCTAACTGTATATTACCTCTACCTGTTACTACTCCCCCTATTTCTGGCGCCACTTTTAAGTTTTGTAAAGCTAGTTGTAACGAAGGAGTACCTAAACGACCAGTAACATTTCCATTGGCACCTATATTCCCTATATTTATTGGAAGTGCAATATTATATGCAGAGGCAACTCTGTTTCCTGGAATAGACGAAGCTTGTATATTTAGGTTGACATTACCTTGCTGTGCTAACTGTATATTACCGTTTGCTGTAACTGTTCCTCCTATTTGTGGCGCCACTTTTAAGTTTTGTAAAGCTAGTTGTAATGAAGATGTTCCTAAACGACCAGTAACATTTCCATTGGCGCCTATATTACCTATATTTATTGGAAGTGCAATATTATATGCTTGAGCAACTCTATTTCCTGGAATGGACGAAGCTTGTATATTTAGATTGACATTACCTTGCTGCGCTAACTGTATATTACCGTTTGCTGTGACTGTTCCACCAATTTGTGGCGCCAATTTTAAGTTTTGTAAAGCGAGTTGTAGTGGTTGACCGAGTTGACCAGAAATATTCGCGTTTGCGTTGACGTTACCAATATTGAGGGGGAGTGCAACATTATATATACCCGCAACAGAATTTCCGGGAATTCCTAATGCTTGTATATTTAGGTTGACACTACCCTGTTGTGCAAGCTGAATTTTTCCACTTCCTAAAATTTGTCCTCCTATGGTTGGTGTGACTTGGAGGTTGGAAACGGTAATAACGGGTCTACCTGAAATATCTACACGAAAGTTGCTGCTGACATTATTTAGTTGTAAACGGTCGATAGTCGCGAGTTTTACTGTACTAATGGTTCCCGTTGCGGTGGGTTGTTTGATGTTGCCTTGAATTTTGACGTTTGCTTGGACTTGTCCGATAGCTGTAACTGGTGACTTTGCGTTGAGGGTGCTGAGAATAGTTTGAATATTTGTGGGTAGAATCAGCGCATTCAAATTGTAACCCGTTTGGGTATTGACGGCGCCGGAGACTTGGAGCGGTATTTTCCCAAAGTTCGTAGTCAGGTTATTTGTAGAAATGTTCTGACCTTGAAACTGTAAGTTACCTTGGGTGTTGGTAATTAATTGGGGAATATTATCTACTTTCGCGGCAATTTTATTTAAATCGGCGCTTCCGGCTACACTTATAGGTGCCTTCGGTGTAATATCTACAGTTAAGTTGGCATTAACGCTACCTGAAGTCGCACTAAGGGGTGATTGCACTAATTTAGTTATATCAGCAACGAGTAAATCACGTGCTTGGACATTTAAGTTCGTCGAATTTACCTGTCCTGAAACTAACTGAGTTTTGCCATCGATATTTATTTTACCTTGAGTGTTGCGAGCAGAGGCGCCAATATCATACGATAAGTTTGTTATAGTAGTGGTGCCTTGCTTCTCTGGTAAAATTCTTATAACAGCATTGGCTTGATTAAAACCAACAGTAGTTTTAGGTGTACCAGGTTTTGGAGTTGGAAGTAAGACCAAACTGGCATTCCGTATAATCAAACTTTCTAAATTAGTTGTGATAAAACCTTTCTCTTCTTTCCCTGTCTTTATTTGGGTAGTTAACCACTGACCGTTTTTATCTTGCTCTAAATAAACACTTGGTTCGACTAAAGCAACATTTAAATTCAAAGTCCTAGTAAAAAGAACTTGTAAAGGGTTAAATTGAACATCAATAGCTTTTGCTGTAACCCTATCTGAGTCTGTTGCAGTTGCAGGAACATTGAGCGAACTAAATCGGATACTATTTAAAGTTACACTATCGACCTTACCTACTTCTATCGGTCGTCCGAGTAACTGAGCTAGATTCGTTTGAACTAAAGGTACTAAATCTTTAAGGATAAAATTTCTTAACCACCAGGTGCCACCAGTAATGGAAGCTAGTAAAACTACAATAAAAGCAATACTACCACGTCTCAACAGTAAAAGCCATAATCGACGATTAAATGGTTCAGACTCACGCCCTGGTGGTAACTGTCTCATGATAATTTTAAGTAATAATTTACACTCTTAATTCCAATTAATGCTATATTCAAGTAGTTTCGATACATCTAAACATTATTTCACCTTATCAGACTTTTTGACTCTGTGCGAATAATATTAATCTTACCCAGAGTACACAGCAACTTGACATCTATCGTAGGGTTAAAAAATGCTTCTATGGAATGACGCACTTACATTGTAAAAAAATATAAGCGCGTGTTATCTGGTATACTGTCGGTTAAAATTCTGACTTTCCTCTCGATGAAACAAATCAGGACAAATAAATTAGATAACCAAGACAAACAGACTGTCAACTGGTACTCATGGTTATTTATCAAGCAAATTTTTTTAATATTCGGCGCCGTCTTAATAGGCGCCTTCGGATATAATGAAATTATTCGTCAAAGGTATAAAGTAAATCGTCATCAGTTACCTCATGCAAAATTTATAAATTCCTCTGCTGTAGAAGTCATCAACACATTAAAGGTTTCAGCGATAAAAAGTAACCCCATAATCAAAACCAAAAATTTTGAAGTTACCTATAATATCTTACAGAGTCCGAATTTTAATAAAAGTCAAAAATTAGATAAAATAGTCAATGCTGTCGTTAACTTGACCAAATACCAAGAATTACCATTAGAACCTTTATCAGTTACGTTAATCAACATCAAAACTAAAACAATTTCAGGATACCACCAACACGTACCTAAATATCCAGCCAGTGTTGTCAAGTTATTCTGGATGGTCATTTTAGAGCAATACCACAACTTGTATATCATTGAAAAAAATAATGATTCTCATAATGATTTAAAAGATATGATACTCAAATCAGATAATGACGCAGCAAGTCGAATAATAGACACAATAACCGGCACAAAAACTTCTTTAAATGAATTGAATGAATCTAAATTAGCAACTTGGCTTTTTCAAAGATATCAAGTAAACCGTTTCTTTGAAAAAGCTGGGTACAAGGGTATCAATATCAGTCAAAAAACGTATCCAGTAGCTGAACCGATAATGAATGAACCCCAAGGTACAGAACTACAATTACAGAATAGTCAAACTACTGGTAATCGCATATCAACATATCATGCGGCACGACTGATGTATGAAATTGTAACAAATCGTGCTGTTTCGGCGCCATCAAGTCAGAAAATGCTGACATTGTTAAAACGAGATTTGAATATATCCACATGGAAAAATAATCCTCCACCTACAGAGGGATTTAATGCGATAGATAATTTTTTGGGTGAATCGTTGTCAGATAAAGACATTATATTTGCTTCCAAAGCGGGTCAAACATCAACAGGGCGCCAAGAAGTGGCTTATATAGGAAGCAAAGACGGTAGAATAGAGTATATACTGGCAGTTTTTGGATGCTCCCGTGAATATAGTGAAAGTAACAGTATTTTTCCTGATATATCACGATTGGTATTTGAACAGATGAGATAGTAAAAAGGGGGGGGATGATACAAAATCGAGTAGAATGTGTAATCTCGATTCAAAAGTCGGGATTTTCACTCATCCTACATAGCCAGTAAATGAAACGTCTACTACTTGTATGTATTGTAATGATAGCAGCATTGTTTCAGACTGCAATTGCAACTCCTGCACGGATAATACACTTGCAACCGCAGCAAAGACCTTTAACCCACGTCGAAAAACAATCTTTAAATCATTTAGAGGGTTTGAAGAAATTTGTTGACGAGTACTTTGCCGAAAAAATGGATGAGGAGAAAGTTCCGGGTGTAGCTGTTGTGGTGGTTAAAGATGGAAAGATATATTTCCAACAAGGATATGGTTATGCGGACATAGACAAGAAAATACCTGTTGTTCCAGATAAAACCTTATTTAGAGTCGCATCAATATCTAAATTATTTACTGCCACTGCGATAATGCAGCTTGTAGAGCAGGGTAAAATCAACTTAAAAAATCCTGTAAACGAATATATTAAAGATTTTCAACTAGACAATAATTTTTCACAACCCATCACAGTAGCCAATTTATTAACTCACACATCAGGCTTAGATGTCAACGACATTGGCATGTCAGCCCGAACTCAGAACTTACTACAACCACTGTCCGAGCATTTAGCAAAACGTAAACCCTTACAAATACAACCTCCAGGTATAATATCAACATATTCTAATTACGGAATAGCATTAGTAGGTTATATTGTCGAGCGAGTTTCAGGGATACCGTTTGCTGAATATATAGATAAAAAGATTTTACAACCCTTGGGGATGCAGCATACTACCTTTTTACAGCCACCACCACCTTTACTAAAATCAGACTTAGCAATAGGATACGAATATAAGGATAACTTTTATCAACCGCAGCCTTATACATACGAACATCAAGTTCCAGCAATAGCTTTGAGTACTACAGCAACTGACATTGCCAATTTTATGATAGCCCACTTAAACCAAGGGCGCCTGCATAATAATGAAATATTACAGCCAGATACCATCAAAGAAATGCACCGTCAACATTTTACATCAGACCCACGCATTCCAGGTATAGCGTATGCATTTCAAGAACAGTTTCGTAACAACGTCAGAATAATTCGACACGGCGGTTTAATAGAAGGGTTTGTAAGTCAATTAATTTTGATACCCCAAGATAACGTGGGAGTGTTTGTTGTCTGTAACTCTACATCAACACTTGATTCCCTGTTTATCAGAGAATTTCTCAATCGTTATTATCCAATTGATAATAAACCAAGTCTTGTTGCTGCTAAATCTTTAAAAGCATTGCGTTGGTTAAACGGGAATTATTTAGATACTATTACATCTCAAACAACGATAGAAAAGTTTTTTGAACCTTATTATTTTACCGTGGAAATTAAACCCGATAATACACTTGTTTATGATTCTCGGCAATACATCCAAGTCGCACCAATGTTGTTTCTATCTTTAGAAGGTGATAAGTACATTAGTTTCAAACAACGTAAAAATGCTATTTATTTATTCGATGGTATTTTTACGCTGCGTAAAATAAACTGGTATGAAAATCTTTCTTTTCAAATACTTTTATACAAAATCTTTTTTTCCATCTTTATGTTTGCTTGTTTATCTCAACCTGTCAAATTAGCTTTAATTTACTTCAATCGAAAATTCAAACTTTTTAATCTTATACATCTACCCAGGCGTCTTGGTTCTATTATAACAGGAAATCAATCATCATATATAATTAGGAGAACTAAATTAGTTTTAGTTCTGATTGCTTATGCCAACTTACTGTTTATAGTGATTGGTAGATTGATAATACCTTACAAGCAATCGGAGTTATTGAGAATAATTTACGGTGTGAATCCAACGTATAAAATTTTGTTGTCTATGCCGATTATATTAGGTGGAATGACTGTTATATTAACCTATTATATTTGTTTGATTTGGAAGAATAAACAAGGGACATGCATTCAACGAATATATTATACAGTAATTACAGGCACCGCTTTGATGTTTTTAACTTTTCTCAATTATTGGAACTTATTAGGATTTAAATTTTAAAAATTATAAGAT
>NZ_MRCD01000152.1 GCF_001904745.1 Calothrix sp. HK-06
TACATCACTATACGCACGTTCATGACGCTTGAAAAAACTTTGCGATTTACTGAATATAGTTTGTAGCGGTGCCTATGGATGGTGGGAAGATGCTTGGTATGACTAACTTTGCAGTTTGCCGAATCCAAAAGATAAAAAGCTGGGCATCGCTAATTAACAGTGCGATGCACGTAGCACGCGCGCATGAAATCGAGAACGCTGATTTATCAATAAAAAATGTTTCCTTAATTGATGGCGCCGACGGTAAGGACATCAAGGAAATGTTTTTAGAAAAAATCGGCACCCAGAAGATACGCTCGAATGCAGTGCTGGGCATCGAAATGCTCTTGACCGCTAGTCCCCAATACTTCCGACCTGATAATCCAGACCAAGCTGGATTCTATATCCAAGAACGAGTAGACAATTTTGCTGCTGCTTGTACCGATTGGTTACTGACTCGTTATTACGGTAAAGTTGTCCAAGCTACAATGCACTTGGATGAATCGACTCCACATATCCACGCTTATATAGTACCCCTGGATAACAGAGGAAAACTTAATGCGAAGGGATTATTCCACGGGCGCCATAAACTCTCAGAATTATTAGATAGTTTTGCCCGCGCGGTTGAACACCTGGGTATCAAACGCGGAGTCAAAGGAAGCAAAGCCAAACACCTTGATATAAAAAAATATTACGCTGCTGTAAACTGCAAGTCACTCCACATTAATTTAGATGATGTACTGCCGATACCAAACGATAATCAATCGGCTTTTGCATACCGTGAGTTAATCAAAGAAATTCTCCAACCCCAACTGGATATTCTGAATCATCAAATCAATGACCGTGATTTACAACTACGGGAGAAAAAACATATCGAGCAGACTGCACAAGCTAGCGAGCGCGAAAGACAAAAGTTAGAATCGCGTGTGCAAAACTTAGCCTGGACTTTAGAATTATGGCAAGCGCAAGCTAACTTGTTACGCGACTTACCTTTAGAAGAGGTCGCTTACCATTTGGGGCTGCATTTAAATAGTAAAGGAATTTGGGAGGGTAATGGTTCTTCATTACGAATAGTCGGCGCCAAGTTTTACGATTACAGCGGCGCGCAATATGGTAGTGGTGGCGCTATTGATTTGGCGATGCATTTATTGCAGTGTAACTTTCGGCAAGCTGTTGCTTGGTTACATGAAATTTTTGGAGAGTCTGATTGCTTGCGTGCAGTTACCCATCATGCTAGAGAACAAACCCAAGAAATTATCTCTACCGAACGAGTACCAGAATTTGTGGCGCCTGACAGTGACCAAAGTCGATGGCATGATGTTCGTAATTATTTAGTGGACACTCGTAAGTTACCTGGCAATTTTATAGATAATCTACATGCTGCTGGGTTGATATATAGTGACGCGCGTGCAAATGCTGTTTTTGTAATGCGGTCGATGGAAAATGAAGTTACGGGCGCCTTTTTACGTGGAACATATGGATTTAACAACACTTTCTATGGTTTAGCCAAGGGTAGTAAACGCAGTAAAGGTTGGTTTCATTTTACTGCTGGTGGACAAGGTGAGGATAAGATAATACGCACGGTTCTTACAAAATCCCCAATTGAAGCGTTATCAATCGCAGTGCTAGACCATTCCCTACTGGAGAAAACTATATATATAGCTATTGACAGTCCTCGGTGTATGCCTGTTGAGTTCCTAAGTTACTTTAAAAATATTCTTGCTGCTTATGATAACAATGCTTCGGGGGAAGAAATAGCAGGCGCCCTCTTAAAAGTTTTACCGCAAACTACTCGACTTAAACCTTCATGCCAAGATTGGAATCAACAGTTAATTTTGATGAGGTAAGTTATATGAAAGCAACAGAGTGAGAAAAAATATCCAAACATTGCTCGCTGGATAGACGAACATACTGGTTGGATTGAGATTGGTTATAACGTTGATAGTCCTCTTAATTCTTATATCCGCGCGATTGACTGTGGTGGGATGTTTTGAGAGGGAAAGGAGAGTTACGAAACTGTAGAGGAAGCACTGCAAGATTTAAATGCTGGACTGGAAGATGTTTTAGAAGAAATTTACGGCACCGATAATTAATTTTATTGAGAGGAATTTAATTTATATTGTGATTGAGCCGGGAGCATCCAAAAAGATTCCCAAATGGGCCTCGCATTTGACAAATTGCTTGCTGTTCCTCAATTACTAAAGGTTCTCTATATAATTTGGTGCCATGCTTTTTAGCATAATCTACAGCTTGCTCAAATTTCTCAACGCGCTCCTTTTGCTACTTGACCTGCATTTCCAGAACGCCTGCATTTCGTCCGTAAGATGGAAAAACATTTTAATCCCGTTGATGTCAATAGCTGCTCCTCGTACTTCGTTCTCTACGTAAAAGTATTTTACTGGTAAATCTAAAAGTTGACTGTACCATTGAGCAGCTGCAACAACATCATTAACAAAATAAAATATAGCTTGAACACTCTTAAACATATTTACTTATTCTATTTTTTGTAGTCGGTGCCTAAATTCCAAATCTATAATATTTCTAGCTCCTATGAACAATACAATTTCACGCTCAGTTGGAGAAAGCCAAATTTGATATAACTGTTCATCATATTCTTCGGCTTCAAGTATTGTACCTACTTCCAAATATTTACTTCCAAAAAAATCAGAATTACCAAAATGGAACTCTCCTTCTATTTTTAGTTTTGCTTGCTTCAATCGTCCGCTCGTCTTGGCTTGGTAATAAGCTTGAGACAGTTCTTCTGAACTTGTAACCTTATAAACAAACTTCTCCATTAATGTATTACATTTTTCTTCTCCTAACTTCATCATTAACTTTGATGGTGGTGGACTTTTATAATTTGCTATTTTCTCTTCGTTATCGCCCTTCGGGCAAACTACGTTAACAGCAATCTGAACTTTTAACTTTTGAATACAATACTTTACTGCTTCTTGTACACTGATATTATGAATCTCGGCTATTTGCTTAACATGAGCAATAAGCTCAAGCTTCCGAAAAGAATTAGATTCCATATTTATTGATGAATGTAAACGTCAACAAAGTATTACTATCCGCTCGCTCCAGGCACCGATTAATCCTAATTATTTTTAATTAAACTCTAAACTACAGATAAATCAAAATTTTCTCCTTTTTCCTCAACTGCATACTCTAAAACTAATCTTTTTATTTCCTTAAAGTATTTTAGGTATGTTTCTACACTTTGGAAGATATAAAAGGTGAGAAGGTTGAAGTATATAGAGACACTACTGGTATTCCACCCACAGATTATGCGCGTATCATTGGACAGCTGTTAGTAAAAGATTACAACTTAATTTAGAACAATAAGAAAGCCTACAACTTCTTCATATTAAATTAACTTTACATACTTGGGATTACTTGAGCAACCCCAATTCCATGCCAGCGATTAATTGTTGGGCAAGAGGATAAAATATTTCTGCACGTTGTTTAGTCTTAGAACTAAACCCACCATTATCAACAATTTCGCATTTAATTTCAGTTTGTCCCGGTGACTGCTGCTTTATTACAATCCTACCAAGTTTACCAAGTTCTTTGTGCGTAAACACGTAATAAAAAGTAGTACCTTCTTGTTCCTTGCGAAAGCTAACTCCCGTGGGCATCTTCATGGGGGTTAAGATGACATTGCTTATTCCTACCATATCCATTACACCGTTCGGCCGTGCGATAAATAGTTCTACTTTAGGTGGTACAACCATAACAACCACAGCTTCGTTGCTAGGGTCATATTGTTGAAGAACGCTTGCAACTTCACGCTTAAATTCGACGCTTGTCATCCACAAGGCAACTGAACTATCAGCTTGGGGCACATAAAGAAAATCTTTCCGTGGCGCCTGTAAACCCAAAATGATACCTCTATCCCATTCGCTGTATTGTGCAAGAGCTACCTGTAACGCAACACTTCCAAACACTTGTAAAAATGGTCGGTTTGGGTCGGTATGGATTTGCACTATGCCATTTTCAATCAAATGCTTGACCGAAAAACTAATTGGGTCATTATGTGAATCTTTCACGGATACACCTAGTTAACAAAGCTTCAATCATTGTACGGTAAGCGGCGCCAACTTTATGCTACAACCTGGCTCTCTATTAGCATCGGAACAAAAACCGGGTAATCGCAGTGTTACATGAATGTTACAGAAGTAACCAAGCGCTGTTCGCAGAGCGTGCCGTTAGGCATAACCCTTGATTTATAGCTCTTGAGATTGCTTAGTAATTTATAGAGTGAGCCACCACACCCCCAATCAAATCCTTATGCAATAAGACTTTTAAGCTTAACCCGGTAATAGTTCCAATGATGCTTCTAAGCCTTCCCATGCGAATGTCGAATCACCTATTAAGTGAGTTAACACAAGTATAAATTATTCTTTTAAATCCTTGTACTTTACGCTTAGGCATTGGCTTGTTAAATTCAGAGGTTAATATTGCTAATCCCTCATTCGATACCAAATAACTCGTATTATTGATTGGGCAATTTTGTGGTGTACGTTTTTCAATCAACGCACTACAAATATGATGCCACGGAATGGCACCAAGTAAACTAGTACATATCACCATCAGCGAAGAAGGTAAGTCTACATAATTGCATAATATATCTTGTGATTTATGCAATATCCAGCAGTAAGACATTAGAGATATTAGTATATTTTCCTTACCAGGAGTAAATACATATTGTGAAGCAAGCTGGGCACTTGATGTCTGAATGTCAAGATATTGTTTGGTAATTTGACCAATTTGTTTTTTCAATTCATAATCAACTTCAATGTTGATAAAATCGTCGTTGTACAAATTGTTTATTGCAATATCTACTAATCCAGTAATTATATCAGTTCGCTTGCGATGCTTCCTATAAATTTCAAATATTACTGTATCGAAACTAGCCTTTCTATCATTACATGTGATGGGGAGTAGTCTTGCTATATTGTACATCATTGGTTCGCGAAATGATAATTTCTGAGGGGTGTCTGATAAACCCACAAATGTAGGTTGAATCCCAAAATCCAATATTTCAAGAAATCGCTGCCTAAACAATGCCAATGATTGTTTGCGATTTGTGTGTTTTATTGATTTGTAAACGACGCTTTTTATGTTTGACCTATCAGGACAGTCGATGCTTACACCGGGAAAGTGGCGCCAGTAAGTTCGTTTATGCTCACCGCAAGCTAAACAAATTTCTCCGAAACACGTGCCGCATACTGGTAGTTTATCGCAATACGTTTCATAATCGGCATCGGATGCCTTTATTATATCTCCGTCAGCTATACTGAATGCTGTTACACTCATGTTCGCTCAATTAATAATTATTTAATTACGAACATGCGTGCATTTGCGATGATATTGATTATAAATAATTAAGCGCATGAAGAGGAATGTACATAGGTTGTACACCTCTTTACTCTGTGAGTTAATTCAAGCAATAGTTATTAAACCAAGTTATAATTCTGTTTCGATAGGCACTAGGGCTTCTGAATGATTCAAACATTCCATTTTTTGAATAATTTTGTATATATTCTTGCATTTGCTTTTGATGCTCAAGTAATATTTGTTCTAATTGCTCAGGAGTGATTTCTGCTTTTTGGCTGGGGTTAGCTTTTGGGTATTGTTCCCGTAGAAATTTCATTTCTGTGTTGAATTCTGTTACGTATAAATCGCATGAATATTGATTGAGTAAAAGGATGTGTGATGGCTCAGTATCATCGGAGCCAAAGTCGATATTGTAATCTGGTTTTAATTTTTGGTATGCTTTTGCTAATTCTATGCTCATACCATCATTTTTTAAAAGGGGATAGTACACATCGTAGTAGCTGAAGGTTTTGCTCCATCCACCGTCGCTCCAAGTTGCATTTGTTGCCTGGTAAAATATCCCAATCCATTGTTTCGTTTCTTCTACCACATTTATTGCTTCTTTTAGAAATTCAGGAGCGGGAATTGAGAGTTTGTAACTATGTTCAAACATAATGTTTTTCTTGATAGTTAATAGTTTTTCAATTTGTTGGCGGCATAGGTTCAACTTTATACCGTTGCCGCATGATTCTGAATAACGCAATTCTTACCTCATAGGGGTTGCGATGTGAGTGAAATGTGAAACACATCCCGTTATTTAATGCCTTTATTTCATCCGATGTTAGTGGTACATGTTCTGCATAATTTGATACTCCTTGCCTATGTGCTATTTCTACCTGTTTATTGATGCCAGGTTTTGTTTGTAGCAATTTTAAACATTCAATGGGTATTATTTCTACCATCCAGCTACCATCCGAAGTACTGAACCAGGCGGCACCTATTTTACATCTACCAAAATTGACGTTGAGGTTGGTAGCGTGCGACTGGGCAATGTTGATGCTATCGTATTCGCCTAATGTTTTTTGATGCCACACAGTATTAAAAACTTCCCATTTCGTCGGGTTTATTGTACTTTGTCGTACCATGTAACGAGCAGGTGTAGGCGCCAATAGTTGTGTGTCAACCCAAGTGTAGTAATCTTCCCCTATATACACAGCATGAATAAATGCGCGATTTTTTGATTCGTTTTTATGCAGAATCTCTACTTCGTACCCGTGCGCGAGGGCGACTGGTGTACCATCACAAACCCAGGTGTTAGAGTTATCTATGTCTCCATCATATTCGGGGTAAGCGATATTGAGTTTCAAAGTTACCCATACTTTACTTTCACGCATATTTTTATTAAAATTATTATTAATATAATTGTGTGAGCAATAACGATTTTATTAATATAAGTTATATTATATAAATCGATAGGGTCACATGCTATAACCGCAGCCAATTCATTGATAAAATAAAATTCATGTTTACCTTCGTTATCCTCGATTACCAGCATATTGTCTACGTCGTAGTCGATTGAAGAATAACCATAAAGATAGATAACTGGCGCCAGTTTAATATTTTTCAATAAGGGCGAAGGTTTGGGGACATTATGGTTAAAGCGCATCATCTTAATTACGTGTATACTTATGACGTATTTTATACTATAATTGTTTGATTATGATTAGCCACGTTAGTAAAATAAGTACCAGTTAAATTAGGTTACATAACTAGCGCTTATTGAATTACGTGATGGTACTGTCAAATAATGTTTTTTGTTAGCAATTTATCAATTGCTACCATACCATTGGATTCTGCTATTTTTGGTACCTTAAGCATAACAATTGAAAATATTTGTTTGAATTGTCAATTCGTCGATATTTTGAGCATAGGCGATTGAAATTGCAGGGTCACGACTATTTTGATATTTACTACCCTTACTACCGCTAAGTTGACCACTTGCTGAGTCAGCACTGAATAGCAACCCAATAATTAAATTATCATCAAGCTGCCTTTTTGATAGTCCATAGCCATGTAGTTTTATATCGGGTCGCTGCATTTTTATTGAAGTCAGTATCGAAAAGACTTCACTGTTTGGGCGCCGTTTTAACCCCCCAACCCCGACCCAGGCATTTTGCTGAATAGTATCACCGTATTGTGAAAGATGACAATTGTAGTCTGCTGCTGTTTTACCTTGTAGTATAGGTATTACATACGGGAGGTCACGTTCATCAAACTCCTCACAAACTTGGTCGTAGATATCCAGTAATTCATAATCACATTCCTCGTCAGCATACTCCATGAAACTCGCATGAAGCTCCACCATTGCTTCAAGATGAATATCTTTCAGGTGCTTTTTGATCTTATGGTATCGATGTATTGTTAAACGTTGATGTGCAGGGACATCGAGTTTTGTGAAATCAATTACCTCATCGAAGCATGGGTAGTCCTGGGTAGAGGCGCCGACGAGAGAACCACCCACTAACTTACTATTCAGGGCCCATTTATATATAGTACTTGCATATTTTTTTGTGGATGGGTAGGGTTTACCATTGAGTAGTCGCGTAAATCCGCAATCTAGCAACCAATCTTTGACGGGAAAGGTGGATTTACGATGTTCAATGCGATTGTAGGAAATGCATACTCTTAAAAAATCGCGTGTGCCCGATTTACCGCAGTTTGGCTGATTCCAGCCAGGAAAAAACAGCATTATGTGTTTGGAGATAAGATTTAATGGCGTTTGCGATAAACTCTGCCAACTTCACGGGTACGGCATTACCAATCATTTCTTCTAAATTAGTGTTTGTTTCATTACTGAAATCAAAGTTTGACGGGAATGTTTGAATCGCCGCACGTTCAAACGTAGTCAGTGGTCGTAGTTTTGAATTAATAGGCGCCGTATCACTTGGATGACCCTTATAACCCGGTGGTATCGGTCGATTCGTTCCCCGAATTGTGGGCGATGGTTCCGAAATACTGAATACTGCTCGCCTTTTATAACTGCGTGCGTGTCTATAATAATGTTCGATGTTGAGACTATCGCCAAAATAATCACGCACCGTCATTGGTTTGAATGACAATCCTGCGTTTAAATAGGGTAGTAACTCATGGTCGGCACCATTGAGTACACCCACACAGATGTAACGTTGCCTGTTTTGGGGTACTCCACAATATGCGGCATTGAATACTTTTTCAGTTAATCCATATTTATTACGTTTTAATATTTCGATAACTTGTTTATATTTTTTGCTTTTTTGATAGCGTTCAACATTTTCCATTACGAATATTGATGGTTGAATGTATTCAATTAATTCAGCAAACCTGATACTCAAATCTCCGCGACCACTATCTTCATTACGGGAGCCAGCAGAGCTAAAATCTTGGCAAGGTGAATTATGTTTATTCTACAACGTAAAATCCGCCTCAAAAAGTAATTATAATTATACCTTCTACAAAGTAAGCCATTGAAAAACCAATTTTATATTTTTTTAATTATTGAAGAAAATTCTAGGGAGGTCGGCGCCTGGAGCATTAGAGTTTTAGGCTTGACCTTCACTCTCAATACCATGCTTGTTCTTTAACGCACGGCTTGTTAAAGTTATTAGATTCAACAACCGCCTCGTATTTCTCATTAACAAGACTCCTTTTTTGTTAACTTTGCTTTCTGGGCATCGCAAGCTCCGTTCCTATATGGAACACAGTGAAAGACATTAACTTATTACTAAATTTGTAAGCTAGGTACTAACTGTGTTGATTGCATTTGTTTAACATTCAACTCAATGTTATCTTTCATATATTGGAGCAAGCATCTTGCAAAAAACTCAGCTAACTTAACAGGTACAGCATTAGCAATCATTTGTTCTAAATCAGTTTTCGATTGGCTTTTTTCATCAAAATCAAAACTTTTGGGAAATGTTTGTATGTAGCTTCGCTCAATAGTAGTTAATGGACGTAAATCAGGAGTGAGAGGCGCCGCATCACCAGGATGTAATTTATAAGTTTTAGGAATTGGTCGGTTTACCCCTCTGATTGTAGGACTAGGTTCATCAATACTAAATATACCTCGTCTTTGATAAGTTCTAGGATGCCTGTAGTAATATTCAAGACCCAGCCTGTTTCCTAAATAATGCCTGATTGTAGTTGGTTCTTTGGATAAATTATAGTTTATGTATGGAATTAATGCGTTATCAATACCGTTTAATTCTCCTATACAAAAATATCTTTTTCTACTTTGAGGAACTCCGCAAAATGCTGCATTAATTATTTTTTCTGTCAACCCATAACCACTATTTTTAAATATATTGATAACTTGGTTATATTTCTGGCTTTTTTGAAACCTATCTACATTTTCCATTACAAACCATTTAGGTTTGACCGAAGCAATTATTTTAGCAAACGTGATACTCAAATCACCTCTTCCTAAATTCTCATTGCGCTTCCCGACACTTGAGAAGTCTTGACAAGGTGGACCAGAAATAATAATATCAGGTTTGAAACTGGTAAAATCATTATAATCGTTTAAATTGCCTAAGTCACAATTATAAATTTCATGCAAGAAGTTCTTTCTATAAATTTGTATTGCTGGCTCCCAGTTATCAAAAGCTGCTACTATTTTAAAACCTACATTTTGAAACCCTAGAGATAGTCCACCACAGCCAGCGAATAAATCAATAGCTCTTAAACTTATCTCATGTGTTTTATTGCTCATTTTAGTCTATAAACCTTAAAGATATTTTGTTGCCTAAATAATACCATAAAATGTTCGGATAAAACTGGGATTTTACAGAATAAAATTATCCGTATTAAATTTTAAATTTTGATGATTAAGCTAATCTTTGTAATTAGAAAATTTACCAATACTAGGGTCAAATACTACCTTACAAGTATCTGTTACGCCATTTCTGTTTTTAGCGACTATTATCTCCATAATTCTTTTATCACTAGTATTTGAGTTGTAATATTCATCTCGATAAAGTAGTAGTCCTAAATCCATATCCTGTTCAATATCGCCAGAATCTTTAATATCAGCCATAGAAGGACGTTTATTACTTTGACCTTCTACACCACGATTGATTTGAGCAAGAACTACAAATGGGACATTAAATATTTTAGCAATATCTTTACAAGCCCCACAATATTTACCAATGGCTTGCGCTCTATTTCCTGCTGCTCTATCCCCAAGCTTTTGAATATAGTCTAATACTACTAATCCTAATTCTCCTTTTTCAGATTCTACTCTACGAAGTGCAGAACGAATTTTAGTGGGGGTTAGCTCACCTGCTGGAGTATCATCAATTATAATCGGTAATTCAGATAGATTAGATAAACCTTTTACTAAAGAATCATATTCCTCCTCATAAATTAGATTGTGCATCAGCCTTTGGGAATCAATACCTGTGTGCATAGAGAGGAACCTTTTAGTTAGTTGTTCCTCAGACATTTCTGCACTAAAAAACAATACTGGCTTATGGATACTGCTTGCAATATAATTAGCCAGATAACAGCCAAACCAGCTTTTACCCATAGATGGTCTAGCAGCAACTACAATTAAGTCTTGTTTAATTAAGCCACCAATTAGAGTATCTAAGCCTGTTAAACCTGTAGGGTAAGCAGGAGACGAACCCTGCTCTATCCTATTCAATAAATTAGCTAAACACTCATTAATGGGTTTAGGTTGGAATTTAGTTTTATTGTTAGTTGTAATATTAAATAGTTTTTGTTCAGATTGCTCAAATATTTGTTCTAATTCCGTACTAGTATCGCATCCTAAATCTACTATTGTATGTCCTACTGATACTAATTGACGGCGTTGGTATTTATCCAGTACTAGGGCAGCGTAATGGTCTATATTTACTGCTGATACAGCCCGGTTAAGAAGTTGAGATAATTTAGTGTCACCTCCTACTTTTTCTAAAAGTTTATGGTCAGCCAGCCAAGTAGAAACAGTCATTAAATCTGTTTGTTTATTATTTTGATATAGCAGTAAAGCTGCTTTATAAATTTGTTGATGACCATGAGTACAAAAAGATTCTACAGGAAGTATGTCAGCAAGTATACCCATAGCATTGGGGTCAAGTAAAATACATCCCAATATGGCTTCTTCAGCTTCGATATTTCCTAAAAACTGATTACTCTTCGACATTTGTTTTGTTAAATAAGTTGCTAAGTTGTTTGAGTTTATCCTGTGAAATTAATTTCTTTTGGTTATCTTGTATAACCACTGAAGATTGATTTGATGTTAATGGTGTCGATTGTTCACGAATGTTAGGCTGTGCTTCGTCACGTATCATTGATAGTAAACAAGCAGCAGGATTTTCTACATTAGTTTTACTACTATACTCTTGAAAAGCTTCAATTGATAACTTAACTTTATGATATTCGCGGCTGACTATTTCCTGCTTTAGTTTTGAATTAATCTTAATTCCCATTTCGTTGATTAATTGAAATATATCTAAGTTTTCTGATTGAACATTCTTCTCATGAATTTCTCTGGTTATATAAATATCAGTTGTAGAGGAACTTGTATTAGATTGATTTACTCTTATAGGGACTATTTTTTTATCAGAGTGAACAGGAACTACCTCTCGTAATTGTGAGCGTAAACGTTCGCACTCGTCTCTAAGTTCGTAAATTTCTGCTACATGACCTCTAAGTTTTTCATTTTGATGTTTAAGTTCCCTAACCTCTGTTTCTAGTTCTCTAATTCTTTGCTTGGCAACTTCATGTAAAGTTTTAAGGCTATGGGGTCTTGGGTCTTTTTGTTCTAACGTATTTAATGTAGACTCCTTTTCATGTTGAATTTCGTGTATATATACTTTAATTTCATCCCATTTATAGAGATAAGAAATAGAACATCCTGCAACATTAGCAATCGAAGCAAATGTCAATGGTTGTTTTTGAGCAAGTATTTCTTGAATTGCTTTTAATACTTGCTCTTTTTTTTGTTCCTTTTTTTGGGCTTGAGTGCGACGCAGAACTTCAGCTTGTTTATCGCGATTATGATTTTTAACCATTTGTTAAATCTCTTAATTGTGGTAGCCATTTATCCATTGCCTCGATAGTGGCTCTGGCTTCTTCTTTCGCTAGTTCAGCACCTGCTTGTCCTGCTTCTTCTAGTCTTTGATGTTCTCCTTTATACTGGCGTTCGTAGAGAGGTAATTTAGCTGTGCTAGGACGAAAACTAGAACAGCCATAGCATTTAGGGTAAAGATTAATAGGACAGGGCGTTTTGGGTTCAAGAACACAGTGTCCATAAACTACTAAGCGTGGGGCTATTTCGAGGTCAAGTTCGTGTGCTTTAGAATTTTTAATTAGGCTTTCTGGTAAAGTTTGCCAAGGAAGGAACTTGTTATCAGGGTTCATTAACAGTTCCTGAAAAGGCAAGTCTACTGCTGCTACCTGCTCCCTAGTAGGGGGTGCATAGTTTTGAAAAGTAGTACTACTTATTGTATGGTCAGCATAAAGTTTAGCAGCTTCAATACCGTATTTTACACGTATTTCTTGCAATCTGTTGTGGCGAGTAATTTTACCTGTAAAATGAGGTCTTTGCCCGTTGGTATCACGGATGTTTTCTTTTTCTATAAGTAAACGAATAATGCATACCATTGTATTTTCCTTGACATTTACACGGGGTGGAATTGGTAAGGGTTTCATGTTAGTAAAGGCTGGGTAAGAATCATTTTTTACATTTATAAAATGACAAAACAGATATGGATACTCTAACTCCAATGTTTGTCTTATCCATTGCTGTTGTTCTTCAATTATTTTTCTAATTTCACGAGTGGCAGGTATTTGATGCCATCGCTTAGTTTTATGTTGATAAAATTTAATATACCATTTTTGATTTTCTTCCACTAAGCAATCAAATAACAATTGGCAAATATCTCCTGGACGAGCAGCAGTATACTCCTGTATTAAGTAATGACAAGCAATAAATGCAGGAATTTTAGATAGATTATTTTGAATGGATGTGCGCGTTACTTCATCCAACCAGTCTGGGTCATTTTTAATTTCTTTGAGGTAATCACGCCGACGAATTAAGTATGATGAATTAAGCCCTAACCATTCAAAAAAACATTTTAGATAGCTTAGTTTGTGATTGATGGTTTTATTGTCGCAATCCTTATAGTTATCTAAAAAACTTAGCAAGGCTTCGCGGCTAATATCGGTAGCTTCTTTGATGTTGAAATTTTCTACAATTTGTCCAAACTGCTTTAAATTTGTTAGAGAGTGTCTAATTCCTGACGGAGCAGAATAAGCTCTCGATTTGAGTAAGTATTGTATATAGTTTTTAACCTCTAATTTATACCATTGTGGTAAAACTTTTTGAAAATTAATTGATTGTGGATAAGGATTATCGTAGAAATGTCTTAAATCCCAAATATCATCATCTAAATAGAAAGGCGGCAATTTATTTTTTGTTTTGCCATCTATCCAACTTCGACAAAACGTTGAATTAAGTTCAAAGCTAGTACCGCAAAAGTGACAATGACACTTTTCTCGTGTATGTTTTGTTGTATAAATCCACCCTTTTTGTCCATTATATCCTACTTCATTACAAACAGGATTAGGACATTCTATATCAGGACGATAGTTGCAAGTATAGGTAGGAACTGAAGAAGTTAGAGATACCCACTTTTCACAATTACTACACATAAATCTAATCTTACATTTTGAAGTGTCTTTAAAATAAGTTTTCTTAAGATTACTTTTCTGACAGTTTGGGCAAATAAATTCGCCTTTATAATCCTTCTCCCAATCCACCTTTAATTGTCCGTGTAAAGTAGGATGAATAGAGATAGTAGAAGATTGTTGTTTAGTCATTAAATTCACTTCCTTTTCAAATTTTCTAGTTGTTCTAGTCCTTTTAATCGAGCTTTTATTAAATCGCCGAGACGATTAATTTCAGTAACTCTTCTTTCTTGCATTAGATTTTCTGCTTGTTGTAAATCTTTTTGTAAGCTTGTATAATCAGCTTCTAACTTAGTCTTATCTTCTAAAGTTACTCGATGGTGGTCACAACTTAAACAGGCATAGCGAAGATTGCAATCACCTAACATGCTTGGTCGATGGCATTCTCCCAAAGGAGTACTAACTTTGAGAATCTCAGCTAATTTCTCGTATCTACGTTTTCTAGGTATAAAGCTAGTAACCTGACCATACATATCGACATAACCTTTAGAATTAGCCTCTTTCTCTAATCGTTCCAAAGAACGTTTTCGATAATGTGGCAACATATCCAAAGAGCCATGACCCAAAACCGCAGCAATATATTCATCTTCTGCTTCGCAGTAAGCCATGATGCTAGCTTTAGTACGGCGAAAATGATGGCTAGTAAGATGAAACTTATTACCATGCTTATCTTTAAGGTTTACTTCTTCTCTAAAATCTTGTAACCAAAGTCTAATTGTATCAAAGCGTAAAGTTTCAGGTTTATAAACTGGCTCTACCTGAAATCTTTTACCATTATAGCCATGATGTGAAACATCAACTTTACAAAATAATTTATCAAATTTAGAATTAGCACCAAATTGAACCTCCAAAAATTTCTGTTGCTCTTGAACTAATTCAGCTACCAAATAATTAATTTGATAAAATCGCCAGTGCTTGCGTTTCTCTACCCAACGCAACAAAAACCACTTATCACCTTCCTGTTTTAAACATTGACGAGGCATCCTAAGCATTTCGCCTATACGACATCCCAAAACAAGCTGTAGTCGAAATAGCCTTTCCAATGGTGCTGGAAAAAGGTCGAATTGCTGGTAAATTTGATAAAGAACTTCTTCTGGAATGGTCTCAATTTTCGGAGCTTGTTTTTTTATTTTAAATGGAGTGTATATTAATTTTAGCCATCCCTCTTCTGCCCATAGTTTTAGTGCGTAGACTATATCATTTTGACGTTGTTTTGTAGAACTTTGAGTTATAAATTCTCGCAATATAGTATCAGTTAAATCTTCTGGTTTACTATACCCTTTAGACACTAAAAACTTGTCTAGCTGTTTTAAAACGCCATTTCTATGTCTAACAGTATCCAGCGAATGTTTTGCTCTAACACTTGCTAGAACTGTTAATTTTGTTAACAATTTTAGCCAGGATAATGAAAAAGTATCAAAATAAATATTTTTAATACGACTAAAATCAGATTCATCTTTGGTATAACCTATTGCTTCAGTTGTCCAAACATCTTTCTCTAATAAAGTGATATCTAACAATTTTTGACCAAATTCCGAATTACTTATCCTTGACTGTAATATTTCCAAAGGTAACATCATTATTCTTGCTCCTCTGCCGCTAGATAAACATCTAGGCTCATGTCATTTAGTACATGAGAATAAATATCTTTAGTAGTCGCAATTGAACTGTGCCCTAATAGCTGCTGAACATAGTGGTCGGCATAACCAGCTTGAAGCATCCTAGTAGCAAAAGTATGCCTGAATAAATGAGGATGTGCTTTAATTCCTGTTCTATCTTTTAGTTGATAAAAGAGACTATTTAACCTTGCACTAGTCATAGGTTTTCCAATATACTGACCATCCAAATTAACAAACAGCATTCCATGCCTAAGTTTTTCTGCTTCTTTTGGATATTCTTCTAGTAAATAAGTATGAAAAGTTTCTTGAACCGCCTCTCTGTTATGAAGGACTGGTATTTCTCTCTCTGTGCCTTTGGCTATCGCTCCATTGGGATTATTGTCCCGCCTTATAACTCTAATTCTTCCTCTTTTATCAAAGTCATGTAAGTCTACTAAATGCAAGCCTAATAGTTCTCCTCTTCGTATTCCGGTTTCTCTCAGTAGCATCATTATTAGCCTGTCTCTATAGCTATAACAGGCATTTGCCAGTTGACTTACTTGTTCGTCAGTCAGGCAACCAGGGAAGATTTTAGGCTCTTTTACTTTAATCCGCTTACGTTTTTCTGGAGTGCTTTTAACTATGCCGCGTAAGAAACCACCTCGTTTACCCCATCCGTGAACCAATTTGGTAAAAACTTTTTCGTCAATCCTACCTTCTACAATGTGGAATTCGTAAAGCCCTTGAATGGCTGTAACTGCTTGGTTGACTGTTTTTGGGCTACGTTTAGAAACTATTTCGCGTACTTCTTCACTGATTACTTCTACTTCGCCACCAAGAAGATACCAGTTGACAAAATCAGCTAGTTCTTGGAGTCCCACATCTTGCCAGTTAAGAGATTTGTATTCTAGCCACTGCCAAAAACCTACTAATCGGTAAGCGTAAGTATTAACTGTATTAGCCGCTAATTGGCGTTTACGGCAGTAATTTAAGTATCGCTGGATTGGTTCTACTGGTAAGCAAGTTTCTGTGTCAAATACACAGCAAACTTTTTGCTCTGTTTGAGGGTCAATCCCTCTCTCTAGGCTTATCATTTTCTACTTCGTGGAAGTTTTTGTATAGTAACTTTACCATGAGGATAAGCCTAGTTGTTGTTTTTTTTCTAAATTGTAGAAGATAAAATTGTTGTTGTTATAAGGTG
>NZ_MRCD01000153.1 GCF_001904745.1 Calothrix sp. HK-06
TACATGTTTTGAATATTACGTGTGTATTTCTGGAACGTCAAATTTGGCGTATGGGGGCGGGTTTAGATATATTTTTATTCTATTACTAGGGTATTGTGTAACCCGCCCCTACGGTATCACGTTGGTTTACCATGCTTCTGCCCAATATATTATTTCTGATTCTTGGGGGTTTATTGCAACGCCGTAACTGTCACCGTGATTCCATTGAAAATCTTTGCTACCTTTATCATCGGCGCCTAATACCAAGATTTCGTAGTTAAATGGAAATGATTTATCGGTGGTGTCATCACTGGTATGGAAGAATGTTGTGGGGACACCGTTGGGTTTGTTGATATGCTCGTTTGTATCACCACCTCTAAATTTATATTTGGCTGCTTGACGATATTGCGTTACTAAAGTGGCTATCTTATATTGTGGCTGTTTCATTCGTAGTTGCAAGACGTTGCCACCCTGCATGTAACCAGGTGAGTAAACGAAGCGAACACCTGTAGCATCAGCTGGTATTTCAGTAGGAAAATGCTTTATTTGTAATTTATCTAACCATAATTTAGTTCGTACTTCTCGGTAACGCCCTGTGTCTTTGACTATTTGATTTTCCTGGCTTTTATCAAGCGCACGACTCAGAAAAAATCCTCCTCCTACTATCCCGATTCCTCCCAACGATATCGATAATACTGTAACTATTTTGACAAGACTCGTTTTCATGCGCGTTGGGTAATTTGTAGAGTTTTGAAAGTCCTATTAACCAACTACTACCTAAATCAGTAATTTTCCGTATCTAGCTAGGGATATATTTACAAAAATTTACAAAAAAATAGTAATTTCCCTGAAGACAAGTCAAATCAACATCAAATCTTTATCAAATACTTAAGTAATGAAGATTAAGTGTAATTATAAACGGTAATGATAATCGTACTATTACCTCAGAACTTTTATCTCAACCTGGTATTCCCATGCGTTCGCAAACCCTAGAACCTGACTGTGACCATTTTAGATTAGGTGTGGGAGTACAAGTTCTATTTTCACGCAACGTTACTGGAGCAATAGACTATAAAGCCGTAATTGGGCAAAGTGACTTCAGTGATAATACTGTAAAAGGAGAAATTCGTTATCAATTTTAATAAGAAACGCAGTATCCTCACTGAGAAACCGGGTTTCTAAAAATCCGGAATCCTTCGCCAATAACTTGTGTCTATTGTTAAGTCTTTAACACAGTCAAACACTAGTATTTTCGCGGAGGATTCAAATGGAGTTAGCCATCGTGGTTCTTATGGCTATTTTGATTATTCATTACCCAAGCAACAATGGTCCAGCAAAGATTAAACGGCGCAGTGGTGGATGTCCTATTATTGATGTAACCTTTAATGGAGACCATGAACAAGAAATGCTTGTTGATACAGGTGCCAGTAAAACTAGCATTAATAAAAAGATGGCTTCAGAGTTAAACGTTGAGCCAGTCAGAGAAGGCTATTTTATCATGGCAAATGGTCAAGTTGAAAAATATCCAATTGGCTTTGTGAAATCTATCGAGGTTGGCGGAACAAAGGTGGATAATGTGGAGGTGGCTATTATTGATTCTGGTGAACGAACTGGTCTTTTAGGGCAGAATTTTTTTGGTAAGTATGATGTTACGATTAAACGTGATGAGATTGAGTTTAATAAGCCATTGGATAAGTAAGATTGTATAAGGAACATTATATAAGGGACGGGCAGGATGCCTGTTCCACAAGATTTTTACTTAGTTGGCAAGGTGGTTACTGGTAAGTTGGTTACAGCCAGTTTCCTACTAGTACATAAGGCGCCCACAAATAAGGATTTTCGTCATTCGTTAACACAGATACTTGAGCTAGTCGGAGGGCTTCGGCTTTTGATACGTTAGTATTGGCTAAAGCTTGATAAAATTTAATCATTATTTCTGCGGTTGAATTATCGTCAACTGACCATAATGTTGCTAAAGTGCTACGTGCACCTGCACGTACAGCGATACCAGCAAGTCCTAACGTTGCACGTTTATCTCCAGTTGCAGTTTGACAAGCGCTGAGAACGAGTAGTTCAATAGGACGAGACTCACTTTGCTCACGCAACCGCAATAAATTATCAAGGTCTTTGACTTTTAATAGTTTTTCCCAAGCTAAGATAAAGGTTTTATCAGCGTTTGAACTAAATTCTCCGTGGGTTGCCATATGAACAACTGTGTATGGCAACCTTTGAATTTGGTTTTGGACATTTGCTTTGGTAAAGGTTTGGTTGAGAAGCTCTTTACTATTGGGTATTGCAGATTGAATTCTTTGTAATTCTGCAGGTACGTTTTCAAGTGAAGAAAATGAGCGTCCATCTACTTTCATCTGTTGACTTACCCCACCAGCTAAAGCATTTAACTCTTTTCTCGCTAGAGGTTTTGGGTCTATTAATTGTAAACCCGGCGCCAAACTAATGGCATATTTCTGAATTAAATACTGTTTTTGCGTTGCATCATAAAGAACAGCCATAGGAATATTTCGCAGTGAACCATCTAAAACAAAAACCAAAGTTTTAATTTTTTGAATTGGAAGCTCATTTTCAATTGGTTTAATCATCCAGCTATATACTTGCTGTGACAAATTCTTGATATCGTTAGTTCGGTCGGGTTCTCTCAACTTTTTCTGAAGTTGTTCTAAAACGCTTTCTACTTCTTCTAAAGGTTTATAAGTTGTGTAATGTCTAAGTTCAGGTTGATTGGGTAATTTAACAATAATTTCTAAGCGGTCTTTCAGAATAATTGGATAGATAACTGCTGCGGTTGGGTCTATTTTATCAACAATGTCATCAATTTGTTTGGCTTTTGGCAGCAAACAAGCTTCACGAAAGAAATTTTCTAGCTCGGTTAATTGTAACCCTTCGATTGCTTCGCGTGCTAGTCTTAAATTTTCTTGTGTAGAGACGTGTAATCCGGAGGATTTCCCGAAGGGATTAATCATGTCTTTACGTAATTGTGAATTTAATTGTTTTTTATATTTTTCATTTTCTGGTTGTAAGAGCAAATCAACAAACTGCCGATAAACAGGTTCAACGTTATCTCTAAAAGAAAATTGTACATCTGGATTTAATGCAACTAAATCATTACGCAAATATTTAAGCGTATTTACTGTTTCTTTATACGAATTAATTGCATTTTCAATATCTCCCTTTGCTTTCAGTATATAACCTAATTGCCATTGCCACAAATAAGTGATATCCGTAGCATTGTTTGCCTGTGCTATTGCTAAACCTTGTTCAGTCAGCTTTTGCGCGTTATTTATATCTTTATTTTCTAAGTATAATGCACCTAGGGCGCCTAACGCGAAAGCTTGAGAACGTTTATCGTTGATTTTATCTGCTTGTTGAATAGAGATAGCTAAACTTTGAGCAATTTCTTTCCAACTAGGATTATTCGCTTCGGTCGCTTGTTTTAAGCATATCGAATTTTTTGCTAAGTTGATTTGAGCATAAATAGCTGCTTGACTAGGTGGTATTGTATTTAATTTTGTTTTAATTTGATTGGATAGTTTTTGTACTTCTGACCATTGCTGTAACTCTTGCAGAATATCTAACTGATTAAGTTGTGCTTGAACTTGTGTAAGTGGTGAAGTTGAAATATTGGCAGCTTCAATGTAAGATTGCGCTGCTCGATTGTAAAATTGAATAGCAAGTGGATATTTAGTAAGATTTTGATTAGTTTTACAACGCAAAGGTGTAGACTGTTCGTAGGTAGTATTAATTTCTTGTACAACTTCTCTTTTACCCAAAGCTAATTGAGTATTACCCAAACTAATTAAAGCAGCACTAATATGTGAAGGAGATTGTAATTTTGTGGCGATGTCTCTACTTTGCTGTAACATCTTAGTAGAATTATTTAAATCGCCAGTTAGTTGTAAGACATCACCTAAACTACGTAACGCAGTAGCTTTTATAAGAGAATCTGGTTGTTTTTCAAGACGAGGAGATATTTCTTCTAAATTCGCACGTGCTTGACGATACATTCCTAAAGTTTGCTGGGCAATACTTTGATTAATTAAACAACGAGTTACACCAACTTCATTCTTTGCTTTATCGTAAGTGTTTGCAGCTAGCTTCCATGTATCTAAAGCTTTCTCTGCTTCACCTAATTCTAATTGTATTTGTCCTTGAATATCTAAACTTTCAGCAAGTATTTCTAGTCTTGATACAACATTATCTACACGAACTTCGGATTTTGTTAATATTTCAAGACTTTGTGTAATATAATTTTCAGCTTTGTTGAATTCTCCTAGTTTCTTAGCTACTAGAGAGAGATTACTTAATGTCATTGCTTCCCCTAACTTATCACCCCCTAATTTAAAAAGTTGTGCAGCTTGTAGCAATATTGTATTTGCGCGGGTTAATTCTCCAGTTTCGTAGAGTTTTCGACCTTGTTCTACTAATGCTTGAGGATTTGATGAAATATCTGCTGCATGGGTAGGAAAAAGGGAATGAATATTACAAACTAGTAATAATGTAGCAAAAAAAATAAGTATTGTTTTGGCGCCGCGTGGCAGAGTTGCTAAATTTTTATTCATTGTCACTATACCTTATTAATTTGAACGAACTGCATTATCAGACGTACACGCTGAGACCGAACTGTTTGTATTAATTAAATTAGGCGCCGAAGCAATCAATTGCACTTCACCAGATTTATTTATTTCCCAAGCATTAGCTTCTATTACTGAATTGGAAATTTTAGATTTTAAATCTTTAATTATTAATTCTTGATTATTACTATTGACTTTTCTACTTTGTTCTACTTTCTTTCTAATAGTTACCCAGTCAACTGTTGCTGTTTGATTATTGCGAAGTGATTCACGGGGACTAGACGGTAAACCGGAACGTCCTGTAATAGTAAATGAATTACCTTTATATGCAGGACATGCTTGGGCTATTAAACGACTGCGGTTAGAAACTTCTACAGGTAATTCTGTTAATCCCTTAGTTGGGTCAATATCTGGAGTATTAATTTGTACTGTGCCATTTAACTGAGGATTGGCGCCAGTAGCGGTAATATCGCTGTCGAGTGTAAGTCTATTACGGAACTGAGTGCCTAAAATAGCTTGAGCATTAATTGTGATTCTACCCCCGCGTGAGTTTACTGAGTTGGCACTAATGTCACTATTTTCTTGAGGCACAGCAACAAGTATTGGAGTATTAATATTGATATTACCACCATTGCCAACACCATCTGCCGTAGAAGATACTTGACTATTACCACGCATTAACAGCAAGTCTTTTACCTGTAAATCAATGTTGCCACCTTGACCAGATGCTGTTGCTGCTGTGATAGTACCTTGAGCGTCTAAAAAAATAGATTTTCCATTTATTAGTAATCTCCCCGCATTTCCTGTTCCTTGATTACTTACTTCGATTCTAGCACCATTGGTAACCGTTAATTTATCTGTATTAACTGTCACATCTCCAGAAGGTCCACTTAGTACTATTGGAATCCGAAAATTTTGTTGTAAAGTCTCATTCACTCGGTTTGCAGATGAGCCAATAAAACTTGGATTAATAGCTTCTGAAACTTTACCACTTACTTGTACAGATTCTGTAGCATTAATGATAAGGCTTCCCGCTTTTCCGCTAGCTAAAGTAGAAGTCGATACCGAACCACCATCTCGTACTATTAACTTAGGTGTATTAATTACTATTTGTCCTGCATCTCCACGATTAAGAGTAGTTGAACTTATATTACTGGGCTTAAATAAATTTGTCTGCCCAATTATCTCTATATATTTATTCGTATTGACGATTACATTGCCTACGTGTCCAATGCCCAAACTTGTGGATGATATCTGTCCTCCGTCAACAACAGTCAACTGCCCTGTTGATAGGTTAATATCTCCCGCATCTCCACTTGAAAAAGCAGTTGTAGATATACCACTACTAAAATTGGGATTAATAGCAGAAAAACCAACTGCCTGTGTAGAATCTAAGACATTTACAGATATATTGCCTGTCTTACCCAAATTGTAGGAACGAGCTACTACAGCTGCTCCATCTCGAATCATTAATTGCTTTGCCGAGACTGCGATATCGGCGCCAGTTACATTCCCTAAAGTTTGACTATCCAAACCACCAATTAATCTACTATCGGGACTTACGCCGCTAATAGTGAAAGATTGAATAGCATTGACATTAATGCTTCCGCCTTGTTTGAGTGCTTGATTTTGAATCAACATTAGTGACCCATTAGCCAGCATTATATTATTACCCCGCACATAAATAGAGCCTCCATTGCTGGCATCTACTAACGCTTGCTTTGATAATGCAATATCTCTCCACGTTTGTACATCTTGATAGTTGAACGCATCAAAACCCATTAAATTAAATTTAACTTCTCCATTCGCGGCGCCACCTAGCTCGATAAGCCCTTGCTCTGCGGTTAATGTACTGCCTTCTAACGTTACATTTCCCCCTACCAATGCTAAAGTCTTACCTGGTTGTACTTGTAAATTAGTTTTAGTACCTCTAATTATAGGTGTAAATATTGGCACAGCCACCGATAAATCATATCCGGTGCCTTGAACTGTAATACTTCCTGGATTTTGTCCCATTTGTAAACCAACCGGAACATTAATACTTAGCAAAGGTGTAGATTGAGGATTTATAGCACTAAATTCCAAACCATCAGCAAATTTTATACTATCTGCTGTACTACCAATAAACGAACCGCCAATATCTAAACGGGCGTTTTGACCAAATATAATCCCCAAAGGATTAATCAAAAATAAATTTGCAGTTCCTAAAGCGCGAATTAATCCATCTATATTAGATATAGATTTACCCGTAACTCGGCTAATTATATTCTGAATATCTAAAGAATTATCAAAAAAAGCAGTGGTGCCAGTTGGAACTGAGAAAGAACCAAAACTATGATATAAATTGGCGCCTGCTTTTGTTCCACCTTCGATAACTGTTACATTTCCCTGCTGACGAACAACAGTATTTCGGGTTAGCGTTTCATCTGCCGCAATTTGTGCGATTGTTGGATTGGAAGAGAGCAGCGACAATATATTGCTACTAGCTAGCCAAAATCCAAGAACATGCGATTTCATTGACAAATAGACACCTTAGTATTTATTATTTGACGACTTCATATTTATTTTATTGTACTTATCATTTAATGATTTAAAACTTAATTAAAGCCTAATATTTACAAACATCTTATGGCACAGGCATCCTTGCCTGTGGCTTTAAATTGTAATAACTTACAACATCTGAACAATTTCACGAATTTTAGTAATCAAAAAATTCGTTTCTTCCAGATGATGCTTCTCTAACTCTTTATACCTCTCTTCCCAAGATTTAGTCTCATCATCTTGATAACGCTTGACTTTTATCCATTTATAAGTATCTAAAATTTCTTGCTTCTCTTCTGGCTTCATATTTTTAAAAACTAAAACTTCTCATCAGCAAGTTTGTGACGATTTGCTCATTATACTTATCGCAATTTTTTATTAGAAGTGTTTATTTTTAACAAATTGAACAAAATCGAGAATCTCTGTTAACAAATATTCAGGGGTTTGTTCTATCTCTTCAAGTAAAAGGTCTTTTGTACTTATTTTAAGTCCAATAATAATTGGCTAATTTTATGCATGATTCATATGATAATTAGGCAATCTTGCCAATCACTGTAATTATTGTGGTTGAGGAATTGACTTTTGAGTAATTTTAATTAGAAAGCGTAAAGCTTTGTTAACTGCTATAGAGTCGGAAAATATTTCTGCAACATCTGGTTCTAATTCGATTGTTACCTTATTTGGATGTTTTCGTCCTGGCCCTCTTGCGACTACTGGTATACTGTTAAAATCATATTCGTCGCGTAATGCGTCTTCAAATTCGGAGTTATACTTCTGATTCATATACTTTACGTTCCTGACGAGTTGCTGTTCTTGCACTAATCAACCGGGTAATTTGACCACGTTCTGTATAAGATACAACCAATAATTGGGAAAATTAGATAGACTGGGTCATCAAACACAGTTTTTGCTTCATCAAAGGAAACTGCGTGTTTTTCTTGATTCCGTTTCGCTTTGTTTTCATCCCATTCAAACTCCATAAATCTTTAAAATTTGAATTATTCTCAAAACTGATTACAACTCTACTTTTAAATTACATGACAATTTTGGAGATGCTTCGTTCCTCAGCATGACAAGGAGTTTAGATTTTACCCGTTTGCAGTATATTTATACTCAGCACTCAGCACTTTTTACTATACTAAAATCCTAAGTCGGCTTTTGCTAGTTCTGCTGCTGCGAATACTTCTTCGTCGTCTTTTTCTTCCCAAATTGGGTCTCCTATTTCGCGGTAGAATTGTTCATCGTATGGACGTGTACGCACGACTACTGGCATTGGTACTGCGTGACCTAGAATTAATGCTTGTTGTTTTGAGTCTAGTTTTGCTAGTACTGAGCGTAATGCAGTACCACCTGATACTCCAGTAAAAATTGCTTCAATGTCTTTTTCGTCGTTTAATAAAGCAGTAACACGCGTCCCAATTTGAGACATAACTTCATTATCTATTCCCGATGGTCGCTGGTCTACTACTAATAAAGTTACGAAATATTTCCGCATTTCGCGTGCGATGGTTCCAAAGATGGTACTGGCAACAATAGCAGGGTCGAGGAAACGGTGTGCTTCTTCAATCGTAATTACTAGTTGAGTCGGTTTATCTGCCACGTTACCTGATTGGAGAAATTTCTCGGCTTTGGCTACATAATGTTGGTGAATACGACGTGTAATCATGTTTGTCACCAACATGTACGATAACATGTCCGACTGCGAACCAAATTCAATTACTATGTTTTTGCCAGCTTCGAGAGTTTTTAAAATTTGGTTGACATAATTCTGTGGACATGCTGACCGCATGTATTTTAGGTTCTCCATCCGTAACAGTTTACGCTGTAATGCGGTGATGGAACCTTGGTGTCCACGTTTTTCTTCGCAAAATGTCTTGATTTCTTCGTTGGTCATGTTGATTAATTGAAGAATCCAAGATTTTCCAAATTCTGCAAAGAGTATATTCGCGTTATCGAGACTTGCTTCTGAAAGTCCAAGGTCACGACTACAAAGACGAATATCTTCTACTTCGATTTGGTCGTAGCTAAGGTATAATTCTTGAGCATTTTGTACACCTCGACGTTTTGTAGATGCTGGGTCAAGGGTATATACTTCGACTTTATCGGGGAATAATTGCTTTAACCCTTTTACTGTACTGTATTGTTTACCTTCGCAAACGGCTTGCCAACCATATTCTGAGTGCATATCAAATATAAGGTTAACCCCGGCATTTTTGCGAACTATCCCAGCTAATAGTAAGCGTGTTAAGAAAGATTTCCCGGTACCTGATTTACCAAATACACCGTTACTGCGTTCGACAAATCTGTCTAAGTCGATACAAACCGGGACATCCATATCTAATGGTTTGCCGATAGAGAAGTTTTTGCGATGAATATCGTCTTCCCAACCAAAAACGCGACGAAAATCTTCTTCGGATGCTTCGTAAACTTGGCTGAAGTGACTGGGAATCGTTTTTACTGGTAACAATTCCATTGTTGTGCTGGTTTGAGGTTGAAACGATGCTAAACCTTTAAGTCCACTGGGAACAAACGGATTTGCTCCCAATCCATTTGTGAATGTTGGTTTTTCCTCAGCTTCGGGGGTAAACATTAACATCGGCGCCAGATTAATAGTGCCATAAGTACCACTACCTGCCAACACTTCGCGTAAAAAACTATCTTCCCAATTTGGAGGATTTGCAATAATTCGCTGATTTGCAATACCAAGTGCAACATCAGTCAACATACAAAAGAAACGCGACCGTATCCCCTGCACTACTAAAAATTTCCCGACACGCATATCTTCAACTGAAATATCGGGGTGCAAACGCACTTCTAGTCCACCTGTAAGCGAACCTTGAGTAATTGAACCTAACGGCTGTCCCAACTGCATGTTAATAAGCACATAATGTTCTCGATATATATTAAATCGAATTTTAATATAAATGTTAAAAAATCAAGAAAAAATGTACTACAACAGAAAAAAGGGGTAAAGGATAAGAGAAAAATGCTCTTTTGCCTCTCCCCCTTTAGTTTATTTAATCGATTTGAATTGAAGTTGGGGCGCCACCACCAGATATAACTGAGGTGTATGCTAAAGGTTTACGGTAGCGTGCGTACAAATTATCACGCCAAGTGAAAAAGCGTTCATAAGTTAGGCTATTTGCTAATTCGGGTACACCTTTGCCTCTTACACCAATTGGTAAATCTAAATAGTCACCTTCAGGAAATTTTAACAATATAGATAAACCTGCCACGGCAAAGTCGGCTAAAGTTGGCTCATCCCCTGTTAAATATGGACTATCCTGCAATATTAAACATAATGCTTCTAAATCTTGCTTTAAGTCTTCGATTGCGCTCTTAATGGCGTCCTGGCTATAACCAACACCTATACCCAAAGCTTTAACAAAATCACTTGGTACCCCCTCTACCAAAGTTCTTAAAATATCTGGTGTCGTTGTTGGTAGCAATGACTTACGTAAATACTGGTCTTGGCTAATCGCGCCAAAAAGTGCCTTTCTTCCTTTTATACCAATCGACTCGTCAGCCCATTCCTCCATCATTAACGTTAAACCCCGACGCTTAGTATCCAATGGTATCAATGGACGGTCGGGATATACTGAATCGAGATATTTAGCAATTTCAGTAGAATCCACAATATATCTACTGCCGTCTTTAAGTACGGGCACTTGCCGTTGTCCAGTTAACCGAAATAGGTCAACTTGCCCAATACCAGGTGTTACTTCGATTTTGCGGTAATCTAGCCCTTTGTAATCGAGAATCAACCGCACCTTTTCTGAGTATTGCGAAAGTTCAAATTGGTACAATTCTAGCATTTTTTATTTCCTACTACTAGTTGACTGGTCGATTGTACAATTTTATATCTAATATGCGTTAGTCCAATTGACCATTATACTTTGCACTTATTTTTACAGTACAACTATCAAGGGATATATTTACCTTAATTGTAACGATTCAGAGTGGATAGATTATTACTGAGTTTATACACTAGAATACTAGATTCGCACTAATTATAGACTGAAAAACACTTATACAAGCAATATTTTTCTTAAAAATGAAAATTCTAGGAACAATTTCACACTTGCATCCGTCCTGTACAGTTCTTAATAGTTCAATACTATTTATGAACCTTATCCATATATCAAAAATGCTCATTGAATGTATTTAAATTTACATATATACTAAGATTGATAATGCGTTCTTATCCTATAAGACAAGCGTAGCAATGCTTTGACAGCTTGGGCAAAGAAAATTATTAATTACTTGTATATAATATTACTTAAAATTTTATTAATTAATGCTTTATTATTTTTTCGTGGTAGCGAAAAATGCGAGGGGGTAAAAATGACGTATTATGGTTTGGCATTGGATATAAGGGGTCAATTGGTTATATAATAAGCCTTGAGCTTCTTGGATTGCTTTTCAATCAATACACGTACATCAAGTAAAAATATTGGTGTCTAAAATTTGTATATCATCAATACAAGCCGTTTATGAGTAAAAATATTATTCTCAAAGTTAGATTTTATGCGTAAAAAAATGTTATAAATCTTCTATGTAATGTGTGGAAATCAAAGCCAAATATAGATTTATGAAGGTTAATAACAGCAATTTGCTGCCCTTTTTGGCTGGCGTAGTAGGAGTAACGGGCATTGGTCTCTTGATTAACTTGCCAGCAGGCGCCCAAAATAAACTCAATCCAGAACCCAGTATTTTTGCGGAGACAACCTACAACCGCAGTCAGCGTGTACTGACAAACACACAGTATGTACCGAGCGAACCAACGGTCGATACAGAAAAGCAAAATTCCAAGAAAAAGAAAAGAACCCAAACCGTTCAGAATACAACTCCAGGGGCTAAATTAAATCCAGCCCCTAGTATTTTACAGGAGTGCCCTTACAACCGTAGTGCTTGTCCAGGTGGCGGCGCCTCTACTCCTGCACCAACCACACCACCAGCACCTGGTGGTACAACTCCAGAAACTTTACCAGCACCAGCACCAGTACCAACTGAACCGAGTGTTACACCAACCCCTGAAACAACACCAAGTCCAGGTGCTACACCAACACCACCTGAAAAACCCACACCAGGTACAAAACCAGGAAGTCAAACCGACTCCAACAAAAATATTATTGCAGTAGCTGAAGCAAACGGTTCATTCAAAACCCTAACCAGAGCACTCAAAGCTGCTGGACTAACTGAAACTTTACAGGGTAAAGGTCCCTTCACTGTTTTTGCACCAACAGACGCAGCATTTGCTGAGTTGCCGCAAGACGCAGTTAGAGACTTGTTAAAACCAGAAAATAAAGAAGTATTGGTGAAGATTTTGACCTACCACGTAGTATCAGGTCAAGTACTTTCCAGCGACTTAAAATCTGGCGAAGTCAAGAGTCTGCAAGGTGGATCCATCGGCGTTAAAGTAGACCCATCTACTGGTGTAACTGTAAACGACGCTAAAGTTGTTCAACCTGACGTAAAAGCTAGCAATGGTGTAATCCACGTCATTAACAAAGTTATCTTACCCCCTGACCTCTAAACAAAACGTAGGTTGGGTCGAGCGCTCTACGTGTAACCCAACATCCTAACAATCCCGGTATCATAAAAGTTACCGGGATTTTAATTTGCATTTAAGGGACGGGCGAGGATGGCCATCCCACAAGATAATAATAAAAACTTATCAAATGGCAAAAACCATCAAGATTTATAACTCGATGGCAGAGTTTTATGCTTCAATGGGTGGCGCCTTAAATCAAGAAGTAGATTTTACTATTCATCGACTTGAAGAAATTCATAGTGAGGCGCCATATATATCTCCGCTTTTTCGTGCCAACTATTACTCAATAGTTCTGATTTCCAGTGGACAAGGACGATATATTGTAAATAGTCACTTTTATGATATTAAACCTTGTACTATTTACTTTAGCAATCCAGGGCACGTCAAAGGTTTTGAAGTTTATGAACAAGCTAATGGTTTCGTCATTACGTTTGCAGAGTCGTTTCTCAAGCAATATGTACATGAAGAGATTTTTAACGAATTTCCATTTTTAATAGCCGAAATCGTTCCTCCGCAATATCCAGAACTATCTATTTTCCAAAATTTTCACGACTTGGGAACTCAGCTTTTACAAGAATACAATAGTACGAGTACTTACAAATTTAAGATTATTGGCAGCTTGATGGTTGTATTGTTGCTTAAAATAAAAGAGAGGTTTTGGAATGACGAGTCAAATAGTGGTTCTTCAATTGTATTAACGTTCAAACGTAATTTAGAAGCACACTTCCGAGATTTAGCAGCAGGTAAAGTTAGTACTTTGTATCAAGTTCAAGATTATGCAGACGCTCAACACTTACACCCAAGTTATTTAAGTACAGTAATTAAGAGTAAAACTGGAAAATCAGTCAACACTTGGATTTCTGAGAAAATAGTTGCTGAGGCACAAGCGATATTATCACGGTCAGGCGCCTCAGTACAAGAAATCGCTTATCAACTGGGTTTTAAAGAACCCGGTCATTTCTCGCGCTTTTTCAAAAAGCACACAGGTATTACTCCTTCTGAATTTAGGCGAATATAAGAAATCGGTAAGTCTTTCTAGAAAATGTGCATGTACTCCATCTGTAAGTATTGGCTAAATTAAGAACCATAACAAGCCAAACACAGTAATTAGTAAAGAATATGAAATACCGCAAACTTGGAAAAACCGATACACAAGTATCAGCTTTGGGTTTAGGGTGTATGGGAATGTCGGACTTTTATGCAGGGCGACAAACAGACGATGCTGAAAGTATAGCAACAATTAGACATGCTATTGAATTAGGCATAAATTTTCTTGATACAGGTGACTTTTATGGAGTTGGACATAACGAAGAGTTAATACGTGCAGCAATTAAAGAAATTCCTCGCGACAAAGTTTTTATCTCAGTCAAATTTGGTAGTTTACGAAACTGGGATGGCGCCTTTTTAGGTGTAGATAGTCGTCCTATGGCAGTACGTAACTCTTTAGCTTACAGTTTGCAAAGGTTGGGCGTTGATTATATAGATATGTACTACCCTTCGAGAATTGACCCCAATGTGCCAATAGAAGAAACAGTTGGCGCCCTTAAAGAACTCGTTACCGAAGGTAAAATTCGTTACGTAGGACTTTCCGAAGCGAATTCTGACACATTGCGTCGTGCTGCTAAAGTTCATCCAATTTCTATGTTGCAAACCGAATACAGCTTATGGACGCGCGAGCCAGAAAACGACGTACTACGTGTTTGCCGTGAACTCGGTACAACCTTAGTAGCTTACTCACCGCTGGGACGCGGGTTTTTGACGGGTGCATTTGAGAAACCAGAAGATTTGGCGCCGAATGATTTCCGTCGTCATGCACCACGCTTTACAGGTGAAAACTTTCAACACAATTTCCAACTCGTAGAAAAAATTAAACAAATAGCAACCGAGAAAAACTGTACACCAGCACAACTAGCTTTGGCATGGTTACTCGCACAAGGTGAAGATATAGTTCCTATTCCCGGAACAAAACGACGCGAAAGACTTGAAGAAAACGTGCGTGCGGTTGATATTGAATTAAGTAGCGATGATTTACATCGTATTTCTGAAGTTATGCCAATTGGAGTTGCCGCAGGTACGCGCTATCCTGAAGCAGTTATGAACACAGTAAATCGTTAAAGCATTCCAAAAATTTAATTTTTCATCTCTTGTGGAATGGGTAGAGAAAGCCCGTTCCATATGAGCGGGCGTTTGCGTTGATGCCCACCCCACAAGAAAATTTTGGGTATTTTTTATTTAGAAGTGGCTAATATTCATTACTCGCAATAGTTTTATTATGTCCAATCATCAAATTGTAAACCAGGTACGCGCTCAAAATCGCGCTGGTTGCGCGTTACTAGAATTGCATTATTAGCAATTGTAATTGCTCAATTCTTAAATCTTGCGTACCAATACGAATTTTTTGACGCTGTAATAATCCACAAACTGTTACAGTATAACCACATTCTTTTTGTTCAATTAGTACTGAGTAATCAATTTTAGTTAAGTTATGTGTTATATTTTTGACTAAGTTAGTTGTCATATTATTTACCTTAACTCACCGGAATGCAGCATTCTCAATAAGCCCAAAGAAACCGGGTTTCTTGCGCCGTAAATGCGCTAAACATTTCTGTTGGGCTTTTACGTCATAACCGTTATAAACACTATAATCGTCAGAGCTATATAGATTCGCATTCAATGCTGCTCGTTAAAAGAAATTGTATATAACAATAATGTTGTAGAAACGTGTTCACGGAGTATACCGCAGGTAAATTTTCCTACCATAAGCGGATATCCTTCGGATAACGGAGAAGCTTCGCTTGCACGTCTCTACATACCCGAAATAACAATACAAATTCTTAACCGAGCAGTATTGGATTCGCATCAAGCTTTCATCTATCACTGTAGTTTTTGTAAATAAATGTAAATTAAACTAGGAAGCTGCATAAGTGCTTAAAGTTAACCAAATAAGTAAGCAAGGGTGAAAAGCTAAATCTTTTTTTAGTTATAGCAAGACATGTCGCGTCTCTATAGTTTGCGTTTTTGTGTTCTCTATATTCCACAAGTCAACCCTACCATTGGTATCACTTGTAGCTAGAAGTTTTTCATTATGGGCTAAATTCTACATAAATAGTATTCACTATCGCTTGACTTCAAACCCCATTTTCTCTGCTTTTCCGGAATGTATCTAGAAGAATATGATTCAATACTTAGAAAAAGATAATATCAAAAACCGCATTCTTTTTGCGGAAATTTAATTATCTGGGTGTATCACGTTCTAATTATTTGCATTTAAAAGGAGATATATAGCAATGGTTTACGATGTTCCAGGTAAGGCGGATAAACTTAGCTTTGAACTTGTCCAAAAATGGAATGAGGCAATTCAAGCAGCTTACAACAATTTACAAGCTGATTTAGGCAGTCGCTTTTTTAGTCTTGACCCTAAAAGCTTGAGCGAACCAGTTTTAGCTGCAATTCAGTGGTTTGGTGACCCAGCTGAACCTGTTTTCTGTTTGGGGTCAGATGTCGGGCAGGAATTATCTGATTGGGGTTCTCGTGGTAGGCATGTATTACACAATGAATACTGTGAGTATAGGGTTATTGAACGACCTGATGCTACAGGTAAGATGCGTCCAAAAAGAGTACAAATTACAACTGAACTTCGGGAGTACTGGGTTTGCATTGCCAAGCATGACCCCAAAACTCTACGTTCAATTGCACAAAGCATTCTTGGGTTTGAACCAGCTTGGGAAGATTTGTATGGAGTTAGCGACCCCGAAAGCTTAAGTGAGGATGAAAGAGAGATTGCATTCTCAAAATTAGTTGCTGGGCACGGTAATGATGACAAGATGGAAAATGCTGGAGTACCCACACAACCAACGGGTAAGTTAAATACAGAGAATGCGCTGTTCATGACTCATCCTATTAATGGGCTGGATGACTTGCTGTATATTGTAATGTTCGGCGCCAAACCTTACGCCAATCGAACTGATAACGGTTTGAAGCAAGCAACTCGCGAACAGCTTTTCCGTGAATTTGATGTTGAACAATTAGCTTGTCGTCATGCTGACCCAGCAGCAGCAATGGGTGCATTGGGTACCCCTGTTAAGGTGTACCAAAAAACGAACTAATAAAGGGCTGAAACTCTTACC
>NZ_MRCD01000154.1 GCF_001904745.1 Calothrix sp. HK-06
AGAAAGTATTTTTTAATAGTATAGCTCAACCAGCCAAAATTAATGACATGGAGTACTAGTTAATTGCCCTCTGATTCTGGTGGACTTTTGTAGAGCAGTTGACGAGTTAAACAGCAACTGTTTCTATAAACTTATCAATTTATGTAAACTAGGATACAACGGTCTTTTGATTACGTCAAATACCAATTGCTGCGACAATAATACTCATTCCCAATAACACCGCTTGTAACCCATATGCATTAGCTAGTCGAGTTGTAATAAGTAACGGCGCCGACAATGCTATATTTACTGCGTGGTATGATGCGCCAAATACTTTATCTTGCATTATTGGTGGTGTTTGCTGCTGAATTGTGGTTTATGAGACACAACTTAATACACCAGGTTTTCTCATTAAGACCTTACCAAAGGAGAGCTAATTTCTTTTGTCAAAATCACCTCATATAGAAATTCAACCGCACTTAGTCGCTGTTGATATGGGGGGTTAATTTTTGAGTCAACCAACCAACCTTGTACAGCTTGAGGATTTTCCCAAATTTGTAAATGCTCTACAGGGGGGTCTGCGTAAAAGTTGTATTGACCGGAACCCAAAAGTAAAGAACTCCAGTGAGTAAAATAATCATGACTCATTCGGTAAATAGAAAAATCACCAAACAGAGGGACTCCCCATCCATCTATAGCTATAAATGCTTCGACTTTACCAGATTGTAGCTGCCATAGATGTGCTGCTGCAATGGCGCCAACTACACCAGCACTGAAACCAATAAATATAACTGGGGATTCAAGATTACTTTTTAACCGATGACGCAAAAACTCGAAAATATGAAGTCCTGACAAAGGCAAAATTCCATCTGCTGGGACTGTTAGTAAATTTATATTAGGTGAACTACTTGTAATTTTTTCATATAAACACGTAACAAACTTTTCAGTTAAAGCTGGGTGATGGATTCCTGGACAAATAATAATAGTCAATCTTCAATACCTCTTGTTAAAATATTTTTTTTAATCTTTTTGATTGAGAAGATTCTTATTTGAAGCTTGAAAGTAAATACTGAAAATTAAAATATATATCGTATCCAAAGTTACAACTAACTGTCGATATAGCTTTTAATTGCTTTTACCTCTTCCATTAGAGCGAGGAAAGATTTTCATTAATTTGGCAACCTTAACGTTATGTTGATTTCTGGCGTTTAGAAACGGCGCCTTTAAATAAATCTCAATGAATTTGGCTAGTTGGCGCCGAGCGTAAGGTGGGCACTGCCTATCCTACAACGAACCAAAACTTTTGACACGAACCACTAGTGCGTCACAATAATTGAAGCGTGGCTGAAAAACCATAAATTTAAGCTTATATATTATACTATTGCTTTTTCAGTAACCAGTGGTTGATATTGCTGACCTGAAAACAGGTGCCTTTCATTGTTTATTATAGGTTCATAATAATAGCAAGAGTTAATGTGCTTTTTACTGCATAAAAATAGCTGCAAAAATAAATAATTATATATCTGTTCAGGTAATATAAATTGTGATTTAATTTGAAAATGTAAATATTGCCTTGAAATTATCTGAAAAATTGTAAATACGCGAAAAAAACATCAAATCAGATACAAGAGCAAATGGTAATATTTGAGGCATAGCAGTATAAAGACTTAGTATTATGTCTAGCACCAATAAGTTATCGCTTGCTGTTTTCAGCATGGCTTGTATTGTCTTTAGCACAACCAATGCCGACGCTGTAACAAAATTAACTTTCGATGAATTAGGTGTTCCTACACCTGTGGATAATTTGACAGTAAAAGGGGTAACGTTTGATTTTAAAATAGATGGTGTTGACTCAAACGAGGCAATGTATAATGCATCTTTCCCACCACAATTACCGAGCAATTTATTAGCTAATCTTCAACAACCATCGTTACAGGGTAATGCTCAAGGTATTTTATCTATAGATTTTGCTGCACCAGTAGAAGCGCTAGAGTTTGCCGTCGGCGTAGACGCTGTTCAACCTTTGGCGCCTGGTTTTTCTGTAGAACTTTTAGACAAAGGATTAAATTCTTTAGGAATTACGCCAGTTAATACAGCACCGCTAGCCATTTTATCTGAAGGACTATTTAAATATAGTGGAGTCCCAATCAAGAAGGCTATTGTGAGCTTTAATAGTGAATCTTCTTTAAATCCAAATAATCCGCGATTCTCTCTTGATAACCTTAGCTATACCGCAGTACCTGAACCATCTTCACTAATTGCCTTACTAGGTAGTAGTGCGATTAGTGCGTATTTATACCTGGTACGTAAGCAGCAGCAAAAAGTTGTTTAGCTCTGGGTGGGCACTGCCCACCTTACCCAAACTAAAAGCAAGCGTGCGGTTTAGTAGTGGTTTAAATTTAGACCAGCTTCTTTTGCCATTGCTGCTAAACCCTTGACTTCGATGGTTTTGAGAGCTTTGGTCGAAATCTTCAGCTTCACAAAACGGTTTCCTTCTGCCCACCAAAGACGCTTTGTTTGCAGGTTAGCTTGTTGCAAGCGCTTGGTACGACGGTGTGAGTGCGATAGTGCGTAACCGTTATTTGCTTTTTTACCAGTTAATTGACAGCGACGAGCCATTTTATTTTTTCTCCGATATTTTTAGTCACAATCCCTTATTGTACAAGTAGTGCTGAGTTTTGAGTGCTGAGTGCTAAGTAGTAACTCCGTTCCTCAGCACTTTCCACTCTTATTTGGTTGCTTGTTCGGTCAACTTAGTTAGTACTTCGTTGGAGCGTTCAACAAAGGATTTCATTCCTTCTGCATCAAAGCCTTTTTGTGACATTAGTGCCAAATCGTATACGTGTTGGCATATCATGTCCGCTAGCTGTCCGGTTGGGGACTCTCCTCCACCTTGAATAATAGTACCTTGGCTCAATGTTGCCAAGTTTTGTATTAATGGGTGTGCTGTATTAACTACCAAAACATGCTCATCAGGGAATTCTACTGCTTGTTGCTGCATCATTGCGTTCATCTCGCGCAGGCGCCGCAATATTTCAGGTAGTAGTACCATTGCTGGAGGTGTACCCTGTGGGTTATCCGATTTTAATGATTCTGTACGGATGTTGAGCTTGGGTTTGTTGATAGCTTTCTCGAATAGTTCCTTAATAACTTCGCTCTTCGTTTTGTTTGTAGTCGGGTCTACTATTTCCGCTGGCTTTTCTTTATCAAGCAGGGTGTTATCAAGTTCTGAGTCTACGCGCGTAAATTTAACATCATTATATTCGCGCTCTAAGAAGTTGATAAAGTGAGTGTCGATAAAGGAGTCCATATATAGGACTTCCAATCCTTGACTCTTATGTAATTCTACGTATGTTGCTTGTGATGCTTCCTCTGTACAGTAGAATACACGGTTCTCGTGACGCTCTTTATTACGTTCCAAATACTCTTTAATGTTGGTATAAGGTAACTTGGCGCCTGCATTCACATCTTGCCAAGCATCACTGTCTTCGGTTTGTACTTGTACAGTTGGAGTATCTTGGCTTGGTTGGTAAGTGGTGCGGAAGACAATTATATCTTCAACTTGCTTCTTAAATTTCTCGTCGTTGAGGGCACCGAACTTAACAAAAGTTCCCAAGTCTTTCCATGCACCTACATACTGTTCACGGTTATCACGGTAAAGTTCTTTGAGTCTATCCCCAACTTTCTTGGCAATATAATCACCAATCTTTTTAACAGTTCTATCACCTTGCAGCGAACTACGCGATACGTTAAGCGGAATATCTGTACTATCAACAACACCCCGCATTGGTAAAAGGAACTGCGGGATAATTTCTTCAACGTTATCGCTGACAAATACCTGGTTACAGAACAGCTTAATTTGTCCCTTGGTAACATCTACATCAGGACGCAGTTTCGGAAAATACAGAATCCCATTGATAATAAATGGGTAATCAGTATTCAAATGTACCCAGAGCAAAGGTTCTTCTTGGAATGGGTACAGGTATCGATAAAACTCTAAATAGTCTTCCTTAGTTAGATTACTCGATGACTCACGCCAAGGCGCCTTTTGTTTGTTAATTACCTCACCATCAAGCTTGATGGCAACTGGCATAAAGTCACAATATGTCTTAACTAGAGTTTTTACACGCGCCGCTTCAAGATATTCTAATTCCTCCTCCATCAAATGCAGCGTAATAGTAGTACCACGAGTAGTACGCGCCGAATCTTCGAGGGTGAAATTCGGTGAACCGTCACAACTCCAATGTACTGCTTGGGCGCCGTCTTTATACGACAATGTATCGATTTCGACTTGGGAGGCAACCATGAAAGAAGAGTAGAAGCCCAAACCAAAGTGACCGATGATAGGCTGATTAGAGTCACCCTTATACTTCTGGATAAATTCTTCAGCGCTAGAAAAAGCTACCTGGTTAATATACTTCTTAATTTCATCAGCTGTCATCCCAATCCCATTATCGGTAATCGAGAGCGTCTTCTTATCCTTATCAATCGCAACAACGATTTCAGGTTCGCCAATATCACCAGAGTACTCACCCGCACGTGATACCATACTCAATTTCTGGATAGCATCCACCGCGTTCGACACAAGTTCCCGAAAGAAGATTTGATGGTCAGAGTAAAGCGACTTCTTAATAATCGGGAATATATTCTCGGTATGAATACTGATAGTACCTTGCTCTAGCATAATTCCTGTGTATGAAAGACTAATAAATTTTAATGGGTTTTATGCAGAATAGCTCGATAGACCTATTCCTAAAGACATTTACATTAAGGATTGTAAGCGTAACCGTAGCCAAATGGCTCCTAACTACTAAGTACTGTTTGCCGACAACTCCAAATTCGGTTTTCCCTACCGGCGCCAAAACACCTACTAAAAAACCTGTTAACGTAAACGTAGTTTTCCCGTAGGGTAGTTTGCCCGAAGGGCGATAAAAACTGATAATAACTTATAAAATCATTACCATTACCAGTTAGGGAGCCACAGTGAATGCCCCATTAAGAGTAACCGAGATCGAATATACGGCATATCGTGAACAATAAGCAGCGGCGTGCTGCTGCAACTTCTTCACAAGTTCAATCAAAAATGGTTCGATTTCTGTTTCAAGATTTTCTTTTATCTGCTCCATTAGAGGTTTGACAATTATCGTGATTTGTGCACCTGTTTCCTTTTGGTACGAGCATAATGCGACCATTTAGATAAATGAAAACTAGATAAATCAGAAAAGGATAAATTGTAAATTATGGCAATTCCATTAAAAGACGTAATCAAAGAATTACCAGAACATTAACAGAAACCCCGAATAAAAACGGTACATACAAATTTCTTTGCGGGTTCAGAACGGAGATAGCAACCGATGGTAGCAACACTGAAATCAACAATTGAGGGAATTAAGACCCTACGTGGTATCCCAGAACAAGGAAAACGCTTTTTATCAGTAAATTTAGCGTTAGTAGATATTACTGAATTAATGGACATTGCTAAAGAGCTAGAATTTAAGCCTGAATTAGTTCAAATTCCATGTCTTACACATACCCAAATTCATGCACTGCTTTGGCACGGATTAATTGAGGATAGTCCCTCAGATTTAGAAGCAAAGTATGATGAACTAGCTACAAGGATAAATCCTGACGCTATTCGTTACGCTACAGGTAGATGGACGACATCTTTTTGAACTTAATATAATCAAAGATTGTCGTAGCAGCGACGCACCCGACCCTAAACTAAAAAATAATAAACTTTAATAGTGATTGAATCAAAACATAGAAAAGGTACAAAAATGGAAGCTATAACCGCTAAACAAGAATTGTTATAGCTAATTCACGAGCATTTAAACACTGCACACCTAACTACTTTAGAGAAAGTACTTGAATTGCTAGAAGATGAGCAAGATATTAGAGATGCTCGTGCGGCAATAGCTGATTCTAGAATCAACGGTACAATTTCATGGGAAGAAGTTAAACGAGATTCAACTAAATAAAAGAGATAGTGATAATTTGATTCAAGAAAGACTCACAAAAAAAGATGAACCAGGAAAACTGCAAAACATCTGTGATAAAATCTATGATAAATTTGGAGGAATTCCTTTTGCTCTACAAAACATTATTGGACAAATAAATATTGATGCAACTGAAGTTGACGAATTGATTGATAGAGCTATTCACGATGGCAATTTTAACAATAGTGATAATTTGTTTACAGACCTAAAAAACACTATTAGACGAAATTATGGTGAATTTAATTGGAGAGCTTGGTATTAATAGTTGAGTAAACTCTGTACCTGGGTAAGAAATATGTAGTTTTTGCATATCAAAAATTCATCGTTTTCTAAGTGCGTTTTAACGTACTTTTGCTATTAGCCTTAGAATGTAATTCTAAGGCGGTTTATATTTTAATGGGTTGATGTTGGGTTAGCGTAAGCTCCAGCCAACCTACATTTTCATCCCTGTTTAAACGGGCAAGGATGCCCGCTCCACAAGAATTTTAATTATATTTAGCTTACTTCGGAGGTTGTTTCAACTAGTTGGACTGTTGTTTGAGGTACGAGGACTTTGGCAGGTGCCTTTTTATCAAAAGACAAACCGTGTTCTTTTTTGTCGATAATAACGGTGTCTCCGGGGACGAAGGTGTTTTCGAGAATTTTGGTTGCTAAAGTGTTTTCGACTTCTCTTTGTATTGCGCGCTTGATGGGTCTGGCGCCATATGTTGGGTCATAACCTACTTCTACTAAATACTCACAAGCTTCTTTAGATATTTCTAAGCTGATTTTTTGGTCTGCGAGTAAGTTTTCGACTCGTTTGAGTTGAATTCTAATGATTTGACCCATTTCGCTACGGCTGAGAGGATGGAAGATTATCAAATCATCGACGCGGTTGACGAATTCGGGACGGAAGTGGACTCGAAGTGATTCTAATACGCGGTTACGCATTTTTTCATACTGATTGTCATCGCCAGAAATATCAAGGATATGTTCGCTACCGATGTTGCTGGTCATGACAATTACGGTGTTACGAAAGTCTACAGCACGTCCTTGAGAGTCTGTAATTCTACCGTCATCGAGTACTTGTAGAAGTATATTAAATACATCTGGATGCGCTTTTTCAACTTCATCCAAAAGTACTACTGAGTAAGGACGGCGCCGTATTGCTTCGGAAAGTTGTCCTCCTTCTTCGTAACCAACGTATCCTGGAGGGGCGCCGACGAGTCGGGATACTGAGTGTTTTTCCATGTACTCAGACATATCAAGACGCACTATGGCATCGTCGGAGTCAAACATAAACTGTGCTAATGCACGCGCTAACTCAGTTTTTCCTACACCTGTTGGTCCCATAAATAAGAATGAACCGATGGGACGGTTAAGGTCTTTTAATCCTGCACGCGCGCGACGTATGGCAGCAGAAACTTTTTCGACAGCTTCAGATTGTCCGACTACACGTAAATGTAAATGACTTTCGAGTTGTAGAAGCTTTTTCCGTTCCGATTCTAATAAACGGTTTACAGGAATACCCGTCCATTTAGCAACAATTTCGGCGATGTCAGCTTCGGTTACTTGCTCACGCAATAAAGTTGAACCTTCGCTTTGCAAGTCTACTAATTGGGTTTCTTTGGCTTCGCGTTCGCGCTGCACTCCTTCTAATTTGCCGTACTTTAACTGCGCTGCTTTATTCAAATCATACGCGCGTTCGGCTTGCTCAATTTGTACCCGTAGCTTTTCTTCTTCTTGCTTTAAGGCACTAATTGCTTCTAATATATTTTTCTCACCTTGCCATTGGTCATTTAATTCGTGCTGTTTTTCGGTTAAGCTCGAAATTTCTGACTCAATACGTTGCAATCTTTCTTTGGTTTGTAGAGTTGTTTTTTCTTCTCCTGCTAAGGAAAGCTTTTCCATTTCCAACTGCATTAGGCGCCTATCTATCGCTTCTAAGTCCGCTGGTTTGGAAGTGATTTCCATTTTCAATTGTGCGGCAGCTTCATCAACTAAGTCAATAGCTTTGTCTGGTAGAAAACGGTCAGAAATATAACGTGCCGATAATGTAGCAGCAGCTACTAACGCACTATCAGAGATTTTAACGTTATGGTGAACTTCATAACGTTCTTTTAAACCCCGCAATATCGAAATTGTATTTTCAACAGTAGGTTGGTCTACATATACCTGTTGAAAACGTCTTTCTAACGCGGCATCTTTCTCTATATATTTACGGTACTCATCCAAAGTGCTGGCGCCGATACACCGTAACTCACCACGTGCTAACATTGGCTTGAGCAAATTTCCGGCATCCATTGAGCCTTGTTGCCCAGAACCTGCACCAACTACAGTATGTAGCTCATCTATAAATAAAACAATTTGCCCGTTTGATTCAGTAACTTCACGTAGAACAGCTTTGAGACGGTCTTCAAATTCACCACGATATTTGGCGCCTGCAATTAAACTACCAATATCCAGCGAAATTAATTGACGATTTTTTAAAGACTCTGGAACGTCACCATTTACTATCCGTTGTGCTAACGCTTCGGCAATAGCAGTTTTACCTACTCCAGGTTCACCAATTAACACAGGGTTATTTTTACTACGTCGTGATAATACTTGAATAACTCGACGAATTTCATCATCACGCCCAATTACAGGGTCAAGTTTCCCAGCTTTTGCAGCTTCCGTCAAATCGCGTCCAAACTTTTGTAGTGCTTCGTAACGTGACTCTGGATTTTGGTCGGTGACTTTTTGACTACCACGTACCGTTTTAATCGTAGTTTCTAACTTCGTTACATCTAGGTCAACGTTTTTGAGAACTTTTTTTCCGACACGTTCATCATCAACAAAACCCAAGAGCATATGCTCTACTGATATAAACGAATCTTTCATCCGTACCCGTGCTTCTTCTGCACGGTCGAGCATTGTGTCTAAACTGCGACCTAAATACAGTTGTTCGCCACGAGCAACTTTTGGTTGACGACGTGCGTAATCTTCTAGTTGCTGTAGTATTTTATTGGCATCGGCGCCTGCACGGTTAATTAAACGCGCGGCTAATCCGTTATCTTGTTGTAAGGCAGCAATAATTAAATGCTCAACATCCAACTGCTGCTGTTGGTAAGCACGAACGATATCCTGCGACTTAACAATGATATCCCAAGCTTTATCTGTAAATTTATCGGGGTCTGTAGGCTGCATTTTAAATAGTTATGAGTTAAGAGTTAATAGTTATGAGTTGGGCGTTGGGAGTTAGGAGTTAGGAGTTTTAATTTTTTACTTAACAAAATTATTTAGAGTATCTATATCTATACTCGCATTTTGAAGGCTTTTCTGTAAGACTTCATCATGCCAAAAGATTAAGCCTCAATGCTAGCTTTATTGTAACTAGTACAAAAATCTAGCTCCGGAGCTAGCTATTCAGCCATTAGAGATTATTACACGTTAAGACATGTTGATTTGTTTAATACCAAGATATTAATTCTAACTCCGCGCCCTCCTGTACAGGCGGGTTAACTCATATCCTAGTTAATAATCTAAAATTTAGCTAAACTAACTCCTGTACGGGCGGGTTAACTCATATCCTAGTTAATAATCTAAAATTTAGCTAAACCCGCCTCTTTAAAAAGAAAATACTGTTCTGAGGGTGCTTTGCCAGATTGTGCCGTTATCTTTGTCGTTGTCGGGGTTGGTGACGATAGTAAATATGGGGGTGACGCTTACGCTGTCACTAAGTCTAAGGTTATAAAATGCCTCGAAGTTAGTTTGCGTCGCGTTTCCTAAGTCACCTGTTACAAAAGGTTGACCAACTGCAACTCCAGCAAGGGTTCCTGGTATGACGAGGTTACGCTGTTGTAAACCTAGTGACCAACTAAAAGGATGTACGTCTAAGTTACGGTTGATAGCGGTGTTAAATCCTTCGTAACTTCCGTATCCAACTCTTCCAAAAAATCCAGTATTGAGATTCATCCCGTACTCGGCGTTAACACCAAAAGCGTTGATATCAGTGTCGTTAACTTGAGCGTTAGTATATTGTAATTTTAATTTTAGCTGATTGCTCGGAGCATATTCTACTTCTACGCTTGCTTGGCGCCTGTCTCCCGATATCCCCTGACTTGGTTGATTTGCGTCTGCTGCTATATATAGACCACGTGCTGCAAATTTACTATCTTTCGGATTCCATGCTACGGCAACACCTGCACCAGATGTACGGTCAATTTGATTTTGGACGATAAGTGGATTATTTAAAAATATACCAGAACTAAAATCAAGTGCTTCATCGTTAGCATAAGAGTTTTTATCTATAAAATCACGTGGCGCCATTTTTGCCCCTACTGTCACCGCTAAGTCATCTTGGGGACGAAATGTGTAGTATAGGCGCCTTAATTTCAAATTTGACTCATAATCACTATAATCAAGCGCACCAGCATTCGCAAATAAACCTGCGCTACCTAATAAATTAAACCCTTCTCGCTGTTCTGCTCCCACAGCATCACCACCGTTATTACCTGACTCTAACTGAGTAACGAGTAAATCTTTTTGATTAAAACTTGTTATTAAGTTCAAACGAGTACGCGAAATAATTGTACTCTCAGCACTACTTCCCCCTGTAATAGCTGCTATTTGTTGTCCTTGGAGTTTAGTTGTAGTAGAAAATTGATTTGCTTCAAGTTCCGCAGCTTTATACTCTGTATTGTCGATACGCTCTCTAACTTGGCTTAATACCGTAGCATACTCTTTTTGCAGGCGCCGAACTGTAATTGCATCTTGCCGAACATATTGGTCACCGATGGCATTCGCGAGTATTCCTTCAATTTTATCAAGAGTTGTCGCCAGTGCTGCTGCAAACTCATACCGCGTCATTGGCTTATTTCCGCGAAATCTTTTGTCAGGATATGCCGATAATATACCGTAACGTTCCATCAACGACTTTAACGCAGTATATGCCCAATCAGTTGGCTTAACGTCCGAAAGTTCGTTCACCATCGGTAATTGCTCTAATGCATCTGGGTTGGCATCTGGAGTTGTTACAGGGTCAGTAGCAATGGGTGAAAATTCTGCAACTTGAACACCTACGTCAAGTGTAGGCGCCTGATGATGTGGTAAAGATGCCATTGAAGGGAAACACAACTGGCTAAATATACCGCAACTTAATAAACCAATGAGTTTAGGGGGCGGTTGCAACTGCGACAACCGCGTATACTGTTTAGGGTTCAACTCCATCACACCTGCACTATATGTAAAAATTATTTATTAACTAACTGTTGATTAGTTTCATTTTTGGCTTCTGAACCCTGAGTACCCAACTGTATTAGTTCTACCTTATAACCATCGGGGTCTTCAATGAATGCAATAACGGTTGAACCGTGTTTCATTGGTCCTGGTTCGCGTGTTACCTTACCACCAAGCTTTTTAACTTCATCGCAGGTAGCATAAATATCATCCACCCCAAGTGCAATATGACCATAAGCATCGCCTAAATCATATTTTTCTTTACCCCAATTATAAGTTAGTTCTAACACCGATGTATCAGATTCGTCACCATACCCAACAAACGCGAGTGTAAATTCTCCACCCGGATAATCCTTTCGTCGTAGTAATTTCATCCCCAGGACGTTACAGTAAAACTTTAACGACTCTTCAAGATTCCCCACCCGCAGCATTGTGTGTAGTAAACGCATAAATTTATTCCTTCGAGCTTCTTATAAAGATTTTAGTTGTTTTGATTCCCCCTTGTCCCCCGAATTCACGGGGAGTTGGGGGATGAAATATTTTAAAATGGGCTAATTGATAGGGATTTTACTTTTTTGGCGCCTTTGGGAGGTGTGAATTTGAAGGTTTGCGGCGCCAGATTTTTGACTTCGGTGCGCTGTTGAATTTTTTCGATTATTGCAATATCTAACCCGTCGTCTTTGCCAACAATTTGCATTTGTTCGAGGTTGGCTAGTTGTGGGTTAACGAAAGCACTTATAGTATATCCTTGTTTGGGGTCGTTGAATGAATACACGTATGTTTGCTTGCCTTCGATGTCGCGTGTTTCTCCTTGAATTGCTTGATTTGCTGCTGTGCTAATTTCTTTGATAACTTCTGGTTGAGATAAGGCACCGCTAGCAATATATTTACCCATATTATCAGCAAATTCAAGGAAAAACGAAGAAGAAAGACCAATTAAAAACGAATCATCTGACTTATTAAAGGCTTGAGATGAAACTACACTATATTGTTTCAAATCTGGTCTATATATGTAAACTTGTTTGCCATCAGAAACAACAATTGCGGATTCTTTACTTAGTTTACCATTTTGAGTGAAGGCAATTTCTGACCTAAATTGATTCGTAGAATTGACTGTAGTTTTGGCTTGTATATAAAAGGTAGCATCTGTACCCTGTTTTGTGCCTCTTAACTGCATTTCTGATACAGTTTGATAATTATTAGCCTTAAAAAAACTTTCTCCTGTTTTAATCAGTAATGACAAATTTAATTGAGAAGGAGTTGCCGTTACAGGTTTTGACGACGACGCTATAGATAGACTCGCTGGAACTGCCGAGTGGGTAGGTACTGCACTACTGTAACCAATAGATGCAAATATTACAGCAATTATACTTACTGTACTTGTTAGATATTTTGAAACTGAAACCATATTCCTCACACTAGAATTATTGAAACGGTTTTGTCGTAGCGTTTTGAGTTAATGGTATAAAATTTGATATCTATACCTAGTCTAGTATAGCTTTTGGTAATGGGTTCTTGGCAACGGATGTAACGGATGTAACGGATGTAACGGATATATAGCGGATGTATATTCGTAAGGGCGGGTTCACCCAATAATAAACATAGTATTACGAACCAGTAAACCCGCCTTCCCCCACCCGTAAACCCGCCCTGCTCCACCCACCCTGACTCTAATCCTCAGTAGTCAACTCCAAACCTCCTTGATAACCAGTTATTAAGCGGCTACCATCCTTAAAAATATGAACCTCAAGCTGGTCGCTAGCCCAATTAATTTTGTCAGAGAGCGCTGGGTTAAAAACATGGACTCGCTGGTTACTTGAAGAAACCGGAGAATTAGGAGAGTTCACTGCTAACCCCTCAACATAGGCACCATCAATCAAAATATCAAGTTGTGTTAATAAGTCTTGGGCGCCAGCTGGGGCATAATCAGATTGGAGTTGTTCTAGGGTAAAGCCAGTAAAGGACATGACATTTAAACCTGCTGCTTTGACCTTTTTGGCAACGTTAGAGAGTGCAGAAGCTTGCCAAAAGGGTTCTCCACCTGAAAAAGTTACTCCTTGGTTACGAGAGTCAGCAAGGATTTTTTCAACCAGGTTATCTACAGATATGAGTTGATTAATCTCAAACGACCAAGAAGCTTCATTAAAGCAACCCAGACACTCGCGCATACACCCCTGCACCCAAACAACGGCGCGCGAACCAGGGCCATTTACCTCTGATGCATCAACATAGCCCATGATATTGAGATAACCAGCCGGGATTTCAAACAGTGAAACGTAAGGGTGAGTTTTTTGTTGATATTGAGTCATTTTGTTTACTTTCTTCTGTATTGATTCAGGTATGGGTTTACTAAAAGACTATGCGGAAAGTTTGAGGAGATTGTGAGGGTATTTAATGAATTATTTCTAATTGACTGTCTACAAAGTCCCGCAGTCGTCCTATGCTAGATTGTCGGGCAGCGAGTGACTGTTTACTGTTATGGAACGAGCAAAAGTATAAAAGGACGTTGAGACACATGATTGATACTGCAATTGAGACAATTGTTGCACGCGAAATTCTTGACTCACGCGGAAAGCCAACGGTAGAAGCTGAGGTTCACTTATTTAACGGCGCCGTAGGGTTAGCTCAAGTTCCCAGTGGTGCCTCAACAGGTTCTTTTGAAGCACACGAACTTCGAGACGGTGAAAAGAATCGTTACGGTGGTAAAGGAGTACTAAAAGCTGTACAAAATATTAGAGATGTACTGGCGCCAAAGTTATTAAACCTTGATACGCTCAACCAAGAACTGATCGACCGCACGATGATGTCTATCGATGGTTCGCCGAATAAAGCGAATTTGGGCGCCAATGCTATTTTAGCTGTGTCTTTGGCAGCGGCAAAAGCAGGCGCGAATGCGTTAGCTATTCCTTTGTACCGTTATTTGGGTGGACCTTTAGCTAACTTGCTCCCAGTTCCTTTAATGAACGTTATCAACGGTGGCGCCCATGCCTCAAACAACGTTGATTTTCAAGAGTTTATGATAGTGCCCGTTGGCGCCTCATCCTTCCGTGAAGCACTACGTTGGGGGGCTGAAGTATTTGCTACCTTGGCAAAAGTACTCGACGATAAAGGTTTATTAACAGGTGTTGGTGACGAAGGTGGCTTTGCACCGAACTTAGAATCAAACCAAGTTGCTTTAGAGTTACTAATAGCAGCAATTGAAAAAGCTGGATATAAACCAGGGCAAGAAGTAGCTTTAGCATTAGACGTTGCCGCAAGTGAATTTTACAAAGATGGGCAATACGTCTATGACGGTAAACCTCATGCACCAAGTGAATTTATAGATTATCTAGCCAAATTATCGAACGAGTACCCCATTGTTTCAATAGAAGATGGGTTACACGAAGAAGACTGGCAAAACTGGCAAGCACTAACCACAAAAATTGGTTCCAAAGTGCAACTAGTTGGCGATGACTTATTCGTTACCAATGCCACTCGCTTACAAAAAGGTATCGACCAAAAATCAGCTAATGCCATCTTAATCAAGTTAAATCAAATTGGTTCCTTGACAGAAACCTTAGAAACAATTGATTTAGCTACCCGTAACGGTATACGTTCAGTTATCAGCCATCGTTCCGGTGAAACCGAAGATACCACAATTGCCGACTTAGCAGTTGCCACACGCGCAGGACAAATCAAAACAGGTTCCTTGTGTCGTAGCGAACGTGTAGCTAAGTATAACCGATTACTTAGAATCGAAGACGAACTCGGCGAACGCGCAATTTATGCAGGCGCCGTAGGCATGGGTCCAAAAGGAATTTAATATTTAATGTAGAGACCGAATTCATTCGGTCTCCTAATACATCGCATGAAATCTTTACATGATTACTAATAAGCTAAATGACAAGTATCTTTCCTAGTATCAGGAAGCACAATTTACTTCTGATTTATCCACATTAGTTTTTAACCCTAACTCTTCGAGTTGTATCAAACCTAAAATTGCGCTTTCATGTCCGGACAACTCAATACAACAAGACAGTGCTTCTCGTCCTTGCACTCTTAAACTAAATGGATTTTTTCTTCACCTATAAAACCTCTTTATACCAAAATTACGTTAATTCACTTGCAACAATAATTGTAGTAGTAAGATTCCCATTTATTGATAGTTATTGTCAGAGTAACTATTGGTAGATTATATAGTAATAGGAAAGACAACGCCTAAAATATGGCTATAAATATTACTCTCAGTGCTAACAGCAAAATAGATGTAAAAAGTGCAGCTAGTTGGTAATGACTTGTTTATGACCAATGCTACCTGGTTAAAAAATAAAAACAGTTTTATACTCAAACTCTGGGTTTAGTTGAGAATACATAACTATCTGCACCACCTTCTTTTATTTTATTAAACGCAGGCGTCTGTACAATTACGTGGCAAGATATTTCTGCTCCAGGCGCCGAAACTGGTAAAGCTGATAGTATAGAATTAGGTGCCATAAGTAGCTGATATTGAAACAGTACGTAAACGTCTTTTATAATGGGGTGTTGAAGTGAGCGAAATACAACAAATGGGTTGGGTGGTGGATTTGATACTAATGACCCTGATGTCCATCGTTTGATGATATTTCGACGCACTTGATTTGTTCGCTTGCTCCAGATTAAAAAGAACTTAAAACTTAAGAATTAGGAAGATATAACTTATAGCAACAAAAATTTACTTATTAAATAACAGAAGGTAGTAGAATATGTAGTATAGAAACACTTTCGTTGCATTTACAAGAGCATGGAAAGTAAAAGCCATGATTGACCATACAGGCATCAGCGTTAGTAATTTTGAGAAAAGCAAAGAATTTTACACTACTGCCTTGTTACCTCTTGGATACCAGTTGCTCAAAGAGGTTGATGCTTCTATAACTGGTTCTTTTTCTTTAGCAGGGTTTGGAGTCGATGGAAAGCCGGATTTTTGGATTACACAGGGAAATGTGAATGTACCGAGAATTCATATCGCTTTCCGTGCCAAAACTCGCAATCAAGTTCATTTGTTCTATGAAGCAGCTTTGAAAGTTGGTGGTCAGGATAATGGAACTCCTGGTTTACGACTTCACTATCATCCTAATTATTATGGTGCGTTCGTTTTAGACCCAGATGGTCATAACATTGAGGCAGTGTGTCATACACCTGAATAAATGTTATTTACGCACGTTGTCTTAAATGTTTGTGATGGCATAACGAGAATGCCAGGAAGGTTTGATTATGGCAATTGAAAATAACAAATTAACAGCAGGTAAGATTCTGCTCTCAATAATTTTTATTTTAATGTGTCCAGCATTAGTTATGTTTATTTCAGGTGATTGGTTCTGGATAGAAGGATGGATTTTCTCACTTTGGTTGATAATAATTTCTGCGTGAACTTTCATATACTTGTATCAAAAAGACCCTGAATTATTAGCAGAAAGGTTAAAACAGCCAGGAACAGGAAATCAAAAGGAATGGGATAAATA
>NZ_MRCD01000155.1:0-14833 GCF_001904745.1 Calothrix sp. HK-06
GCGACATTAGCATACGCACGTCCACGGTGCCTGAAAAAACTTTGCGATTTACTGACGGATGTAACGGATGATTTTTTGTTAGTATCTTTGATTTAATGGGCATCCTATGTCTATATACTAGGATTGACATCATTTATGATACGTTTAAACACCTCGTTTAAGCTATTTGCTACTAATTTTACTAGTTGTCGGTTACGAATACTGTAAACGCGCATATTATTCCAGATAATACATTACCTGTAAATTCTGGTGTTACTCCTGGATGTGGTGTTTGTACGTATTACTAGTACTATTAGTGCAAATACGAGTAATTCAGGAAGAGCAGGGATGTAAATGTGTGTACTCCTTCTTTATCTCTTGTGAATGCTAGTACTATATCAATTACAAATATAAATAATTGTTAAAGACCTTCCTAATCCTATTGCTACTCTTAGAGGAGATTTTATTGTTGAAGATGACATTATGGTGGAATTAAAGGCTGTTATTCAACTCGAAGATAATCATTTAGCTCAAGCTCTTAATTATTTGAAGGTTTATCAGTTGGAGGTGGGGTTGTTGATAAATTTTGGTAGCAAAAGTCTGACCTTTAAACGTCTTGTTCGGTAAGATAATAGTCGCAGATATCTCAAGGGGAACCAGTATGTGGTAAAATAGTACTTTTGGAGTATACTGTGTTCGCTCGGTTACGATACATGTCTCGTTGCTAGAAACTAATGCACAATCAAGGTAAAGCTGATTCCCGTTTGAAAGATGACCCTTCTGTTTCAATGGCTTCTGATTTAAACTCTGTACGCGGTTCGCTTCGGGTGGAAACAGATATTGGAATGGTTTTACACTTGGCAGACGGCACGATTCAAGCGTGTAATGCTCGCGCTGAGGAAATATTGGGGTTTACGGCTGAACAAATGCATGGTTGGACTTCTATAAGTTCTCCTTGGCAAACTGTGCATGAAAATGGTTCTCCTTTTCCTGGTGAGACGCATCCGACGATGGTGTCATTACGAACAGGGCAACCTTGCTTAAATATAGTAATGGGCCTTTATCAGCCAAGTGGGAATTTGGTATGGTTAAATATAAATTCTCACCCTTTATTCCATCTCAATACTTCGATTGCTTATGCTGTAGTTACAACGTTTTTTCAGATTGCTGCACCAAAGGTAGACTCTATACAAGCTGAAATCGAGGCGCCGTTATTTGATGAACAGGGTGCTGTTCGTGGTTGTGTAGCAGCGTTTGTAGACATTACTGAACTTAAACGAATTCAAGAAGTTTCCCGCGTTAATGAAGAACGATTCCGGATTGCCCAACTCACTGCTAACGCTGGAACTTGGGATTGGGATGTGGTGACCAACAGCGTTTATTGGTCTCCAGAGTTTTATACCCTATACGGGCTTGACGCAGCGACACCCTCAACTTATAAAAATTGGTTGGCAAATATTGTAGAGGAAGATCGAGAGTTCGTAGATATAACTATTCGTCAAGCATTGGAGCAGCAACAAACCTCGCTTACCTTTGAGTTTCGTATCAACCATCCCGTACAAGGTGTAAGATGGTTTGATTGCCGCAGTCAAATATTTTATAACCCCGATGGACAACCTAGGCGGTTGGTCGGTATCTCCATCGATATTAGCGACCGCAAACGCATCGAAGAAGACCTGCGACAAAAAAATGCTATTTTAAATGTAATTAATGAGTCAGTGCCTACACCAATTTTTGTTAAAGACCGACAAGGGCGAATTATTTACGCAAATCCAGCTACACTTGAAGTTTTGGCTAAATCTGAGAAAGAGGTTATAGGGTTACGTGATTGCAATTTATACCCAGAGCGCGAACTGGGAGCAGTAGTGACGGAAAACGACCTACGTATTATGGAATCTGGTCAAACATCCGTTGTTGAAGAATCTCCAGATGGTATTCGCACTTTTTTGGGTATGAAGGTGCCTTATCGTAATGAGGCTGGAGAAGTAATAGGGTTAATTGGCATATCGAACGATATTACCGCGCGTGTTCAACTTGAGCGTGACCGTGAGCGTATTTTACAAAAAGAACAAGCGGCACGAGAAGAATCTGAGCGTGCGAACCGTATTAAAGATGAATTTTTGGCAGTGTTATCTCACGAACTAAGAACACCACTCAATCCTATATTGGGCTGGTCAAAATTATTGCAAACTGGTAAGTTGAATGCTAGTAAAGCTGCTGAGGCATTGAAAGCTATCGAGCGCAACGCCAAACTACAATCGCAATTAATCGAAGATTTACTTGATGTTTCTCGAATTCTGCGCGGCAAACTCACATTGAATGTTGCACCTGTTACCCTGGCGCCAGTAATTAATGCTGCCCTTGAAACAGTACAATTAGCCGCAGAGGCTAAAAGTATTTACATTCAAACCATTTTTGAATCAAATGTAGGACAAATATTAGGTGATATAGGGCGGTTACAGCAAATCATCTGCAATCTTCTATCCAACGCTGTTAAATTTACCCCAGAAGGGGGACGAGTTGAAGTTCAATTAACACAAATCGAAAGCTTCGCCCAAATTCAAGTTATCGATAATGGAAAGGGTATTAGTTCTGACTTTTTACCTCATGTATTCGACCATTTCCGTCAAGAAGATGGCGCCATAACACGCCAATTTGGCGGATTAGGATTAGGATTAGCAATTGTGCGTCAACTCGTCGAACTTCACGGTGGTACGGTGACAGCAGAAAGTGCAGGAGAAGGATTTGGCGCCACTTTTACTGTCAAGTTACCCCTAATTAAGCAAGTAACAGAACCCGTAGATAATTTTGATGACCCTTTACCCTACTCTGACGACTCCGAACCATTGACTGGATTAAGAATTATTGTCGTTGATGATGAACCAGATTCGCTCGATTTTATTGCCTTTGTTATCGAACAAGCTGGTGCAGAGGTAATTGCCATGCCAAGCGCAATTAAAGCACTGCAAATTCTTCAACAAATTCAACCCCATTTAATCATCAGCGACATCGGGATGCCAGAAATGGATGGTTATATGTTTATCGAGCAAATCCGAGCTAAATTACCTTCTCAGTATCGAGAAGTTCTAGCGATAGCATTAACTGCCTTTGCTGGAGAAGCCAACGAGCGGCAAGTAATGATGGCTGGATTTCAAAAACACTTAGCCAAACCCGTTGACCCAGACGAGTTAGTTGCTACTATAAAGCGCTTGGTTACTGCTTAAGGGACGGTTAACCTAATAAATTAAATATTAATAAGCTCATCGTACCGGATAATAATTAATCTAATTGCCTCAAACAACGCACGCACACTAACTTCACTTGCTTGATATTTGACAGTTAATACATCAATCCAATCATGCAAATTAACATCGTTAGGGTTGGCAACATCCATTGTTTCTACCCAAGCAGTGTATATTTCCTCACCTAAATCTGGAGCATGTGCAACAGCTTCTGCCTCCGCACGCACCATCAAAATACAACGTTGGTTAATAATACAAGCATATTCTAGTTTCATAAGTTAAAGTTAGCCACTTGTTATAAATATAACAAACTTATTTGTTAAAATTGCCACCTAAGAATAACTATCATACTTGCTATTTTTCAAAACGCTATGAAGGTAAACTTTTTGTAACATTCCAGGCGCCGATTTTCTATATACCAGAAGAACATAAGAAGCACTACTTGCACTACATAACTTTGACAACTTAAGTTCAACTTAAGATATGGCCAACTCTTTGATAATTAGGCGCCTTTCTATATAGCAATACACTTCGTTTCGATTTATTATTGCGCATAGGTGCCTAATTATAATTATTTAAGGCTCATCAATAATCGATATATTCGTTACTACATCATTTTTTGACGGATGCTTGTAATGAGGTTGGTTTATAGTTGGGCAGAAATAGTCAAATGACCTTTTGTTCTGTATCTAACATGCACTAGTTGATATATCTTTTTTATCTTCTTGAATATTATCTTCTAGTTGTACTCCAAATGGCATAATATTAAATCCTAAATATTCTAATTCTAAAATAGAATCTTCAACTTCTATCTCACGAAGTGTTTTTCGATTAACAAGAGATAATATTAAGTCATAGGCACCTTGATATTGCTCTTTATTATAGTTAATCCATAGATTTTGATATGTAAGCGCATCATGCAATGCCATTCACCACTTCTGTGTAAGGGTCGCCAATGCATCTATTAAGCATGTCCCGCATTTTTCGTAGTAAGCTATCTGCATATACCGCAGCCATTGGCTCTCCAGAATAATAAGAGAGTTTTTGTAAGTTTTAGCAAATAAAAATCCGTGTAATCCTTTCTAATCCGTGTTCCAGAGGGGTGGAATTTGTGATGGGTTTTGGAATATGACGGGCAACCATGTAGTACTAGGATATTCATTCTCCAATCCCTGTAGTTTTTCTCTCGCTTCTCTTACTGATATATATAGGTTTTTACCGTTGGAGAACTCTGTGAGAAAGTTCTTCAAAAATTCTTGCGCGACTTTATCGGGTACTGGTTCGCGCATTACTATCATTTGGGGTATATTTAGTTCTGCTAGGTTTAATGCTAATCCCAAACCGTCGCAAGAGTTGAAGATTGCTAATTTCAATCCTTGCTGAATAGCTTTTTGTAGTGCGTTCTTTAGTTGAGCTATGCTTAGAGTTTCGTTTTTGTTAATATTAATTTGACCTATTTCTTGTTTTGTATAACTGTGTCCTGCAAAAAACAAAATATCCCACGGTTGTTGCCATAACTCATCGTTAACTTGTTTTCGTAACGGTTCCACTAAAAATGTTACTTCGCTGTTCGGTAATTGTTCCAGTATTCTTCTATCTTGGTTAATATCTATTCCTGTGCTGTCTCCCAGTATTGCTAAGATTTTAACACCATTATTCCTAATGGACGGCACCTCTATTCTATTATACGCAGCAGTATATATTGCTAACTCCGCATTTCTGTACGTATCAAAAAAATTCCATTGTTGAAAAGGTAACTTTAATAAAGTGCGGTTCTCGGTTTGCAGAATAACACGTATTGTTTCTAATGGGTTTAATTGTTCGAGCAGTTTTTCTTTAATAACTCGGAATGACTCTGAGTTATTCAACCAGTGATTTAAATATTGTTTAAAGCGTTTTGCTGATGCTTCGCATTCGAGTAAATAGTCGTAACGACTAATATTTGTTGTTTGCATCTCAGGTATTTCTAACCGTGCGCTTGAAAGTAAGGTAAGATAATAAGCCGATTGCCATTGACTATATAATATCTCTAACTGCGGCGCCGCTGGTAAGAAAGCCGTACATTCAACACTGGGTGTTTCACCTTCATTTGAAATTTGCAACGTTATAGGAATGCTCCCACTTAACTTATCACTGTCTCCAATTTTGAGTACTACTACTTTACCGATGTTATCTGACTTTGATGCAGGCGCCACTATCATTTGCATCAAGTTCTTTAAATCGGCTTGGTGTTGACGGTATAATTCTATTTGTTCATCTTTACTTTGTAGTTGCGCTTGGTATTTCGCTTCGATTGCTTGTAGTGCTACCTGATAACTTTGCGTAAAATCACTGTGAATCTTTGTTTTATTCGCTTCTTCTGTGACTTCGACTTTGACTACTACTACTCCGTCTCCTTTATTTTCTATACTCCTTATCGCTAACTGAGTATCTTGATTTGCTGCTTTTACATCTACCAATGCACTATATAATGCTTGTAAATCTAACCCGTTTTGAAATATTAAATCAACTGTATTAATAAATACCTGGAATAATTTAGTAAATTCTCCGGGTGCAAATACTCCGCTACTCGGACGACGTTCATTTTGGTTATTTAATAAATATACATAATCGCATATTACTTCTTCTAACTGTGTGGTACTATCTATATTCCAAGCTTCTAAACATGCTGCTGTGAGTCTTGCTTGTTGAAAGTTGGTATTTATCGCTTGTGCCTTGGTAAAGTTTGCACGTTCTAAAATCGCATCTACAAACGTTGCTTCACTTATATCTGCTTCAGTAAAGTTCGCTTCACTTAAATCGGCGCCTGCTAAATTGCCTTCTTTGATGTTGCATCCAATGTATGATTGTTTTACACCACGCTTTTTGACCAATAATTCCCGCACTTTTGGATTTGCCAAAATTGTATTGCTTACTCTGGCACAATCAAGCTTTTGGGCAAGATGAAAGTTTGTATGAGTTAGAGTCGCATTACTAAAGTCGCAGTGTTTGAGAACGCTTTGCTGAAAGTCGGTATTGGTCAAATTCGCATTTATAAAACTTGTACCACGAATCGAAGCTAAATTCACAGCTATGGTACGGAAGAACAAAAAATTCTCTTCGTTCTTAAAAACTTGTCTTGCTAAATAACTACCTAAAAATGTCCCAGTGGACGCTGTACATATTCCCACACTAATGGCGCTGACAAATGCACTATTATTATTGGTAATCAAAGCACCTAACGCTACTCCCCCTATTCCACCTACTATTACAGAAAATATAGCTATAATTACACCCAAAGTATGGGTTAGTATTATCGTCATTGTAAACGAAACAGCCATTACTAAACCAAAAGCGATATTTACAGCAACCAAAACTCCAGCTACCGAACCAGCTATTACTCCATCAATAGCACTAATCGCAGAAGCAGCTATTGCTACAGCACCAACTACAGCTGAAGCACCCAGTGCAACTTCGAGTGCTTGGTAATTACTCAACACACAAAAAACGAAAAGCGTTACTAAGGCAATACCACCCGCAACGAAAGTAAACTTTAATCCTTCCTGAACAGCAAAGTAAATAAAATCTGTGGCAATAACTCCCGAAAACGCTGCCGCAAATCCGCAAATTCCCGATAAAATCAAAGCTACTCCTATCAAAAGCAGATTTTGGTAACTTCCCAACCCTGCTTTCGCATGACTAAAATTGGCGCCAATAAGTGTAGTTTCGCTAAAGTCGGCGCCGCGTATGTCACAATAACTAAAGTTGGCACCCCTTAAATTGGCGCCATGAAACGAACGACCACGAAGGTCTTGATATGCAAAGTCTATAGAATTTTCCATTCCCTCGCTTCATCAAAACTTCACAATTGTAGCTTAACGACTTTGCCTAATTAAAACAATACTCCCTGTGGGTAAATTTGCAACGGATTTAACGGATATAGCGGATAGGGTATTTTACAAAACGAATCTTTGTTTGTAACCATAACTCATCCGTTACATCTGTTTATCATCCGTTGCCAGATTAATTTGCTCGCTCCTGTTACTTGTGTCTATGTCATGGCCAACCTGAAATTAAAGATGTCGGTAAAGGGACTGGGTTGGGGTTATCTATCAGCTATCAAATTATTACGGAATTGCATAAGGGGAAATTAGAGTGTTACTCGACACCCGGAAATGGAGCAGAATTTGTCATTACTATACCAGTAAGGCAAGATGTTAAATGATAAAATGTTCGGTAGTTTCAGCTTCTCCTATACAAATTTTAACGCTGAAAGCTTCACCAAGTTCTCCGCTCAATTTAATTTGTATAAATAAATCTGCTAGTTGTGCTGTTACTTTTTTTAGCACTTTACCTGTTGTGTCGAGTAGTGCTAACTTTAATTGTGGTGGTAAATAAATTTCTCTCCCTGTTGGGTACACTTGTAGTAATATCCCAAATCGATTATTGATTTTTGGGATTAATGCGATAGCTAGAGCTATTCCTTCTCCTGCTAGCTGAATTCCTAAGTCGATTAATTTGACTCTTCGTACTCCTACCGCTGAATTTCCTGGATCTATTTGCCATAAACTCTCGACTGCTGTCCACAACGTTTCGTCGTCTTGAGTCGTTTGTAATAACTTTATTAATGCTTGTATCGCGTTTTGATTATCTTTCCCAATTTCACTCAGTCTTTTTGCAATGCTACGCTTTTGAAATTCATCTTTGAGAAGCGATAATTGTTTTATTAATGTGGAAATCTCATCAATTGTCGATATTGTGTACTCACGATGATTAACACTGCGTGTTGCAACTGCTAATTTTTGTATCTGAGTTGAAATTTGCCATTCGGGTGGATGTATATTTTGTAGCCAGTGGCTGAGAGTAATTGGCGTCAAGGTGCTTGGGATGAATTCTATAATGTTATGACGTGTGGTATCTATCAAGTCTTGCTCGGTTTGCACTGCTTGATTTAATACTTGTTCTGCCATTTGCATTATACTGTGATGATTGTTACATAGTGCTGGCGCCTTGAATTTATTGATTTTACTTTGTTCACTTGTATGAAATCTTTTAAGGATGTCGTTATTTACAACTGTTTGACTACCTTGTTGAAGTCCTAAGCTTTGGATATGATGTTTTGCTGGGAGTTCTGTTAAGTAATGGTGTGAGTCTCCTATATTTAATAGTGTTTCATATATTTGGTATGATAAGCGGGTGCCTGTGGGGTGACGTAAATCGTATACGAACATGGGAAACACTAACCAAGTTTCGGCAAGTAAGTCTTTTTGTAACCCAGAAATGTAAGAGGGAATTAATATATCAACTTCACTCAGAAAATTTGTTTCTTCTGAAAGTAGCATTACAGAGACAGTTGGTAATACTACTTCTTCTGCTTCTGTAACAATCATGACATATCTTGGCGCCTGATGATGGCACGAAGGAATTGATATTGTATTAAGTTCCCAAATTTCACCAGGTAATGGTTGTGTCATAATCAATTAGTTTAAAAAGTTGCGTTATAAAGATAACGTTTAACCGCGTTTTTATATACTGGGTATTTTACAAATTTATGTAATGACGGGTTTACGTGATTTGCGTATAATTTTATGATATGTGGGGCGGGTTTACGTGATTTGCGTATAATTTTATGATATTGGTTAACCCGCCCCTACCATGTGTTTTTTGTACGGTGCCGTTCTGAATGGTTGGGTTGTTTTTGATTTTTGGGTTTGGTAGAATCAGGTTGCACTAATCCTAACTCAATGACGACACGTAACGCTAACTCTTTGCGTCTTCGGGAAATTTCGGGTTGCGTGACTTGAAGTTCTTGGGCAAGTTCGGTTTGCTTGGTTCCTTTTACTAGTCCTTGCCAAAGTTTTAAGTATCCCCGTTCTGGATAACGTTCGTCGAGATTTTTTATTGTTTTGGTGACTTGTAATGTAAAGTCCGCACGTTCGACTGCATCGAAAGAATTAAAATCGTCAGAAATGTTATCTAATATAGATATGTCGGTTCCTGGAACAACGGAGTTTAGACTTTGACACTGTTTGCTCCCCTCTTTGCGTACAAAGTCTATTATCTCGTATCGTGCCACAACTGTCGCCCAACGAGAAAAGTCTTCTGCATCCCCATGACGAAACCTACCTGCTGAATAAGCTTCTAAAATCTTTATATAACCAGTTTGCACCGCATCCTCCCAACTGACCGAAGTCCCATGTACGTACTTCTTGGCAATTCTTTCGATAATGCGACGCTGCTTTAAGTCAGTTAACAAATAATCGTGCGAATATGATGACGAGTTGCTTAACATATTTAGATGTTTCCGTTTTCATATTTCTTAAAAACCGGGTTTCTTTGTTGATACCTTGTAATAAAAACAACGACTTTGCATAGAAACCGGGTTTCTTTGGTAGGTTTGTGCCAGATTTTTAAGTGGCACTTCAAATGTAGACTCCATTTAAAAAACCAGGTTTCCGAAAAACCTGGTTTTTTGTACTTGTTTATTCATAATCTTATTTGGTAAATTTTGTAACCCTGATTAAATAAGTATTAATATATCTCGAAGTTGGATTCTATAATGCCAGCTTCTCTTTTGTCAGGAATTCCAGTTTTTGGCGGCACTGTTCTGCTAGATTGTAAGTTCGTGCTGTTTAAGTGAGATATATAATAGTTGTTTTGACTATTGCAAAATATAAGAGTTCCTGTAAAAATTAAGAATAATATTATAGTCCTTTTCATCGCTTTGTGCTTTAACTCGTTGCACTTATTTATATGGTTGCTATTTTGAAAATATGCAGTATAGTAGACTTTCTAAGTATTTATGTATAAACTATGTCTAGTAAAAATCAAACAGTATTGATAACAGGCGCCTCAAGTGGTATTGGTTTAGAAACGGCAAAAATATTTTCTAGCCAGGGTTGGAACGTAGTCGCAACTATGCGGAACCCGGACAATAGTACATTAGCTCAGGATTCTAAAGTGTTGTGTTTGCCGTTGGATGTAACGCGAAGTGAGACGATAGAACCAGCGATTACAGCAGCAATAGAAAAGTTTGGCACCATTGATGTTTTAATAAATAATGCGGGTTATGCGTTGATAGGCGCCTTTGAAGCTTGTACATCTAAAGAAATAGAGCGGCAATTTGCGACGAATGTGTTTGGGTTAATGGCAGTGACACGTGCGATATTGCCATATTTTCGAGGGCGGCGACAAGGAATTATAGTAAATGTCGCTTCGATAGGTGGTAAAATGACATTTCCACTATATGGTTCTTACCATGCGACAAAGTGGGCAGTTGAAGGTTTTTCAGAATCACTGCAATATGAACTGAGACAATTTAATATAAAAGTCAAAATTATAGAACCAGGACCAATTAAAACAGACTTTTATAATCGTTCCATGTCTGTAGCTCAAAAACCAGAATTAACAGACTACGAAAATTATGTATCTAAAGTATTACCACAAATACAACAACCGGGTGTAGGTTCACCACCCGAAGTCACAGCAAAAGTAATATACCGTGCAGCTACAGATAACAGTTGGAAACTACGTTATCCAGCAGGAGGTAACGCAGGGTTGATATTAACTTTACGCGCACTATTACCTGATGCTTTATTTCAAGCCATAATTAGAGCAGGTGTAGAACGTTAAAAATCATTTACATCAAGTTATAGTAACCGCAACTTTACTCAACGGGTTATAGCAAGAAGTGCTGACGAAATAACCCTAGCTTATTTATATAGTTATCAGGGTAAACATTTATTGTAACGGGTAATATGACTTATAGTAATAAAAATTCGGTGCCTATCTATGATTTGCTCCAAGACGAAACTACTAATTCTTCAGAATTAACAAATATTTATCATGAAAATTAGTTTGATTCCAATTTGATATTAGCCGTAGCAAAAAACCTATTACTCCACCTTCTTTACTTAAAAATATATTTATTAGATTTATTGGCGGCGCCGATGCAGTATTCTCTAATATAGCGATAAATTTGTTATTGCTGGAAAAGGCTTGTCTTATTAAAGAATGGTGTGAAGAATCTATACGTACTTATTACAGTAAAGCTGTTCACAAAGGACAATTATCGCATAATCCTATTGAGGAAATACAATCAATAGAGTTGCAGCTAATAATTTATTTATATAAATAATATTAGTACCTATACAAACATATCAGAGTGGTGCCAGGATATTGATCTCGTTATTTAATTAAATCTTAGTACTTGTACAAACTATATTGAGAGATGTTTTGTGTCCTAGTATGACAAACAATCAAAAACCTGACAGGAACAGGTAATGTCCCTATCAGGTTTAAATTAAAACTTGTAAAAGTTTAAAGAATTCCCCAGAAGTGTAAAAAGCCTTTACCGGAGGACAATTCAATTATAACTGCTGCTAAAAAACCAATTTGAGCAAAGCGACCGTTCCAAATTTCTGCTTGTGGTGTGAAACCCCAGACCCAAGCGTTGCGGTCTTGAACTGGTGTGTTGATATTTGTGGTTTTTGTGGTTGTAGTATCTGGCATGACTAAGTATATTCTCTATAAGTAATGTAAAGGTTTGTAAGCCTCTATTAAGAACTGTAACAGATTTTTCAACATAGTGTGTAGATTTATGTATTTGGACTATTTGACATACTTATATTGGTTATAGGTTTTTGTCCTATATACTGATAACCATTTTCAATAATTTGTGGTAGGTGGCTGTAATTAGTTGGATTCACAGGCAATTCCGTCTTTGTCTTGGTCTAAGGCTTTTGCCCAAGGGTTGATTTGCACGTTAATATTACTGATGCCACGCGCGTTTAAATCTTGACAACTGCCTGATTGTTCTAAAATGACGTTATCTGTCGGAGTCGGCGCCTTTTGTGCTTTTTGTGTCTGTTGTATCTTAGTATTTACGTTTTTAGATTGGGCACCGCAGTTAGAAGCGCGGAATTCTGCGACTAAATTATTTGTTTTAGCTTGATTCTTAATAATATTTTGTTTAACAGCTTGGTAAAATTGGGGTTCAGTCAGTTGCTCTGTAGCTTTTGGGTTTGCTAGAGCAAGTGCCATTGCGGCAACTTTTGTTCTATATTGTTCGTTAACTACACCGCAACCAATGGACGAACGTATGTTTGCTGCTAGTTTTTGGCTTGAAGGGATTGACTTGTCTATATTTGGTGCTACTGTAAGGTGTGTTCTTTGAGTCGTCAGCGGTGGTAATGTTTGTATCGCAGCACCTGGTAGTGTTGGTTGTATGGTTGGTGTGGGTATAGTCTGGGGTGGTAGCGTGGTTAGTATTGTTGGGGTTGGCGCCACGGTTTCTGTGACTTGAGATGTAGTTGTTGTTATTTTAGTTTCTGTAATAGTAGGTATTTGACCGGACTGTTGAGTTGTTTGACATCCGACTATTGCAAGCATTCCCAAAATTAATATATTTTTCATATTAGTTCCTTGCGGCAAAAAGAAGCAGAGATTATATATAGTGGGGTTTAATATTGGCGCTTATCAAAGTTTTTAGCTGCGGAATGAGTATATCACTTTTTAGGCGCCGCGCGTTCAATATGCTTTATTGTTGGAAACATCTCAAATGTTTGGCAGCAACCCAACCGCTTCCTATTAGTCCGTCACGTCTTGGATATTTGATTTTTGCCCAATATGCATCTTTACTAAGTCCTGTAACAGTAACGATATAATTGTACGGAAGTGTTGTAACAATTCGTTTCCCTCCTTGGATATATACGTATAATCCATTGGGGCGAGTTACTCTGTATGATTGACAAACTGTTTGAGCTTGAACTGAGGGAGTTTGAATGGTCTCAATGGCTGCAAAGCTTGAGCTTACACCAATAACTAATAATCCAAGTTGAAGAATGAACTTACTCATAAATCCTACCAAAAAATATTATTGTTTAGTTGATATAACGGGTAATAGCAGACGTACTTAGATGTACTTCCTACTTGTATTTATCTCTTCTAATACTGGTAAGCATTTATGCATTTGTTACAAATCGCAATATTTAGTTTTTGACAACCTCTTGCGATGATAATGATTACATTGATTAAAATAGCTACCTAAAAAAATTTAAACATGCTACCACAATTAAGCGAACGGCAAATGCATTCGACTTGCTGCGTACTAATGGTCGCGTGGCTTTTAGTGATTGTCTCGTTATTTTACGACCCTTGGACTCAGGCATTGACGGCGCCAAATTACCCTTGGAGTCCTTTGCGATTGCCCGATACTTGCATTCAAGTACAGGAAAATGCTTGTCTGAACAGCCTTATCCTTTTTAGAAGCATTGCTGGGTGAGCAAAATCCATCGACTAAATAGCGATAGCGGTTTTGCTCGTCGCGTTCTTGAATTAGAAAGTCGGCAATTACAGCGATTTATGCGTTCTATCAATTCTCCTTAAGCAATTTTGACTTTATGCAATAATTTTTATCTATCTATAGACAGATGCTGGTAATATTAATTTAATTATCTAAATTATCCTGATATGCCCCAAGCGGGCAGGGATACTTAGATGGTAGATGCACCCTGATTCAATTCGACCTCAATCGTTTTAACGGTTGGGGTTTTTTTGTAAGGCGCCTTCTCAATTTTATAAACAGATTTGTCCTGATACAGTTAATTGCTTGACGAATACAAAATATATAGATGCACCCTGATTAACCTCTAGTCCCCCAGTTACTTGTTAGCTGGGGTTTTTTTGTGCTTTTGGATGAGGCATCGGCTAATTGCTGAAAGCTCTGAAGCTCAGTCACCGAGCGCGAAACGTAATGATTTGAAAATTCTGAATAATGCGCTGTACTATGAGATTTCCAACTTCTCAGAGAAATCGTAAATTTCAATCTTTATAATAGTGTTATATAGCAATCCTAAATGAGTTGTAAAAAATTGCGTTGTTGTAGAGACGTTATTAATCACGTCTCTACAACAACGCGCGATTTCAACATGTATTATCTAGAGGCATTATTATAATGATTGATATTGGGCTTACTCATATAGCACTCCCTGTGTCAAACCTGGAACAAAGTATTAAATTTTACTCAAACTATGCTCAAATGCAAGTTATTCATCAACGTATTGATGCAGAAACTGGTGTTGCAGTTGCTTGGCTTTCTGACAACACTCGTCCTTTTGTAATTGTTTTGATTCAAAAAGATTCAGTACATCCCGTTCTTTCTCCACTTGCTCACCTTGGAGTTGGGTGTGAAAGTCGTGAATATATGGATTCTCTTTGTGATAAAGCACGACAAGAAGGGTTACTGCTTCAAGAACCAAAAGATTCTGGATATCCAATTGGTTATTGGGCTTTTTTGCGAGACCCAGATGGTCATACGCTTGAACTATCTTATGGGCAAGAAATCGGATTGACTGTGGAAAATAATTCCTGATAACTTAATTTTAGGCGCCTGAGAAGTTAAAAGTCACATACATTTGATTTGATTGGGTAAGTTTAAACATCGATATTCCAAGTTTTAATTGTATTGGCTACCACTACCAGAAGCGAGAGTTTTATTGTCAGCACTACATGATATATTTGTGGCGCCATATTTGTGTCCAGTTAGGGTTTTGATTAATTTACTCACATCTTGCACCAGGCCTAGAAACCGGGCTTCTTGACAAAAACTTTGCTATAAAACGTTGATTTTTCGT
>NZ_MRCD01000155.1:14885-16617 GCF_001904745.1 Calothrix sp. HK-06
CGTTGATTTTTCGTACATAAACCCGGTTTCTTTAAGCTTATTGAGAATGCTGCAATATGTGAATTTACCTAATCTTTCACTTGTGCGTTGATTAATTTATAACTCGGAAGCAATGCGATTAATTTCATTGGTAAAGATTTTTACCTTATTAGGGGCAGAGGACACATTTTGGACGCAGTTGAGGGGACAAAGCGTCTGACATTGCGACTATTAAACGCTTGTGAACTTTTTGCCATAGTACAGGATTTTCTAAGTAAGGATTCATCCCTGGAAAAGATGAAGCCATAAAAGTACCCAAAAATATTATACATATATGCACATCATAGCCTTAAAAATTAGATTAGCAATGGATTATTAACGGATGTAACAAATAAGTTACATCTGTTGTATCCATTGCCACTAGTTATCTATTAGTGGGCAAGGAACTGATTTTTTACCAGACCAATCAGTGAAATGATTATTATTTCGATAATGTCTAGGAGTTTGCATTAGCAATGACCAAGCTTCTTTTACATCGATGAGATTATATTTTTCTGGGTAGTGTTGAATGAGTAATTGTTGCACTAAGGGATAGTAGTTGGAATTCATGCTTGGGAATATGTGATGCTCGGTATGGTAGGAAAAATTGAGATGCAGCAAATCAAAAATTTTTGGCATTCTCAAAGAAAGACTGTTAACTAAAGGGTCGTTGACATCTGTCATTTCACAAATCATATGATTTGTATAAATGTAAAATATTACTCCTGCATAACCAATGGCAATTGGTATAATATAAGCCAGTACTATTTTTAACAAGTCAAATTGTAAGTATGCTAAGATACTTCCATGAATTGCTATGATTCCTAACCATTCTACGGCTATTATACGGCGTTCTTTGGCGCCTACTGTAAAGGCAGCAGGAACGTAATTTACAGATTTGCTATTAAATAACAGTACGGAAGTTAAATTACGAAAGTTGTGTACTGCCCATGCTGATGCCATACCTAACATCAATCCAAATGGTTTTACTTCCGCTGAGGGGACAAATTTATCTTGAATCCATTTTCCCCAAGTGTCTGGTTGGCTTGATAAATAGTTTCGGTCGGGGTCACCTAATGAATTGGTTTTGTTATGATGTTCCCGGTTGTGTACTGCTAGCCAAAATGTCGGTGGCATTCCTAGCATTGTCATTCCTAAAAAACCGAATGCATAAATTAAGCGAGGGTTTTTGATAACGCTGTTATGTAGTAGTTCATGGGAACTAAATAATAAGACTATTATGCTGTTGCCCATTATTAGGGATAATGGTAGATATAACCATAGTAAGTATATGGGCCATTGATTTAAATAAGATGCTATACCCCAACCGAGAATCAATATTGCAATATTGATGAGTAGGATAGTTAGTTTATTTGAATCTTTTAGAAATGCTTCGTCTGGCAGTAGAGGACGTATTTGTTTTACGTATAATCCGTGCCGAATCAAATTTGGTTCGTTAGCAATTGTCATAAGGTATTTTTGGATTGTTTTGATAATTTGAGCTATGAGAGTCAAAAATAAAGCGCCCAAATTTCGCTGTATATCCGTGATGGTTAGAGCAAAATACCTAGGTGTAATAGGATGTGCGTATCTAATTTTCGTTTCTGTGCTACAAACACTTTTACTAGTATATACCAGGAAGCAGTGGAAAGTAATATGAAGCGGTAGGAAAGCACTGAAGTGCTTATTACGATGGTGGGCTGCACCGTCGGCT
>NZ_MRCD01000156.1 GCF_001904745.1 Calothrix sp. HK-06
TTACACAATATTAACAAAATTAGAAACGTTAAGTTTAGTAGATGATTTGCCTATCAATTTTTGTAAAGATTGTGTAATTATATCATGTATCTCATCAATAGATGGTAAGGGAGTCGAAAGGGTTGGAATCAAACTACTCAAAGATTGCGGTAGTTCTATATCTTCAGTTGCTAAAATCACTAAGTATTTTGATTGATTACTGTTTTTCAAATACTCATGTAGGTTGATTAGATGCGAGACGATTTTAGTTGAATTGCAACTACAGTATTGTTTGAAACTAGTGCTAATCAAAGATGGTAGATTTTCAAGAATATAGATTCCATCCGATTCGCTTTTTAATAAAAAATCAAAAGCTGTAAAAATAGTTCCATTTTCTGACTGTAAGCTATTTTCAACAGAAGAAAATATTATTGTACTTGATAAATCACACTTGACCTGATTAAAATAACCCCAACCTTCATTCCATAAATAAAGAGGAAGATTTTTATGAGCTGCACATTGATAGTAAATATGTGTCAGTACAGTGATGCGTTCCTGTATTGGAGCATTTACACATATGATTTTACTACCAGAATCGATTAATAAGTCTAAGTCAGATAATTTCATGGTCTAAAATGGTAATAGTTTGGATATTACAAGCGTCAATTTATCTTTCTATTTGGTTATTTGTGGCTTTTTGTGATTGAGCAGTGCTTGTTTCTTGCTGCTTACGAGCAGGTTGTAGTTTAGGAAGAATTTGCTCAAAATAAATTAAATCTCGTTCGTTCATATTAGTATTAAGCTGTCCTGCAGATTTCTCCAATAACGTACCACGTCCATCTTTGGCATCAATGCTTGCTTTTCCATCTGGGCTAGCTTGCCATGTATAAGAGAATACGCCATCGATTTTTACTTCTTTTTGTTGAGCAACGGCGTATTGAACAAGAGCATTTATAATTTTGTCAACGCGCGCGAAGTACTCAGCTTCTTGTTTACCAACAGGAGCGAACGATGCGGGAATAGGTTCATTTCGTTCTAAAGAGTGTTGCAAAGCGTTAATATTTTTCAGATGTACACTTTCTAAATCATCTTGTTCAACCTTTACACCCAAGGGAGTTGAGCGAAACTTCATAATTGAGGCGCCTGTAGCTAACTCATTGACTTCATACAAAGAGCCATTGCGAGAAATTTGATAATCACCTGCTTGGTAATGATTTGCTCCTGGTTGTGCTTGGAGGTGAAATAAATCTCTGAGAGTTGTAGCGATAGTGCGTTTTTCTGAGTCACCTTTATACTCACGTACACTCATTCTCATCGCAGAACCAATACTACTCAATACAGTTACCATATTATTAATGCTTTGCTGCCACCATGAAGTATTTTGTGGTTGCTGTAACCTTCTCTCAATCAATTCTTGATATTGATTACGCTCTTGCTGCAATGCTTTAATTTCTGCTTGTAACTGTTGGACAGATGTGTTTAACAAGGTTTTTAATGGGCTATCTTCTAGCGCTTCAAGCGATGCTAAAGCGCGCGTTGACCCTGGAGTAATGGTAATGGATTGTTTATTATCTGTTGGCGCCTGATTTTTACCATTGCGTGCTTCTTGAGATTCTTTTATTTGAACAGCTTCTTGCTGTAATAAAGTATTTATTAGAACTTTCCCGTTTTCATCAGACTGTAAAACAACTTGCCCATCTAACTCAACTCTCTTATTTGCTGCTCCTTCTACAACATCACCTACTTTCGTTGCGCGTAATTGTTGAAGTTCGATAATAATTTGAGGGTTAAGAAGTTGCCCAGATAAAGATGAAACTTCATCACAAAATTGATTTTCCTCTCGTCCGTAAATTAACCTGTCATTATCAAATATTTGCAAGCCCTGCTTATCATTATTTTTCTCTTGGACATCAAATAGGGTTCGTAACAATGCTTCAATGACTTGCTCATAATGCTGTTGAATTGCCTTTGCATCGCTTGCTTCGACTGTAAATATATCAGGCATTATAACAATCCTCCTAGTGCATCTGTCAGTACTTGAAGTCGATTAACAAGTACCTCTGAACCTACATAAAAAACCGTTAATTCTCCATCGATAAACCAAGCAGTAAAATCACTTTGTTCTTCAACTGTTCGAGTGCATTCATAAGCAAACTTTTCATTAACTTTTCCAGCTAATAAGCCGTGTTGGTCAAAGACTTCAATAATATGTGGATAATAATCACCATCGATAGGCGGTTTATCAATGGTTTCAAGAACCATTTTTAGCCATTCAGGATAACGTGATAAAACTGAGAAAATCTCTTGATTAGAATTAAGTTGTAAAAGTTGCACTATATTTTCCTCCTAAAAAACATTTGCTAATTCTTCTGGAGATGGCAGAGAATTAGATTGAGATGGTACTGGAAATAATTTCTCTGCTAACTCACGACGCTCTAAAAATTGTTGCGAACGTTCAGAATCACTAATTCTCGCTTCATTATTTTGAATTAATCTATGAAGCACAAAATTCCACTTTTCCTCTGACCAATTCATTTCAGCTATATCAGCAGCAGGAACTTTTACTTTTTGCAGTAGAGGAACATACGCTTCACCAGCGCGCGTGTAAGCTGGATTAATAATCACTGCTTTACCAGTACCCATTTTGGCGAACTGTGCTGGCTCTAATAAATGCCGTTTTTGATGATGGTCGTTAGTACTGTGAGAACCGCCCCCTTTCCCAGTACTGCGGGACTTAGAACTAAACTTAATCTCAATTTCTCCCAAATAGTCGCTAAACAACTTTGCAGATTCTGGGTCTTGAGGGTTGAATATAAACTTGGTTGCAGTACCTCCCAAAATAGCCCGTGCTAATTCTTTACCGTATACTTTCTCTAGCTGGGCGATGTTTTGATATCCCAAAATGCCCACAAATCCATCTTCTCTATTTTCATTGAGCCAATTTACCAACGCTGGTAAGTAAAGAGTTGGTAATTCATCTAACGCCACCACCAAAGGGTCTAAACGCGGTATTGTGCGCGATACGTTACGTGTAACAATCATATGCAAGATAGCAGCCAGCAGCGGGCCAACAATATCTCGGTTATTTCTATCCAACCCAAACACAATTAACTGCTTGCCGTCCAAGTCCAACGGTAGCGTTGTTTTACCACAGAAGGCGCCGACGTAATCACGTTTGAGAAAACGTTGAAACATCCTTTGTGCTGTACCGATGATAGAAGCAGCAGTCTTTTCTGAGTCCTTGACGCTGATTAATTGGGAAAGCGGGCGTGAAGTCCATACTTTCAGCTTTTCAATAGAAGCAGCTTCCAAGCGCGCAGGTAGATTTGGTAAAGATAAAATTGCCTGTGCCATCATCAAATCACAGTATTTTTCTTCCCCAGTTAGAGTTTTAATTGCCTTGGTCACAAGTAAAATACCTTCAACCAAGGAGTCTCCCGCTTCCTCAAAAAATTTATCGCTACTAGCATTACCTCCACGGTCAAAGTTACGCGAAATTACCTGCGTAAGTTGTCCTGCCGCAATTGCGTCTTCCTCATCTGCCAGCAAATCTAAAGGATTACAAGTCTCACTTAGAGGAAAACCTGGTGCAAAAACGCGCACAGTGTAACCCCGTTTCATGGCATAAGCTACAGCCCGTTTAGTTTGAGCCGGAAACTTAAAATCATAAAGGCACATCGGAAAACCTTGGTCAAAAGCGCTACGAATTAAAGGGTCTATCACTGAAAAAGTTTTACCCGAACCAGCGGCGCCGATAACAGCTACACCTCGTTGAGCATCAGGAACATATAAAGTATGATTCGCTGAAATAAACTGATTAAAATTATTCCCAAAATTTGTTTGCGTTTGAAGTAATCCGAGACGGCGCCATTCAGCGTTTAAACGAGTACGCATTTGTGAAGGAGTACCAACATATAGCGCCACAGAATTACGAGTAGGTTTAGCAATCTGCTTTTTCGCTTTACTGGAGGCGCGCGCTTTCTCACAGTTGCCACCCCAATAACTTGTAGCCACTTTTCCTTTATAATTAGCTCCTGATAAAAACTTAAAAACGCCGATAGCAACAAAACAACTCAGTAATACTAATCCAGATTGCGATTTCATCAAATCCGCTAATCTTTCTATTTGTAAGCTTGGCGCCGTAGTTGCTGCAACTTGTTGCTCCGAGTATATACTCACTTTCTTTTCTCCAGCTTCAAATTAGTATTTATTGCTGTTAAAGACTCGTTAAAGCGCGCGTATTCATGACCTTGATAGCAATACAAAGTACGAGAAAGCATGTTTTCATTTGCTGTACTTTGTGTAATCACTAAGCAAGGAAACTTTTGATTAACAGTTTCGGAAACTTGAAACAAATTTACAAACGGTGGTAAATAAGGATTTGCGATTACCTGTAAAATCATCTCACCTGATTCGGTATACATCGAATAAATACAACCCTTGACTCCACATAGTTTTGGTGAGTGATAGTCAAACAAATATAATTCACCCGTACCGTTTGATTGAATTTGCATTACTTTAACTGATTTCTGCTCTATTCCACGCGCCGCATCTACAGAAAATACTTTTTTGAGCAGTGAAGTAGGTGTGTTAGAGAGCGCGTTTTCCCATGTAGGAGTGGGGTTGTGGAAAGCAAAATTTAACTTCAACAAAAGTATCAAGATAAAAATTTTAGCAATTCCTATTAGTACAAGTACTTGATACTTAGCAAATTTTAAACCAAAAGGTCGTTTTAATATTGGTTGCATAAACGCTCTGCCTCTTAATTAGTGCAACCCATCGTTTGTAATGATTTAGAATACTGATTAGCAACATTACTACCATATTCTCGAACAGATGATTTTCCGCTAACATCGCTAATCGAAGCATCAACAGGAATACTAGCGCCAGCAAAATACATTTGACCTGCGCGCTCGATTAAGCGTTCTCCAGTAAAAGCTTTTCCAGTAGTTGGGTCAATCTGCTTTTGAGCGCTATCAAGTAATTGGTTGACATCAGATGCGATTAAAGTCTGTTGCTCAGAAGGTGGAAAATACTGGGTCATTTCCTCACCTGTGATTTTATCTCCTTTATCTAACGACGCAATAAATTCTGTTCCACCTGATTTACTTGTAATAATTCTCCGCACATCAGGACGATATGACATTAATTGCATGGCGCCTAAAGGACGACCACAATTACCAGAAGAATCACACAAATAATTCCCTACCGAGTTATAGTTACTTTCTGTGCCCGATAGTACAGTACTTAAAGCATCAATATTTGTACCCGATGAATGTTGTTTAGAACAATTACCTTTAACTGCTGGTAACAAATTAGATACGCTGCTACTTGAAACGAAGGGGGACTGATTAAAAGTAAACCCGCTACTCTTTAACCCTGTGGGAGTAGAAGTAGAATTTTCGGCGCCTCCAGTGATTGAACCTAGAAAAATAGGGTCTTTTTCTTTGTAAGTCATAAACGGGACAGGACCAATAAAATACGGTGTACACCCTAAATCAACAAAACTACTCCGCATACAAGCCCGGAAGAATAAAGCTTGAGACATCATTCCGTCAACTTCTGATACATCCCAAACAGCAACTTTAAATGCATCACCAAACAGATTTCTACCCGTAGGTTCTTTTCCACCATTTACCGAACCAAGAATTCCCTCTCCACCCTTAACTAATTGATACTTTCCACTTACCCAAGCTTTCCCAGAAACCGTCTCAGAACCAGATAGCTCTACATGAGCGCAATCTTTATCACACTGAACTGCAAACCCTTCTTGTTGGCTTCCTGAAATAGTATGGTTACGTAATTGCTCATCAGTGCCAAAAGCTATATCAACAATACCAACCTCTGTACCAACTAAGTTGACAGGATTGGGGAATTGAGAAAAAGGTACATTATTTAATCCTGGTATTTCGTCAATATAAGCTCCTTGCCACTTGTCAAATGCACCAATTGGAGTTGTTGATAATTCAGGAATAGAGTCAAGATTATAAGAGGTTAAATCTAATTGAGTAAAATTTAGTTTACCTAAATGTGGAGATTGCTGTAACAAGTTACCGATTGTTTGATTTGCATCAAATGAGCTAGCTAAATCTTGAGAAAGTACATCAAAAATTGGTTTGACTTGAGCAATGGGAACTGTTTTTAAATCAGGAATGGCTTGAACTAAGCTTACCAAAGTTTGCTTTTTCATAATGCCAAAACTTTCTAGGGTAGCTTTATCTAAATCAAAGTTAACGATTTGAGAAATGTCGTTAAGTGAAAACTTTTGCAGTTCAAAAGAGTCTTGAAAATCACCTAACATCGTGAATGAATCTGGAGTTTGCCCAGCATTCCAGTTACGAGAAGGGTCATACCCTAACTTTTGAGTTACATCCGTAGGTGCTTGAAAAGAACCTGATTCGCTGATGGCTGGCATTTTTGAAAAAGTTATTTGATTCCAATCAGGTATACGAGTACTCTGCCAAGCAATTGTAGGAACCTGAGTTTGAGTTGATGGACTAGATATACTTTGCGCTTGGGATATAAGTATAATTGCACAAAATATTAGTATTGATAAGCTGACTTTAGATGCTAGGCGAAAAGGATGGTTTAATATTTTCATTGTTTTTATCTGATAATTAGTATAAATGATGTTGATTAACGAACCCTCCGGGTTTGCCAGTTTAGCGGGACGGAAGCCGACACCGCCAACTGGTCTCACCGCAAAGGACGCATAATCCGCAGGATAGGACGCAAAGGAAGAAAGAAAGAAAGAAAAGAAGGATTTATGGCTGTTGTATAATTTGTTTAGAATTATTGATTACACGCTGTTTAAAATTATCGAATTGGCTATTTTGACCTAGCTGAATTAATCGATTAACTAGCTGTAAAGAAATTCCACTTTGTTGGGCAGCGTTTTCTATTGACTCTCCTGCTTTGACGTTGACCAAAAATTTTTCAATGCGGCGCCACAAGCGAGAATCGGGTGAAATTAAACGTTGTTGTTGGGCAATTTCAAACCCTCTGCTCATAAAAAGCAATGTATTAGTGGCGCCAGGAAACATGATAATTTCTGGTTCTTGGGGTGTCGGTATGACCTCGATTGTGTGATATTTGGGCGTTACATCACCCTTCGCGACTCGAAATACATATACCTGGCGCGACTTACTACCCTTTGCTACTACCGTCAACAAGCTACTATTAGTTTTGGGTAACTGCGGTACTTTTAAAGGGTTAATCCGTCGTAAGTGTAATACTGTTGCACCTGGTGTTTCACATTGGCGCCCTAACCCAGATAAACAACCATCGACATCAAGTGAAGCAATAGCAGGATTATCCAACCATACTTTTTCTACAATCTCGCCGCTTTTGATAAAAGAGATGTTAACTCCATAGCCTGGTGATAGTTCGATTTGTGGTATCTCGTTGCTACTATTTCCAGTAGCTACATCCTGTGAAATTTGACGTACTCCTTTTGAATTGACTGTTTGGGCTGACGCTAAGAAAGGGTTTGCAAACGCCATTACAAAAGTTGAAGCGATAACTACTATAGTTTGTACACAAGCTTTCATAATTAGAACTCAAAGGACTTATTAATAAAAACTTGAACATTCGTACCAGCTTTGACATACCAAACTTCTTCTTGCTGTTGAATGGATGCTAATGCGCGTTGATTTCGTTCTAACATTTGCTGAGTTAACGGTTCAAAGCCACCTTCTAAAACTGCTCCCAAAATGTTGGTACGACCTCGCCGATTAGAAGAAACATTTGTTGCACCTCCAAAACCAGTAGAAGTAGAGATTTGTTCTTCTTTTGGTTGGTTAAGAACTTTACCTACTTTTGCCAAAGAACCAACAACAAATGTTTCCGCGTCGCGAGATGCTATTTCTCCTCCTTTATCTCCCCACTTTGAAGCCATCAATGGTTGACCAGATTTACCACGAATACTTATTGCTCCTGCTGGAAGCACATATTCTTTACCCTCAATTACAACCTGTGTTGCTTGCAGTTGTACAAATCCAGATTTCTGGATATTGTCCACTTGGGCAATTATTTGAGAACCTTTTGGTAGGGTGATAAAACCGTCTTCAGTGGTCAATGGTTCGGTAAGCTCAACAATAAATTTTTCTCCCTGAGTTGAAGCAGTTGATTTTTTATCAGTGTTATTGTTTGAATTTTTACCCCAAATTAAGGGAGTAGTTAACTTTCCTGATGCACTGGCGCCTACTGTTAATTGTTCTACGGGGGCGCCGTTTATTATTGCAGCTTCTTCCCCATGAAGCGGTTCGAGAGAATTAAAAGTTTCAACTGTTTGACTCGATACCGTTAAAACAGGTGTAGCACGAGGAATTGTAATTTGTGTTGGTTGTTTGTTAACTGCGGTATCCACTACAGTATTATTTGGCTCTTGGATGTTGGATGTATTAGATGCAGGCAAAGAGTTAGAAGCAATTTCGGTGTTACCATAACTTCCTAAGCGGTTAATTGTCGTCCATTCGGACATTGGGTCAGTTGGTTGCTTGATAGCAGTCGGCGTTGATACCGTATTTTTAGGAGCAACTGTTGGAACTTTACTTACTACTGGATTAACCACTGGTTGAAATCCTCGCTTTGAAGCAACAATAGGAGGATAGTATCTGCTAGCTTGATAACTTGGACGAGGAGCATTATAAATTTGGGGTGGGCGTACTTGTTGTGTTGAAGCTCTAAGTTTTGCGGCTGGTTTTATTACTTTTCTTTCTCGAATAGGAGTTTTAGGAGTTTTAGAACGCTCCACTGACTTAATTTTTTCTGCCTGAGTCCCCAAAGCTAATTCCGCTTTTAGTTTTCCTGTTTCTGCTTCTTGTTGGTTTATATCTGGAGCTATTTCTAGCTTTGGTTTTGAATTGTCTTTAGTCGCAATTTTTGGCGCCTCCCTAAGCCTGCCAGACATAATTGTATTTAGAAATGTTGCTCCAGCACCAAATACAACCAGCATTACTAACCCCACGGCGCCGAATTTCGCAAACGGATTAGTAGCAAAAGTCGGCTGTGTTTTTCCTAATTGTGGGTCATCAAATAGTTCTGACTGAGCAATAACATTATTTGAGACGAATTGAGTCGGGCTTTCTACGGCTGCATCATCAGAGGTTGTTGAACTGTTAAAATTAACCTCTTCTTCACTCAGCCCTAACAATCGAGCAAAACTTTCTGTATCCCAATTTGAGTTAGAAGTTTCGGATGGTTCTTGTTGTGCCTGAGTTGCTTCTATTAAATTATTCTCATGTTCTTTTGACTGCATTATAAATTCTCCTGCGGTAAATCTCGAATCGCATAAATTTCTAACCCGCTCGAACGAACTTGATAAACTATTGCTGCTATTCCATCAACTTTATTAGGAGATTCAGGCGCCTCTACTGCTCTTACAAAAATTTCTTTATTAAAAGGAATCACTTCTCCTAGATTACTACCTTGGTCAAATACGGTCAAGTTAGCAATCATTTTTACTTTCCATTTACCCTCAGCTATTTTAACAGGTGATTGAATCGAAAGCGGAATTAAAACTACTTGTGTTTTTCCTTTAAACACTCCAGGTGGAGTAATATCCGCAAGCATTTTTAAAAACTCTTTACGAAAATCCTCAGATAAAGTGTAAGATGCTTGCCAAGCTCCAGAGGCGACTTTACCTCGTGCATTAGTTAACGAACGAATATCTATACCTGGGTCAGGTTTTGGTAATCGTGCATCTTCAGTTGTATTTGGTGGTAGGGTTCCCGACCAATTCATCATCAACGACATCGTATCAGCAACAAACCGCAATACAACTTGAGGGGTGCGTTCAAGACTACCAATAGGTGCTACTGTAATCGATTTACCTGTTTCTAATTGTACTAAACTTGGAGGCGCCTTCTTACTTAATTGAGAATACGAGCCGTATAGTAGTAAAAGTATCAAAAATGTAATAATATTTAATCCAAAAGTTCCCACAGCAAATAACGCTAAGGTATCGCCAGTAGAAAATCTTTTTGATGTGCGATTTAAAAACCTCAGCCGTTTACTTTCCTGAGTACCTGAATCCAATTTTTTATCTAAAATAGTCATAACAAATCCTAATATTGAGCTATTTAAAATTTATTAACCATCCTAGTAACTATTGTGGAAACTCCAAAACTTGCAATACTAGAAAAGCTGTTAAAAATTGCCAATCCCCCACCTGCTGCTAAAACTACAGATAAAATTGGAGCAAGAATGCCAATGGCAAAAGCAAAAATCATTGGGTCGTTATTAGCAGAATTCAACACCATTGTGGCGATTAAACCAGAAATTATATTGAAACAGAGCTTTATCATTCCTACCGAGAAGAAGCCTGTTAACCACGCAAAAATAGCTTTTTGACCCACAGGAAGTAATGAACCTCCCACAGCAAGCGGTCCTAGTAAAGCAGTCAGTAGCATACAAACTTCAACTATCCACTGAAAAGCAATAGCAAGCGCTAACAACCAACCACGTACAGCTAATTGAAAAATGTTGGTATTAAAAAAATCACTAATACCCTTAAGCCAGTCAGGGCGATTATCATTATCAAGTTGAGATTCAACTTCTTGGGCTTGTTTCGAGGCATTTTGTAGGCATTCATTTTGTTGAGTAGGGTCTGCAATTGCATTACACTGAGCAATTAATGATTGAATCGCATCTCCTCTCCCTGTTTTGAGCATTACTTGTTGGTAAGCTTCTTGCAACTGGACAGATGCTGATGTCGAAGCCAACAGAGTTTGGTTTGTCTGATTAATTATTCCTCTCAACCCTTGAGTAACATTAGCTAATGGTTCGCCGTTATTTGCGAGTAAAACTATCACTATTACTATCCAAATTAATTCCGTAAAACCCTTAGAACTATCACCGTCTAACATCTCCCGTGTCCATTGGACGATAAAAATTAGTAAAGTTCCAACAGCAAAGAATGTTCCAAGGTTGGCAATGGCGCCATACAATCCACCTCCCAACACATCACTCCACATCTTGTCCATCGCTTGCGCCACAGCTTCACTTGCAGCTAAACCGTCGGACGTAATAGTAGAAGCTGCTTGACCTGGGTTAGGGGGTTGAGCTTGAGCCATAATAAAAAGGCAGGGAGCAGGGAGCGGGGAGCAGGGAGATGGGAAAAGAACCGATAAAAAGCCATGAGGAAATGGAAGTGTATCAAATGGCATTTGATATTGCCATGCAAATTTTTGAACTGTCAAAAAACTTTCCTGCGGAGGAACGTTACTCTCTAACTGACCAGATTCGTCGCTCATCACGTTCTGTTTGTGCAAATTTAGCGGAAGCATGAAAGAAGCAAGGGAGCAGGGAGAAGGGAGCAAGGGAGAGAAAAGCATTTATAATGTGCAAGGTTTGCATCTCCGAAGCATAGGGAAAACTTGTTTTCCCCTCTGCTCCCTGCCCCTTTCCCCCTGCCTCTTATAAGGCAGCTTTTGTTGCAAAGTTAAATGATTGTGAGGCAGAAGCAGCAGAAACTCAAACTTGGCTCAAATTTGGGGTGAAATGTAACTATTTAGACGTTGAACAAGCTAGAGAGATTTACGCAACTTATAATCGCATTTTGGCTATATTAGTAACCATTATAAATAACCCATCTCCTTGGATTTTAAAACGCTAATTCTTTCTTCCCCCTGCTCCCCGCACCCTGCCCCCTGCCTCTTAAAACAGGCGTGCTTGCGCTGCCGTGCGTAAATTACTAAAACCCTGACCAACACTTTCCTTCTGACGAGCTTGATTTTGACCATCTAAAGAGCGCGAAATATTAGTCAGGTTAAGATTTGCCAAATCTTGAGATTGTTGAGATTTCAACCCATCAGTTCGCATCGCTCCTAAAATTGCTGCTGTTTGAGCATTTTGTCGTGCGATACGCTTCATAACATTTTGCGTAACCACTTCCTCATTAGCAGCATCCGCATCTGCTTCAACTTGTTCAATCGAAGTTTGGGTTTTTTCGAGTTTTTGTTTAGTAATTAGTTGACCAGCTTTACTCAAAGTTGTGTTACTATCCGCACGAGTAATTTGACGGTCTACTTCGTTAGTTGCTCGTTCAACACCATTAACAGATGTATCTGAAGTTGCCACAATATCTTCAATTTTTTCTCTAGCTTCCGTAGAATCTGGTAATCCTAACGTGCCTATTGTATCATCAATCGTTGCTTGCAAATCTTCATTTAAAGATTGGCTTAATGATGCTAATTTTTGAGAAAGAATTGACGATACATATTGATTTAAAGAAGTTAGCTGCTGTTGCCATTGGTCAAAAAGTTGAGTTAATGGATTATTTTGAAGGATTGGTATTTCTAATGCATAAGCGCTTGTTAATCCAATAGTAGATATTACTACGGCGCCAAAAACACCATACGTGATTTGTTGAATTTTCTTCATAATTACCCCTACATTGAGAATTAAAGGCAGTAGGCAATAGGTGAGTGCAGCCACACGTGCGGCTGCCGAGTGGACTACCGAATCCCGAAGGGGCAGTCGGCAATCGTTACAATTATGGGATTCAAACCCTTGCACGAGCAAGATACAGTTAGCAAGTGAATAAAATCACTCTTTCCTACTGCCCACTGCCTACTGCCTACTGCCTACTGCCCCCTTCACATTGACCCAATCAATTGTTTTGAAAACTCTGTCAAAGCCACAAATTTATCAGGGTACTGTGCCAAAGCAAGCGTTCGTTGCTCTTGCTCTTGAGGGTTATTAGCCACTGCCGCTAACAAGTTAAATGCTGGATAATAACGGCAGAAAGTATAAATACCGTTATCATCCAAAAGCCATTGTGAGTAAACACCCTCCTTTTTTGGAAAAAAGCTTTCTGTCGCGTTACGAGAAATAATTTCTTGTGGATACTTCAAAATGTTTACAAAACTATCAATTGCAGTGGGTTGAATGCGTCCAATCAGCCGAGTAGTTAAGTTTTGGAAAATCTTCGCCCCTGATGAAGATTGAGCAATTGTATCTGGGTCTTGGGCAGATAAAATTACTCTTATTCCTGCTTTTGCTCCATTGGCGCATAATCTACCTACAAGTGCAGCAATCGAATCGTATTCAAACAAAATTGGGCTTTCATCAATAAAGAAAATGCTAGCAGGAGCGGCTAAAGCTCTACGTAGAGCCGCACTATAAGCGCTCAAACTTAATATTGCCGCGTCTTCATCATTCGATAAGTTACGCAGAGCAAAAATTAATAGCCGCGCGTCACTTCGGAAAGTAGAAGGTTGTGCCAAAGCTTGACCAACCCGTGATGAAAGCCAAAATCTTAACCGTAATCGGATAGTTTCTAAACCAGCTTTGGTATCACCTGTCAGCGAATCAAGCCGTAAGCGCTCATGGGAGCAAAAACTTAAAAAGTCATGCAAAGTGGGCATTGTAGCCCATTCATTGGAACCAAAGCCATTGACGTATGCCGCAGCGTAGCGGTCTCTAATTAAGTCGTCACTGAAAAAAGCTTTAAGCGCGAGTGCTAAAATAGAACGCACTGTATCGGTAATAACTTGTGATTGGGCGCCGCTATAACCACGACGAGTACCAGTCACCATCGCCAGTATTGCTGTAGCAAGAAAATCTTTGTAATCTTCAAACCTTTCTTGCTGGAGTTTTGGAGAAAGAGAGCGTAAATCAGGTAGCTCGAACAAATTACTTGATTCAGATCCAATATCGAAATACGCTCCATCATCACCCATAAACCGAGTGTAATCAGTAAAGGTACTTGTTCCATCAGGTTTTGGGTAATCCATTGCTACCACTGGCATACCATGAGCTAGTGCTTGCGTTAGGATACCTGATGCCAGAACACTTTTACCCGCACGTGTGGTTGCGAATAATCCTAAATTTTTATGCTGGGTGTACAAATTGATAAATACAGGTGTTCCTCCTTCTGATGCAATTAATTCCAAGCCCCTGTCATCATTGGATTTTGTTCGCACCAATGGCATTAGTCCAGGCGCCTCGCTACTGAGATAAACTAAGCGTCGATTAAACGGCGCAGTCATCAAGCGTTCCCAAGTTATAGGAAAAGTTTGCAGCCAAATGCGCCAAGGATATTCTGTTTCTCTCACAACCCATGCTGGACGCAGGAAACATGATTGCAAGTAACGACAAGCTTCATCTAACTGTTCACGACTTTGACGATATACCAAAAACACAACTGCTATATGAATAGGAACGGCGCCTTCATAAAGTTCTTCCTGTGCAGCAATAGATTTTTTGATGTTAAGCAAGGACTTTACATCAACCGAGTTTTTCTCTTGCGCTAAAGTTGCAGAAGTGTTTGCTTGTTTAGTGAGACGCTGCATATTAGTTTTGACTATCGTCTCATTTGCCCGCATTAATTGGCAATAAATCGAAGTGTCGTAGACTCGTTCTCGTGATAAAACAGACCACAAATAACGCATTTGACGCTCTTTATCCATCCAGCCACTAGGTTTATCTACCCATGTCAACGCTCCTATATATTTAGAACCAATATGCACCCAGCGTCTATCAGCAACGGGAATTGATAACTCAGATTCCATTAATAAAGATGCGGGGGCAACATCTGAATAAATTTCCTCTCGCAACCCGTCTTCATCTAGAATCAAAAGTTGGGGAATGGGGCGAGGAGTTGTACCATTAAACCGCAGCCAAACTTCTTCCCAAAGTTCCAACGCGCTTAATGGGCGAATATCCAAACCCATTTTATTGGACAGTAGTTGTTCCCAAAGCTGAAATCCATCTGTAAAAGATGCGTGTAATAAGCGTTCGATGCCAATAAATTGTAATTCGCTAATTTCTCCTGTAAATGACTTCCATCCTCGTTCGAGTTTAGAGAGTAGCTTTTCGATAACATCAGAAGTTCCAGCACTATCGGGTTCAATTGTGTAAGTGCAATACAACCGCAGCATTTTTGGTTTGCGAACTCCAAGGTGAGTTAATTGCTGAATTCGACGACGCTCACCCATTAGTAAATATTGCAATTCTTTGTTAGGCGCCGTTTTTGTTAATTCCTTTAGTTGCTGTTGCCTTACCGTATCGTCAGTGAACGAACCTAAATGAATCGTCAAGCGCTCACCTTGCGGTAAATCTTTCAACCCAGATTCAATAGCATCAAAAACAGGGTCAATTTGTTCGGTGCGTAGCGTTGAGTGAACTCCCATACACTCAAAACCAAAGTGAATCAGAAAATTATCAGTTTTTTTTCTTAACACGTAGGCGCCTATTGAACGTCCCTGAAGATTAATTTGCAACATTGTAACTAGTGCTAATGTATCTTCTACAGGCGTTAAGCTAACTTTACTTTCCCCATTATCAACAATGCGCTTACCGACTTTTGACTTTACCATTAGCCCCTACTCCTGTTTTTAACTTTACGGGCTTTTTTGATGTTAATGGCTTTGAAAAGCAAAATCGGCTGGTATGAACAACGCACTCTAGTCCAATTAGGTGTCGCTACAAACTTCGATAAAATTCTCCAAGCACCATTAGCAGTCAGTATCCACCAAGTAGAAATTCCCCAAGCAGCGCAAGCCATAGTCCAAACCCAGTTGAGTTTTAGTAATCCATGACACAAGTAATAAGAAAAAGCGCAAATTATAGCCCAAGGGATTAATTGGTCGGCAGGAAATGGGCCAATGTTAGGTTGCTTTCCTAAAGTCGTATTAACAACACGCTGTTTTGATTTATTTGACTCCATATTTAACCACCTCCACCGGCGCCACCACCAGCGGCGCCGCCACCTCCACCAATAATCAAATTTGCCAGAATATCGCCCATAGTTACCGCAATTAAAATAATCATCGGTGTTCGGGCTAAATTCTGCCAATCTTCGTCCTGGCGGGCAGCTTGAACGACTCTTACCAAAGAAATTCCTAAGTAAAGTATGAACAATCCTCGCAGTACATTGAATGATAAAGTGATAGCCTCATCTGCACCCGTAAACTGTCCAGTCATCCAAGTTTCTGCACTTTGGAAGAACTGTGCTTGTGCAGGAGTTGCGAAGGCGTCGAAAAACAAAGCCGTTCCAATCAAGATTAACGAAGTACTTGTAATCTTATAGCGATTGTTGAATGTTATCAGGTAATTTAAGCATCGATTGAACTTACGGCGCCAAATTATTGCAACTCCACCAACAGCAAACATGGTTAACTGTACAATGCCTGCAAAGCTCTGATTTATGGTTATATCCAGTATCATCACTCCACTTGCTATCACGGATAAAGGATAAATTGGATATTTTAGAAAATTAAGCTTCGGATATTCCGAATTTTTGTTGTTTGCATTTGAGTCCATAGTCACAGAAACAACTGAGTGTTATCTATCCTTTTACCTCATTATTGGATGAATAAAAATAAGACATTTGGCTGATATTGATAAATTTTTTCTACAGTAAAATTAAATCCGATAATACGTAACTTATATTACTTTAAATCAAGTTTATATTAAGTAATAATATTGTTAAGCTGAAAATGCAAGTATAAAATAAATATTTC
>NZ_MRCD01000157.1 GCF_001904745.1 Calothrix sp. HK-06
GAACAGGAAAAAGCCAAACAGTATGGAGTAAATGCAGTGCCAGCGATCGTCGTTAATGGAAAACTAGTTCTGGCTGGCAAACCTAATCGAGAGCAACTTCTAGCTGCTGGCATAGGTCAAAGTATCTGACGTTGACACATACCGCGAAAAGTTAGAGGTGTGGAGTCCAGGGTGTGCTAGCCTAAGTGAAAATCGTGCATTCGTAGAGACGCTTTCACGTAAACGTAAGCGTGTCTCTACCTGCTTGCAATTTTGTACAATTCCTGAACGAACTGCTACACAGCATTAAGCTTTGTATACTTTGCTATTATCAAAATTGTAAATATCTGCGACAATAGTATACAAAAATTTTGGTATTAATTATAAAAACATAGATGTGTAAATGTTGAGTCACAATCAAAAAAATGTATGTTAATTGGTCAAGTCACAGTTTTAAGCGGAGTTCCGATTGGAACTATTCGCTATTATGAGAGTTTAGGTCTCCTCAAATCTTACGGACGTACAGAGGGTGGATATCGACAGTTTTCAGAAGATGTCCTTACCCGTTTAGCTTTTATTAAACGGGCACAAAATCTTGGTTTGAGTCTAGAAGAGATTGGAGATATTCTTAATGTTTATGACGAAGGAAAACCTCCATGTAGCCAGATTAAAGAGAAGTTAGAAAACAAGCTATTAGAAATTGATAGTAAAATTAACGAACTGTTAACTCTACGCAATGAGTTAGGAGAATTACTTTCTGGTTGGAAAAATTTACCGGATAAGCCAGAGGACAAAATTTGCCCAATCATTCAAAAAAATCAACCTATTGGCGATAGTTCTACTTTCCAATTTTGAACTACTTTTGCAATAAAACGTTGTAATTTGAAAAAACAACAATGAAAAATAAGCCAATCAAGTCTTGGATAATTTGGGTTTTGGCTACACCGGAAGTGAACTTATTCCTTTTTGCTTTTCTCATAAATTTTGTTTATGAAGTTTGGCAGGCGTCTTATTACGAATTCTATGGTAAGCCGACTTTATTAGACAAAATTAAAGACTTAACTCACTGTTCATTCGGTGATGGCGTTATTACTCTTATTAGTGCTTGGATTGTAAGTATGCTAGCTCGTTCTCGTCGTTGGATGATTAATCCAACCTTGAAATTTACTTTACTTTTTACTAGTGTAGGTTTAATTATCACCTTAGTAATTGAAACATACCGAGTAAATGTCACTAAAACCTATGGAGTTCCGGTATTAGCTGTACCTGTTCTTGGTATGAGTTGGCTAGCTGTATTTCAGTGGATAATTTTGCCACCGTTGGTACTTTATTTAAGTCACCGTCAGATGTTGGGCTATCGAAAGGAACGATAAATAATGGTACTAAAATACTAAAAAATATGTAGAAATATTTAGCTTATTTTTCTCCAGTTTTGACCCCCATCCAGCGATTGAAATACAGCATTCTTGTCATTAACTGCATAAAGTATCTGTGGACTATTAGGAGAAGAAGCTAGTTTCACAATCACTCCACTAGTTTCAGTCCAAAGCTTATTCCAAGTTTTTCCACCATCATTACTGCGATAAAGACCAGGCGCCGACTTTAGAAAACGGTATCCATACATAACAGTAGTATCACCGTCTTTTAGTAAAGCTAAACTAATTATAGGTGCTTCTTGAGTATTTGATATTAACGTCCAATCATTACCTCCATTGCTACTTTCATACATACCCGCGCGAGTAGTAGCAAAAACATAGTTAGGGTTCCGTGGGTCAACTGCAAGCTCAAAAGGAGTACCACCTAACCCCTGACTGCCAAGTTGATTCCAAGTTTTGCCACTATCTTTAGAAATGTGCAGTAGTGCTTGGGTTCCAGAAACAGGAAATCCATAAAAAACTTGCGGGTTACTAGGAGATATCGCTAAAGCATGAAAATCTACCCCTGGCATCGAAATTTGTTGCCAATCCTGCCCTTGATTCTCACTTTTGATAAATCCTAAATTACCTCCAGTATGGGGGTGTCCGCTAGCATAAAAGCGATTGCTGTTTGTAGGGTCGGCAGTGAAACCCATGTAGTCGGCTCGTTCTTTCCCCATCCAATACCAATCACCAATTTCGGAACGTTGCAACAGTCCATTATGAGTAGCAATGTAAATTACTTTAGAATTATCTCGATTTACTGCCAAACCATGAACGTGATTGTTTGTTTGCCAATTGACAGCAGGTTCTAGAGATACTTTTGCAACTGTGGGCTGAGACTGAGATTGTGTTGATTTTTGAGCGTTTAACGTACCGCTAGAAGGTTCTTGGTTAGAACGACTAAACAAAAAACCCAAACCTCCACCAATAGAAAGAGATACAATAATGGGGATGGCACAACAAGCTACCATTGCGATTCCCATCCACTTCATAGTGTGGTCTTTAGAGTTAGGATTATTCATGATAGGTAATTCTTAATTTAATTACAGCAATAGTGCGATTTTGTTACTAATTATACATTATAGCGACAAGGATATTTTAAGTCATCCTTGCCGCTAGTCTTCTAGAAGCCTATCTGGAAGGGTTTTGTTGATTGTTCATCATTTGATGCATTTTGCTGTCCATCTGCTGCGTATTGCCCATCATTTTTTTACAACAAGGGCATCCTTTGTCTTCTGACTGCTGTTTAGTTGGGGAAGATGGTGTTTGGCTAATCTGCTGTTCAGTCTTAGAGCTTGTAGTTGTATTCGCATTGGTAGCGCGACTCTCTGCTCGGCTGGGACTAGCAACTAATGTCAGAAGTGCAAAACTTGCTAAGGCGCCAACGAATATGCTTTTCATGTGTGTAGTCATATGTTTTTTTACTCTCTACCTTGTTTTCCGTCAGATGTTCTTGACTGACTGAATCTATGCTAAACTCTCAAGTCAGGTAGAGAGTCAAGAGATAAATATATAAATTTTACTTAACCTTATTTCGAGAAAATATTTAAAAAACTTTGGGTCAAAAGCACTTTGCTCGTTTCACTAATATCCAGTAATGAGATAGTCCAATGATTATCCTCTCGGTTATAAATATCCATCAAATAGCCGAGTATTCTACCGACTATCCCCGTTGGCTTTCCTGCTTGTGCCCGTAATCCACTTCGTGTCATAGGCGAGACTCTCTAGCTTTTAGTTGAACATTATGTTAACGTTAAACCTTGTCCTTACCATCTACAAATAGGAGGAATGACATGAAGGATATCTTAAAGTAATGGGTAGGTGATTCAGATTTAGCTGCATGGAAAGCCACAATTAGCATAGAGCGAAAAGCTATGTTTGTTAAGCAAAGCTTTCTTGTGGTGAGGTTTTGGATGGCTGTAGCAATGACGTAATAAAGACTACAATTAAATACTGTTCGCAGATCAATTTGAATTAATCTTTTTGAATAATTGGGCAAATTTTTGGTTCAGAATTGTCTATCACCGCTTCCCATCCTGAAAGAAGACCTTGCAACTCTTGCTTAAAAAGTATAAGTTCTTGAATTTGCTTATCAATTACTGCTACTTTATGTTGCAATTTTTCTTTTATATGGTTGCAAGGCAAATCACCTTGGTCATGAACTTCTAAAAAATCCTTAATTTCTAATAAACTTAATCCAAGACTTTGCGCGCGCTTAATAAAGTGTAATCGTTCATAAACATCGGAGTCGAACAATCTAAACCCACCTTCAGTCCTACCCGATGCTTTGAGCAACCCCAGCTCTTCGTAATAACGGATTGTTTTGATTGGTACACCAGTTTCCTTGGCTACGGTGCCTATTTGTTTTGTTTTTTCTTGGAGTAACATAAAACATACCTCTAGAATCATTTCCTAATCTTTATTTTAAACTCTCCAGTTAGCTGGAGAGTCAAGACGAGTAAGGGAAACCCCTATTCATTGCACTACCTAACTTCCACAACCCCGCGAAACATATTCATGCCACAAGCAAAAGTGTATTGGCCTGGTTTTTGAGGTGTAAACTCGATTGGGGTAACTTGATTTAAATCTAAATCTTGAGCGATGTGAAAGTCAGGAAATACAACTTGTTCTAAGCAGCTACTTTTATCACGACGTAGGAAGTTTAAGCGTACTGGTTGACCTGCATTAACTACAACTCGACTTGGCTCATAACCTCCATCTACTGTAATTGTAACCTCTTGAATGCCGTCATGAGCTTCTGCTTTTCGTGACTTTGGCTTACTCAACAAAAACCACCATATTTCTAAACCAATTAATCCTAAACCAGAAGCTGTAACTGCCGCTTTTACCCATAGTGGTTGTTCAATACGTTGAAATTCACTCGTTTGTGATGTCGCGGAATTATGGTTTTCATGTGGCATTTGTTGTCCTAATGCTTTGTTAGTAGCAACACCGAACAATAATCCCAAAGAAGCTATACTGCCAATAATTGTCTTTTTATTTAACATATTTGCCCCCTTTTTATGCAATGACCTTGGGTCGGAAGTTACGCAGACGCAATGCGTTTGTTAATACTGAAACCGAACTGAACGCCATCGCGGCGCCTGCAATAATTGGATTGAGCAACCAGCCGAAAATAGGGAAGAGAATACCAGCAGCAATTGGAATTCCTGCTACGTTGTAAATGAAGGCAAAGAATAAATTCTGGCGAATGTTGCGAATTGTTGCATTGCTAAGTTGAATTGCTGTTACTACACCTTGTAAATCACCAGAGATAAGGGTAATGTCACTAGCTGCAATTGCTACATCTGTTCCTGTACCAATAGCTATACCTACATCAGCTTGAGCTAAAGCTGGGGCATCATTGATACCATCACCCACCATTGCCACAATTTTTCCTTCGCGCTGTAATTTTTTTACAGTGTCAGCTTTTTGGTCGGGTCGAACTTCTGCCAAAACACGCTTGATACCAACTTCTTTGGCAATAGTTTCTGCGGTACGGCGATTGTCTCCTGTAAGCATTACTACTTCTAAACCCAATTTTTGCAATGCTTTTACAGCTTGGGTAGATGTAGGTTTAACTGCATCAGAAATGCCCATTAACCCTTGAATTTTACCATCTATCGCGATATAAATAGCGGTTTTACCGAGATACTCTAAGCGTTCTTTTTCTTTTTCCAAAACTGAAGTTTTCACATTTAACTCTGACATCCAGCGTTGCGTACCAATCTGTATTAGGTAGTTATCAACTACACCTTGTACACCACTACCTGCAATTGCTTCAAAATTTTCCACCGAAACCAACCCGACTTCTTGAGTTTGAGCATATCTCACAACTGCCTCTGCTAGTGGGTGTTCTGAGTTGCGTTCTAGTGATGCTGCTAATTGTAGTAATTTAATTTCATTACCGTTTGCGGTTCCATCAGTGGTAACAAAATCTGTAACTGTGGGTCTACCTTGGGTAATAGTTCCTGTTTTATCTAGAACAATTGTTTTGATTTTGTGTGCTAGCTCTAAACTTTCGGCGCCTTTAATCAAAATACCATTTTCTGCGCCTTTCCCAGTTCCTACCATTACTGATGTGGGAGTTGCTAAACCTAGCGCACAAGGACAAGCGATAATCAAAACTCCCACTGTGGTAATCAAAGCAAGCGTAAGATTACCCATAATATTAAACCAAATAATGAAAGTTAGGAGTGCGATTGCAATTACCGCAGGTACAAACCATCCTGTTACAGAGTCTGCTAATCTTTGAATAGGCGCCCTACTACCTTGAGCCTGTTGGACAAGCTGAACAATCTGCGCTAGTACAGTATCTTTTCCTACTCGTGTCGCTTTAAACTGAAAGCTACCAGTTTTGTTGATAGTGGCACCAATTACTTCCGAACCCGATTGTTTTTTAACAGCTACACTTTCCCCTGTCACCATAGATTCATCAATAGTCGATATGCCATTAATGATTTCACCATCAACAGGAATTTTCTCACCGGGACGAACTAAGATGACATCTCCAATTTGCACCTCTTCAATTGGAATATCTATTTCTTGACCGTTACGAATTAAACGCGCGGTTTTTGCCTGTAAACCAATGAGTTTACGAATCGCTTCACCAGTTTGTTTTTTCGCACGACTTTCTAAAAGCCTTCCAACTAGAATCAAAGCAATAATAACTGCTGCTGCTTCATAATATACGTCGGGTCGTAAACCTTGAGATATAAAAAAGCTTGGAAAAAAGGTAGGAAACAGCGAATAAATGAATGCCGTACTAGTGCCTAATGCAACAAGAGTATCCATAGTTGCCGCATGGCGTTTAAACGCTTTCCAGGCATTACTATAGAAAGATAAGCCGCACCAAAATTGAATGGGAATTGTTAGCACTAGTTGTAGCCAAGGGTCATGTAACCACATCGGAATGAAAGGTACATGTAATCCTGTCATCATTGGTATAGAACCAATAACAATTATCCCACTCAAGATACTTGCAACAACTACTTTGCGCGTTAGTTCATTAGTTTCTCTTGATTGTCTACGTTTTTCAGCTTCGTCCTGTTGTGCAGCTGGATTTTGTTCTTGCAATGGGTATGCAGAATAACCAGCGGAATCTACAGCTTGTTGGATAACTGTGACATCAGTTTTTCTTGGGTCATATTCTACAGTTGCGAGTTCGGCGCCAAAATTAACAATACACTCGTTGACACCGTTTACTTCCCTAATTGCTTCTTCTATGCTCCGCGCGCAAGAAGCACAACTCATACCGCGTAGTTTTAAAGTCGTATTTTCCATATCTTCCTCCACTCAAAATATTGTGGGGTGGGCTTCAGATCGCCCGCCCTCATATAGTACAGCTATCACGCAACCGAATAACCAGCAGTTGTAATCGCTTGTTTAATTGCCACTTCAGATGCTTGAGTTTCAACGTTAACTAACTTTGTTTTTGGGTCAGTTTGAACCGCAGCAGTTGGGTCAATAGCTTTTATTGCCTCTGTAATAGTGGCGCCGCAAGCAGAACAAGCCATATTTGGAACTTTGAGTTCAAGTGTCATGTCGATTACCCTCTCAATAACTAATCTTATTTTGAATTCTCCTGTCTACTGGAGAGTCAAGGGGTTTGAGAAAATTTTTTGCCGGAATTTTCTAAAAACTTACGTAAAGTAAGCCTGCCAATGATTTCAGCCTTTACGCCAAGTTACAGTTATTTGTGTCAAAAGCCAAAACTAACTATAAATTTCATCCTGATTTCATTTTTGCCTGAGAAACTGAGTATGAGACCCCCTATTTAAGATTCAGAGTTCAACTTATTTTTACCATCATGACTCACTAGTTCTTAAGTACCAACATAATTGTCTGCTACTTGCATACTAGTTGGCTGTTATGATGGGCGCCTTTCTAACTTTTGGAATATGCTTGTTGTGGTTTGTTTTTGAGAATCTAATTTGCTAACTGGAGAAAAAATGAAGCGTATTTTGACTGCACTTGCTATCACTTCAACTCTTGTTGTTACTGCTGGTTGTGCAAGCGAAGTAAACAGTAAAAAGACACCTAGTAGTAGTGCTACCACTGTTGCTGATGCTAATCCTCATTCTGGTCACAACATGGGTGATTCCAAAACTCCTGGAACGGAAGAAAATCCTCATGGCAGTCATGGTGGTCATTCAGAGAATTCGTTCATTGAGCCTGCAAATGCTGTAGCTACGCTGACCGTTCCAGCAAAAGTTACTCTTGCGGCGCCTATCGCTCTAGCAATTGATGTAAAAGACAAGGAAGGTAAGCCAATTGCCAATTTCGATAAATTCCAAGAAAAATTAATGCATTTGATAGTCGTTAGTGACGACCTTCAATCTTTTAATCATATCCATCCTACATATAAAGGAAACGGACGCTTTGAAGTTCAAGCCGATTTTCCACAGCCTGGAGGTTATACACTATTCAGTGATTACAAAGTAGCTGGTAAAGCCGAACAAGTGTCAACTTTAAAAGTTCAAGTTCCGGGTACAAGTTCTAACACATCAAAAATTGATTTAGCAACTACTAAAACTTTCGGTAATACAAAAGCTAATCTAAAACTATCTCAACCAACAATAAAAGCTGGACAAGAAGTACATTTGATTTTTAACTTATTAGATGCAGCCAGTAACCAACCACCTAAAGATTTACAAAATTACTTAGGTGAAAGAGGACACTTAGTTATCCTCAAACAATCATCACCACTAACCGAAGCGGACTATATCCATGCTCATGCGATGAAAGATACTCCTCCAGGTGAGATTCATTTTATCACTAGTTTTCCCCAAGCAGGTAAGTATAAGATGTGGGGACAGTTTAATCGTAATGGCAAGATTATCACTGCTGACTTCTGGGTTGATGTGCAATAGTTGTGCTAGCATTTCATCTTAATTTCATTTTGATTTACTAAAATAAATTATAGAAACGAATTCCTCATGTTTCGCCAAAACCACAGCTTTATAGGTGTAAACATATTTTTCATATGTTTCCTAATATGAAGCTGTTTTTATTAACAACAAAATGAACTATAAAAATTTCATCTTGATTTCATCTTGATATAATAAACTAAAAGTTGAAAACATCTGACTAGATACTCAGAGATACTATTTTTAGGCTTTTAGCTCTACTAATATGTTAGGGCTAGAAGCCTTTATTTATATTGATTTATCCGCTTGAAATTAAATGATAACTTCCAATACAGCCTGCAAGAAGGTAAAACTGGCATCCTTAGCCTTTTGAAAAAATTTTTGTGTCCCTCTTGACTCTCCAGTTAGGTGGAGCATTTAAAGTAGTTTGAAATGAGGTTGAGTTATTAAATCATACACCTAACTCTACCTTTATCACGCTACTCAGCAAGGAGGAGAGATGGCTAAGATAGGCTTGTTTTACGGAACTCAAACAGGGAATACTCAAACAGGAGCCGAACTTATTCAGAAAAAGTTTGGTGGCGACAGTGTTGTTGATATCTACGATATTTCTAAAGTAGAGTCAAGCGATTTTCACGGCTACAACTATATTATTATTGGTTGTCCTACTTGGAATGTGGGTGAATTGCAAGACGACTGGGATAATTTCTTTGACGAGCTAGACAATATAGACTTTAGCGGCAAGAAAGTTGCTTACTTTGGGGTTGGCGATCAAAATGGCTACCCTGACTCTTTCCAAGATGCAATAGGCATCTTAGAAGAAAGGATTTCAGAACTAGGGGGTAAAACCGTTGGTTACTGGTCAACTGAGGGTTATGATTTTACAGACTCGAAAGCATTACGCAATGGTAAGTTTGTAGGTCTAGCACTAGATGAAGATAACCAATCTGAGTTAACACAACAACGCATCAAAACTTGGGTTGCTCAGTTAAAACAGGAATTTAGATTGTAGGAGGTAAGTCTTATGAAGATATTAATGAGCGTGCTTGTTACTACTGCAACTTTATTATTTGCACAAAGTTGCTCAACATCACCCAATAGTCAAGAACCGATGAAAGCAGTTTCAGCAGGAGAGCAAAACCATATGCATTCAACACAATCAGGAAATCATCAAGGACATTCTACGCACAATTCAGATCACACAAAAACGCCAACGACTCAGGCAAAACTTACGCTTCCAGAAACGGTTACAGTCAATACCCCTATTCCATTAGTAATTGATATTACAGATGCAGCAGGAAAGCCAATTGATAAGTTTGATGTTTCCCATGAAGAACTAATGCATTTAATCGTAGTTAGCAATGACCTTCAGTTTTTTGATCACCTCCACCCACGTTATGAAGGCAATGGTCGTTTTACTGTCGAAGCTAAATTACCATTACCGGGAAATTACACGCTATTTAGCGACTATAAACCCACTGGAAAATCGACGCAAGTCTCGACTCTCAAAGCTCAAGTAAGCGGTGCAAGTTCATCTTCCCCAAACGTAAACTTCAAACGCAGTCAAATATTTAACAATACTAAGGTCGATTTACAGTTACCTTCTGAGACGGTTAAAGCGGGTGAGGAAGTTGCTGTGACATTCAATCTTGTTGGCGCCAATAATCAACCTGTTACCAATTTGCAGCCTTATATGGGTGAACTAGGACACTTGGTAATAGTACGTCAAGGAACCTCACTTACCTCTGCTGATTATATCCATGCTCACGCAGTCAAAAATCAAACTCCCGGACAGGTTAAATTTATGACTAGCTTTCCAGAACCTGGACTATACAAGCTTTGGGGACAGTTTAATCGCAATGGCGAAATTATCACGGCTGATTTTTGGGTAAAGGCAACTTAATAAAAAGTCTTGACTTCAAATTTGTGTAAATTTTACATCGCTCTAAATGTTTAGTTATGGAATCTTTTGAATCTCAACGTTCACATAGTAAACGTTTGTTGGCGCCATTAACACCAGCTTTCTGGGCAATGTTAGCCTTGCTTCTATTTGGTGGAGGTGTTGGGTTTTGGTGGTTTATGGCTCCGAGCAAAGAATCACCCCCAACAGTACCTGGGCAACCCTCGGCAACAAAGGTGCAAGTTACAACATTGCAATCTAGCACTATAGAGGAAAGTGCAGAATTTGTTGCAAATCTGGAGTCTCGTCGCTCTGTAACTTTGCGACCAAGAATTCAGGGTCAGGTTTCTCAAATATTTGTTCGGGCTGGAGAGAGAGTTAAAAAAGATACTCCCATTCTGAAAGTTGATGCCAAGCAGCAACAAGCTTCTGTTGACAGTCGAATTGCAGCTTATCAATCAAGTCAAGCTGATTTAGAAACTGCTCAAGCAGAACTAAAAAGCGCCCAAGCAGATGCAAAAAATGCAACAGCGGCACTTGGAGCCTTAAAAGCTCGTCGAGCTTCTGAACAGTCTGATTTAAGACTTAATCAAAGCGAGTACGAGCGGTTCAACCAACTGTATAAAGAAGGCGCCAGCAGTTTACAAATTTTGGAACAGAGACGGAACAGCTTAGAGACGGCAAAAGCCAAGATTGCTCAAACGGATGCTGACATTGCAGCGCAAGAAGCGATGATTACTAGGGCACAGGCAGTAGTTTCTAGGGCAAAGGCTACAATTGTTAAGAACCAGAGGTTGGTTAATCAAGCTAGGGCAAATATTAAAGAGCAGGCAGCAGAACTTCAGTTTTATACAATTACCGCACCGTTTGCAGGAATCGTAGGTGATATTCCTGTTAAGATAGGTGATTTTGTTGATACGTCTACTCAGTTAGTAAGCGTTTCTGAAAACGGTTTATTGGAGGTTAATATTTCGGTTCCAGTAGAACAGGTAGCTCAGTTGCGGTTAGGAAGCGATATTGAGCTAGTAGACGGTCAAGGGCGTAATATTGGCACTAGTCGTATATTTTTCATTGCACCCAATACAGCAAATCAAACGCAATCTATACTTGTTAAAGCTCTGTTAGATAATTCTCAACAAAAAGTGCGAACCGACCAGTTTGTTCGAGCGCGGGTAGTTTTGGCTCGACGCCCTGGAGTTCTCATTCCCACAACTGCTGTAACCCGTTTAGCTAGAGAGGCGTTTGTGTTTGTAGTTGAGGAACGCTCATCGCAGTCTGCCCAACTTCAGTTTGTAGCTCGCCAAAAACCTGTTGAATTAGGCGGTATTGAAAATAACCAATACCAAGTAATTAAAGGATTGCGACCTGGAGAACGAATTATTACCTCTGGTTTGCTCAGTTTAAGGGATGGCGCGCCAATTATTCCTGAACCAGAAAAAAGCAATTAATTATTAACGTTTCTTTGGGCTGTTTAACTATGTTCGCAGATTTTTTCATTAAGCGACCTGTTTTTGCAATCGTCTGTTCCTTAATAGTTTTGGTGTCAGGACTAATTAGTATACCAACGTTACCTATAGAGCAGTATCCAGACATTAGCCCAGTTCAAATTAGCGTCACTGCTAACTATGTTGGCGCCAGTGCCCAAATTGTTGAGGAAACCGTGACATCGGTTTTAGAGCGACAAATTAATGGGGTCGAAGGTATGAGATACATGAGTTCGACCAGTAGCAATGATGGTACTAGTACAATTACTGTTACTTTTGAGCAGGGTTATGATATTAATGTTGCAGCTTCTGATGTACAGAATCGTGTTTTGTTGGCACAACCTAAACTGCCAGAAGTGGTACAACAAACAGGAGTTGCGGTTACAAAACAATCAAGTGGAATTGTTTTAGCGATGGCGTTATACAGTTCTGACGACCGCTACGATGATACTTTTATTAGTAACTATGCTGATTTATATGTGTTAGACTCTCTTAGACGTATAAATGGTGTGGGGAATGTTCTATCTTTTGGAGAACGTCGTTATGCTATGCGAATTTGGCTTGACCCAAATCGTCTTGCTAGTCGTAATTTAACGGCTCAAGATGTAGTGAATGCGGTGAATCAACAAAACTTACAATTAGGCATTGGTGCAATTGGACAACCACCTGCTCCCGAAGGACAAAAGTTTCAAATCGATTTGCAAGCTGTTGGAAGATTACGAGAACCCAAGGAATTCGAGAATATTATTCTCAAAGCTGGAAATGAAGGGACGCTGATTAAACTTAAAGATGTAGGGCGCGCAGAACTAGGTGCGGAAAACTATAGTACGTTTGCTAGATATGATGGTCACATCTCTGTAGGCTATCAAATCATTCAAATTCCTGGTAGTAACGCTTTGGAAATAGCAAAAGCGGTCAAGGCAGAAATGGTAAGGCTAGCAAAGAATTTTCCCCCAGAATTAACATATGAAATCCCTTATGATTCTTCGCTATTTGTTGAAGCATCTTTCTGGGAAGTTGTCAAAACGTTAATTGAGTCTATTGTACTAGTTGTGGGAATAATTTTCCTTTTCTTACAAGATTGGCGCACTACTATTGTTCCTGCAATTGTAATCCCGGTTTCGTTAATTGGTACTTTTGCATTTGTCAAAGTATTTGATTTTTCGCTTAATAGTTTGACTTTATTTGGTTTAACCTTGGCAACTGGGATGGTTGTCGATGATGCCATTATTATTGTTGAAGACGTAGTTCGTTTGCTTGAGGAAAAAAATATCACTCCACGTCAAGCGGCTTCTGAAGCAATGCACGAATTGTTTGGAGCAGTAATTGCAACCTCACTAGTTCTCATGGCTGTTTTTGTTCCAGTTGCTTTTTTTCCAGGAACAACAGGACAGCTATATAAGCAATTTGCATTAACAATTGCATTTTCAACCACAATTTCCACATTGAACGCCATTACATTTACTCCTGCAGTATCCGCGATGCTGCTACGTCGGGGACAACAACCGCGCGGTTTGCTCGGCTGGTTTTTTGCAAGGGTAAATGACCTTTTAGACTGGATGCGCCGAGGCTATCAAAGTATTCTCGGCACCGTCACCCGCTTTAAAATGGTTGTGTTAGTGTTATTTACTGTGTTGTTGGTATTGACAGGCTGGTTGTATATGCGTGTTCCTCAAGCATTTTTACCAGAAGAAGACCAAGGCTATTTTGTTAACCTGATTCAGGGATCTGATGGCGTTTCGTTAGACTACACTCGCTCGGTTGTGATGAAAGCCGAAAAGGAATTGCTCAATGTTCCTGAAATTGAGGGGGTGTTTGCAATGGGTGGCGTTAGTTTTAGCGGAAACACTCCTAATCGTGGACTAATTATGACTCCTCTCAAATCTTGGTCAGAGCGAAAAAAACCTGAGCAATCTGTATCAGCAATTCTCAACCGGGTACGGGCGCCGTTAATGGGAATTCCTGAAGCGCCTGTTCTAGCCGTCAACCCTCCAACTATTCAAAGTCTCGGCAGTGTAGGTGGCTTTGTGTTTCAATTACAAGACCGAGGAGATCAAAGCAATCGAGATATTAATGCATTAGATAAAGCCAAAAACGACCTAATCAGTCGCGCAAATCAAACCCCAGGATTACAAGGAGTCTTTAGTACCTATACTGCCAATGCACCCCAGTTAATCGTTGAAGTACAGAGAAGTAAAGCAGAAGCTCTACAGATTCCAATTGATGAAATTTTCAACACCCTACAAACGTTCATTGGTTCCCGCTATGTAAATGACTTCAACGAATTTGGGCGTACTTATCGTGTTTACGTTCAAGCTGACTCACAATTTCGCTCGAATCCAGAAGATGTTGGTCGTTTGTATGTGCGCTCAAGGCAAGGAAACATGATACCCCTCAGTAACGTTGTAACGATAAAATCAACAACTGGGGCACAAACAATTAACCACTACAACCTTTATCGCTCGATTGAAATTAACGGAGCAGCAGCTCCTGGTTTTAGTTCTGGGCAAGCAATACAGAAAATGGAAAAACTAGCGGCTGAGGTTTTACCTGCGAATTTTGATTTTGAATGGTCAGGTATCTCCTTAGAAGAAGTGGAATCTGGTGGTATTGCTCCAATTATTTTCGGTTTAGGAGTATTTTTTGTTTTCTTAGTGCTAGCAGCGCAATACAATAATTTTGTTGATCCTTTCATTATTATGCTCGCGGTTCCCTTAGCGGTCTTGGGAGCTTTATCTGCTCAATCTCTACGAGGATTGTACAATGATGTTTACTGCCAAGTTGGCTTGGTCATGCTAATCGGGTTAGCTAGCAAGAATTCGATTTTGATTGTAGAATTTGCCAACCAGCTACGAGAACAGGGACTTTCAATTACGGCAGCAGTGGTACAAGCTGCACAAGCACGATTACGCCCTATTCTCATGACAACAGTTTCAACTTTAATCGGTAGCTATCCACTGCTTGTCGCAACAGGAGCGGGGTCTGCTAGCCGACTGTCATTAGGTACAGCGGTTTTTGGTGGAATGTTTGTTTCTACATTCTTGAGCTTGTTTGTTGTACCAGTACTTTACATCGTTATTATCAAGATTCGCCAACAGTTTATGAAATCGCACGATTTGCTTAAACATCAGTAAGTGTAAAAATGTTCTGTTGAAACTTGAAAAAAATTTCGCACGCAGCGCCAAAATTTCATCTTGATTTCATCGTGAGGTGCCAAGCTAGTTAGAGGAAGCTTCATTCATCGTTGATGAATTGCTGGTCTAATTAGAGTCCTTTTTGATTATAGCAGTCAAGATGATGCGAAAGATAATTAATGTTGGTATATTGGCTATAAGTGCTATAACCATTATCTATGCTGGTTATGCAAGCGCTAAAATAAATGATAGTAAACCCACTAGTACTGAGAATGACACGCAGTTATTCCCAACTCAATGGCAGTTTGTTAAACAAACTTTTCAAATACGGGTTCCTAAGCGTGGTAAACCTCTGAAGCAACTAATAATTGAAACTCCCCCTACTGTAGCTGTGAGTAATGATATTAATGTTTTTGATAATAAAGGTAAAAAAGTTAACATCGATATTTCTGTTGATAATAGAAAAATTATTATAACTTTTCCAGAAACGGTTACTTCTAGCACTAGTAAGCTTTTAGTCTCACTCAACAGAGTGCAACAGCGCACTAATGAATCGGGTACTGTCTACAGTTTATCGGCGAAAGTGATTGGAAGCGATGTAGAGATTCCTATAGGTCAAGCTCAGTTTCGTAATTTTTAGAGAACTAGCGTAAATTTCACCTTAATTTCATACTGACCTGTCAAACTAATAATAGAGGTAAAACACCTTTTGGAACAACGCCTCTACAAAGGCAAGTAAGCTAACAGTAAGTCAGTTATAAACTTTACCTGCTTCTATGAAAGTTTTAGTGTAAGGGTGGTTAATTCTGACTTGACTAAATTTTAATGTATTAATTGATAACAGGTTCATCATTAAAAATGAATCTGTAACTTTGCTATGTTTATTGATTAAATAAGGAGCTAATATGAAAAAAGCACTAATTTGTACTGCTGTCAGCGCCATTGCTGCTACGTTTTTTATTCCTGTAAGTTACGTAAGCGCTAAAGATAGTAATGGAACACTTCCCCATATTGATGGCAATTCACAGTTTCCTCAAACTCATTGGTCAAATGTTAGACATACTTTTCGCGTACATATTCCTAAAAATAGTCCAAGCGTTTCTCAATTAAATATTGAAGTTCCAAATACTTTAACCTGGAGTAATAATATTAATGACGTTATAGTAGCGAATGAGAATGGCAAGAAAATTAACTCAAGTATTTCTACTAATGGCAAGAGCATACTAATTGCATTTGCCGAACCAGTAGCTTCTAACACTAAGCTAGAAATTGATATTAAGAATGTAAAGCAACCATTCCGTGGTAATGGGCCTGTTTACAGTATTAAAGCTAAACTTGCTGGTAGTACTACAGAAATATCCATAGGAACAGCAAGATTTCGTGTAAATTAATTTTTTCAAATTATTAAATAGTAATTAATCATCTAATT
>NZ_MRCD01000158.1 GCF_001904745.1 Calothrix sp. HK-06
AATATTATAACTTATTGGAATTAAGAGATACTCCTTTAGATAGATGTAATAATCAAATTAATATTTTTTGATATGAAAATTTTGTTAGTAGAGGACGATGAAGGCGCCGCTGTTGTATTGAAAAATATTCTTACACAGCAGCATTACACAGTCGATTTGGCTTTTGATGGTGAGACTGGACTGTCGTTTGCCCAAATGTTTGCTTATGACTTAGTGTTGTTAGATATTATGTTGCCAAAGCTGGATGGTTTAATGTTTTGCAGACAGCTACGCGCTCAAAAAAATGATACCTCCATTCTCCTATTAACAGCTTTAGACAGTAGTACAAGCAAAGTTATTGGGTTAGATGCAGGAGCGGATGATTATGTTATTAAGCCTTTTGACATGAATGAGTTGTTAGCTCGGATACGCGCTTTGATGCGTCGCAAAACCCCGACTCGCTCCTCAACAATTCAAGCAGGGAATGTCAGACTTGATACCAGTAACTCTCAAGTCACCTGCAACGGGCGACTTTTGCATTTAACTGCAAAGGAATACGCTCTATTAGAACTATTTTTGCGTAACAGTAACCGGATATTTACTCAAGAAATGCTGCTCGATTATTTGTGGTCATCTGAAGAAATGCCTTTAGTAAATACTGTCAGAGCGCATATCAAGGCTTTACGGCGAAAACTTAAGCTTGCTGGGGCAGATGATTTAATTGAGACAGTTCACAGATTTGGGTATCGGCTGAAATTAGGACTAGATCAAGTTAAACTCCCGACTGCGACAGAGTTTGACTCCCAATCTACAGAAATTGACGCAACTGTAGTAAATCAGTATCAACCTAAATTTTCTTCAGCATTGGCTGATATTTGGAAACGATTTAAGCCTAAGTACAGCGAACAGGTTACAAGTTTAGAACAAAATATTACGGCGTTGCTTGTTGGTACACAAACTGAAGAAGTCGCACAACAAGCACAGGCAGAAGCACACATGTTAATTGGTTCGCTGGCTAGCTTTGGTTTAACTGAAGCTTCGTGTCTATCTCGTGAGATTGAAAAAATTTTTCGGGCTGGAATCCAACAAAGTATTGCTCAAGTTCAACGTCTCTCGCAACTTGTTGTCGCGTTGCGGCAAGAACTTGAACAATCAACAGTATTAGACCCACCAATCACGGTAGCGAAACGCTGCCAAAGGCAGCGTTTCGCTAATATGAAACAACCCCGGTTGTTAATTATGGATAATGATGCTTTGCTTTGTCAGCAGTTGATAGAGGAAGCTGCATTGTGTGGAATAGAAGCTTTTATGGCGCCACTAACTGATGCTAGAGACGTAATTGCACAAAATACACCAGATGTCGTAATACTTGACTTACACTTTTCTAACTCAGTTGAAAGTAGCTTACAACTATTAGCAGAACTAACGAGTAGTAATTTGGCTTTACCCGTGCTGGTATTTACGGAAGTTGAAGATTTTACTTATCGGCTAAAAGTAGCTCGTTTAGGGGCACAAATTTTTTTACATAAACCTGTAATTTCTGCCTCAGTCATGGCAGCAGTTATTCAAGTACTACAGCGTGCTGATGTCACTGACGCCAAAATAATGGTTGTGGACGATGACTTGCAAGTGTTAGATAATTTACACACTTTACTCTCGACTTGGGGATTCGAGCTAACTCTACTCGATAACCCTCAACGATTTTGGCATACATTAAATGTTTTTAATCCAGACTTACTAATTTTAGATGCGGAAATGCCATTAAGTAGGATTAATGGTATAGATTTATGTCAAGTAGTGCGAAACGACCCATATTGGAATCATTTACCAGTACTATTTTTATCTGGTCGTAAAGATGCACAAACAGTAAATCAGGTATTTATGGCAGGTGCAGATGATTACCTGAATAAGCCAATTGTAGAACCAGAATTAATTACTCGTATACTGAATCGGCTCGAACGGGGGCGCCTACAATAATTCTAACGAATTAATCATCGTAGTTGCAATACTTAAATATTTATCGTATTCGCTTTCGGTGGCAGAATAAGTCACTATATACGCAGTATTGTCTTTAACAGTCCAAACAGCTTTTCTTTTAATGCCTAGTTTATTATCTTTGCCAGAATACACTACTTCATGAGTTGGCAGTAGTATATTGGGTAGCGTGACAGAGCGTGATTCGTGTATTTTTGCTTCGGGGAAAAACTGGATTATTTCGTTTACTTTTAAATTCGTATATTCTGATAATACAAGCGGTCGCTTCAAAGGCTGTACTTCAAATATTACCTCGGCGCCTGTATCTGAATTATTTCTGTCATAAGGTGAAAATCGAACTAGTTCACCTGTGGTTTTATCTTCGACTTCGTTTTTGACCCAATTTTGAGGATATTTAATTTTGATTGCGTAATTTAAATTTTCGTAAACAGAAAGATTAACAGGAAACAATAACAGTGGAGCAGTAATTAATTGCTGTATTATTTTATGCGTCACTGGTAAAAGAGCTACTGAAATAATGAATATACTAATCACAGATACTGATGCGACTGTTTTTTTAGTCTTCCATAACGACTCTAATAGTGTGGGTTGTTCGAGCTTTGACAGTGCTTGTAAAACCTCTGGAACTGACTGATAGCGGCGCCGATGGTCACGGCAAACCATTTTATCTATAATTGTTGCTAATTGGGGATTAATGCCCTGCTTATTCCAGACAACTTCGGGTTTTTTTTGTAGCGTATCAGGATTTATACCCGTTAGTCCTTGAATACAAGTCATTCCCACAGCATAAATATCACTATTAAACTTCGGATTACCATCGCGCTGTTCTACAGGTGTATAACCAGGGGTACCAATTACTGTAATACCCTGACTGGTTTCCATTACCGCTGTGATTTCTTTAACGGCGCCGAAATCAATTAAAGTCATTTTATTATCAGATGCGCGTCGAATTAGATTTGCTGGCTTAACATCACGGTGAATAACTTGCTCTGTGTGAACAAACTCCAATATCTGTAACAAATCTTTTAAAAAATTAATAGCTTGCTCCTCGCTCCATTTTTGCCCTTTGGCTAATTCTTTACTAAGGAGAGTTCCAGGAATATACTCTTGAACTAGATAAAACTCTTGATTTTCCTCAAAATGCGCCAAAAGTCGTGGAATTTGGTCGTGAGTACCGACTCTATATAGTACTTGAGCTTCACGTTCAAATAAACGCGCGGCTATTTCTAAAGACTCAGAATCTGTAAATATAGGCTTTAGCAGCTTGACAACACAGTGAGGATTCCCAGGTAAATCCATATCTTCAGCCAGATACGTCTCGCTAAATCCTCCTTTACCTAAGTCCCGGATAATTTGATAGCGTCCTCGGAGCTTTGTTTGCAACATCGAATTTACCTAGCATCGCAGACGTTTTGCTCGCAGTTGTCAATCCTACGTTCGATTTCGATTGTTACACAGATTTTTACCCTTGCGAAAGTTTTTTCGGAACCATTAAGCTTTATGTTTTTGAAGCATTGCGAGAAAATGTTACTCTCATCATTCTAATATTGAATATTAAAATCTAACAGAGAGCATGGCAGACCTCACACCTAATTCGAGTTTTAGTTTAACGATTCGGCTAGAAATTCCCAACCGCGTGGGAATGCTTGCTACCGTTACAAAAGCAATTGCTACAAGCGGTGGTAATTTTGGGCAAATTGATTTAATCGAGCAAACACGGGCAATTTCGACTCGTGATATTACCGTTGATGCTGCTTCTACTGAACATGCAGAAACGATAGTACAAGCGGTAAAAGCTTTGCCCGACATTAAAGTTATTGATGTGTATGACCGCACGTTTAATTTGCATCGCGGTGGCAAAATTAGTATTACCAGCCGAATTCAGCTTAAAAGCGTATCAGATTTAGCAATGGCTTATACTCCAGGAGTCGGAAGAGTCTGCCGCGCTATCGCTGAAAATCCCGATGATGTTTACAACTTTACCATTAAACGAAATACTGTTGCCATTGTTACAGATGGAAGTGCCGTTTTAGGGTTAGGTAATTTAGGTGCAGAAGCATCTTTACCCGTAATGGAAGGTAAAGCAATGCTATTTAAAGAATTTGCGGGTATTGATGCTTTCCCTATCTGTTTGGCAACACAGGATACCTCGGAAATTGTCCGTACAGTTAAAAATTTAGCCCCAGTTTTTGGAGGTGTAAATTTAGAGGATATTGCTGCTCCCCGTTGTTTCGAGATTGAGCGCATATTACGCGAAGAATTAGATATTCCGGTTTTTCACGACGACCAGCACGGTACAGCAATTGTAACTTTAGCAGCGCTATTTAATGCCTTAAAATTAGTGCAAAAGCCGATGGAGAAAATCCGCATTGTAATAAATGGTGCAGGTGCCGCAGGTGTAGCAATTGCGCGCTTACTTAAAAAAGCAGGCGCCGAAACTATATTAATGTGTGACTCTAAAGGAATCCTTTCCACAAGTCGCACTGACTTAAACGATGAAAAACGCGAATTTGCCGTCAAAGCCCAAGGAACACTCGCAGGTGCCATTCAAGGAGCAGATGTATTTATAGGAGTCAGCGCACCCGGTGTATTAACTCCAGAAATGGTACGTTCAATGGCAAAAGATTCTATTGTTTTTGCAATGGCAAACCCCATCCCCGAAATTCAACCTGAATTAGTGAGTTCAGATGTAGCAGTAATGGCAACAGGACGCAGCGACTACCCGAACCAAATTAATAACGTTTTGGCATTCCCAGGAGTATTTCGCGGCGCCTTAGATTGTCGCGCAAAATCAATAACTACATCAATGTATTTAGAAGCAGCAAACGCTATCGCTTCTTTAGTCAACCCCAAAGACTTGAGTAAAGAACATATAGTACCATCTGTGTTTGACGAACGTGTAGCAGGCGCCGTTGCAGCAGCAGTTCAGCGCGCGGCACGTAATGAAGGGATTGCAAGGAGTTAAAAGTTAGGAATTAAGAGGAACGGAGGAACGGAGTGAGTAAGGTGGGCGGTGCCCACCCTACAATTCCTAACTATTAATAAATTCTAAATAGCTATTACTAAGTTCTTTGACAGCAGCTTCGTAAAACTGCTGACCGTGTTCGGGTGTTGCAAGAGCAGGGTTGGAACCCATGCGTCCATCGGGGTAACGGCGCCGAAAATCTGTGGCGCCATAAATTTTGTGTCCTTTACCTACTTCTTCAGATAAAGGCGCCTGTTTTATTGCTTCTGGGTAAATATATTGTGTGAGTGCAACTTCGCTGGGGGTTGCGTGGGAACCTTCTTGATCCCCGTATAATTCGTGCGCTAATTTCAATACCTCGCGACACATAAACCAGTTTGCAACTTGGCACTGAACCAGACTTGCATCGGGTATCTGTAGTTCTTCTAAATAGACGTAAGTCTCTGAAAATGCCGCTTTAAGTGTGGCTATGTTGCCACCATGCCCATTAATAAAATAAAACTTGCGAAAACCAGCTTTTGTCAAGCAAGTTACATAGTCACGTATGACTTGAATGATTGTACTTGGACGCAGGCTAATTGTACCTGGAAAAGCAGTGTGATGTAGTGCCATTCCTACATTTATTGTAGGTGCCACTATTGCGTGCGTTGCTTCACCGACACCCTTAGATACGGCTTCAGCACATATTGCATCGGTACCAATTAATCCTGTCGGTCCATGTTGTTCGGTAGAACCTATAGGCAAAATAATGCCTTGCGACTGCTGTAAATAAGCTTCAACTTCTTGCCATGTGCTTAAATGTAGCAACATTTTAATCAGCGTCCTTGTAACGATTGCTGTTGAGTATCTCTATCACTCTAACAGTCCGCTAAAAAGCTTATGGGGATTTTAGCAGTACGCTTGAATATCTTCTCCACACTTGTCTACTAAATAGCATAAAGCACGGAAGCGCAAACCTACGAACTGGTCGTACAAAGGATTCAACTTGCACATTGGCGGAATATGAGCTATCTTACGACCAAAAAGGTTAATGTCACGCTCGAAGGGACATTGCGCGGGGATTAGTTTGGCGATTAGTTTTGCCAATTCACGGTTATTAATTTCTAATGAATCGAGCTTATTACGTAGTGGTTGCAACAAATCAATTTTCTTTGTCGCGAATAATTCTTTTCTAATTGATTGTTTTGTTCCTGTAACACCATCGACAAAAGCAGGAACAATAATGTGAGTTTCGTTAGTTGTAATCATAGTAGCGACTTTCTCCTGGTCTGGGTTTGCGGTTTTTCAATCCACGCATTTTTACTTTAGTTATTCTCAATATCAGTTTGGTTTAGAGCAAGCATTTTAGGCGCCGACGCAAAGCAAACTAAATATATGGAATTCGTTTGAAATTTGTGAATTAACAGTAATTTAATCTGAGCTTCAGGACATGAACTGTCCCGCTCAATACAAAATAACAAAAAAACTTCACAAATGTCATTACTTTGATTATTTATTACTGATATATCTTATAGTTCTGTCATATCTCAAGTTTAGCCATACTGTTATAAAATCAACCATATCTTACGGTAGTATTTACCCGACCTAAAGAGCCGGATGTCCTATACTGCGGGTATATCTTGGGGGTAAGCTCTTTGATGGATATTGATTCTATGTGATAAATTTTTAGATAAAATGTATCGCGGGTTACATTTTGTAATAATTTAGATTAGCTAATACGAAGTCTAAGGGAAAAGAAATAACTACAGGTGAATATAGTTATTTATCTTTTTTATCAAAGGGTTAAATTGAACAATATAAAATTAATTTATCAATTTGGTAAAATTAACTGCTCTAACGGTAGATGTGTTGAGAGTCTTCTGCTTGAGGATGGATGGCAACGGATGTAACGGATGTAACGGATGAGTTTTTTATCGTGCGGTATTAACATCTATGCTGCTAAAATGGCTTGAGCATAAAAAAAAGTTGATTTCAATCAACAAATAATATAAATATGTATACAAATACGCAAGAAAAAATCAAAGTTAACAAAATTGCTATTATTGGTGCAGGTCTTGGTGGTTTGACTTGTGCTATTGCCCTGAGAAAACTTGGATATGATGTGCAAGTTTATGAAAAAGCTAGAGATTTTCGTCCAGTTGGTGGTGGTTTTGGTTTGCTGCCAAATGGCTTAAAGTGCCTTGATGCAATAGAACCGGGAATTATATCCTTGATTAAAAACTCTGGTTGTGAGGTTAGTCAAACTGTTTTAAAAAATAATCAGGGTGAAACAATAAGAACAAATAAAAGCGCTAGATATCAAGATAAATACGGTTTACCACTAATAACTGTGTGGTGGTGGCATCTACAGCAAATTTTGGCATCAAAAGTTCCAGAGAATAATATTCATCTCATTGCAACTTCTAACCACCCTTCAATTGCATCTTTTAAATTTGCTAATATTTCGTCCATTGTGTCACCCTCAGTGATACAGCCAGGAAGTGCTGGAACTTCTGCCCAAAAACCGCCTTCTTCTGCTGGATGAATGATTGCTTTAATTTTCATAAGTTTTTATGTTTATTTTTTAACTGACTCTACTATAGCGTCAATTAATAACTTTCAAAACTCTTTTTTCCTGTGTTTCTGCGTTTACTGCACAGGCACCGGATGCCTGTGCTACATATTATTTAAACAACAGCTGCTTCGGGGACGGCGCCTTGCATTTTATCGAAAGCGTCAATTAGAGTTTGCAGTTGTTGGTCAGCTTTCATTGTTGCTAAACCGCGCACGGTAACTTTACCTGGGGAATAAACGAAGCGAGTTCGTAAATTCTCAGCTAAATTAGCTCCTAATAAATTCCATGCAGGTTCTTCCATAGGGGTTTCGAGAACAACGTGCTGTTTATTTTCGGGTTTAATGCGACTAAAGCCAAGATTTTTAGCTAGTTGTTTAAGTTCCATTACCCGCAGTAACTGCAAAGCTGGTTTGGGAATAGTACCGTAACGGTCGTTCCATTCAGCAGCAATTTGTGTAAGTTCGTATTTTGATTTTGCTGATGCAACAAAGCGGTATGCGCTCATCTTTTGGTCGAGGTCGGTTATGTAGTCAGCAGGAATAAATGCGGTGAGGTTAAGGTCAATTTGTGTGTCTTCAACTTTGGGTATTTCTTGACCGCGAATTTCACGGATGGCTTCTTCGAGCATTTCCATGTATAAATCGAAGCCTATTACATCCATTTGTCCTGATTGTTCGGCGCCTAATAAATTCCCAACTCCACGAATTTCCATATCACGCATTGCTAATTGATACCCAGAACCTAGCTGCGTAAATTCTTGGATAGCGCGTAGTCTTTGCCGTGCTGCATCTGACAATACACGTTGCTGTGGATAAAATAGCCATGCGTGTGCTTGGATACCCGCACGTCCTACCCGTCCACGTAATTGATAAAGCTGTGCTAAACCAAAACGGTGGGCATCTTCTATCAAAATAGTATTAACGCGGGGAATATCTAATCCTGATTCAATAATAGTTGTACAAACTAGAATATCGGCTTCACCGTTGCTAAATGTGAGCATCGTTGATTCTAAATCGCTTTCGTCCATTTGCCCGTGAGCTATGGCTATTCTGGCGCCTCCTACCATTTCGCGTAGTTTTGCGGCAGTTTCTTCAATTCCTTCTACTCGTGGAACTACGTAGAATATCTGTCCACCTCTGTCAAGTTCTTGACGAATAGCAGACCGCACTGATTCAGCAGTACGCGGCGCCAAGTGGGTTTTAATTGGGCGCCGAGAAGGTGGTGGAGTGGTAATCAAACTCATTTCCCGAATTCCCGAAAGTGACATATATAACGTCCGGGGAATGGGCGTTGCTGAAAGCGTGAGTACGTCAACTTGAGTTTTGAGGCTTTTAATTTTCTCTTTTTGGTTCACCCCAAAGCGTTGTTCTTCGTCTACTACTAAAAGCCCTAAATCTTTTACATTAATTTCTTTACTCAAAAGCTGGTGTGTCCCTACTACAATATCAAGCTCTCCTGTCGCAAGGCGCCTGATAATGTCGCGACGTTCGGAGGCAGAACGAAAACGGTTGAGTAAACCAACATTAATAGGATAAGGTGAAAAGCGTTCTTTAAGAGTGTGGTAGTGTTGCTGCGTCAAGATGGTAGTAGGTGCCAGAAGTGCCACTTGTTTGCCTGCGGTGACAGCTTTAAATATCGCGCGGATAGCTACTTCAGTTTTACCAAAACCTACATCCCCACATACCAACCTATCCATCGGTCGGTCACTTTCCATATCTCGCTTCACATCTTGGGTAGCTTTAAGCTGGTCGGGAGTTGGTTGATAAGGGAAAGAATCTTCCATTTCTTCTTGCCAAGGCATATCTTGGGGAAAAGAAAAGCCTTGTTGCTGTGACCTTGCTGCATATAACTTCAACAAATCAACCGCCAGCTTTTTAATGGCTTTGCGAACTTTGTTTTTAGTATTTTCCCATGCCTTACCTGTCATTTTATTGAGTTCAGGCACCTTGTTAGTAGTCGCGCGGAACCTTGAAAGGGCGCCTACTTGGTCGGCAGCTACACGTAACAAACCATCGGCATACTGTATAACTAAATAATCGCGCGTTTCCTCATTCAGCGTTAAACTCTCTAACTTTTGAAACTTTCCTACACCATGATTACGGTGTACTACATAATCACCTGGACGTAGCTTGTTTAAGTCAACTTGTTTGGAAGTAGCTTGGCGCCGTTTACGAACATAGCTAGGTGTTGCAAGCGAGTGCTGCCCGTAAAACTCACGGTCAGTAATAATGACCATTCGGTACGTTGGCAGCACAAACCCCTCAAGTTCAGCGAGTCCAGAATATTTAAGTGCAACAGGTGTGTGATTTGTTTGTAGTTTTTCTATAGCTAGAAAATCATTCGGGTTAGGAATAAACTGTGCTGGACAATCATGCTCTTGTAATAAAGATACGGAACGGCTCGGTTGTGCCGAAATAACCCACACAGAGAAATTGCGGTCACGTTCTTGCCTTATGGTCTCCGCTATTTTAGAAAATTGGTGCGGAGTTACAGGAACAGGACGACTAGCAAGGTTAAGTGCAGATTGATTACCTTGCTCAGTAATAATAGTTTCTGCGAGTTCCGATAAATAAATTAGTTTAAAAGCTGAAGCAGCAAGCAAACACTCCCCAAATTCCTTATGAATTTTCGGAAGTTCCAAATGTAGAGACGCGACATGTACGGTCTCTTCCGTATCGTCGTCTTGCTCATCTTCCAATTCCAATTTCCCATGAACCAATTGTTCCCACTGTTCTTCAGCATTTTCTACCCAACGGTCACTATGTGCATAACACTGTTCGGGTTCGTCGATAGCTATAAAGGTATTTTCTGGTAAGTAATCTAATAAAGATGCTGGTTTGTCATAAGCCAAACCTAAAAATCTACGACTTCCTTCTATGAATGATGAATCATCTGTATTTGCGGAGGAGGAGACGTGATGTATCACGTCTCTACATTTAGGACTATTATTAAGAGCTTCGGTAAAAATAACACTAAAATTTGTTGGCGTTAAAACTAATTCTGGAACTTTATCGAGGGCAGAACGCTGTGTAGCGGGGTCAAATTCGCGAATTTGCTCTATTTCATCGCCAAACCACTCTAAGCGCACTGGTAATTCTGATGATACTGGGAAAACGTCAACTATATCACCGCGCCGGCTCCATTGCCCTTCTGTTTCAACTAAAGCAACCCGTTCGTAACCTTGTTTTGTAACTTGTTCGCCAAATTCATCTAAATCAATCTCGCTTCCTGGCTTTATAGTTAAACAAAAAGGTTGAAATGCTTCACGAGGTGGTAAATGTGGCTGTAACGCTCCAACAGTCGCGACAATTGCAATTTGGTTTGTCTGTTCTCCTTTATTTTTCACTAAATCAGCTAAAACTTGCATTTGTCCCCAGGTCATTTCAGTTTCGGGGTCAAATGGTTCGTATGGTGATGCTTCAGAAGTTGGGTAAAAAAGCACATTTCTCCATCCCATCGCTTCGAGTTGTGCTGTCCAGCGTCCAGCTTCTTCTAAAGTCGCACACATCACGCACAAATTCTGCCCTTCGGTTCTTGCTAAGGCAGAAGTAACTAGACCTTTGGGTAGACGAGGAATACCGCTTAAATATAAATCTTCTTGTCGATTTAACTTAGTAATAAGTTCAGATGTGAGAGGTGAGCGTCCCAGTGCGCGCACGATGGAGGAAAATGTCATATTTGTTAAACTTGGGCGTGCAACTCATTTTAAAGCACAATCAAATATGTAGTGCCTACTTCAAACTATTTTAGAAGAGTGTTGGCGTGAAGTGCGGGGAGTAAGTACCGATTACGGTGTTAACATTTTACCTGACAGGTGTTTTATGAAATAACCTTGAATACTAGATACCAAAAAATTTAAACTTAAGCAGGGTCTGCCGTTGTCTTCGGCAATTATTATAATGTCTCCAACAGTCGAAATTCTAATAATCTTTCTATTAGTCCTCGCCAACGGTTTGTTTGTCATGTCTGAGTTGGCGATTGTTTCCGCGCGTAAAGTCCGCTTGCAGCAGCTTGCCGAACGGGGTGATACTAATGCGCGTGTCGCGTTGAGTTTGGCTTCTTCACCTAACGAATTTCTAGGAACTGTCCAAATTGGTATTACACTACTAACTATTCTTACAGGCGCCTATGCAGAAGAAGCCATAGCGAAGCGACTATCGCCTATTCTGAATTCATTAGCACTGTCGCCAACATACAGGGAGCAGTTAGCAAAAGTATTAGCTATTGTCATCATTACATACATAACGCTGATTTTGGGTGAGTTAGTGCCGAAGCGTTTAGCACTAAACAATCCTGAGTCAATAGCCTCAATAATGGCTATTCCAATGCAGATGCTATCGAAGGTGACTACACCAGTAGTTTACCTTTTAAGTGCTTCTACTAATGCAGTGTTACGGCTATTAGGAATGCGACCATCAACGGAACCGCAAGTAACAGAAGAAGAAATTCGCGTTTTAATCGAACAAGGAACTGAGGAAGGAACATTTGAAGAAGCTGAACAAGACATGGTAGAACGGGTGTTTCGCCTAGGAGACCGTCCAGTAAGTGCTTTAATGAGTCCTCGTCCAGATATAGTTTGGCTAGAATTAGAAGATTCTGTAGAAGAAAATCGTCAGAAAATAATTGAAAGTGGTTATTCTAGATACCCTGTATGCCAAGGTGGTCTGGATAACGTTCTTGGTATTCTTCCCGTTACAGACCTTTTAGCAAGGAGTTTCACTGGTCAGCCAATGGATTTAACCGTTGGTTTACGTCAACCTGTGTTTGTGCCAGAAAGCACTCGTGGTTTGAAAGTATTAGAAATGTTCAAACAAACGGTGACGCACATGGCATTAGTTGTTGACGAATACGGTGTAATTCAGGGATTGGTGACGCTCAACGATATTTTAATCGAAATTGTTGGTGACGTTCCCTCTGTAGATGACCAGGATGACCCTCAAGTTATACGACGTGACGATGGTTCGTGGTTATTAGATGGCATGTTAGCTGTTGATGAATTTATGGAATTATTCGATATTGAGGAATTACGTTCTCAAGACCGAGGTAGTTACCAGACTTTAGGAGGTTTCGTTATAACCCATCTTGGACGCATACCTAATGCCGCAGACCATTTTGAATGGCAAAATATGCGATTTGAGGTGATGGATATGGATGGAAACCGCGTTGATAAAGTTTTAGTTATACCGCAAGTAGGTAAAAAGGAAGATACAGACACTGGCAACGGATAAAGCGGATGTAACGGATAGGTTATATTAATCATCCGTTACATCCGTTACATTCGTTCCAATATCATTCTTACTAGTTCGCAAAATCCTTCTCCTTCGGCGCCGCCTGTAATGTAGGTAGGTTTATGCTGTAAGGTGTTAAGATAATGTGATACATTTGCTACTCCGAAAGAGTTGGGGAAGTAGGTAGCATCGAATAAACTCTCATCGTTGGGACTATCACCAACTGTTACTACTTGTTTGAGTGTAACTTTAGGGAAATATTCTTGCAGAACTTTTAATAGTCCCACTGCTTTGTCTTGTCCTTGGGGTTTTATATGGCACTGTACATTACTGTAGGTAAATCCCCAACCCATTGTTTGAGTCATATTTGCCAACGTTTTGATTTCATCTAAAGTTAGTCCAGCAACGTCAAAAGTCCAGTCAGTTATACGAAAACGGTTGTCAGCAGATTCTTGAATTTTGGGGAATTTTAACTTTAAATGCTCAAAAGCAGCCGCTAATTGCTGACGATGAATAATTATATTGGGAATAGGCGTTAAATATATTGGCGCCTCACTATTACATGAGTAAAATAATCCACCGTTTTCAGCGATGGCACCTACTATGGGTAGATAATGCGCTATTCCACTTACCCAACCTGCGCTGCGTCCTGTGACTATAAGTACTTGTATGCCACTTGCCTTTAAATCTTCAAATGTCTGTAAGAGCAAGCTTGTAAATTTATTAGATACAGTTAAAGTCCCATCCATATCCGTAGCAATGAGACGAATTTGACTCAAATTGAAGGAATGTGGCATGGTTCCAAAAATTTAATAGATTCAATGTTTATACGCAAAAATCATACTGCGAATTTGGGCATCCTAAACAGGAGAGGTAAAATTTATGCTTATCTGTTATGTCAATACCAGTTTTTATAGCTCAAACAGGGCCAAAGCCTAAAAAGGTAACTTCAACAACGCAAACGACTCAGACTAGTCAAGCAAACATCGCTGTTGCTGAAAACTCAGAAGCACCATCGATATGGATGGTTACATCTGGCGTACTGTTTGTGTTGTTACTTGCTTTTGCAATATACACCAAGCTGCAAAGCGATAAACTAAACAAAAGAATCAGGTTTGAAAAGTTCCGAACCAGCGAATTTGAAAAAAAGTTAAAGTTAGCTCTTGAAACTATTCGCAAAATGGAAACAAACCCTGATTTAATTAACTCGCGCGAGTTTAACCTCGACTATTTGCGTATGCGGATGGCTGAAGAGGTGTTCCACTTTGCAATTGTTAACCAAGTTAAAATTAAGGTCAAAGATAAGATTACACAAGCATTACGTCCATCTCAAACCAACACTGGGGTTGTTGGTATTGCCAATAGTAATGGGCGCCAGGTAGATGAGATTTTTGATGTTGAGCATGAAATAGGTACTGCTCCCAACATCATCAAACGAGTCTTATTCCGCATCCAAATTAGGCTAATGAAGCTACCTACACAGGCAACTTCTGCCACTATTAGTCAAATTATTGATTGTATAGAAACTTATCTTAGTCCTGCGGAAGACCAGGATACTTGGCAACCAACAATTCAGGGTCGAGTTGCCTTTATGCACTGGGACCAAAAAGCAAAACCTACACCTTTGCTCGTTCTCGAACAATCGAACGAAGGTGTAAACGTTACTTTCCGCACTAGTCGTCAAGCCAATGCTATGCCAACCCCTATACAAGATAACACTCAAGGTCGTACACAAAGAGTAAAGTCACCTAGGCAAGGACATAACACAAGGTAAACCAGTAAATCTAAATAAATAAGTGCATCTACCAATTGAGTAATGAGTGCTGAGTGCTAGTCGTAGCTTTTTACAAGTACATTTTGAGAATCACTCTCTAAGACACCATCTTCCATGTTAATAATGCGGTCAGCAATGTCTAAAATCCGGTTGTCGTGGGTAACTAACATAATTGAAGTTCCTTTCTCTCTTGCTAGTCGCTGCATTAATTCCACAACGTCGCGTCCTGATTGTCTATCTAATGCTGCTGTCGGTTCGTCTGCTAGCACCAGCGCTGGATTATTCACTAAAGCACGTGCAATTGCTATGCGCTGTTTTTGACCTCCTGATAAATTATCGGGGTAGTAGTTTATTCTCGGACCTAAACCAACTGCCTTCAACATCGCTTCTGACATTCGTATTGCTTCATGTTGTGAAAGATTATCATTCAATTCCACAGCCATTTGTACGTTTTGCCGAGCGGTCAAAAATCCTAGTAAATTATGCGCTTGAAAGATAAAGCCAATATTACGGCGAATGTTAACTAGCTTTTTTTGATTAGCTCGGTATAATTCTTGACCTAATAATTGTAAGCTTCCTTCTTGAACTGAGCGCAAGCCACCAATTAAACTGAGTAAAGTAGTTTTACCTGAACCACTGGGTCCAGTCATAATTACTATTTCTCCAGGATAAACATCAAAATTAATATCGAATAATATTTGTCTTTTTAAGGCGCCTTTGCCGTAATAATGGTTAAGATGTTTTATGGAAATTACTGGCTCTGTTCTGGTCATAAATAATATTTGAAAACTGTGACAACTGAAGCGAGTAGTTACGTAAAGAAACCGGGTTTCTATGCAAAATCGTCGTTATTATTACAATATCTCAACGAAGAAACCCGGTTTTTAAGTCCTGACTAAGATTTTTACTCTTTATTGGCATTGGTTTTGCATTATTTGCAACAATATTAATGATTCCTAATTAATTAAAAAATATCAGCCGGGTCAGCGGCATTTAGTTTTTTAACAGCTATGACACCAGAAATATAACACATAATAATTGTTAAAACTAATACTATGACAGCACGAGCAAAAGTCATAAACACAGGTAGCAAAGTAGCCTCGCGTGCTTTTTGATATAAAAATAGAGTTACAAATAGTCCAGGAAAGTAACCTAGAACAGCTAAAAGTAAAGATTCTTGTAAAATGACTCTAAGTAAATATTTATGGGTATAACCAATCGCTTTTAGTGTCGCGTACTCAGATAAATGGTCATTAACCTCAGTATAAAGAATCTGATAAACAATCACGATTCCTACTATAAAGCCCATAATGGCGCCAAGTGTAAAGATAAAGCCAATAGCTGTATTACTTGCCCAATAATTGCGCTCAAAGTCAATATACTGTTGTTTTGTCATGACATTGACTTCTTGGGTTAGATAGTTTCTTAATTTTTGAGCAAAAGCATTGGCATCGGCGCCGGGTTTTAATTTAATTAATCCAACTTCGATTAAACCT
>NZ_MRCD01000016.1 GCF_001904745.1 Calothrix sp. HK-06
TTTCTGTAAACTCAGTGCTACTGGGCTATTTTGTGCTGCTTAGTCTAAACTCCAGATATATATAAAGCGTTTCTAAAGATTATCTTGACAATTTAAACACAGTACGTTCACGGATAGAAAAATCTGATACGAAAAAGTACAATCGTATCAAATATATCTAGGAACATTACTGATGAAAAGGCAGAGTAATAAGGGTAGTGATTTAGAAATTAATACAGAAAATAATTTTGACGATATTGAGGATGTACAGGCGCCTATATACACAGCGCCTGAAGAAGTGAGAAAAATAATCGAAATGGTGTGGCAGTTAGAGAAGAACCGACTTGATAGAAAAAGTTTTGGTCATATAAGTGATGATATTTTGACAATTATTAAGGGTGTTGTGCAATGAAGCTGATATCGATAAGTCTTTGTAACTTTCGCTCGTTTTATGGTAAAACACCAGAAATGTTTCTCTCGGTTGACGAAATAAAAAATACGACAGTATTTCATGGAAATAATGGTGTTGGGAAGACAAGTTTATTAAATGGGTTTACTTGGGTGCTTTATGAAAAATTTAGTGCTGCTTTTGCGTCGGCAGAACAGTTGGTGAATAAACGCGCGGTTGCAGAAGCTTCTGTTGGGCAAGCTGTAGATTGTTATGTTGAAATTACTTGGGAACACGACAGTAAGCGCTACCGTGCCAAACGTCAGTGTCGGGTATATAGAACCGAGTTTGATGTCGAAGCAGGTAAGACTGATATGTTTATGTTGGTGACGGGGGATGATGGACGCTGGTTTGTCCCTGACCAACATCCAGAGGATATTATTAATCAAATTTTGCCTTGTAGTTTGCATCAATATTTCTTTTTTGACGGTGAACGGATAGAGAAGATTGTTCGCAATGACAAGAAAGCTGAAATTGCCGAAGCTACGAAAATGCTTTTGGGAGTAGAGGTAATAAACCGTTCAATAAGGCATTTGGCAGAAGCGAAACGCTCGTTGGAAGGTGAACTACGCGCTATTGGGGATTTGGAAATTAAGAAGTTACTTAAGCAGCAGAGTAATATTGAGTCTCAGGTTGAGGCAATTAGTAAGCGTTCTGTTGAAATTCAGCAAGAGATAAAATATCAAAATACATTTAGGCAAGAAGTTAGTAGTCGCTTGCGTGAACTGAGTGCTGTTAAGGAGTTGCAAGAACGGCGCCAACATTTGGAATCACAGAAAGACTTGTTACAAAAGCAGTTGGCGAAAAGTAAAGATAACTTACAGCGGTATATCTCTAATCAAGGTTATAGTGTATTACTTTCAGAAACTAATATAAAATTCCGTAATATTATTGAGAACCTCAAAGATTCTGGTAGCTTAAAGTCGGGAATATCGCGCGAATTTGTAATTAGTTTACTCAATGGCAGCAAATGCATTTGTGGTAGTTATTTACACGAACATAGTCAAGCGCGTAAACATGTTGAACATTGGTTAGAAAAAGCAGGTTCTTCCACAGTAGAGGAAACAGCTATTCGCATGACTGCACAAGTTGATGAAATTGACAAGCAAGCAGTGTCATTTTGGCAAGAAGTAGATGCAGAGCAAGTTAGGATTAATGAGGCTAGGCAAACACTGGCCCAAGTTGAATCAGAATTGCTTGAAATTAAGGAAAAGCTGCGAAAAAACCCAAGTGAAGAAATTCGTGATATTGAACAGCGTGTAGATGATATTGAAGCGAAGATTTCTGAGTTAATTTTTGAACAAGATCGTAACCAGCAGCAAACCGATACTTTAAATATCGAATTAGATGATTTGAATAAACAAATAGCCAAGCAAAAGCTGAACGAAGAACGGCAACTGCTTGCACAGCGTCGTATTACTGCCACAAATGATGCCATTGACAGGTTGAGCGAAGTAAAAACCCGGCAAGAGAATCATTTTCGTTATTCGCTCGAAAAGCGTGTGCAAGAAATATTTAGTGCTATATCTCCGGCACCGTACATTCCAAAAATAAGCGACAAATACGAGCTAACACTGATGGAAAATAGTCTTGGTGTAGAAATGCCCGTTGCGGCATCAACCGGAGAAAATCAAATACTTAGCCTTTCGTTTATTAGTAGCATTATCGATAAAGTGCGCGAGTGGAGCGGAAAGAAAAAAATGTTAATGCTTCCTGAAAGCAGCACTTTTCCAATTGTTATGGACTCCCCATTTGGTAGCTTAGATGAGATATCACGGCGTCATATAGCAAAAATAGTTCCAGAAATGGCGAACCAACTAGTGGTGCTAGTAACAAAAACCCAGTGGAGAGGAGAACTGCAAGAAGAAATAGCAAACCGCGTAGGAAAAGAATATGTTTTAACTTACCACTCATCTAAACCCGACTGCGAACAAGATTATATAGAACTTGGAGGAATTCGATATCCTTTAGTTAGGCAAAGTCCCAACGAATTCGAGTATACCGAAATAATAGAGGTTAACCGTGATGGTCAGTAAAGCATTTGAGGATGTTTCAGCTACAGCAGTAGATACAGCATCAGAAACCCGGTTTCTTTCTCACTGAACACAAAAATTCACAATATAAACGAAAAGAAACTGGGTTTCTCAAAAGCACGAAAAATTTAAACTTACCAAATTTATGACAGAAACAGGCAAAATTAGAATTGCAAAAGATAAAGCCGAATTAGTAAAATATCTAACTATTTCAGGTGGTAAAACAGGGGCATTTCAAACCTTTGCTGATGTAGTTGTATTTGCTGCCACGTTAGGCGCCAAGCATAAAAAGCGCGTACCTTTAGAAGGAGTATCGAAAAAAGAACCGGGCCCGATACGTATAGAGCAATTTATATCAATGGGGTATGACGTAGTAATTAAATTATTAGCGGTCGTAGAAACTCAAAATGTAGAAATACTATCACTAACCGAAGAAGAGTTAGAGAAACAGCGCAATCAAATATTTGAAGAGTATGCCAACGGCGGACTAGAAATAATCCAAAATGAAGTGCTTGGCGCCGTAGACTATTTAGAACGTATATTATTACTACTTAGCTACGAACGTGCAAGCAAAGACAGAATAGACGGAGAATTTGATTTAACTAGATTTTTATCGTAATTCATCGTAGGATATTTACTTACAGATAGCCAGCATAAATTATTACTAACAATCTCAGTGATACATTCACATAGGATGTGCTAATAATCAGTCTACATAGTAAATTATATTTAATACTACGCAGACCGTTAAAATCACAATGTACAACACACTACAAATAAGTGTGTCTACAAAACAGGTGGAAGCATAATTTCTTTAGAGTCAACAAAATCACCCTCAAAATTTACCGTCTTGTTCTCGAAGGTTCTTGCTTTTGCGAGACTTGAGCGTAATTTTGCGCGTTCAACTGAATCTTGAACTCCACCCAAAATATATATTAGTAGTTTTGCTGCTAAGTCTTTTCCAGCTACAAGTATTCGCTTGCGGTTGGGGTCGTATAAAACACCGTACCATATGGATTTTGGAAACTCGATGTTACTAAAACCACCTTCACGATCAAATTTACGAAGCTTTTTAAAAATCTTTTCGAGCGATAGTTCTTTTTTGAAGACTAAAACACCTAGCGCTTGAACTACTGCAACTTGACCGACTGGACGGAAAAGCATGTTTCCTTCCCCACTTTCTTTCTCAAAGCTGAAGCGTCGTAATGCTGGTGTATCCTCGTCTTCTAGTACTTTATAACTCGAAAGACTGGCTAAATAATCAAAAAGTTGATGAAATTCAGCAATTCCTTCGGCTAACTCATCGGTTTCAGGACGTTTAGGAACTAAACCTTTTTCTTGCTTCCAGTGTGGATATTTTTGTCCCAAGTAACGCTCTGACATTTCTTTAAGTGCTTGCAGCGTTGTCAATACTGTAGATTTTGTGGCAACAGTCGCGCTATTCCAATTTACGCGCGCTTTTCTATCCTCGCGTTGTTCCAATAAGGGATGACTCACAGCTATTTTTCTAGCAGCGATAGAGAAACCATCGTCTTCATCTAACTGTGTCAGTTGACCTTTGGTTAAAGGTACTGCCATCAGGTTAACGTGGACAAAAATTGACCGTACTCTTTGCCTTGCTTCTTCACGTGTTTCTCCAATCCCAACTGCCGATATAAACTCGATACCAATTTTTTCTTGTGGTATGTTTTTCAGATAGCTTTGTGAAATATCGAACTGTTCAACTAAATCATCGATAGTTATGAATGAATCATAAGGGGTTTTGTCTCTTTTACAACGTTGAAGCTTACGTGCGGACAGCAATTCTATTAAACCTTGCACTCCCATCAAACGATGCTGTCCGTCTAAAGCATAAATGGTTACATCTTCGTCCGAAATGTTGAGTAAACCAAATTTGTTTCCGCTATCCAACGGGGTAAATTCTATAGCAGACCTTCTGGCTTTGCCTTTATTGTCCCACTCTTCTGCATGGGGAATGTCAACCCAAGGTTGGTTAACAACTACCAAAACTGGGGGAAACTTATGGTGCTTACGGGATGCAAGATATTGTACCAAAGCTGATTGACGTGACCAGTCGATAGGACGCTGTTGAATTTCATCGATACTTTCGGCATCTATCTCAATATTGCCCGTTTGAGGATTATACTTGTGACGAAGCAAAGGTAAATATGAAGCAAAGTTAACCCGGTTCGCAAACCATTCGAGAGTCACAGAGCCTACATATGCTTCTGTACCACCCATTTCAACTTTTTGCACTGGAATTTGATTCTTATTGTCGAAACACTCATCGAGGAGTTGAGAAAGCACCTGTTTATCGGTGGTTCCTCCCAATGAGTAAGAACCTGTAGTATCCTTAACTTGCTTAGATGTTCTGGCGCCCATATGAATTTTTAAAAACTAGGGTTGACATAATAGTCAAATTTTTTAACAATTATATGTCTGTAGTGTAGTTTTTAAAAACCATTAATGCTATATTTTATTATAAATAGTTTTACTTAACATGTGGTAACAATTGTTATAATCTCGTTATAGCTACTTTGGAGTATTTTTGTAAAGAAATGATAAAAATAATAAGTGATATTAGTTTAACGCTTGTTAAGTCCGCTTCTATAGCGGACTTTATTTGTGAGGTGTAATTTGTGTTAAATAGGGAAGGATAATGGCAAAATTAAAAACAGCAGACAGTAAAAGTCAGCAAAAGCGTGGATTACCAGAGTTTATCGAAAATGTTCAAGCTCTGACAAAAGAAATTCAAGATTTATACTGCTTAGACGCTGTACCCTGGTGTCTTGGTTACAGTGGTGGTAAAGATAGTACTGCGACTTTACAGTTAGTATGGAATGCTATAGCCCAACTTCCACTTGAAAAACGCACAAAAACCATCCACGTTATTACAACAGATACTCTTGTAGAAAATCCTTATGTTTCTCATTGGGTACGTAAGTCTTTAGAGCAAATAAAAATCGCTGCTGAAGAACAACAAATGCCAATGGAACCTCATCTGTTACAACCAGAATGGAAAGAGACATTTTGGGTTGGATTAATTGGCAAAGGGTACCCTGCACCAAGAAGAAAATTTCGTTGGTGTACAGAACGTTTAAAAATTAGCCCATCAAACCGTTTTATCCGAGATGTAATTCGCTCATTTGGAGAAGCTATTGTAGTTTTAGGGATTCGGAAAGCAGAAAGCGCTCCACGTGCAAAACGCATGAAGGAATGGGAAGTAAAGCGAGTTCGTGACCATCTCAGCCCTAATATGAACTTACCAAACTCTTTGGTATATAGCCCAATTGAAGATTGGCGAAATGACGAAGTTTGGCTTTACTTAATGCAGTGGGACAATCCTTGGGGATATAGTAACAAGGATTTGTTTAGTATGTACAGAGGCGCCAGTGCTGATAACGAATGTCCATTGGTTGTAGACACATCAACACCAAGTTGTGGAAACTCGCGTTTTGGCTGTTGGGTTTGTACATTAGTAAGTGAAGATAGCTCGCTTTCGGCAATGATTCACAACGACGAAGAGAAAGAATGGTTACAACCACTTTTAGACCTTCGTAGAGAATTAGATGTAGAAGATGAAGACCGTTCATGGAGAGATTTTAGACGTAGAACCGGAAATGTACAATTATATGAACGTAATATAGAAGGGGATATTTCTGTAGAACCAATTCCTGGCCCATATATAAAAGAAGCACGTGAACATTGGCTCAGAACACTTTTAACTGTTGAGCAAAAGTTACGATGCGATGCACCAAAAGATATGAACGATATAACCTTAATTTCTCTTGAGGAATTAAGCGAAATTCGCCGTATATGGCTAGAAGAAAGACACGAGTTTGATGATAGTTTACCTCGCATTTATAAAGAAGTGACTGGAGAAGAATTTAAAGACCCACGTCCAGGTGCTGGCTATAGTTTACTTGGTAGTGATGAATGGGAAGTACTTGAAGAAATCTGTGAAGGTGATGCTATGCATTTAGAATTAATTGCAAAGCTATTAAACACTGAGTATCAGTTTCGTAAGCGCGCGCGTCGTGTGGGAATATATGATGAGCTATTAAAGTGCTTTGAAACAAGCTCACGCTCACAAGAAGAAGCAATTAAAAACGCTCACTTCAAGAAAGATTTAAAAGACGCAGTGAGCGAAGGTAACCTTCAAAAGGTCAAACAATTAACGATAGGAGATGCTTTACTCTCCGAAGAAGAAAAAAATTCCTCTAATCATGCATCTTTAAGCACAAATGACAACAATGATTCAACTGCATCAATAAATTGGGGAAAAAAGAAGTACAAATCTAAAGATTGATTTAGCATTACCCAATAGGTAACAATTCATTCAACAATACGTATCTAGAGACAATGTATATAATGTCTCTAAACAAATTAAAAATATTTTTCTCTCTTCACATATTATTTATTTGTGTTCTTCGCGACTATTTGAACTATAATTTTCATGTGCAAAGGAGTAAAAGGCTATCACTAATCTTACATCGTATGCATCTACATAGCTCTAAATAAAAAACTATTATGAAATTTCTTGAACTAGTATTACAAAACTTTGGGCCATATAGCGGGAGAAACGTTATCAATCTTGACACAGAAGTTGATAAAGACACTTCACGTCCCATTTTACTGCTTGGTGGAATGAATGGTGGTGGAAAAACAACATTTATGGACGCGATACGTCTCGCACTGTATGGACATCGTGCAGAGTGTTCAACTCGCGGAAACCTAAGCTATAGTGATTTTTTAAGTCAATGTGTTAATAACTATGCAACTCCTGTTGATAACACAAGGATTGAATTAACTTTTGAACATATTCAAGAGAATAAACCTGTAGTATATAAAATTGTACGCTATTGGGATAGTATTCCAAAAGAAGGCAAAGATTCATTAGGTGTTCTAGAATTAGACCCGAAAGTACCTGATGGGTTGACAAGAGAAGAATTAGTAAATACGTGGGATGATTATATTGAAAATATACTACCCGTAGGAATTTCTAATTTATTCCTCTTTGATGGTGAGCAAGTTAAAGAGCTAGCAGAGCAAGAAATTCCTCCTCCTGCTGTTGCAGATGCTATACGCGCGATGTTGGGATTGGAACTTGCAGATAAGTTAGCAGTTGACATTGAAATTATAGTAAACCGTAAGCGTAAAGAACTAGCTGATACAAAAGATTTAGCTGACCTTGAAGAAATTGAGGAAAAGCTGAGTTTGTTGCAAGATAAACACATAAAAATTCAAGAAGAAGAAGCTTTGTATATAAATTCTTTTAACCAAGCGCAAAAAGACCAAAAAGATGCACTAGATAAATTTGTTGCAGAAGGAGGAAAAATAGCGGCAGAACGTAATCAATTAGAAAAACAGCGTGACCAAAAAGTATCAGAAGTTGATGAAGCACGCTTAGGTATGTGTGATTTATCAGGTAATGTCTTACCACTAGCTTTAATAGAAAATTTACTTATTCAAGGACAAGCACAAGGAGAGAAAGAATATCGTATACAACAAGCACAAATTGCTAGCGACATATTATATGAGCGTGATAAGCGTTTGCTAGATTTAATATCAAAATTAGATATCTCATCTGAAAAATCTCAAAAAATTAAGAGTTTTTTGGATGAAGATATTACAACTCTCAATGCTAACCTGATACAGCCAGAAGAACTTTGGTTATTACCAGATGCAGATAGTTTAAACCAGTTAAGTAATATATTTTATCATTTACAAAACACAAAAACCTTAGCTAAACAACAATTAAAGATATTAAAGCAAAAAGAAGATGAAATAATCACCTTAGAACGTCAAATTCAAACTGCTGCTTCTCCTGAAGAATATACTTATTTAGTAGACGTTTTGAAAAAAGCTCAGAAAAAAGTTGCTGAAGCAGGTGCCAAATGCGAATCTATCAAAGGACGTGTTCGTGAGCTAGAGGTAGAAATTGAAAATACAAAGAAAGATTTGAGAGAGTACACCACACAAACAATAGACAAGAAAAACACCGAGCATATTATTACAGCATCAGCAAGAGTGCAACAAACACTCAAATTATTTCGAGAAAAGCTGACATTAAAAAAATTGAACAAGTTAGAAATTGAAATAACTGAATGCTTTCGCTATTTGCTGCACAAATCTGACTTAGTTCATCGTGTGGCTATTAATACCGATAACTTTAGGCTTTCACTATATGACGTGCGGGGTAAAGCTGTTCCCAAACATCGTTTATCAGCAGGAGAAAAGCAGCTTCTAGCCATTGCTTTCTTATGGGGACTCGCGCGCGTTTCTGGGCGCCGTTTGCCTGTTGCCATTGATACACCATTAGGGCGCCTTGACTCATCGCACCGAAGTAACTTAGTAGAAAGATACTTCCCCGCAGCAAGTCATCAGGTAATATTACTCTCTACAGACACAGAAATAGGTAAAGCCGAAGTTGAAAAACTTCGAGAAAACGAAGCTATCGCGCGCGAGTATTTACTTAAATATGACTCGGCAAAGCGTCAAACTTCGGTAGTTGATGGATATTTCTGGTAAAAAAGGACAATGGGAGTAATGTTAAAATGAAGGAATATTTTAAAACTCAGCTAAATACTGAAGAAGCAGATTAATGTAATAAACTTTATCCTAACTAGTAAGGTGGGCACTGCCCACCCTACCGCTACACTACTCCTAACTCATAACTCCTAACTCCTAACTGATAACTCATAACTCATCAACTTATTATGGAACCGCCACTTGAACGTGTTAAATTATCGCAAACGGCAAAAGAGCAATTAATTAAGCTCAAGCGGATTACAAAAATAGATCAATGGAATATATTATGCCGTTGGGCACTATGTCGTTCACTAGCAGAACCAACACCTCCTTCCCCAGTACCTATAAAATTAGATAGTAATGTCGAGATGAATTGGCGTGTATTTGGAGGTGAGATTTCGGATATGCTGTTAATTGCCCTTAAACAACGTTGTTATAACGATGGTTTGGGTACTACAAAAGAAGTTTTAGCAGAACAGCTAACATTACACCTACACCGTGGCATAGGTTATTTAGCTGGCGACCATAATATTAAGAAAATTGAAGATTTAATTGAATTAACAGTCAACACCTAATATCAACGTTATTTGACGCTCCGAATTTATTTTTGAAAGCGAGGTTTATGATATTTGAGCTTCTAGTTATTCCCAAAGTTGGCGAGGTCTTCTTACCAATTGAATTGAATGCTAAAAATAGAGATTTTCAATTTTCCACAATCTGCTCATCCTCATCTTCTAGATGCTCATGAATAGGTCTACCTGACCAATCTATTGGTTCGAGTAAACTTGCTCTAAAATCTTCCACAGTATCACGATACTTTTGCTTTAAATCCCTAATTCTAGTATTAATCTTTAGCCCCAAAGCATGACTTATGATTGATACAATTAAACCTCGTGCTTCCTTGCCAGCATCCGCACGTTGTTTCGTTGGGTTCCAAATAACATTTACCCAAGGTGCCTTATCTATATCGACAGGTACATAAGTCATAATAGCATCAATTGCATCTTCAATCGATTTACCTTGAACTCTAACCAGCTTCAATACATCAGCTAAAATGAACTGACCAATAGGACGAGCATAAACGTTACCCCCAGCAGTTGGTTTTCCACTATCATCAAACAGAAGCACACCATCAGCATCGGTACGCTTACGAATATCTCCAGCCTTTTTCCTACCCTTAAGAACATCATCAAAACCAGGACATTTACGTAACCAATACATCCAAATATTTTCTAAATACTCATAAAAGTTATCTAATTCTTCATCAGAAGGTCGAAACTGTTTAAATTTTGCATCAATATCCAATCCACCATTATAAGCTCCAAGCAATATTTCATTAATGTCATAGAATGTTGTCAATGTTCCAATATAAGGGTCATGTACTTTCTTTGGCGATATTTGCTTGGAACCTAAATTACCCAAAATTAATATTTTTAACGTGTCGTTTTCTTTAATCAAACGACGTGAAACAATTGCCACTGCATCATCTTCGTCAATGGCAATATTCATTCCAGAGCTTGTAGGTTTTGCTCGACGATTTAAAGTCGAAAATAATCTTCGAGTTCTCTCAAGTCCTTCTTTTGTATTCTCGTGCTTTAAAATAATAACAGTAATTTCTTCTTTACCTAAATCAGGATTTTGTCTTAACGCTTCTTGAATTGACTTTAGTCGGTGTTGACCATCTAAAGCATAATATATTTGACTCCCATCAAACCGTAGTAAACCAAATCCATAACTAGAGCGGTCTGCTTTATCATCGATTAAATGATGCTCATCAACTTTTACGTGAGAAAACTCTGGTTCTCCTCCATAAACAGCTACTACTAAGGCGCCATAAAATCTTTGTGGTGCATTTAAAAGATAAGGTACCATTTCCTTTTGCACACGGTCTTGAATTTCTCTTTGAATTAATTCGTCTAAATGTTGATTTGTGTGGATTTCTTCTGCTAGTCTACATTCACGCGCTACTTTACCCAACTTCATAACGGTGACAAAATAATCCCAGTCACCCATTTTCGCTTTTAATGCTGGTACATAATCTGCCATGATAGTGCTTCCCTAATTAAATGATTTTGCTATTTATATTTCGTGTGCGGCACCTATGACAAAATCGAGCAAGGTTCTCATTCTCATAAGAACCCGCCATCTATTCGTCAATGCGACACCAGCTTGGTGTAGTTACAAATTAATTAACTGATTTGAGTATGGAAATAATCTGGGCGATATTAAAAAAGGTTAACTCCAACTTTTATAACAAATGCTGAAGTAATTCGTATGTAAATTAGCTTGGCTTTACAGTAATTTTACATACTTAAGCACTTTTATGTGTTTAAAACAAATGATATTACACAAATAATCTTGTGGGATGGGCAGAAAAGCCCGTTCCATATTATAGGTGTAAAGGCGGGCAAGGATGCCCGCTCCACAAGATGAAGAATTATTTTATTTGTTATAAGTAACTCAAATTTAACCTTGTTATAAATATCAGCAAGCACTATTTGAAAAGGTATTGAGTTCAAAGATAAGGTTCCATTTAAATCATCACATTCTGTAAATACCCAAGTTTTGCTGTTAGTTTTATAATATTGTTCAACATGTACGCTATATTGGTCTATTAAAATATATTCTTTAAAAGTGCAGTTGTAACAATTTCAACTTACAGTACGAACCGCAAAGGACACAAAGGACACAAAGAAAGAGGAATTGTCTTTATGTTAAATATAATACTTGAAGCGAGTTAAGGCGCCTGAAATATCAAGAAAGTTGAAGATTTGCTCGAAGTTACTGCAAAAAATATATATAGATAGTATATAGTCACCCTTTGCGCTTCTTTTTATGACTGGGAGCTACATTGAAATTGAACGTCATCGTGCTGCGATACAGCGTGTTGATATATCGCGTCCTGTTAAACTTGCCCTTGAGTGGAATATTCTTACTACCAGTAAAAGCTTTTTTGACTACGGTTGTGGTTATGGTGGTGATGTTCAGCGCACTACAAAATTAGGGTATCAAAGTACTGGTTGGGATCCTTATTACTTTCCTAATGAGACGTTAGTTGCTGCGGATGTCGTCAATATTGGTTATGTTCTTAATGTTATTGAAGATACTACTGAACGTGCGGAAGCTCTTTCTAAAGCTTGGAACCTTACGCAAAAAGTACTCGTTGTCTCAGCACAAGTATTAGTTAATGCTCCAAGTCATCATCAAATATCTTACGGTGATGGAATAGTTACTCGTTTAAATACATTTCAGAAATATTACGAGCAAGAAGAACTTAAAAAGTATATAGATGAGACTTTAAACGTTGATGCTGTACCTGTGGCTTTAGGTGTTTATTTTGTCTTTCGTGATGAAGAAGAAAAACAACATTTTAAAGCTATTAGATATTTCTCTCGCACTTCTACGCCGCGCGTTCGCATTCCGACTAAGCGTTTTGAAGACTACCAAGAAATACTGCAACCGCTAATGGAGTTTTATACACAACGTGGTAGATTACCTATAAAAGGAGAGTTGGCAAATCAAGAACAATTATTAATCGAGTTTAGTAACTTCAAGCGCGCGTTTGCTGTCATCCTCCAAGCAACCGATGAAGCTGAATGGGATGCTATAGCTTACCGTCGTTCACTCGATATCCAAGTATATCTGGCATTAATGCAACTCGAAGGTAATCGTTCCCTCTACAAACTACCACTAGAAATGCGCCAAGATATCAAAGCCTTTTTTGGTGACTACGAAGACGCTTGTAATGTCGCCGACAGAAAACTATTTAGTTTAGGACAAGCAGGAGTCGTTAAAACCGCGTGTGATAAAAGTAAAGTCGGCAAACGTACCCGCAGCGCACTTTACGTTCACGCTTCCGCACTCCAAGAACTTGACCCTCTACTACGAATATACGAAGGATGTGCAACCCGCTTTATAGGGCGTGTCGATGATGCCACTTTGATAAAATTTTACATCGACGAACCGCGAATATCCTATCTATACTATCCAGACTTCGACACAGACCCACATCCAGCTTTAAAAGCAAGTATTAATATTGACCTTAAAACACTTAGAGTAACTCACTATGATTATTCAGACAGAGCAAACCCACCTGTTCTACACCGTAAGGAAACATTTGTTGTATCAACTTATCCTGATTATGATAAATTCGCTAAGTTAACCCAGCAAGAAGTAGAGTTAGGGCTACTCAAAAATAAAAACGAAATTGGTACGCGCGATGGTTGGTTAAAGTGTTTAGCTGAACATAATGTGGAAATTGAAGAGCATCAAGTGGTAGCTAGCAACGGATGTAACGGATAAACGATTCGTTACAAACAAAGACTTGTTACTTAAAAGAAACCATCCGTTACATCCGCTCGTCATCCGTTGCTATCTGACCGTTCGTATGTTAGTGAGATTTCTAATAATCTTTAGTGACCATTGCTGCGCTTGATAAAACGCTTCGATATCGCGTTTATACATTATTATTTATCGATTGCTTATTGTTGTGATGCATTGGTAAACAAGGTTTGAATAGAAGCAATCGTTGGCGCCAGCGCTGTTGCAAGCGGGTAGATATGTCAGATATGTCGTTAATTGTAAAGTTTTGTTGCTGTAAAGTGAAGTCTGTCATATTTCACCTAAAAATCGCAGTTAACTTTTTTGTCTATAATCCCCAAGCTGGCGCCCCAAACTTCATAGCTTGGAAGAATAAGTTTGTATAATCACTCATTCTCTTACATTGCGTATGGTGTTTGCGTGAAATTACTTAATATATATGGCAATATATTGTAGATTCTTTATAAAGAACCGGGTACGGCGCCTATAAGTATGAAATAAGTTGGTTATCAAAATAAAACTATCCCAATCAAGGATGTTGAAGTGGTAAATGATATAAAAGCATTAACAAAAGTTGTTGGCAGTCGTAAGATGACTTCGCTGCTAATTCTCGGCTTTGCGTCGGGGTTGCCGTTATTTTTAACGAGTCGTACTCTACAGTTTTGGATGCAAGACGCAAAAATTGACATTGGGGTAATTACGCTGTTTGGCTTAGTCAGTTTGCCCTATTCATTAAAATTTTTATGGTCCCCTTTACTGGATAGATTTAATATCCCATTTCTAGACTCGCGACGTGGATGGCTGTTAATAACTCAGATCGGGTTAGTTATTGCAATTGTGGCGCTGGCATTTCAGCAACCTGCCCAAAATATGCAAATTTTACAGCTTTTGGGAATAAATTGCTTAATTATCGCGTTTTTGAGCGCTACACAGGATATTGCTGGTGATAGCTACCGTACAGATATTTTAAATAAACTTGAGTTAGAAACTGGCGCATCGCTTTGGGTTTTAGGATACCGTTTGGCATTATTTATCACACTTTCCTTTGCACCAGTGCTTGCCGATTTTATGCCTTGGAATGGAGTATATTTATTGATAGCGGCAATTATGGGTGTGGGGATAATAGCAACGTTAATTGCTCCACCAATACTACGACGTAACCAGCAAAATCATTCTTCGCTATCACTTAAAGATGTAGGTATTGTTGTTGCCATCATTGGTGTCATAGTGGGGTTACTATCTTGGGTAATGGGAGACCCTTGTTTGGATGCAGCAAGAAAATGTACTCCTTATGAAGCACGTCTATTTCAGTTTTATTGGATACTTGCAGCGTTGTTAATTGGTTGGATTGCCCTATCAGTTTTGGCACCCAAACCTACAGTATCTCAACATGCAGAAGAACAGCCGCCACAATCGCTCCAAGATGCTCTAGTTCTACCGTTGCAAGAATTTTGTCATCGCTATGGATTAACTCAAGCAAGTTTAATACTAGTATTTATACTACTGTATAAACTAGGTGACTCTGTAGTGGGAATTACAGCTAATTTATTTTTACGCGAAATAAATTTTACTAAAACTGAAATTGGCGCCATTCAAGGGGGAATGGGGTTCATTGCTACTACTGTTGGTGTTCTTGTTGGTGGTGTTATCCTTTCTAAAATTGGTATCAATAGAGCGCTCTGGATATTTGGAATACTGCAATTACTCAGCAACCTTGGTTATTATGCTTTATCACTAGTTGGCAAAAAGGACTTTACGCTTTTAATTTTGGCGATTAACATTGAAAATTTCTGTGCTGGACTCGTTACTGTGGTGACTGTGGCGTATTTGATGAGCTTGTGTAATCACAACTTTACAACTACACAGTTCGCCTTGTTCTCTAGCTTGATGGCAATTAGCCGTGACATTCTTTCCGCACCCGCAGGACAATTAGCTAAGGCAACAGGTTGGTCTTCATTTTTTCTGCTTTCACTAGTTGCAGCATTGCCAGGATTGCTTCTACTACCTGTTATTGCCCCTTGGGAACGCAAACCAGTTTCAACAATGCCCAGACCCGGACTAGATGAATAAATATAAGGAAGTTTAATCTATGGGGCAAAGAGTTGTCGTTGTTATTTCTACGACCATCCTTTTCTTAACAGGTCTTTTACTCGGTTACGTCCTCTCACAACTTGTTCTTGGGCGCTTGGCACTTAATATTGTCACCTTCCTAGGAACATTTAGCTTGATTGTTATCTTCGCCACCCTTTACTACGTATTATTTTGGGAGTTCCGCAGACAGCAAGCACAACCAGTAGGGCGCCAACCGTTAAATCAACAATACAGCGCAGATGAATTTGCACCCCCCATCGCCCAACTAAAAAACCAACTTGTTAATTTATTAGGAGGAGATAGCGAAGGCGCCGAGCGTCTTGTAGTCCAAGCGCGCAAAACCTATCCCAAAATGCCAGAACATTGGTACTGGGAACGAGTTATCGCCGATGTAGAACGCGATAGACGATAATACCATTTATTGTAGGATAGGCATCCTGCCTGTCCTTTAACGCTAAAATATATTAATCAGGGGTAGTCACCACCCTTATTTATACGAGTAAAATTATGAATATTATTCGCCAATACATAGCTCCTCTAATTGCAGTTATTATTTTCTTTATTGCTTTGGCAGCAACCAGCGCGCGTATCTTCTTGCCGTCTGACATGTCGGCACCTGCTCCTATAGATGGTGTTGGATTTAATGGTAATGAGTTACATAATCAAAACAGTACTTTTGTTTCGATGAAGGCGCCTTCTGTTAAGAATGCCAATGGTTGAAATGTAATATTGACTGTTGTGATGTTGGGTTTTGCTGGCGCTACACCCAACCTACAATTCTAAAAAGTTGGTATATATGAAGTAAAATTTACCAAAGGTTATTTTTTTCAGTGAGTTTTTGTGTCAGATTGTACTTACTGAGTTCCCGTAAACAGCTTTGAATTCCTTTTTAATACCATCATATAAAATTCGCAAAGGCTCAACTCTAGATAGAGCATTACTGGTAAAGTTCATGCAACGGACTTACCAAGACATTTTTCCGAACCAAGATTTTTCGCATTTGTCGAAGACTGTTGAGCAATATCTATCTAGCGAAACCCCTCTGTGGTGGGTAAACTTTACAGACACCGAAACTCTAAACCAAGAAACTTCTCCTGTAGCTTGTCTTTGGATGGGAAACGCTATCGACCAAATTACAGGTCAGCGTCATGCTCATCTATTTTTACTGTACGTTGTTCCTGAACATCGGCGCCGAGGTGTAGGTAGAGCATTAATGGAATATGCACAAATTTGGGCAAGAGCGCGAGGAGACAAGCAAATTGGTTTACAAGTTTTTTCCTCAAACATACCTGCGCTTAACTTATATAACCAACTAGGTTTTCAAACACAATCTTTGTGGATGATAAAACCATTGGAAAATGGAGAGTGAAAAGCCGCCTTCCCCAAATTAAAATCAAAAAGGTGTGGAAGATGACCGCTTGTAATGGTACTTTTTATTTATGTATGATGAAGATGACCTCAGCCTACTCGACCCAGAAGCCGAGCTAGAAAGTCCTCTCGACAGTATTGAACCGCTGACTGAAGAATCAGAGGCACAATTACCTGACCCGGATGAGATGCTCGCGCTTCTTGATAGTCCAGTGCCACAGCAAAGAATGCTAGCGGCACGTGCTTTTAGTGACATAGAAGATGCGCGCGCAACTTCTCCCTTAATACGTTTATTAACTGACACTTGTCCTTTAGTAAGGGTAAGTGCAGCTTATGGAATTGGACGTAATCCCAGTTCCGAAGCAGTAGAACCACTGATACATCAGTTAAATCGCGACTGGAACGGCTACGTGCGTAAAGGCGTAGTTTGGGCATTAGGAAACTGTCGTGACCGTAGAAGTTTAGCCCCCTTAGCTAATGCACTCAAAACAGATATTTCGGCTGTACGACTGTGGGCAGCTAGCGCACTTGCTCAAATGGCAAACATAGGTTATGACGCTGTTGTAGGCGCCATGCCTCCTTTGGTTGCAGCTTTGGTTCAAGACTCAGTTGGTGCAGTTCGGAGTAATTGCGCTTGGTCTATTGGGCAATTATGTCGTGAGCTACCTTCTAACGTAGTTTACGCCACTGCAATTGATGCCTTAATCCAAACCTTTGCCGAAGACACCGACCTGGGAGTACGCGAAGATGCAAAAGCCGCTATTTTAGGTGTCGGAGATATGCGCGGGCTTCAAATGATAGAAACGCTGGAACAAGAAGGATGGTTTTAAATCTAGAGACGCGAAACTTCGCGTCTCTGGATTATCTATTTTTGGTATTGAATTCGATATATCCTGTTATTTGCTTCATCGGTAACTAATAAACTACCATCTGGTGCCACAAGTAAACCCACTGGACGTGCCCATGTAGTTGGAATACTGGGGTCTTGTAGAAACCCTGTTAGAAAGTCTTCATAATAACCTTGCGGGCGCCCATTTGTATCAAAAGGAATAAATACGACTTTGTAACCAGTTCCTGCATTACGATTCCAAGAACCACGAAATGCTGCAAAGGCGCCGTTTTGGTATTTAGCTGGAAATGTTTTACTATCGTAAACTTGCAAACCTAGTGCGGCTGAGTGAGCTTGAAATAGCACATCAGGTGTACGAGTATTTTTTACTAAATCAGGACGTTTACTTTTACCGTTTGCTGTTTGACGTGGGTCTATATAATTAGGTGTTATGTATGCATATGGCCAACCATAAAATTCTCCTTGACGAATGCGCGTGAAGTAGTCGGGAACCAAATCATCTCCCAAACCATCACGTTCATTAACTGTTGTATAAAGTTCTTTGGTAACTGGATGAAAATCTAAACCTATAGGGTTTCTTAGACCTGAAGCAAATGTTTGTCTATTTTTACCATCTAAATTCATTACCTGTACTGAAGCGCGCGGTATTAGCTCTTCTTCAACGTTTGACTCGGAACCAATAGATACATATATTTTATTCCCATCGGGTGCGGCAACGACGTTACGTGTCCAATGTTGGTTATATCCTCCACCTGGTAAGTTAGTGATTTTTTCACCAACACCACTAAGTTGCTGTTGCCCTTTAGTATAAGGGAACCGTAAAACAGCATCCGTATTACCTAGAAAAAAATAATTACCAGCAAACGTCATTCCAAATGGAATGTTTAAGCCATTTTGGGCGCCTGCAAATGTTGTTTTTACATCCGCAACGGAGTCCCCGTTAGTGTCTCGTAATAAGCGAATGCGGTTTTGTCGTGTTTCTGTTACTAAAACATCACCCGAAGGAGTTAATGCTAACCAACGTGGCGCCTCTAAATTTTCGGCATATACATTTACTTTAAATCCAGCAGGAACATTTAAAGTGGGATTTTCAGGTATTGGAATAACTTGGGGAGATTTTGATGCACTGTCTGTTGTAAAAGGTTTAGGTAAGTTTTTAATATCAATGCGAATTGGTGTAGGGTTGAGTGGCTGAGTGAGGATAGTAGTATTTTTAGCTTGTTTTATATTTTGATTTTGCGCTAGCTCTTTTGTAGAAACTTCGGTAGACGTTTGTGAGAGATTTTCTGGAGTTGCTACTGTTTGAGTACAGGCAGATACTGCAAGTAACAATATAGGTAGTGTTAAACGTGCGAGCTTTTTCATAAAGGCAGTTAGCAACGGATACAACGGATGTAACGGATGGAATTTTTAAACTATCCGTTACATTTATGAAAATGGTAGTCAATAGTTATCTTTTATGAACTCCAGCGTTAGGATGATAAAAGTACTTACTATCTCCTTTGTTGGATCTCCCTGCAGGAAAACTACGTTTACGTTCCTCGACCCAACCTACAAATAACTTATCCGTTATATCCGTTACACCCGTTACATCCGTTGCGAGCGTTCACCATAGCGTAACAATTTTTCAATTGCTCCTAAACGATTTTCCCAAACGCGCACTTGGTAAGCATTTTCTGCTGACTGCTGACGCATCCACCCTCTAAATTGTGATTGGAAACGCGCAAGTGATGACTTTGCTGTGGTTAAGCGTGAAGCACTGGGTGTTTCTGCTAGTTGATTTAATGCTGTTTCTAAGACATTTGCTTGTTCTTTGAAAGCTGATAGTCCTGTTGGTGTTAATTTTAATCGATTGTTTTGCTCAATCCATTTCCATTCTGTTTGTAATGCTGTGTAACGTGCTGCTGCTGTTTTAAAGGGTTGACGATGTGGTATTGGTTCAGAGGCGCCTGTTGATGATTTAACGGTAGCTGAATTACCTTGGGTATTATTAAATACTTGTTGCAATTCACCTGTTAAATTTTCTGCAGCAAATAATGCATAACCAACAGCAGGTAAGTCTCTAATTACTTGAAGTTGGTCGAATGCTCCTGGTGTTGGTAGGTTTAGTAAGCGTATACCTGGTACTAATAATGCTGCACCAAGTTGCCCAAATTGTGTGGATGCTATCCACGGTTGTGCGAGTCGCTCGAAGCGTGTAGTATCTAGCGCATAGGTCATCGGTACTATTAAATCTATATCGCCTCGTCTCGCCCAAACTTCCCAGTTTTGCTGAATTTTTTGAATTCGTTCTTGTTCTGGTAAGGGAAATACGGCTACTGATATAGTTAAATCAGGTTTCTTTTGCCGTAAGGAACGTGAGACTTCTGCTACAAAACTATTAACTTGCTCGGTGCGAAATGCCGTCCATTTCTGCCATAAGTCTGTTTGACTTGGTGAAATTGTAGCTGGGTCTATACCGTATATTTGCCGAAATTGAAGACGTGCTGCTGTTCCATACCCATAAAGTCTTCCTGCACTAGGGTCTTGAAATGGGTAACGAATATAATCTAGCTGTAAACCGTCTACGTCATATTTGGTAATTATTTCTTCGTATAACCTTAGCAAATATTGCCTTACCTGGGGATTGGCTGGGTCGAAAAATGGTTTACCTTGCCCTTGAGGTACCATTTGACCTCTATGGTCATATCCTGCCCAAGAAGGATTTACTGCCAGTACTGGGCCTGGATAGTTTTTGTCTATATTTAGTAACTCGTTGTGTCGCTGATTACCTGCGGCAAATACCCAAACCCAAGCATGTAATTCCATACCACGAGCTTTTGCTAGTCTCACAGCAGAAGCAAGGGGATCCCAACCGCGAATCAATGGGTTTTGCTGCGGCGCCACTTTACTTGGGTAAATTGGATAGCTGGCGTTAATTGTTTCAAAAAATACCGTATTTATTCCTGCTTGCGCGAGTCTGTCAAAAATACGCGCGAGTCCTGCCTCACTTCCGGCTCGAACTATCGTACCTCTATCAAGCCACATCGCCCGAATTTCTGGTTGTGCTATCCGTTGGTCAACAGGAAACTGTTTCCATAAAGCACTGCGCGTTGCTAACCATGCTGAACGAGCTTGAGCATATTGTCTTCTAGCGACAAGTTGCGGTATTGAATCTGCTACTTGACGCGCTTGGTCGGTACTAAAAGTTGGTGCCCCAGGTCTAACTGATGCAAACTGTGCTTGTTGTGCTTTAACTGACTGCGCTTTACCTGAAATTGCCGATGCTGATAGCTGAGAACTTTCAACTCGTCCAATTAAATTTTGTAATTCCTGGCGAAGCGCTGCTGCTTCAGAAGCACTTATTGGTTTAGTGGAATTTGGCTCTACATCTAGACGTACTCTTTGTTCGAGTTGGTCAATTGCTTCGTCGCTTCTAGGTACATTCCGAGGAAAACCACTTTGAGAGTTTGTTGCTGTTGGAGAGTTAAATATTGAGGGATCAACTTTGACTGCTCCAAATTGCTCTGTAGCAAATTGCTGTGTAAGTGGAGCTGTTGCGATAGATGTGGAAGGCGAAGATTTTGGAAGTTGTGCTAGGGATGTTGCACAATTTTTGGCGCCACCTAGAACTGTTCTAGCGGCGCCTGGTGGCAACTGCATGTGACGGTTAACTGCTGCTTGTAACCATCTAGAATCTAATTCGCTGGCAGCAACTGTATCAACACCCCACCGCCAACCAAAAAAGGTTGAACGTTCGGTTGTTAAAACTGCTGTTGAGTTGTCTTTTGTATCCCATAGTGCTGCTGACTGTCCAGTAGAGTCATCGGAAATAATCACTCCACCGCGCACTTGTCCAAAGGCGCCAGCTTTTGCCCAATCTTGAGTAACTTTTACTTTCGATGGCTGAATTTTTTGAACATTATTAAGACTAAACCCCCAATAACCACCTAGTAACGCGCGTACTAGCTGCCGCACTCCTGGCGCCGATGTAGTTCCAACAGGCCCCGATGCAATTAGGCGCCCGCCTTTACTCATCCACTCTTCTAAAGCTATAACTTGTCCAGGGCTTAATGTTTCAACGTTGGGTAAAAATAAAACTCTACGCTCTCCCCAGTCAGCAGCAGTTCTTATTGAATCTAGAGAAACAACGCAATAATTAACGCCTGCTGCCTGTATGCGATTGGTAATACCTGACCACTGATTGGCGTTGTCTTGACTATAAATAATAGTTAAATTTGTATCCGAGGCTGCCGTTGCCGGAATACTGAACAAATGAAAAATAATAAATTGTAAATTAAAGAAAAATAAGCCAAATTTTGTAACGTTGTTTACCTTGGTTGACTTAATTATTTCTTCCTTAACTAATTTAGCCCGTTTGATCACGCCCTAATCCTCAGTTGGTTGTTTACGATTAAAATAGTTATTAGCCAACACATAATTGGCATTATCAGCGGAAGCAATCGAGTCAAAACCATCCTGCGTTCATTAAAAGATTAACGAACGCACGCAATGGAAGGAATAAAAATTCCTGGGTTTGCTAGTAGAAAAAGCAAACGCTTTTAATTAAAGGTAGCTTATCACTAATAGTCTAATTTATACAGGTGTTTATTAACTCATTAACCCCAGTGACTGGAAAAATTTTGGTATTGAGTCTAGAAGCGACTTCCTGCACACTAATATCGTCCAGAAAGATTAATTCACCGTGTTTAAGCATGACGCTTGGTAATAAAATTCCATCACCTAAATCAACACCTTGTAATTTAGATAACAAATCATGACCAGTAAGTAATCCAGTGACACTTATATCTTGCCCCCAGTATTCGCTTGATAAAGCTTGCATATTCACTTGCAATCCTTCAACCGAATTTAACTGTTGGTTTAAAGGTTGAAATGCTTTTTCTACAGCATTGCCCACAACCCAAGTAAATTTTCTGGGTTTGACTTTTGCTGGTAATAATTCCGATGCTGTGGTTGTAAATTCTTTGATAAACAAGCGAATTGAACCAACACCGTTATCAATTTGGGGATAATCTTCGTAATCAACTTCACATGGTAACTCCTCACCAGCAATCAAAAACCATTCATCCGCTAACCAAACAACAGTAGAACCCAACTTTTTGCGAAACTCCTCTTGTAGACTTTTAACTTGTGAAATCACTTCTCTAGCTTTTTCAGGGGTGACAGGTACAAGTTCGTCTTCAGTAGGTCTAAATCGCGTTAATCCTACAGGTACCACCGCAATTGATGCTACCGCAGGCACATCACCTGTATAAAACGACGCTAAATCACGAATTGTTTGTTCCAGATGTTTGGCATCATTTATACCTGGACACACTACTACTTGTGCATGAATTTGCAGGCGCCGTTCTTGAAACCACTTGATTTGTTCTAATATCTCACCAGCACGCTGATTTTTGAGAAGTCTAATTCTAACATCGGGTTCCGTAGCATGTACAGATACGAATAAAGGCGAAAGTCGCATTGCTTCGATGCGTTGCCATTCGCGAGCAGATAAATTGGTCAGCGTCAAATATGAACCATAAAGAAAACTAAGACGGTAATCATCGTCTTTATAATATAAAGACTCGCGCTTACCTGGTGGTTGTTGGTCAATAAAACAAAACGGGCATTTGTTATTGCACTGGATTAGATTATCAAATAGCGCAGTTTCAAACTCTAACCCTAAATCTTCGTCATAATCCTTTTCAATCTCAAGGCAGTGAGTTTTACCCGATGCGTCTAATACTTCAAGTTCGAGTACCTCATCGGCACACAAAAATCTATAATCAATCAAATCGCGTGGATGACTACCATTGATGCTGACAATTGCGTCTCCTGCTTCAAAGCCAATTTCAGCAGCTATCGAGTCAGATAATACTTTTGTTATACGAGCAGGTTTAATACCGGACATAAATGAGTAGGGTGCGTGACGCTATTACAATTTTAAAACGAAGCAAGCCATCTAATAGCGTCACGCACCTTACAAGCCTTTTACTCCTGTGGCAATGGCACCTAAAATAGCCGCACCAAAAGCGAGACGATACCAAACGAACACCCAGTTGCTATTGCGCTGTAGGAATTTGAGCAGCCAAGCGATGGATAAATAAGAGAATATAAAGGTCGAAATAATGCCAACAATCATTGGCACAAACATATTTGATACGGTGAGAACGTCTTTGGTCTGAACTAATGTGGCAATAGCAAGAGTTGGAAATCCCAGCAAGAAGGAGAATCTAGCCGCAGTTTGACGTTCCAATCCTAAAAACAGAGCAGTTGTCAGCGTTGAGCCAGAACGCGAAGCACCTGGTAATAAAGCTATCATCTGCCCTAAACCAACGAGAATTCCATCTTTTATTTCTAATTCTTCAAACCCACGCTTACGTGAACCTATTTTCTCCGCTAACCCTAGTAGTGTTGCCATTATTATCGACATGCAAGCAATCATTAGCGGGCTTTCTAATTCGACTTTTAATATTTTTAACACTAGCCCACCTAAAAGCGCAGGCGCCGTACCAATTATAATTCCAACAAATATCTTCCATTCCTCACGCTCCCAATCTTTACGCTGAAACGCAGCCCAGGCGCCTTCCAAAATACTAAAAATATCTTTACGGAAATACCAGCCAACAGCAAAAACGCTGCCTAGTTGAATTCCGTCGATTGCGGCTTTACTCCATGTCGCTTTCCATCCCAAGACATCCCGAAAGATAATTAAGTGCGCTGTGCTGCTAATGGGCAAAAACTCTGTAATGCCCTGCACTATGCCTAAAACGATACCTTGTATAACCTGCCAAATTAAGTTTGACTCACCCACAGTGGTATTACCGGACTGCATCAAGTAGGTGAATGCAGGTAAATAATCTACACCTGCTATAAACATTGTTGCCATTAACCAGACTCCCGAAGTTGCTGCGTTTTATGAATTATCCAACTTTACGTTATCAGCGTCAGCGGTTCCGGGTGACATTTATTTCAAATGTAGAGACGTGATTATTAAGAGCGGGACACTACGTGAACGCGTCTCTACGGGGTATAATGTTTTTAAATGCCCTAGGGGGGGGGATTTATTGTTATGTTACTTTAAGTAAGATAAAGTTAAGTAACAAATATTAAAATTAAAATTTTGGTTAATACAACCTTGGTTAACACAGTTTTGCCTGCACGCGCAGCTTCTACCCAATCATTAGAGATACTAGATACGCAAGAGGAATCCAGCACCGTTGCTACTGAAACCGAACTTCTAGATTTAAAGAATGATTTAACAAGTGATTTTACGCTTTATACATCTACAGCGCCTGTATCGTTAGTACCTCCTGTTACGCTTCTCATTTTTGGTGCGGCAGTATTTTTGGTGTCGGTGCCAGTATTTATTGAGGCGCCTTTAGTTAGAGCTTTACCAGCTTTAAGCTTGGGATTAACTGGGTTTTGGATGTGGCTAAGTTTCAGCTTAATGTCGCATCACAAAACTTATATATGGGGTGATTTACTCTATGGTTTTAGCTGGAGTTGGTTGGCTGGCTCGATTTATTGGGGTTGGTTACGATGGGAACCACTATGGCATTTACCCGTAGAAGCTATTGGTTTACCTTTTGCGATATGGTGCTTGCAGCGCAATTGGGGTAAAGTTGGTAACTGGTTTTACTTAGGTTCGCTTTTTGGCACTGTTGTCACAGATATTTATTTTTATTTAACAAATTTAATACCTTATTGGCGCCAAATTATGCGTGTGGAGCCAGAAGCAGTACCGGGGATTTTACAGGCAGCTTTGATTCAGGTGGAAACACCAATGGGTCAGTTATGGGGAGTAATTCTTGGAGCTGTATTGTTAACAGTGGGAATTTTACCATTGGTAAGACACCGAAATCATTGGTTTGCCTTTGGTGGCGCCGTGTTAAGTACTATTTTGGTTGATATGTTGTTTTTGGCTGCTGCCATGTTTGCTTAAACTTTGCTTAAGGACATTGTGTAGATTTGTATCGTTCCTTCATGAAAAAATTCACGGTAGATTAACCGTTTTCGTTAGTTTTTAGCAAAAATTTAACCAAACCCATAAGGCATCAGAGTTTTGAGTGTTAATACGCTGTATATTAGTTTCTGATAACTGCTGTGTTGGTTTATAAGTTGTCGGTTGTCAAAGTTTAACTATTGACTATTGACTCTTAAAACAGTGATATTTGTTCGATGATGAAAGGTGGAAAGTATCGTGAAACGATTCGCGCGTATATTATCAGTATTTAGCTTGTTAGTAGCTTGTTTAGGATGGTTGGGCACTTCTCAACCTGTTCAAGCTAGTACATTGAATAGCTTTGCTTTTCGGTCGGTTCCTGTATTCGCGGCAGAAACTAGCGAAACGTATCGTAACCGTGCAGATGACAGACTGGCAGAAGTTTATGGTAAAAAAATAGATTTAAATAATACCAATATTGCTTCTTTCCAGCGTTTCCCAGGACTTTACCCAACGCTCGCAAGTAAAATCGTTCAAAATGCTCCATACAAAGATGTTCAGGAGGTTTTGGAATTGAAAGGACTTAGCGAACGCCAAAAGCAAATTCTGGAAGCTAATCTCAACAACTTCGTTGTTAATGAAGTTGAGTCTGTTTTTACCGAAGGTGACGACCGTTACAATAACGGTATTTATAGATAAAAATGTGAGGGTGAGAGAGTGAGAGGGTGAGAGAGTGAGATAAATAATCTATATTTATACTCCCACACTCCCACACTCCCACACTCCCACACTCCCACACCCCCCTTACCTGTAAGTTTGTCAATTGAACGCTGTTAAGAATGAATTTGATGTTTTAGTAGTAGGCGCCGGTGCGGCTGGACTCTATACTGCACTGTGTTTACCTGAAAGCTTGCGAGTTGGCTTAATTACTAAAGAAACTATTTCATTATCTGCTAGTGATTGGGCACAAGGTGGTATAGCGGCAGCTGTTTCGCCTGAAGATTCTCCGCAGTTACATATTGAAGATACTTTAAAAGCTGGCGCTGGGTTATGTGATGTGGCGGCAGTTGAGTTTCTGGCTCAGAATGCTTCAGTTTGTATTAAGTCGCTTGTAGATTTAGGTGTCGCTTTCGACCGTCACGGTAATAATTTGGCACTAACTCTGGAAGCTGCTCACTCTAGGCATCGTGTTCTTCATGCTGCTGATACAACAGGACGCGAAGTCACGACGACTTTAGCAAATCAGGTTCTTAAACGTCCTAATATTCGTGTTATTCAACAAGCGCTGGCATTAGATTTATGGCTTGAACCAGAAACACAGCGCTGTTGTGGTATTAGTTTATTTCACGATAATCAAATTACTTGGGTACATGCTGCTGCTGTTGTATTGGCAACTGGTGGTGGAGGTCAAGTATTTGCACAGACAACTAACCCAGCGGTAAGCACTGGTGATGGTGTAGCTATTGCTTGGCGAGCTGGCGCCATTTTACGTGATTTAGAATTTGTACAGTTTCATCCAACTGCTTTGACTAAAGCTGGTGCAGACCGTTTTTTGATAAGCGAAGCTGTTCGGGGTGAAGGCGCCCATTTAATTGATGATACTGGACGGCGCTTTGCATTCGATTATCATGAAGCCGGCGAACTGGCGCCACGCGATATTGTTAGTCGAGCAATTTATAGCCACCTACAAAAAAATGCTTCTGACCCATCAACGGCAAATGTATGGCTAGATATGCGCCCTATTCCTAAGGAAACTATTCGCTATCGCTTTCCCAACATTGTTAAAATATGTGAGTTCTGGGGAGTAGATGTATTCTCAGCTCCAATTCCTGTCGCTCCTGCTGCACATTACTGGATGGGTGGCATTGTCAGTGATTTAACTAATAGCACTAATATAAACGGTTTATATGCTGTTGGAGAAACAGCTAATACAGGAGTTCATGGAGCAAACCGTTTAGCGAGCAATTCACTGCTCGAATGCATTGTGTTTGGTGCCCAAATGGCGAATATTAAATTAGAGCAGGCAAAAATTTCTACAATAGAGACAAACACCGTAGATTTTACGTTAAGTGCAGTGCAACTTGAGTCTTGTCAAGTTTATCTTAATGACTTGCGCGAAAATATTCCGCGTTTGATGTGGCTAAGTGCTGGGATATGTCGTGAACAAAATCTTTTAGAAAGCGCTATTACAACTGTTGAAACTTGGCAGCATGATTTTAATAGTTTACCGCTTAGTCAATTTTTAGTTGCTCTGCGTCCGACTGAATGCGTATTTAATATATCTAGCGTGGAAAAGCTGCTGCCACTGTGGGCAGAAACCCGCAATTTGCTTGATGTTGCTTACTTAATTCTTAAGAGTGCAGCTTTTAGAACTGAAAGCAGGGGTGGACATTACCGCACGGACTTTCCATCTCCCAATACTGACTGGGAATTACATACGCTTGTGCAAAATCAACTTTGGTATAAATCATAAAAGTTTATGAGTTATGAGTTGAATTTTTAACTTATAACTTTTAACTCTTAACTTCTAATTAATATTTATCTTGTTCCACTGGCGTGTTCACTATCTGGTCCACCGTAATTAGGCGGTTCGTATTCGCTATAGGAATTTTGAAGCACCTGTACTTGATTGGAGTTTTGGTTATTAAGTTCAATATTAGTTAAACGATTTGCTGCGGCAACAGGTTGATTCAACATTGCTGCGGCATCAGCTATTCTTGGAACTAATACATGGGCGGCGACAAAAAACAATAGCGCACTTGCTAATTTTAAACTAGTTACCATAAGCTCAGTATTACTCCTTTGTATGGCTAAAGTATAAATATGTAACTCTTTTATGTAAGTCTTTCTGCTGAAAATATTTCTGAAAAGTGAAAAGCCTATAAACTTTTAACAAACATTTAACAAAGATTCGAGTCTTTGTTGTTACAAATTAAATTTTAAATTAATTACGAGTTGGTAATTAGGCATAACCAACTGAATAAAAAACCTAAAAAACTAAACTAATACTTAATTAATACTATTAATACTGTTGCTGTATCTTGCCTTACATCACCCAAAAGAGCGATATATTTATTTCAGAAATAACACGTCAAAGTCATACTGCTGCTATATCTTGGCTCGCATCACCCAAAAGATAGATATTTATTTCAGAAATAACACGTTAATCGTTACAGATCTGTCTTTCTTTTACAATATTTGAATACACTTACGTATAAATACCGTGTAATCCAGACAACATACTTATCAAAAAATACTAATAGCCAAGCAGCGATGAGTAGAATAAAAGCTATAACAATGGTAAAAATGACTATATTTTTGGCTTAAATAGTCGTAAAACACGAATTATAGGTTGCACTGATATCAAAGATAATATAATTATAATTAGTGTTTTTAGTTATAATATTTACTACTTTGTAATTAATACTCAGGTTATAAAGGTTATAAAAATTTAGTTCTGCAATGTTGTGGGGCGCCATTTTGTCTCCTCTACTTTTGTAACGGGCAAGGATACCATTCCACAAGAGGGTTTTGAATATTTTTTATTGAGAGTTTTTAAGCAAACTCATAACGATTTTTACCCATGTGTTTGGCACGATACATTGCAGCATCAGCTTGCTTGATTATGGTTTCAGTATCATGACTATTTGTAGGGTATATGCTAATACCAATACTTGCAGATACTCTGGCAACGTTACCTTCTAAGAGAATTGGTTCTGTGATTGTTAGTAGTATTTTTTCAGCGACTTTGGCGGCGACTTCTTTTTTGGGTATTGCACGTAGTATGACGGTAAATTCGTCACCACCAAGCCGTGCGACTGTATCGCTTCCACGCAGGCAGTTGTTGAGTCTGCTAGCAACAGTAATTAATAATCGGTCTCCCATCTCGTGACCTAAAGTATCATTAACTTTTTTGAACCCATCTAGGTCAATGAACAATAATCCAACCATAAGGCTATTGCTTTGGGCCCATAAGAGTGATTCTTCGAGTTGTTCGGCGAATAGTTTGCGGTTTGGTAAACCTGTGAGGGGGTCGTGATAGGCTAAGTAACGTAAGCGGTCTTCTCGGATTTTTGACTCCTTATTGGAACGAAATAACTCTGCTTTCTCGCGTTTAAGGTCTTCTTCGATTAATTTTCGTTTGGTAATATCACGAATGACTCCTACTAAGTAGCAGTTACCAGCAGCGTCTTTGTGGAGCGAACGTTTTGTGGCGATTGAATAAGTATTACCATTTTTGTCAGTAAATTGTTCTTCGGTTTCACATGGTTCTTGAGTTCTAAAAACTAAATCGTCATGATACCGAAATGCTTTGGCTTGAGAGTCAGAAAAGTATTCGTAGTCACTTTTTTCTAACAAAACTTCTTTTGGATAACCCAAAAATTCACAGTAAGCTTCATTTAGAACAATCCACTGATAGTTTTTATTTTTAACAAAAATGGGGTCAGGAATTGTGTTGATAATTTGGTCTAAAAACTCTTTAGACCGTTTTAACTCTTCTTGAACGTAAGTAATTTGGCAAGTAACGACAAACGCTGAAGCAGATAAGCTAATTAATCCGGGTATAATCGGTATCCACCAACCATCAAGAAATATTACAAATGCGCTTCCAGCTAGTACAGAACCAAACAATATAATTATTACAAAGCTTATGGTAGTTTTCTGAATTTGATATCGTGTAACTACACCTAAATACGCGCACACCCAAATCCATAAGTATTCAATTGGGTCTGACCATACTTTGATTAATGGCCTTGAGTATAAGGCGCCGGAAATTATTTCGCTAATAAAATAGGCTTGCAGTTCAACTCCAGCTATCGTTTTAGCTTGACCAACAAATCGACTAGAATATGGTATTTGCACATAATCTTGTAGAGAAGGTGCAGTGGAACCAATCAAGACAATGTGGTCTTTAATCCAGTTTTCTGGAACTTTATCGTTGAGAACTTCGCGTAATGAAATTTTACGAAAACCCCAATTATCAGGAGAACAAGTTGCACAGCTAGGTTTAGGGAAATTAGATATAATTTGATAGCCTCTGTTATCCGCTGCTATATACGAACCATCGTTTGGTAAAAAGCGAGGAAAGACTGTTTTTCCCAACTCTAAATACTCTGGATTACTCTGTGCTGCTAATGGTACAATCCCCGCTGATTGTAAATAAAGCTTTGCGATTTTAAGCGCAAAACTTTCGTGCTTTTCATTGTATGTGTGCCAATATAGTAAACTTCGCCGTACTTTCGCATCACTGTCAAGTACTATATTATTAAAACCTACTTGGCTTCTACTTAAACCAATTGGTGGCAAAACATGATTATCTTGATTTTGCGATAGCTTCTCAATACCAACTAAGTTTGGTGCGCCTTTATAAGCAGCTAGTAGCTCTTCGTGACCAGGATAGACTTTAAAATCTCGATAAATATCTAAGCCAATAGCACGTGGCTGATACTTATTCAATTTCGTCAATAACTCGGCTATTGTACGGTCTGGTACAGGCCACGTACCAATAGTTCTTAATGATATCTCATCAACAGCAATAATTATGATAGGTTGAGGATACGTTTCTAATGGGCGTAACTGGAAAAATATATCTAACGTAATCCATTCAAAAAGCTGAAAAAATCCTAGTACGCGTAGAGCAAGAATGCAGCCTGCAACTCCAAGTGAAACAAATAACTCTCTTCGATTTAAAAGACGTCGTTTTTGCTTGAACAGAAACATTTGCAGAAACTTATATCGCTGCTTACTCATTTCTAATTACCGAGCCGAGTTTTTAAACATAAAAGTTGTTTGAGCAGTTACTGCTATAGTCATTACTATGGCATATTTGAATTTATAACGATTTTTCAAGTCTAATTATCTTGAAATGTAATTATTTGTGATAAAACTAAATCACAAGCATGAGAGTAGCCTATTTAGCAGCTATTAAAATATTAACTAAATAACAATTTATTACCATCTGCAACAATTATCCATAATTTGTTACAAAAATATATAGTTTTCAATAAATAAAAATACCTTCTCTAACGTTAGAGAAGGCGTAAATTTTATAAAACCTTACAAACAAAATGATTACCTGAAGTATTTGAAATTACGAGGACCAGCGTAACCAGATGCGTTCGCTAAATCATTCAAGTTCTGGACTCCACTGTAAGATTTGTTATTAATAATCCAAGTGGGAAAACCTTGAACGCCAGCAGCTTTACAATCTTGTGGTTTACCAACTGGGCTTTCTGGCGCGCATTCTGTTTTAACGTTATTATCTGTAATTACTTTGTAAGCTTTTTTACCAAACAGTAACTTTTGTTCGTGACAGTGCGGGCACCAAAAAGCAACATATTCTTTGGCCCCAACTTTAGCCAAGTGGTTTGCTAATTGAATTTCAGCTTCGCCACTGGTAGTAGTTATTTCCCAACCTGATTCTGGGTTAGGATTTGTGGTTTTGCGTGGATCGAAGAAAATTTGTCCGCCCCCAGACCCAGTTTGTGCGACAGTTACACCAGCACGATTTGGGTTAGTTGGGTCAGCATTATTTCCATTTGCAACCAAGTTATTAATGGGAGCGTAAGCAGCAAGAGTACCGATTAGCGTTACCATACCAACAATAACTGCTGTAAACAATATTTGACCGATATCGTCCCACGAACGACCAATAATAGTTAATACTAATATACTAAGTGAAAATAATGCACTTGCAATACAGTAATAACAAACAGCTTTGATTTGGAAAGCGAGCAAGTACATTAAGTAACCGCTAAACACGGTCATGGCTATGCTACCAGCTAGTAGTAATAGCCATGTTATGTTTTCTAATTTTTTGCGTTGCTCTTTATTCGTTTCTGGCTTAATAGCTAATGGCGCCAGTGCAAAACCAGTCATGCTGGCATAAGCCAAAAACCCAAATATAGCTAATGGGACACCAAAAATTGTTGCCCAAGGGCTAGAGAGAACACTATCACAACCAGCAGTTTTATTCACACAGGCAACGGCGCCTCCGCTTAACTTGACGTAGCTAAGATAGCCAGTGTTCACAGCACCAAGTCCAGCTATCGCAGCAATAATTAAGCGCGAAGTGCGATGAATCCAAGGGATAGGACGACGGCGACTCATAATTTTTGATCAAGGGGTTAGAATTAAAGGGTGGGGTGCGTGACGCAATAAAAAATTTTCAACCGAAGCCAATAACCTACTAGCGTCACGCACCATATAGCGAGCTAAGAATGTAGTTTTACCGAAGACGTAGAATTTTTGCCACCTTTGGAATTACTACTAAAGTTGTTACTAGAATTACGGATCATTCTGGCTGCTTCGACAAATGTAGCAACACGGTTGGGGTCGATAGTTTGCTCAATCCGCCCTTGACGTTTGAGCGAACTAGATACAATTACACCATCCGCAGCTTGCATTAGTGTAGCTATATTATCCACGCTAGCACCACTGCCTATAAATACTGGAGTCCCATCAGCAGCAGCGGATGCTAATTCTAAATCTTCTAAATTTGGTGGGCTACCTGTCGCCCAGCCAGATAAAATAACTGCATCAGCTAGACCACGTTCAATTGTATCTTTGACGGCAACAGTCAAATTGGGAGAACTAAGGGGACGTGCGTGTTTAACAAGTACGTCAGCAAGAATTTTGACATCGCTACCTAATTCACGCCGATAGCGTAGTAATTGATGTGCTTCTCCTTCAATTAATCCTTGGTCGGTTGCCATCACCCCTGTTAAAACATTAACGCGAATAAATTGTGCATGAACACAGCTAGCTATTGCCATAGCGCTTTTGGCGTCATTCCGCAACACATTCAACCCAATGGGTTGCGTAACTAAATTTTGAATTCGCTGCACTACTACCGTTATGGCACTGACAACAGCTGGGTCAACTTGGTTTTTAGTAAATGGCGCATCGAAAAAATTTTCGACTATAATACCGTCAACTCCTCCACTGGCTAAAGCAGCGGCTTCTCTTTCGGCGCGGTCAATAACCGCTTTCAAACTTCCCCCCCAACGTGGAGAAGTCGGCAGCGGCAAAAGGTGAACCACGCCAATAATTGGGGTTTGGGTTTTAAATAACTGATATAAGTCCACTCTTCAATTAAACCGCTCTTGCGGAGTCCTCTATCTAATGTCACAGCCTTCTCTATTGAAAAACAACCGTGCTGAAAGTGAAAGGGGTAGACTTTGCTATATTTTCTCAAATATGTGCTATATGGTTCGGTTTTCTGCCTCCTCCTTAAGGAATAATTTGAGGTGAAACATTTCATAAGATATGTTAAGATAGAAAGTGGCTACAAGAGGAGACTGCCACTTAATAAAATACACTCTGACTCGTACTATGTGGAAAAGTCTACACAAACTGTACACTTTCCTGTAGAATGGCGACGTGATGAATAAAGTGAGATAACAAGCAGCCCACAGCTCCCGCGCTTTTTAAAAAGAGCAACGAGCTAACACCACCGCACGGCAGCATAAAATGCGCGCTTGCGATACTACCTACGGGTTGCGACTTCTTTTGGATACGCCACAGACTGGTAATAATGAACGAAAGTTCGTATACCTAGTCATCCAGAGGGCGGACTTGACTACGGGTAAATTCACAACGCATTTGCTAGCTCCGGTAGTGTACAATACCTACAGCGATAAAGTTGTAGAATTGTAAAGAGTGTTAAATTTGCCCTAAGAATAAATTTGGTTTTTTCTCTGGAAACACAGAATCAAGCACAATCATAGCATGTCTCGTTACTGTAAGCAGTCTTAGCCCCTAGGGAAGGGCGCCAGACGCATGATAAGCATTTGTAGGGATATCACTCTCGAATGTAAAATCAAATTCCACGATATAGTGAAGGGAAAATAATGCTTAACTGTTTGATAATTAACAAACGTGACAAAATAAGCAAGAATGATATTAAAATATGGGTGAAAAGCCAACGATTGCCATTTCTCATCTAGGCTGCGAGAAAAATAGAATTGACACGGAGCATATGCTGGGACTGCTTGTAGAAGCAGGTTATGGCGTAGATAGTAACGAAGAGTTAGCAGATTACGTTATTGTAAATACATGTAGTTTTATTGAAGCGGCGCGCGCTGAATCGGTTCGGACTTTAGTCGAACTAGCAGAAGCGAACAAGAAAATTGTCATTACCGGCTGTATGGCGCAGCATTTCCAAGAGCAATTATTGGAAGAGTTGCCCGAAGCGGTTGCAGTAGTGGGGACGGGCGATTATCACAAAATCGTAGACGTGATTGAGCGCGCATCAAGTGGCCAGCGAGTAAAAGAAGTTAGTGCCGAGCCAACTTATATAGCGGATGAGTTGACACCACGCTACCGAACAACGACAGAAGGCGTAGCTTACCTGCGAGTTGCTGAAGGATGCGATTATAGGTGTGCATTTTGTATAATTCCCCATCTCAGAGGAAACCAACGTTCACGTACTATAGAATCAATTGTTACTGAAGCCGAACAATTGGCATCTCAAGGAGTGCGAGAAATTATCTTGATTTCTCAAATTACAACTAACTACGGTATGGATATATATGGCAAACCGAAGTTAGCCGAGTTACTGCGTGCGTTAGGTAAAGTTGATGTACCGTGGATTCGGATGCATTACGCCTATCCAACGGGACTTACCCCTGATGTAATTGCGGCAATTCAAGAGACACCCAATGTTTTACCTTACTTGGATTTACCGTTACAACACTCACACCCTGATGTTCTTCGTGCGATGAATCGCCCTTGGCAAGGACAAGTTAACGATGCGATTATCGAGCGCATCAAGGAAGCGTTGCCAAACGCAGTGCTGCGGACAACATTTATTGTTGGGTTTCCTGGAGAAACTGATGAACAATTTGAACATTTGTTGCAATTTGTTCAGCGTCATGAATTTGACCATGTTGGGGTATTTACATTTTCAGCGGAGGAGGGAACACCAGCCCAAAATTTACCTAACCAGGTACCGCAAGAAATTATGGATACAAGACGTGATGCCTTGATGGCACTCCAGCAACCGATTTCTGAAAATAAAAATCAACAACTTATGAATCAAGTTGTGGATGTGCTGATTGAACAGGAAAATCCAGAAACAGGTGAATTAATCGGTCGTTCGAGTCGTTTTGCTCCAGAAGTTGATGGGCTTGTATACGTTAGTGGACAAGCCAGTTTAGGAAGCATCGTCCAAGTTGAAATTACTGGTGCCGATGCATATGACCTTTATGGTCAAGTTGTTAGACAGTTAGTAGCTGTTAATTAGCTGTTAACTTCGCCCGTTATGGCTAGTAGATTATTTGCTGATTACAACGATTACCCTTTTCTATTAGCCCTTATTATCCATATCAAGTTAATTACCCATTACCAAATAAGAAGATTTAGGAGAATTAATGAATCCTTCCTTTCAAGAATTAGGTCTCTCAGAAGAACGTGTACAACAATTAGAAACACTTGGTTTCACCGAACCTACTAATATTCAGGCACAAGCGATTCCACATTTGCTATCTGGGCGTGATGTTGTTGGTCAATCGCAAACAGGTACAGGTAAAACCGCTGCTTTCTCCTTACCTATATTAGAGAGATTAGACGTTAACCATCGCGCCGTACAAGCTTTAGTTTTGGCGCCAACTCGTGAATTAGCGATTCAAGTTCACGATGCAGTTTCTACTTTTATCGGCAACAGTGGATTACGTACAGCAGCTATTTATGGTGGTCAGTCGATAGACCGTCAAATTATGCAACTGCGACGTGGTGTCCACATCGTCGTTGGTACACCTGGACGAGTAATTGACTTGTTAGAGCGTGGTAGCCTCAAACTTGATTATGTTCGTTGGTTTGTATTAGATGAAGCCGATGAAATGTTAAGCATGGGCTTTATCGATGACGTTGAAAAAATTCTCTCCCAGGCGCCAACAGAGCGTCAAACGGCATTATTCTCAGCGACAATGCCACCAAGCATACGTCAGCTTGTCAACAACTATTTGAATGACCCCGTTACGGTTACCGTACAACAACCAAAAGCAGCGCCGAACAAAATTAACCAAGTAGCGTATGTAGTGCCTCGTAACTGGAGCAAAGCCAGAGCATTACAACCTATTTTGGAAATGGAAGACCCAGAGTCAGCGTTGATATTTGTACGTACTCGTCGTACAGCAGCAGAACTTACAAGCCAGCTTCAATCAGCAGGTCATAGTGTCGATGAATATCACGGTGACTTGTCGCAACAAGCCAGAGAACGTTTATTAGGAAGATTCCGTAATCGTCAAGTTCGTTGGGTAGTAGCAACTGATATTGCTGCACGTGGTTTAGACGTAGACCAGCTATCACACGTAATTAACTTTGACTTACCTGATAGCGTAGAAACTTATGTACACCGAATTGGTCGTACAGGTCGTGCAGGTAAAGAAGGTACTGCGATTACTTTAGTACAGCCATTCGAGCGTCGCAAACAGCAAATATTTGAACGTCACGTTCGTCAAGCTTGGCAAGTACTGCCAATTCCAACACGCGCGCAAATAGAAGCACGCTATATTCAAAAGTTACAAGAACAAGTGCGCGAGGCACTAACTGGCGAAAGATTGGCATCCTTCTTACCTATTGTTCGTGAGTTGAGCGAAGAATACGATGCTCACGCAATAGCAGCAGCAGCGTTACAACTAGCTTACGACCAAACCCGTCCAGCTTGGTTACAAACCGAAGCTGATGCAACTGAAGAAGAACTACTATCCCCAACACCCAAGCCAAAACTTCGTGGAGGTGGTGGTTCACCCCGTCGTGAATATTCAGGAGAACGTCGTGGTCGTTCCTGGGATAATGGCGAAGGTGGACGTGGTGAAGGTGGACGTTCCGTTAAACCAAAACTGAAAGGAGGTTCTTCTTCCCCTCGTCGTGAGTCAGCAGCATCAGGTAAGAAACTAGGTTCTGTTAGCGCTGCTCAAGAATCAGCTTCTTCATAGATTTTAGGCGCCCTCTTCAAATAAAGGCTTAGTAAAGTCTAAATAAAGGGCGCATCCCACACTAATTAAAAATATCAGCCTGCTGCAAAGCTTTTCCGGTTTGGTCTTTCTTAGATAGGATTGGCGGTGCAGCACGTTGCCATTTTTTTAATTTTACCACTAGGTAGTTTTACAGTTGAATTCATATTATTTTAAATACGTTTAACTATTTTTGCTTCGACTTATTATATTTTACTTAATTGAGTCAATAAATGTTTTGTCAAGTTGATTTATTAAACCTTGATAAGTTCCTACCAAACAAGCCCAAACCTTAAGCTGTCTTTGTTCAGTATCAAATAACACAATTTTAATAATAGTGCAAATAGCGTATTTAATGCGATGTTTTAAACTTAATAAACGATACCATCCTTGAGCGTATTTAATATCTAAATATGTGTGATTACGACAAATGTAGTAATGACGTAACGCTGAGTATTTATGTATATAATATTTTTTATATAAAAATTTGACAGCTAAGGGATTACCAAAATTATGCTGCATGGTAGCTTTAGTAATAATCAAATTAGAATAACCTTTATATCTCAATCGCAGTCCATAATCGAGGTCTATTCCGTCAATAAATAATTCGGCACGTAGAGGAGAAATTGTTTTAGCTTTTTCTATAGAAATTAATGAGCCAGAGGTAATGGGAGCGTCACATTCATAAAAGTCTATTTGATTTATGTGTTGGCATCCAATAAAACGGTACTTTGCAAATACGGCGCCTTCGACAACGGTATTAGTTTTTACATCAATTGCAGTTGGGGCAATAATACCAATTTCATATTGTTCAGATAATCTTTGATGCGCTTCTAAAAGCATCTCTAGACAATCTGGTGCAGGTACACTATCTTGGTCGAAAGCCCATACAAAATCATACACTTGAGCTTGTGCTAAATTTAGTGCTAGATTCAATCCGGCGCCGATACCTATATTTTCTGGATGACGTTCGATAATAATATTTGTTGAGTTAGTAAGTGAAACAGGCTCAATACGGGAATTATCAATAATAAAAATTTTATTAACTGGAAATGATTGATTTTGAATAGCTCTAACGCAATTTATTACAGCTTGATTATCTTCGTAAGCTGTAATGTATGTTAAAACTTTGATTTTTTTCACATTTTTAGTTATTTTTTAATAAAATAAGACGCGATATATTCCCTGCGGGACACTACGTGAACGCGTCTCTACGTTTGGTATTTTTACGAATGATTTAAAACGATAGATTCGTAAATTGTTTCTAGTTCGTTTATTTGTTCTTCGATTCTTCGTATGTATTGAGTATTCGGTACAAGTTGCTTCTGGTATTTTTCAGGCGCCTGTTCAATTCGTTTTAAAATATCAATTAACTCATTTATATCGTCAGGAGAAAAAATGTCCCCAGTTATACCTGGACAAATATCTTCTGCAAGTCCACCTTTATTGGAAGCGACTACCCACACTCCTGCCAAAGTGGCTTCGCGCGTGATTAAACCAAAGCTTTCTGACCATAATGACGGCGCCACTAAAACATCAATTTGACTATAAAAGTCAGCCATTCTTTCGTGTGGCAGCTTTGGTATCAATTGGACTGGAGTGCTACCCCAGGTTTCATGTCTTGGTAAACCTGAGTCTATAAATAAATTAATTACTGTAACTTCTGTTTTATAAAGATTCGCTGCTGTGATGGCTTCTTTGAGAAAGTAATATCCTTTATGTACACAAATTCCACCAGCGAAACCTAAGCGAATTCGTTTTGATGGAGTTCGCGCTAGAACTGGTAAGGGTTTGATGCCATTACGGTTGACTTGAATTTGAGTAAAACCGTTCAGACTATATAAGGAAGCTTGAAACTCAGAGACGGCGAGAATTAGTTTGGCACGGTTTAACTGTCGTGCTAAATAGCGGCGCCGAGCAAGTGACTTATTTAAATCATCAGCGTAACGCGCGACTACTAGAGGGTCATTTTGGTGAAAATTCCTTTCTATTCCATCACGGTCGAGCATAAATTGGTGGTCGCATATCCACCATGCATCATGTACGGTAACGATGGAAGGAATGTTTAAGTCAGCAGCGGCTTCGAGAACTGATGCAGTTAATCGCTGTATACAGTGGAAGTGTATTAAGTCTGGTTGTGTTAATTTGATGTATTGAGAAAAAATTTCGTATACCCTTTGGTCTTGATAGCGCCAGTCGATATCAGGATAGGGAGGTAAACTTAGACGAGTAACATGAACTGAGTCTTGAAGGTATTCACATAGTTCATAACCGTTGGGGTTATGTAAGTCGTAGGTAAAAACAGAAATTTCGTAACGATCATCAAATTTTTCTTTTAGGGTGTCAATTATATTTTTGACTACACCTGTTGCTCCACCTAGCGCTTGAGGTGGATATAAGACATTGACAAATAGTAATTTTGTTTTGGTCTGTTTTTGTATTGCGCGGTGTTGTAATACTGCTTCTGAGATTGCGTTTTCAAGAATAATTTGGAAATTTTCTGCCATTACAGTAGGGTGATACTCCCGTAAGGCTTTTTGTTTTGCTTGATGTGCAATATGAAGACGGTATTGGCTGTCACCTATCATTTGGTCAAGTTTCTCAAACCATTCTTGTTGTGTAGAGGCAATTAAAACATCTTCACCGTCTTGTAAAACTTCTAGATACATTTTGGTATCAGTGACAACCGAAGGAACTCCCAATATTGCCGCTTCTAACCATTTGATTTCGCTTTTGCAGTCGTTGAAGAGGTTTGGTTTGAGTGGCGCAATATTTATATCAGCTTGAGAAAGAAATTCCCAATACACTTCTAGATTACTCAATAGTCCAATTCGGTCTACTCTATCTTGGTAAGGCGCCAATAAATCTGGAAGCGTTAGATATCCGACTATAGTTAATCGGAGGTTTGGGTATTTTTCCATGATGCGGGCAATTGCTGGCGCCGCTATTAAAAAATCAGCATCGTGAGTTTTTGTACCACTGCCATAAAAAATAGATATGTAATCACGTGTGATTTTGGGAGACTGCGTGTGCATAAATTGCAGTAGTGTGCTGTCAATTGCATTGCGGTGACACCAAACGGCACCTTCACCAATCACACGTTCCATTTCTTCAGCAAGTGAAGGAGTAGAAGCAATAGCATAATCACATAATGTTAATGCTTCACGGTAAAGTTTAACTCCTTGTACCAAACCTTCGTATTCGTCGGGTGATACTTGTCCTACTAGGTTCTCGTATGGTTCAGGATATGCATCACCATTGAATATCAAGTCATCGATGTCAAAAAATATAATTTTATTGAGTGATTTTGCGTATTTAATTGTTTCTACTACTTCTCGAAATGCTGGCACTCGATAAAATATGGCAATATGACAAAAATGTAACTGCGCTTGTACTTGTTTGTAATGGCGCCAAGACACCCAACTAACTTGATATTTTAATGCTTGTAATTGTTCGAGTTTTTGCTGAACACGATAGCGAAAACACTGGGGTAAGGTTTCTTCGACTATCAGTAATACTGTGGGCTTTTCTGGAATATAGCGAGGTAAGTTGATATGATGGAAGTCTTTATCTGGTGATGTTGATGTTAGTTGATTTTGTATAAAATGCTTCTTAGGTAATATTGCTTGTAATTTTTGTTGAACTTGTTTAATTTTATTTCTTGATTCTATGAATTGAAGACGAAGTTTCCAAAACTTGCTCGTCTGCATCCAGGATACGATTCCCTGTGATTGTGCTAATTCGGCTTGTGTTGCTTGTAACTGCGCTTTGATATGTTCTAATTCTAGCTGGGTTGTGCGTAATTGAGTCTGTGTTTGCTTTACCTCAAATTCACTAACCATTTGTATTGATTCCTATAATTTTTAGGTATATTTGTTTGAATTATGTTTGACTATTTATTCATGAAAAAATATTTGTATCAGGATGCTCAATACTTGAAATTTGCAGTTTTAATTTTGTATAAAATATCACTGTATAAAATGTTAGTTATTCGACCTGTCAATTATCTTTAGTAATTCTTTAACTCGATGTGAATAAGAGTGATTATCTATAACAAATTGCTGGACAGATGAGGCCGCATAATTCCTAATTTCAGGGTTTTGTTTTACGTAGGTTATTGTATCTATTATTTCGTGCGCGTTTTGTAGTTGAAAAATATGGTCTTTTATTTCTGGGTAAAATTCTGGCATGTTAATGTCATTTGATACAATTATCTGTCCTGTACCTGCTAGGGCTGTTTCGTAAAATCTGTTGGTTGGTGAACTTTGAGGTTTTAGGTTGCCGTCACCCGAAAAGTCTCGAAATAGTGTTAGCGCAAATAATGAATGGTTTTGTAGGTTGGCTAAGTCAGTAGGCGCCAGTCGAAAGTCACGTTCAAATTTGATAATGTCTATATCTGATAGTGTGTCTTGAGGTATGTGAGGATTTGTTGGCAGTATGAATCTACTAGTGAGATGGTTTTGTTTGAGTAAGGTTATTAGTTCTTTGAGGAAGTTGGTACGGTTGGGCCAAGCTGTACCTATAAAGATTAAATCGTATAGTAGTTTTGAGGGTTGTTTGATGACTGGATGATAAAACCAGTTTTTGGATGCTGCAAGGGGAAGGTAGTAACAATGAGGATGGTTGTATAAATTTTGGCTGGCTTTGTCTGATGTTAGTACGATGTCAAAGTGTTTTGCGATTTGTTTGTTAAAGTTTATTTCAAATGGGTCTTCTGTTGTCCATAATATCCATTTGGTGTTAGGGGATTTGAGGTGTTCGATCGTTGGTGATATTTGTTCTCCTCCGAAGCATATTATGAGTTCGGGTTGGAAGTTTTTAATGAATAAATTTAGTGTTTGTGGTTGAGATATTTGTATTTGTAGTGATATTTCTTTAAATGCTTGCCATAGGGAGTGGAGTAGGTGGTAGTTGTTGTTTGTTGTTTTGCTGTTGTGGATTAATATACGATTTATCATATTTTTATTTAGAAACCGGGTTTCTGTTGATAAACTACTTTAAAAAAGCTGAATCTCTTATAGAAACCCGGTTTCTTAGAGATTCTTGAGGACTTGTTGGACTAGTGTTTGTAGTCTGTGTCTATATAGGTGTTCTTTGTATACTTTTTGTTTGGCTTTGTTAGCTATGCTATGGCGTAGTTGAGGGTTGTTGATATATTTATCTGCTAAATATGCAAATTCTTGTTTGCTGCTAAAGGTTATTATTTCTTCTTCGGTAAAATATTCGTGTAGTTCTGGTCGGTCGAAGAAGACTAGTTGAAATATTCCCATTGCTGCTACTTCAAATGTTCTTGGTGCCAATGTGGATGGTACTATTTCATATATTTGATTTGCGATGTTATGATTTCGTGATAGGTTTAAGACTATTTTGCTGTTTCTATAAATTGATATTAGTTCGTCGTAATCAACTTGAGTACGTGTGAAACAGTTTTCGGTAATTTGTTTTGACCAATTTGACCCGATAATTAATGTTGAGTAATTTTTCAGGATGTCTTGCAATCCTTCGATAATATCAATACGGTTGGGAAACCCTACACCGCAAAACACAATATCCCATTCAGGTTCTGTTAGTGGTTCTAATGTATTAAATGCAGATGCTAAGGGTAAGTGATAAACATTTTGAGAATGATAATAGTTACACGAGTTTTTATCGTTACTAAATACGAAATCAACTAGTTTTGGTAATAAGTAATTACAATCAAACTCATAAGGGTCTTCTGTTATCCAAGCAGCGACACGGGTTCCTAAGTAACGACTTGTTTGTGTGATGAGGTTGTATATATCTATATTAGGTTTATAGAATGAGCCGAATAATACTATTAATTCTGGTTGTTTTGTTTTGCGTGCTTCGTGTAAATAAGTTTCGCTTTGATAAAATTGAATTGTAAAATCACATTGTGTTGCTTCTGACATCAACATTTTACGAATGTGTTGATTACTATCTAAATGTTCTGGAAGCATCCAAATAAAATGAACTGTAAAATTTGCAACGGATGTAACGGATGGTTGATTTATATCTTGTGCATCCGTTGCCAAGTGTAATTTACGCTGCGTTTGATTGTGGAGAGTAATCCTTGTTGTTTGTAGTATTGCCATGTTTTATATAAAAGATGTTTATTTTCAGGAATAGGAGTAATAGGTACTTCTGGGTCTGGTAATTGTTGGACTTCTGGGTATGTTTCTATATGATGTTCTTCGATAATAACGCGCGATAGTAGTTCTAAAGTATTAAGTTCATATTTTGTGTTTTGTATATGGGTGTAGAGTGATAAGTATTGATTAATATTAGATTCTAAAGAGGGGTATTTTACTTGACTAACTTCTTTGAGTAAGTTGAGGAAACTTTCTGTAGTCATTTTTATAAAATTGTCTAATATTGTGATAACTGAACCATAATCTGTCAATTCGTAAAGGAATCCATTTTTACCATGAGTAATTCGCTCACGAAATGCTCCGATGTTAGGCGCCACTGGAATTAAGCCGCATGACCAAACTTCGGATAAAGCTAATACAAAAGTTTCAGGCCATATTGAGGCAAATAAACCAATATGACATTCTTGCAGTAAATGAGGTAATTCTTCAGGAGTGTATTGTCCATGCACTTTAAGATTCTTATTTGCTAATGGTAAAATGTCTGAGTAAGGATAACGAACATCTCCATATATATGAAATTCGATATTATGCTGTGTTGATTGGTAGTAATCGATAATTTGTATAATTAATTCTGCTCCTTTGTTAGTATCAAAGTTCCCTACACAAGCAACTTTTAAAGGTAAAGTAAAGTTATTTAGTTTGTTGGGTATATCTTGCTCTGTAAAAAAGGCGCCTATGCCTAAACCCATTATTAAGTTAAGTTTGTCTTGTAAATATGGATAAGCTATAATAAATCGATTATGTTGGTCTTGACACAAATAGTGAATAGCATCAGCGTAGTAAAGTATTTGTGAAATTGTATTTCTTCGGGTATTTTGTGTACCTACGTGAGAATTAAAATTTTTATTTAAACATAAATCACAAGTTGCTATAGTAATATTTGGATAATTACAAAAAATTTTGTTTTCTTTCAAAAAATTAAATTGTTGACATATTAAATAGTAATCAAAAAACGAAATAATTACCTTTGCGCCAGCTTTTTTTGCTATTAATGGTATGTTTATGGGAAAGCGAATTAGATGAAAAAAGTGAACTATGTCAATCTTTTGTTGTAGAATTAAAAATTCAAATTTAACAAAAAATTCTTGATGTGAGTAACAGTCAGAAGTAACAGGGTAGCTTAGGTTTATTTGCTTGAAAGTGTTATTTTTTATATTAAATAATATATAATTGTTGCAGTCACTAGCTGTTTTCGCATCAGGAAATAGTACGTAAACTTGATTACTTTCAATCTGAGCTAATGCTTCAACTAAAGTTATAGCGTGAACTTCTGTACCTCCGTGTGGAGCATAACCAACCCAATTATGTATGACAAATAATAAGTTCATTACGAACAGTTTTCTTATTTCTACATGATTATTTCTATATATATTTACATATACAAAAATTTGGGCAGTCAACAGTAATATTTTTATTTATTTTAGGACTTACGTAAAGAAACCGGGTTTCTACGCATTCATTGTCGCAGACAAATCGTCGTTTTCATCACAACTTATCGATAAATAAACCCGGTTTCTAAGATTTTTGCGTAAATCATGTATTTAATTTAAAATTTTTTTTTATTTTAAACCATTGTTCACGTAATTGCCAAAATTTACTAGTTTGCATTGCCACAATCATATATTCAAGGTCTTGTAGCATTGACTCTTTTTGTTGAATTTGAGAGTTTAAAATATCTATTTTTACTAAAGATTGTTCTTGTTCAGTAATTGCTTCTGTTCGAGCTTGTTGTAATTGTTGTAATTTAGACTCGGTGAGTGCTAGTTCTGACTGTGTATATTTTAATTGAGACTCTAGTTGCTGATTTTTTTCAAGAAGCTGTGAATATTGCTCGTTTAAGCAAGTATACTGTTTTTCTAATGTAATGTATTTTTCTTCAATTGTACAAGGGAATGCTTGAATAACAAACTGTAAAGTGTCTGCGTCCTCATCTTGTTCAATTTGAGCAATAACTTCTTGATGGAAATCATTACGTTGAAAAGAGGGAACCAGATGAACGTCTGTAAAAATATCTAATTTTGTCCTATCGATTCCTTTAACTAAATATCCTGTTGTTTCAAACAATTCTTGTATAGTCTTTTTTGTAAAAAACCTTAAATGTGTATTGTCTAATATACCAAACTGTGTATATTCAAATTTCCCTTGCAGTAAAGCTAAACGAATAGCTCCATGAGCAATATTTGGGATAGAAGCAACTACATAGCCACCAGGCTGTAATATATTCTTTGTATCTTCTAAGACTTTCCAAGGGTTACGGAGATGCTCTAAAACATCTCCAAAAACAGCAACGTCAAACTTTTGGTTAGGGAATATTTCTGTGATGCTGGTAAAATCTAAGTCAGCAATTATAACTTTTTGACAGTGCTTTTCTGCTTCTTGAGCTGCTTCTTGATTATAATCTACTCCTGTAACTACACAACCGTTAAGCTGGAGTAGTTGAGCTAAGTAACCAGTTGCACAGCCAAAATCAACTACACTTTTATTTTTGCCAATGAAATGTAATGTCTTTTTTAAACTGGTATTATCCTCAAGAGCTTCCTCAGTTAATTCATCAAAAGAAGGATAATCTTTAATCAAGTCTTTATATTTTTCCATATTATTTTAAATATATAAATCAGTGTCATGCTGAACATAAATAAGTGCCATGCTGAACGCAGTGTAATCCGAAGGATAATGGTAAAACTCCGTTTACACTGCGCTCAGAATGACAAATATGATTATCAATATAATTAAAATATTTGTATTTTATAATCATTCGATACTCCATCTTTTATTCCTTTGCGGTTTTTTGAATAAACATCTTGTTTTTACTGTTGGATTGCGCTATACTCCACCCAACCTACAAGGTTTACAAATAGTTACATTAATAGGGTGGTCAATTAGAGCATAAATTTGTTTACCTGTTTTTGGTGGTAAAACTTGAAACACCATTGCGTTATCAATCCAGTCGAAAGTTAAGGCTTCGTTATTTTCGGCGCCTGCAACAGTTAAACTATACGAAGCGGGTCTTAGTGGTAATTTAAATTTAAAATTGACAACTACTCGTTGTCTAAATTCTAGCTTATCGATTTTGACATTTTCTTCAAAGGTATTAGTTCCAATAATTTCGTTACCGTTTTTATCACAAATATAAAACCCTAAAATACAGCTTAACAATTTTTGATTTGCTTTTATTTCTATTACAAGCGTTACTTCTTCATTAAAGCCAAACACGGGTGTTTCACCAGCATCCTCACCCAAATAATTAAGCATTTTTACTGTTTCAATTCTGGCTTTACCGCTTCCTCTACGTACAATAGTTGTATCTTTATGACATTTCTCTTCTTGCTGTGTTTGTTTAGACTCGGTTGTTGATATGCCTAATTCTAAATCTGTTAATAATTTGAGATATGTAATTGTAACATCGTTAGGCGCCCCTTTGGTATATATTTGTCCATCATGAATCATAATGGCTGAGTTACATAACGTTTTAATGGCACCGGAATCATGCGATACAAATAGTGTAGTCACACCAGAGTCCATAAGCGCACGCATTCGTCGCATACAGCGGTGCTGAAACACAATATCACCCACAGCTAGCGCTTCATCAACAATAAGTACTTCGGGGTCTACATTTACTGCAACTGCAAACGCTAAACGGACAAACATCCCACTAGAATAAGTTTTTACAGGTTGGTCGATAAAATCACCAATATCAGCAAACCCAGCGATGTCATCAAACTTATTTTCAATTTCGTTTTGACTCAACCCTAGTAACCTGCCATTAAAAAATACATTTTGTCTTCCAGTAAATTCTGGGTTAAAACCACTGCCTAACTCCAACAGCGCTGAGACTCTACCCTTAACTAGCACTTCTCCTGTAGTAGGGGTCAAAGTTCCTGCAATAATTTGCAGCATTGTGCTTTTACCTGAACCGTTACGTCCAATAATTCCTACTGTCTGACCTTTGGGGATATCCAAGTTAATATCGTGCAAAGCAAAAAACTCCGAACCTTTATTGGAGTGGGGCAATAATAATTCCTGAAGTCTATCCATTGGACGTGCGTAACGCTTATAGCACTTGGATACAGAATGAAGTGAAATTGCTATTTCCTCACCCATTAACAAATACCTTAATGACTATATAACTATTCTTTCAATAGAAAGGTAAAAAGAAAAGGACATCGCTGTCCTACCTTCTGTTTACCTTTTTCCTTTTTCTACAAAATTACAACACATCCGCAAAGGCAGGACGCAGGCGCCGATAAACCCACAATCCGCAGCAAAATAATACAAAGGATATCATCGTCGCAACTCCCCACTCTCCCCAGTGCTTAACTTCACCGTTCAAAACGATATCACGGTAAAATTCGGCAACTGCGGTCATTGGATTTAACCAAAATATCCAAGTTCGTAGTCCTTCGGGAATTGCTGTGGCAGGGTAAATAATTGGTGTTGCGTACATCCAAATGTTTAATAGTACACCTAAAGTTTGTGGGATGTCTCGTAAAAATACAGTTAAACCAGCAGCTAGATAACCCATTCCTGCGGTTAAAAGCAACTGCGTTAACCATACCAAAGGCAACAGTGCCAAAGTCGCATGTAAGGTATGAGAACTAAAAGCGACGAAAACAATTAGAACCATTAAACCAAAAGAGCTTTCGATAAAAGATGACAAAATTGGTACTAAAGGCAGCAAAGAGAGAGGGAATACAACTTTTTTGACTAAATTAGGCTGTCCAACTACTGAGTTTGCTGACTGTACTAAACCACTAGAAAAAGCAATCCAAGGCAACAAACCAGCAAATAGCCACAAGCCAAAAGTAAAGTTATTATCAGGCAATGCTTTGAGAGTTAGTTTGACTTTAAGTACAAACGAGAAGACATATGTATAAATTAATAGCTGTGATAGTTGATTTAATAGGGGCCAAAGATTTCCCAGCACAGAACCTTTGTAGCGAGCTTCCAAATCACGTCTTACCAGCGTTCGTAGTAAATCATATTTTGCCAGAAACTTCTCGTTAACGGGGAGCAAACGCTTTAACTTTCTAAGTTTGCCACTAATACCTTGAACTTCCATAGTAATCTCCTAATACTCACACACACCGAAGCTTTTTTCTCGAATGAACCCCAGTTATCATTACAAGTTCCTATATTGTCGCAGATTCGTATAAACTGAGTCTTGGTTTACTGCATAGTTTATATAGTTGGCATGGAAATCGGACAAAGAGTAAAAGTATATCGTTTACGCGACCGCGTTAGCGCTGTGACTGCTGCGAAATTAGGACAAACCGGCTTAATCCAAGGTTATAAAATAACGGATGGTATGGGTGTTGGTGTTGTAGTGCTGTTTGATGACAATTATTCTACTTGGTTCTTTGAGGATGAACTCAAAGTCGTGTAGAGACACGTAATCCGCAGGATTTCCCATAGGGATTAATCGTGTGTAGAGACGTGATTAATCACCTCTCTACCACGGTTTACAACTTTGGGGGAAGTGAACTGCCTCATCAAGAGTGCTAAGTTGTGAGTGCTGCACTACGTTTACGAGTATAGGAATTATTTAAATGGCGTTGATATTAACATTTTTAGGTAAAAGCAGTACAGCGCGGACTAAAATTGCAATCGCTGCTGCAATGAAACAAGCACGTGAGGGTAAGCGTGTACTTTTAGCTGGAAATTCAGAACCAGCGATGCAAATTCTTTTAGGAACAACTTTATCTAACGAACCTCAAGAAGTTGCACCTAACTTGCAAGCAGTGCAATTTCATGCTAGTACGCTACTTGAAAGCAGTTGGGAAGAGGTAAAAAAACTGGAAGCGCAGTATCTCAGAACACCCTTCCTAAAAGAGGTATACGGTCAAGAACTTGCTGTATTACCAGGAATGGATGCAGCTTTAGCTCTCAACGCAGTACGGCAGTACGATGAAAGCGGTAAATATGATACCATTGTTTACGATGGTAGTGGTGACTCTACAACTTTACGACTACTCGGTTTACCTGAATCATTAAGTTGGTACGTGCGACGCTTTAGACAGTTATTTGTTAACTCTGATTTAGGCAAAGCAATTTCTGAATCACCTTTAGTTCAACCTTTAATCAGCACATTCTTTAATATCAACTGGATGTCAGATAACTTTTCGCAACCCACCAACATGGCAAATAACTTACTCGATAAGGGTAAAGCTGCACTTGCCGACCCAAAGCGAATAGCTGCTTTTTTGGTAACAAACGATGACCCAGTTGAAATTGCATCTGCCCGTTACTTATGGGGTAGCGCACAGCTAGTAGGGTTAACTATAGGGGGTGTCATACTTACAGGCGCCGTTTCCAGTCCAACTTTACAAGAACAATTTGACCCTTTAACTATTACCACAGTCAACGATGCGACCGAAGGGCAGTGGCAATCAATGATAGACACATTACCCAACTTCGTAGCACAAGCAACACAAGCACCTTGTCCAATGGAAATAGATACAGGTGCCCGTCAAGTACGTTTATTTTTGCCAGGATTCGACAAAAAGCAAGTTAAACTAACTCAGTACGGTCCAGAAGTAACCATAGAAGCAGGAGACCAGCGTCGGAATATACTTTTGCCACCTCCATTGAGTGGAAAACCTATAACTGGCGCCAAATTCCAGAATGGTTATTTGATAATCTCATTTTAGGGCAACGGAAATTTTGGTTCCCTTTGCAAAAAAAAAGCTTATGTCAGAAACACCGATTACCCCATCTACTGAAGAAATAAACGCTACTGAAGACCGCAGTGCTAAAGCCAGACAATTGCTGGGCATGAAAGGTGCTGCATCTGGTGAAAGTTCTATATGGAAAATTCGCCTGCAATTAATGAAGCCAATTACGTGGATACCCTTGATTTGGGGTGTTGTATGCGGCGCCGCTTCGAGTGGTGAATTTACATGGACATTGGAAAATGTTCTTAAGTCATTGGCTTGTATGTTGCTATCGGGACCACTGATGGCAGGATATTGTCAAATAACAAATGATTATTACGACCGAGAAATAGACGCAATAAACGAACCCTATCGTCCCATACCCTCTGGAGCGATTTCTATACCCCAGGTATTGACGCAAATTTGGGTATTGTTAATAGCAGGTTTGGTATTAGCGTTTGCTCTCGATAAATGGGCAGGTAATAGTTATCCTACAATTACAACTATTGCCGTTATCGGCGCCATTATTTCATATATCTACTCGGCGCCACCTTTAAAGTTAAAACAAAATGGTTGGCTCGGTAGCTATGCACTTGGCGCCAGTTACATAACATTTCCTTGGTGTACAGGTCATGCATTATTTGGCGAACTGCACTGGCCAATAATCGTTTTGACAATGTTTTACAGTTTAGCTGGCTTAGGTATTGCCATAGTCAACGACTTTAAGAGCGTAGAAGGAGATGCTAAACTTGGTTTAAAATCATTACCTGTAATGTTTGGTACCAAAACTGCGGCTTGGATTTGTGTGTTGATGATTGATATATTCCAAGCTGGAATTGCAGTTTACCTTATTTCTATTCATCAGCAACTCTACGCAGCAATTTTGTTACTGCTTGTGATTCCGCAAATTACATTCCAAGACATGTACTTTTTACGTGACCCATTAAAGAACGACGTAAAATACCAAGCATCAGCACAACCGTTCCTCGTTCTGGGGATGTTGGTGACAGGTATTGCAATTGGTCATGCGGGATTGTAGTTTTTAGGCTTGCTTTGAATCATTTATGTAATTCACAATTGTGTAGAGACGTTACATGTAACGTCTCTACATTTTTATGGATAATAATTGCAAATTGTGACAATCTCTCTTTGGTAGGAAGTTAAAAATATATAATCCAGATTACATAGTATTTATACTACGTCTTGTATTTCAAGCTACTAACTGAGCATATAGCTGTGTTACAAATAATTTTAAACATAATTAGGCACATTCAACCTTTTCTCGTCCCCATTTGCTTTGTAGGCGCCTGGGGCTTGATAATTCTCTCGATTTGGAGTATTTGGTCAGCCGCACGTGATAGTGTATCGACAGCAAAGCAGATGCATCAAATACCCTGTGCTGGTTGCCAATACTTTACTACTGACTATCGACTCAAATGTACTATTCATCCTTCTATCGCAAGCACCAAAGAAGCAATTAGTTGTATGGATTATCAACCCAAGACAAATCCTATGTTTTACTAATTTCGAGTAAAACCTTCATAACACCCTTTGTTTTCGCTTGTTCAAATGCAGTAATTCCTTCATTCAGAGGAAATATTGAATGAATGAGCGGTTTAACATCTATTTTTTCTGTCGCTAACAGTTCAAGTGCTGGTGCAAATGGACCGCAACGTGAACCAATTAAAGTAATTTCATCAACAACTAAAGCAGAAGCATCTAAGCTAAGATTTCCTGCATAAGTGCTTTTTAACACTAATATTCCTCGTGGACGTAAAGCGCGACGAGCGATATCGAAGCCTGCACTATTACCTGTACATTCAACGGCAATATCAAAGCTCCGTGTTTGTACGTCATCAACATAGCCAACTTTAATACCTTTAGCTTCTAAATTAGCTAGCTTTTCGGCATGGCGCCCAATAGCGAACAAATCGCAACCAGTAAGCGCGAGTGTTTGAGCTACCAATTGTCCTAATTTACCATCTCCTATAACCAATACTTTATCATCAGAAGAAATTGAGATTTGCTGCTGAATTTCCAAAGCTGCTGCAACAGGTTCAGTGAACGTTGCCACATCTGTCGGAACATTATCGGGAACTAGATGTAAATTTGCTACAGGTAAAGATAAATAATCAGCGAAGGCGCCGTTACGATTAACAATACCTAATACCGTGCGGTTTTCACAATGAGTTGGAATACCTTTGAGACAATAACGGCACTTTCCACAAGCTGCATTAATTTCGCCAACTACCCTTTTATTAATTAAATTATCGGGTCCTTGCTCAACGACACCCACAAACTCGTGACCTAAAATACCACTGTAAGGATAATAACCGCGCGTTAACTCAAGGTCAGTGTTACATATACCCGCTTTACATACCCTTACCAAAGCTTCTTCTGAACCAGGTTCAGGAACTGGGATATCAGTACGCAGTTCAAGCTGTTGATTTTCTAACCAAAGTCCTTTCATAAGTAAAAGTGCTGAGTGCTGAGTTTTATAAACCAAATTTCTTCTAGCACTAAGGTAGCAAATTGCGCGCATTTACTTATATGCTTATTTTAAACGGTGCCACAAAATGAAGAAAAGCTTTACACTCAGTAGTCAGCACTCAGCACTTTACACTCATTACTTGACGCGAGTATTTGTCCTAACACTAGGATGCTTTGTACTTTGTACTTTACCAGCAGGCGCCTTGCAAGAAAATGCAAAAACCTGTGAAACTCGTTTTCCCCTAAGTAAATGCGTTAACAGCGTTGCTCAACTAGTTCCACAAATCGCACGAGCGAACGTAATATATCTAGGAGAAACGCACGATAGCGCTAAAGACCATGAAAACCAATTAAAAATTATTCAAGAACTACATAAACTAAACAAGAAAATTGCCATAGCAATGGAAATGTTTCAGCGTCCCTTTCAAAACGTTATTAATGAGTACCTAGCAGGTAAGATAACTGAAGAAGAACTAGTTAAGCAAACAGAGTATGAACAACGTTGGGGTTTTGATTACTCATTATACGCACCCATTGTAAAATTTGCCAAAGAGAATAAAATACCAGTTTTAGCAACAAACACTTCCTCAGAAATTACCCGTAAAGTTTCGCGTCAAGGTTTAGAAAGTTTAACACCCGAAGAACGCAAGCAAATACCACCATTTTCAGAAATTCGCACCTCTCCCGAAGAATACCGCAAAATGGTTCTAGCGGCATTTGAAGCGCATCAAAGTGCGGGACATGGAAATAGCAAAAGTGCAGAAAGATTTTTCCTGACCCAAGTTTTATGGGATGAGACAATGGCAGAAAGCATTGCCAACTTGATAAAAGCTAATCCCGATTATCAAGTAGTTGTTTTAGCGGGACAAGGACACGTTGTCTACGATTATGGTATTCCCAGTCGTCTAGAAAGGCGCCTTTCTGGAAAACAAATAACTCAACATTCAATATTATTAAGTCCACCAGACGATGATAGCTTACCCAGTAACAAGCAAATAGCTAACTTTATATGGCGCCAATAGAAAAGTAATATATTAAATTGATAATCATTGTCATGCTGAGTAACGTTAACGCAGTTTTCCCGTTATCCGTTAACGTAAACGTAGTTTTCCCGCAGGGTAGTTTTCCCGTAGGGTAGGGTAGCATCTCAGGTATTGTTTAGAAAGTTTTGAGTATAATAAGTGGCTAGGCAATTTGACGCTGCTAATTAGGTAGTTATTGAAGTTTGTTGCTTGAGATATTATGCGTTACGCAAGGTTTGTACATGAAACCCGGTTTACAAAAAGGACAACTGATAAGGTGGAAGGATGACCGGGGGTTTGGATTTATACAACCTGCGGATGGAAGCAAAGAAGTCTTTCTGCACATCTCTGAACTTAACAACACAAGTCGGCGTCCAGTAGCAGGTGATACTATTTACTATTACGTTGTACCAGAAAAAGGCGGGAAAGTTCGTGCGAGTAATGCTTACATTGAGAGTGCAATACCCAGTGCAGTGTCTTCTAATAGCAAAGGTGCATTTAAAACCAGGTCTTTATCTAAAGTCCCAGTATTCAAAACAATATTAGTATCTAGCATACCGTTATTTGGGTCAGTCCATTTTGCATTGACAACTACCATTGTGTTCCCACTCATTCTTTATGCTGTAATGAGTTTATTGACTTTTGGGCTGTACGCTGATGATAAATCTCGTGCGAAACAAGGAAAATGGAGAACTCCAGAAAATACGTTACATCTATTTGAACTAGCAGGTGGATGGTTTGGAGGATTTATAGCTCAACAAACTCTACACCACAAAAGCAGTAAAAGTTCATATCAGGCTGTATTCTGGACAATTGTTGTAATTCACTACACGCTTTGGTTAGTCTGGCTGCTTTTTGGTAAATCTTTATTAAGATAGCCACCCATAAACTTTTGCTAGAAATAGAAATATAGATAGTAGGTGGTTGTTTGAGCAAAGGCAATGATGACAGGGCAAGATAAGTTTAGTTTAAAATCTCAAATATCTAAAAGCGAAGATTCTAAAGATTGGTCTTGGCCATTTTGGTTTGCCGTACCATTTTATCCTTACGGCAGGCGCCGGACTGTAAAAAGCGAAGTAATAAAAGATACGATTTGGACATTCGACCAGCTTCACGGCATTCTTTATACAATTACACCGATTCGGATGACGGTTGTAAAGTTAAAAGCGGGTGGTCTTCTTGTATATGCACCTGTGGCGCCAACTCGTGAATGCGTCCGTATGGTTAATGAGATAGTAGCGAAGTATGGTGATGTTAGATACATAATATTACCAACTAGTTCAGGTTTAGAGCATAAAGTATTTGTCGGTCCCTTTGCACGATGTTTTCCTACCGCACAAGTATTTGTTGCCCCTCACCAGTGGAGTTTTCCGTTTAATTTACCGCTTGGTTGGTTAGGGTTTCCTCAAAAAAGAACTCAGGAATTACCGACCCATGTAGAAATGGCGCCTTTTAAAGACGATTTTGATTATACAGTGTTAGATATAAATCTTGGGCGTGGTTCTTTTGTAGAAGTCGCAATGTTCCATAAAAGTTCGCGTACATTGCTTGTAACAGATTGTGCATTATCTATTTCTGAAGACCCACCAGAGATAATTCAACTAGACCCATATGCTTTGTTGTTTCACGCGCGCGATAATGCAACTGAAGTTGTAGAAGACAATGCAGCGAACCGTCGTAAAGGATGGCAGCGCATTGCGCTATTTGGAATTTACTTCCGTCCCAGTGCTTTGCAAGTAGCTGGAACATGGGAGTCACTGCGCGATGCTTTAAAAGCACCCGATAAATCTAGAAAAGCATACTTTGGTTTCTTTCCATTTCGGTGGAAACAAAATTGGCAAGAGTCTTTCAACGCTCTACGCGGTAATGGGCGCCCATTTGTAGCACCTATTTTACAAACATTGATTTTACCACAGGCGCCTAAGCAAGTACTTGACTGGGCAGACAAAATAGCCACATGGAACTTCGCGCGTATAATATCCTGTCATTTTGACTCACCAATTCAAACAACACCATACGAATTTCGCAACAGCTTCGCTTTCCTCGAACAAAATTCTTCTACGACTAAAGCATTTGGATGTGCAAACGAACCCTTAGTAGAAGAAGACTTTAAATTTATTAAAGAACTTGAAGCAAATCTCGTCCAACGTGGTGTAGCTACCCCACCCAAAGAAAAAGTTTAATGTTTGTTATACTTAATCTCTTGTGGAACGGGCATCCCTGCCCGTCCAACATTCAGAGCAGGCAAGGATGCCTACCCCACAATATAAAGTTATGCATTTTATGAACTGCCTAAAAAAGACGGCGCCGAATTTCTTCTTCTGCAATAAGAATATTTTCTTCTATAGGTGAGCCATCTTGTTTAAATAGTCGAGGCATAGTTTTCCACTTCAAACTCGGATGATGAAATAAAAACCGAATAGCTTCCATATCATTTGGATGTTCCAAAACATACATTCTTAGTTCAAGTAAGCTCATTTCTTGAAAATTAGGTTTCATTTATAAACCTCCACATTTCATTGAGCATTAATCACTATAGTAACTTTATTTAAACAAACTATACTATGAAAAAAGTAGCGGTGTTTGGCAATGCTGGAGGCGGGAAATCAACTCTAAGCAAGAGGTTATCAGAAATCACCGGTTTGCCACTTTACGTCTTGGACAAGATAAAAAATCCAGAAGGCGATACTGAGATTTCACATGAAGACTATAAGCGCGCTCATCAACACATTTTAGCTACTGACCAATGGATCATTGATGGGTTTGGTTGCATGGAAACCATCTGGCAACAACTAGACGAGGCAGATAGTCTGATTTTTGTCGATTTACCACTATATATACATTTCTGGTGGGTAACAAAACGACTAATTACAGGTTACTTTAAACCGCCAGAAGGATGGCCTGAAAATAGTCCAGTATTGAAGAGTTCATTACTCAGTTACCGCGTACTTTGGTTATGTCACAAACATTTGACTCCAAAATATCGTGAGTATATCAAGCAAGCTCAAAGCATCAAAACTGTTTATCATATTCGCTCAACTAAACAGATTTCGCAATTTTTTGATATTAAAATCCCCGCAAACTCTAGGGTTGGGGGGATTAACTCACCTTGATACACTAAATTGTTTTGTATATAAATTAGCGTAGCGTCCTTGAATATTTAACAACTCTTCATGAGAACCTGATTCAACGATTTGCCCTTTTTCCAAAACTAATATTCTGTCGCTTTTCCGCACAGTAGATAATCTGTGGGCAATAACAAATACCGTTCTTCCCTCCATTAATCTTTCGAGTGCTTCTTGTACTAAAGCTTCTGACTCTGAGTCTAATGCGGATGTGGCTTCATCGAGAATAAGAATACGTGGGTCAAGGAGAACTGCACGTGCGATAGCGATACGTTGTCTTTGTCCCCCTGATAAATTAACACCACGCTCACCAACCACAGTATAATAACCATCGGGCATTTGGCTGATAAATTGGTGAGCGTTGGCTATTTTAGCTGCATTCTCTACAGCTTGCATATCAAAAGTCTCTTGTCCAAAGGCTATATTTTCGGCAATAGTTCCAGAAAACATTGTAGTTTCTTGGGGAACTATGCCTATTTGGCGCCGTAAACTATTTAATGTAACATCGCGAATATTGACACCATCGATAAATATATCACCGCTTTGAGGGTCATAGAAACGTGGTAACAAGTTAACAAAAGTGGTTTTACCTGAACCACTGGCGCCTACTAGTGCAATTGCTTCACCCGGATATGCGAGTAAACTAATATTATTTAAAACAGGTTCATTTGGTTTATAAGCAAAAGAAACGCGACGATATTCAACTTTACCGCTAACTGTGGGGAGAATATCGGCATTGGGTTTTTCTTCAACTGCGGGTTTAATAGCTAGTAACTCAAATACTCTATCTACCGATGCTTCTGCCTCTTTGAATAAATTATAGTTAGTTGTGGTGTGACCTACAGGGTCTATTAATAATGCGGCGCCACTTAGAAAGCTAAAAAACTTCCCAGTAGTTAAATTACCAGCAGAAATTTGCCAAGCTGCAAAGAAAAGTAACAATAAGAAACTTAAAGCCTGTAAAAATCCGACAATTGGTACTTGGATGGCTTTCAAACGCTCCGTAGAATACTTCGCGCGCATAGCAATTTCTGCTTCCTTACCAAACCGTGCAATTTCGTATGCTTCCGCAGCAAAAGCTTGAACTATCCTAATACCATTAAAAACTTCGGTTAAAATGGCTGATAAATCTGATACTTGGTTTTGACTACGACGGGAGTACTTTTGTAGTCTTTCTCCAAACCAAGCAATCAATACCAACATAATTGGTACAACTAATAAAGTTGCCAATGTTAATTGCCAGCTTAGATACACCATATATATGGGAATCGCCACTAGCTGCAACGCACAAGGAATAAAATCATGTAACAGCTTGTGAACCGCTTCGCCAACTCTATCTACATCTTCAGTAACACGGTAAGATAAATCACCAGCTTTTGCAGTCTCAAAATAGCTCAAGTTAAGCTTCTGCAAGTGCCCATACAGATTTTTACGTAGATTAAAAGATACTCGCAGCGCCGCCTTTGCCATGTAAATATCTTGCACCGACTGAAAGAAACCGCGTACAAGAAACACACCTCCTAAAATACCAGCAAGTTCAGCAATAGCAACAACGTTACCATTACCGAAAGGCGCCGATAGTTTCTGCACCAGATGCATTAAAGTTAAAGTAGCGAGAACATAACCCAAGACACCAATAAATCCCGTGGCAATATGGCGCCATTGGGGACGAATATACGGTAGAAGTTGCCAATAATTAGAACGGTTCGAGCTTTTCACCACACCACACACTATATTTTATTCTCTAAGACGCTACCAGATGAAGAGTAGTTTCTGATAGGTTAGCTTAAAACGAAAATTTGGCAACGGATATAACGGATGTAACGGATAATGGTAGGTTGGGTGTAGCGCAAGCGCAACCCAACATCAATACTACAGTTTTAATAAATAATGCAAAATCTTAATTTTGACCAAAATATTACAGTATGGTCTGCCATTGCTGATAATGTGTTTGTTCCTCATAATGAAGCATCTGAACGCTTAGTTGAAATATGTGATTGTTTAATTAACCAGGTTGGTGAAGATGAAACTCATCCCCTAGCTTCTTTAATGGAAGTTATTGGTGTGCTTATCAAAAATTATGAAGCAGAGCATGTCCCTGAATTAAAAGAAACTTTCTAACTTGATTTTAATTTCAAGGCACCACAAACTTTCATCGCTGTTGCTAACAAATAACCCATCCGTTACATCCGTTGCCAATGGGATTACAAACTTACTACGACTCGAAAACCGCATATTCGTAAACCCCCGTCTGACTCGTTCCAACTGCGACTAGCGCTACGACATAGTACGGGACTAAAGCTCCATGAACCTCCGCGTAATACTCGACGATTTTTGTCTCCCTGCCATTCCCATACACTACCATCGGTCGGCGCCCCTACATAATTATTGTGCCAAGGGTCAGCGCACCATTCCCACACTTGACCGTGCATGTCGTATAGTCCAAAGGAGTTTGCAACTTCAAAGCTACCGACGGGAGTTGTTTCTTTGCGAATTTTGGTTTTGGTTTCAAATTCAAACATTCTTGTTTCGCTGTTGCCACAGTTTGCTAGGTCGGGGGTAATGGTGTCTCCAAAGTGGAAGGGTGTGGTTGTTCCTGCACGACAAGCATACTCCCATTCTGCTTCGCTTGGTAAACGATATTTACGTCCAGTTTTTTGGTGCAAACGCGCGCAAAATTCTTGTGCTTCGTGCCAAGATACATTTTCTACTGGACGATTGGCGCCTTTAAATTTAGATGGGTGTGGGTTTAGTGATAGATTGATTTTAGGTAGATTGGAGACGGCACGCCATTGCGCTTGTGTTACTGGGTATTTGCCGATGCAGATTGGTTCGATTTGAACATTATGTTGGGGACGCTCGTCAGCATCACCTTCACCATCGATTGAACCCATCATATAGTTACCACCAGGTATTGACACCATTTCTAAGAAAACACCACTACCTAAATCTTCGGTAAAGAAGCGTGCGTTTGCTCGTGTACGTTCAATTTCTAGACCTTGTGCGTTGAGTGTGACTATATCAAAATCAAAGGTGTGGAACTCTGGGTATAAATTTGATTCGGTTGATTTGGAGCGAGGTGTTGATGGTGTTTGAGAGGGTATTTGCGCTGTCTCAAGTTGAGGAACGGTGGTCATTCCAAATAAACTTTTAAAGTTATTACTATTTAAATCTTGTAGTACTTCTACTGCTGTTTGGTATCTTTCTCGCACTACATGTTTAAGTAATTTATCAAGAATATAACCTAGTTGTTCACTAACCTGGATATTTTTACTTTTTGCGTATTCTCGCCATTTCCAATGTGCATTAATTGCGTCGTAAAGAGGATCAGTTACATTACCATATGCATCTTGATAGGGTAAACATTGTGTTAAAAGACGTATACAGGTTACACCTAATGAATATAAATCACTTGCATGACAAGCAAAACCTGCCATTTGTTCGCTTGATGCATAACCTACTGTATAAATTACTGTAGCTTGTCGAGCTAAACTTGTTTGAGTAATTTGTTTGGCGCCACCAAAGTCAATTAATACTAATTTTTTATCACTATAACGACGTATAATATTTTCGGGTTTAATATCTCGGTGGATAACGTTGCGCGAATGAACAAAATCAAGTATAGGTAGAATATCTATTAAAACATGGCGAATTTTAGCTTCAGTGTATGTAGTGTTTTGAAGCTCTTTGTGTAGAGTATCTCCCTCAATAAATTCTTGCACTAAGTACAAACTGGCGCCTTGTTCAAAGTAAGCGAGTAATCTGGGTATAGAAGGATGATTTTCACCTAGCTCATATAATCTAAACGCTTCCTCTTTGAATAACTGTGCAGCTTTTGCACGTGCAGCAGTTCCCTGAACTTGGGGTACAAATTGCTTGACAACACAGGAACCATCAAGTCTATCAACATCTTCAGCGTAATATGTCCTGCTAAAACCACCCTCACCTAACAACCGGATAACGCGAAAGCGGTTTCTTAGCAAGTCACCAAAGTTGCTATGTCCGCAGGTCGTACAAAACCGATTACCGTCTGCGTTAAATGGATTTGAGCAATTGGGATTTTGGCAGATTCGCATGGTTATTGAGATGTTGCATCGTCCAAACTTAGCCCCAATATCATGATTTTGTATATTGTTTAAATTTGAAGTTTTTCTAAGTACGATTAAATATTTTTTACCTATTAATTTATCCGTAATTAGAGTTTAACAATTTCCTTTACAATATCAATTTAATATGGGCACTTTTGTTGGAATTATAGGGCGAATATTACCTTAATAAGGTAAGTTTTGTCAAGGATTGGCAACGGATGTAACGGATGTAACAGATGGGGTTATGAGATGTAATTGTGGGTGTAGTTGGCAACGGATGTAACGGATGTAACGGATGGGGTTGTGAGATTTGCTTTGGTTGGATCGTTTTTGATTTGTTACAAAATCTTTTTTATATTTGCCATTCTCTAATACTTAAAATACATTGGTACTAAGCAATAATTATAAACAATTATCACTTTTTATATTTGACATATTTAGAGAATATGAAGGTTTGCCAATGTTTATATAGTTGTTTTTTAAGAAAGTATAAAGATATCATAAAAGATGGACAAAAGTTTTAATAGTATCCCACATCAAGATATTACCTATACTATTATCGGCGCCGCAATGCGTGTTCATCGTAGGATGATTCGTAGTTTAAGGGAAATACATTATCAGCGCGCGCTTACTCAAGAGATGTGTGAAGCTGGATTAATTGTAGAATAAGAATATCATATTGAAATTTATGATAATCAAAGATGGTTAGGAAGATTGTATCTTGACCATTGGGTCAACGAGTGTGTAGTTGTTGAGGATAAAGCATTTTCTCATCCATTAGGAGACAAGGCAATAGCACAAACAATTGCTTATTTAGCAGCAACACAAGCAAAAGTAGGTTTATTGCTAAACTTTGGGAGGAAGCGTTTAGAATACAAGCGAATACTACCCCCAAAGTCATTAGACAACTGGCAGCAAGAAATACAACCCTATCTATGGACACCTCACCAAACTGGTCAACAACTACAATAAAGACAAAGCTCATAGCAAAAAAGCTTGCAAGAACTTAAACAGCAGACACTTCAACGGGTGAAATTCAAAAAACAATTCATCCGTTGCCAAATCACACCCCACAACCAAACGAACAACCCATCCGTTCTATCCGTTGCCACTATACCGCATTCTCAAAGCTTCTACATGACTCAAATGTTTCTGCACTAACTCTTGGGGATAAAGTACTTGTGCTGATGCCATGTATTTATTTAGCCATAGTAAGAATTCGTTAAAAGACCGTGAAGGTAATGACACTATATAATCTACATACAATATTTATCTTGTAGCTTTATCTTTGGCGCCTTTAATAATTTTTTGTTTAGGATAGCGCCGTTCCTTAATTCAGTTTTTTGTTAAACAACGATTTAGGCATACTACAATAACAGTCTATACCTTACTTCCCGACGACTGGGTAAAGTCGCCTTAGTAGAAACAGTATGAAACGAAGTGTATTTATTAACGCTCAGATTTAAAGCGTCACTTAAAATCAGGATGAGGAAGTATTAAATTATATTTAATTTAAAATACTAAATCATCCTGACTTATTAAAATTAGAAAAAGCATCCCAATTTAGCCAAAACATAATTTGTCATTCTGAGCGTAGCGAAGAATCTTGACTTTTGTAATCAGTGAGAATTTTTAAGATGCTAGCCTGCGGGAAAACTGCGTTTACGTTCCTCAGCATGGTAAAAGTCTATATATTATCCGTTCACAGTATATTCAGTATTTTAAAGCAGGTACACTAACAGAAATTTTTTTACCGAGATATAAAGGCATCGAATATCATGCTTTGGGTAAGTGGGGAACTGGGCTAAGTCTCAGTAATTAGAGCAGTAACAATAAAAGTGCTGGACTAATGCCAGTGATCATCGCACTGACTGCAATGATTAGCCCGTCTTTTTCAATCAAGCCAAGACAGATCATAACGATGACGATCGCGGGCAGCATATTCCCAAACGGAATGGGCAGGGCAATGATGAAGCTAAGAAAAAACAAAACTACGCCGACACCCCGTTCTGCTTCAGGGCTGGTAAAAAACGGCAAGCGGGGTTGAACAAAGTATTCCATCTTTTCGAGAAGAGTGACGGCGCCTTTAATTACCTGCTCACAGTGTTCTCGTTTGAGAGGCTGGTCTAGCAACTGGTCAGGCAACCAAGGCTGCTGAAATCCAAGCACTAACTGACCGGAAACCAGCATTAAGGGCACAGCAACAAGGGCAGAAATACCGGGGATAGGCAGCGGTAGGGCTTCAGGTAAAGCGCAAATCAGCAGGGTTGGGCCAAACGCCCTATCTCCCATCTCGCTCATCAAGTCTCGGAGACGGACTTCATCCCCTTGATGCTGCTCCAAAAATCTTTGTAGCAGTTCAGAGATTCGCAGGGTACTGTCAGAAGTTTCAGAGTGTTGAACAACGGGTACTAATGCACTCATTTTATTTAGCCAATATTAAAACTATGGCTTTGATTATAACAGTCTCAGATGTAGGGTTATTTCATACCAAAGATTGACTTTAATCGTTTGAAGTTAAACCTAAAACAATATAGAGTCAAAATGATTAACTAATATTATGTAAATGATTATAAACCGGGATTTAAAGAGTTAATATCAGGCTGTGTAACTCTCGTAGAATCTATTCCAACGAAAAATGGTATAAGTTATTATATAAAATCTGAAAAAAGGGTAATGATTTAGTCCATAAATCTCAACCTGCAACACTTTGGGATATACATAACATCTGGTCTGATGATGGTTTATTTCCAGTTAAATACTCTAACGACCCAATGGTTGTAAAAGTGGTTGTAAGAGATTTAATGTTTAATGTCCTCAAAGAAGTTAGTGTAAAAATGGCGCCGAATATACTATTAATACCTTTACTTTACCAATCTCAGACTCTACCCTACCCTACCCTTCAGGAAAACTCCGTTTACGGGATATCCTCCGGATAACGGGAAAACTACCCTACGGGAAAAGCTTCGCTTTACGTTTACGCTGCGCTCAGAATGACAATTTGGTTAAATATCTAACCTCTAGACACGTCTAAGGTAAGAGGACGGTTTTAGTTGAAGTTGGGAGAATAAGCATATAAATCAATAATATATGAATTATCAACTAAATGTATGTATATCACTGGAAAAAAACTAGACAATTTGAGCCGAAGCGTTTTGGTTGTCGATGATATCTTAGACAACTGTATGATGTTGCAAACGCTTTTAGAAACTGAGGGTTACGACGTTAAAATAGCAGAAGATGGTTACGAAGCGTTGGATATCATCGAGTCTTCGCCTCCAGGGTTAATTTTATTGGATATGATGATGCCCGGAATCAATGGGTTGGAAGTTGCTAAACGCATTCGGCGCAATAACAATTTACCTTTTATCCCAATTTTACTGCTGACGGCTTGGGATAATGTATCTGATTATGATGATTTTGATAAGAACATAGATGGGTACATTAGTAAGCCTATCGATTTTGATAGACTGTTTTCTGAGGTTGAAACGCTTACTCAATCTAAAAATTAATGTTGCTTTTCTGGGGTTGTTGTAAGTTGAACGGTAAAGGTGGTGCCTTCTGTTAGTTTACTTTTGACTAAAATACTACCACCAGATTTTTCTAAGTAATATTGAACCACACTTAGCCCAAGTCCGGCACCTCCTGGTTCTTCAATGCTGGGTGGACGATGACTGTAAAAACGATTGAATATTTTGGGTATTTCACTTTCAGCGATACCTATACCAGTATCACGAATTTCTAGGTAAACGTATTCTCCAGAGGTGCGCGCTTTCACCCAAACTTGTCCTCCTTTGGGTGTGAAGGTAATACTATTTGCAAGTAGATTAATCATAATTTGTCTCAGTCCACCAACAATGAATGATACTGGTGGTAGATCAGTTGGTACTGTATATGCCAGCATGATACCTTTTTCGTTAGCTAGCGGTTGATAAGTGCTTACTACACCAGGAATAATATCCGAAAGACGCACTGTCTCAAAATTGGCAGATTGTAAGCTTCTTTCTAATTCCACTAATTCTAAAACACCACTAATAAGTACCGTTTGACGGTCACACTGATTATTCAGCATTTGCTGATACCGCTGTCGCTGTAATGTTTTGAGCGAAGGTGAGTTAAACAGCGATAAGGCTGTTTTCATATGCGTTACAGGTGTCCGTAACTCTTGACAAACTTGAATTAAATAATCGTCCTTTTCTTGTAGCGTAGTATACAAATTTTGATTTCGTTGCTTTAATGTCTCAAGCCGCTTTTTACTACGAGTAACGCTTATTTCTTCCTGGCGCCGCATTTGCTTGACAATTAAGTTACCCAACAGTGCTGGTTCTGTATCATTTATAGAGTTGTCAGTTTCGCCTTTTAATGGTAAAGATGCTGTTACTTGCTGTATAATACCATGTTCATAAGAAGTAATAGCAACTAAAAGGGGTTTTGACTTGTTGGTGCCAGTTCTTTTGATGCGACTTCTAGAAGGACGTAACGCCACAACCAAGCTGCAAAATTTGGGAGACTCAACAATACAAAAATACTCACGCTGCAACTGATTCGAGTTTAAATATATAGGTGAATGCGTTGAAGACTGAGATAGAGCATGTTTAGATATCGCTTCAACCTCCTTATCACCAGTTAAACGGTATGTGTAAATAGTTGCTCCTGGTAATGCGCGCTTTTCATAGCGTTCAAGCTCTGAGTGCCAAATATTGCCTTTTGGTAGCTTTACCCATAACGTCGCTGGTATTTGTTGTTCAATTAACAAATCAATTTGCGCGCGCAAGGTAGCAAGCAGCGCGGAAGGGCTAACAGCCATAGTGTTGGGAGCATTTTCGGCGCCTGCTGCCAATTTATATATAGAAAAGTCTTGAGTCAGAGATACGTTCATGGGTAAAGCAAAACCAAGCTATTAAGAAGTCAGTATAAAGCAATAAATAATACTGCCTTACATTGTCACCTGGATGTGTCCATTTCTAACAAAATTATTTTTGTTCCCCCTTATTAAGAGGGGTTAGGGGGGATTTTATTTACCTTTCGCTCTTTCCGCTAGTGCTTCGCGTGCGTGTTCTCGGTCGTCAAAGTGAATTTTTTCGGTTCCAAGAATCTGATAATCTTCGTGCCCCTTACCTGCCAGCAATATCCCATCACCTGGTTGTGCTTGTAAAATTGCTGTGCGGATAGCTATCGCACGGTCGCTTACTACAAGTGGGTTAATTGATTCGGGAATACCTGCCAAAATATCTTGTAAGATTTTTTCGGGGTCTTCTGTACGTGGGTTGTCTGAGGTGACAACTGCTATGTCAGCAAGTTCTGCGGCTATTTTACCCATTTTGGGACGTTTGGTTCTGTCTCTATCTCCACCGCACCCGAATACGCAAATCATTTTGCCTGGTATAAATGGACGTGATGCTTTTAACAAGTTTTCTAAGCTGTCGGGAGTATGGGCATAATCTACTATGACGCTAATATCTTGGACTGTTTCCACTTGTACTCGTTCCATTCTTCCAGGTACACCAGGAAAGTCGGTAATGGCGCCTGCAATTACTTCTAGTTCAATACCGAGGTGTAAAACTGCTCCTACTGCTGATAGTAGATTTTCGAGGTTGTATTGACCGACAAGCGGTGAACGAAATGCTAAGTCTCCCATTGGGGTGTGCATTGTGCCGCTCACACCATTTGGCTCGTAGCTTAAATCACTCATCGATAAATCGGCGCCAGAGTTATTAACGCTGTAACTCCAAACTTTGTCTTTATCTAAAGCTTCAACTAAGCGTTTTCCATAAGCGTCATCTATATTAATGATGGCTCTGCCACCAAGGTATTCTGGAGTAAACAACAAGGCTTTTGCGGAAAAATAATCTTCCATGTCCTTGTGGTAGTCTAAATGGTCTTGGGTCAAGTTACTAAATACGGCAACTTCAAACTGACATCCCGAAACCCTTCCTTGAGCTAAAGCGTGGGAACTTACTTCCATTACTCCATATTCATTCCCCACATTTACTGCTGCTGCGAGTTGTTTTTGGAGTTCGACAGCAAAGGGTGTGGTGTGTACGGCAGTTTCGTTAAACCCTTTCCAACGAGTGTAAAGAGTTCCCATTAAAGCTACTGCTTTGTCTGCACGTTCTAAAAAATATTCAATTAAATGGCTAGTTGTGGTTTTACCGTTAGTACCTGTTACACCTACAAGCTTCATCGCGTGTCCAGGATAACCATAAAAAGCTGCGGCTAATTTTGCACAAACTTTGGTCATGTCAGAAGCGACTATCACACAAGCACTTTCTTGCCCTGAAGGAGGTACTTTTTCGGCTGCTTGCTCAGATATTACCGCAGCAATTGCTCCGGCGCCGATAGCACTTTCCCAAAATTCACCACCATCAACACGGGTACCTGGCATACCTATAAATACATCCCCCTGACTCGTAGCATGGGAGTTGGTTGTTAAACCGTGTATCTCCATATCCATTGCTGGATGCTCGGTCAATTGCACAATATCTTTTACAGATGCTAATAGTTCACGCAGTTTCATATAACAATTCCATTCTAACTCCGCTTATTTTGCACCATTTTTCTTTTTATACAAATACCTATAGATACTTTTTTTTATACAAGTACCTATATATACTTTTGCAGCATTTGCGCTAGTTGTTTGACGGTAGCGCGCGGAGATGGGCGAGATATCATTCGTTCAACAGCATTACCATTATTTTCTGTATCTTGCGCGACAAAAAGCACAGGAACTTCATATTGATATGCTTGGTACCAATCATCGCGCGTTGTAATGTCCCGAAGTTCGATTTGCAGGTTGATATCCGAATTTAAATCTGGTGCTGTAGCTATTTGTTCGAGTTTTTCTTGTAACCCTTCACAAAGATGGCAACCAGGTTTGCTGTATAAGATTAGTTTCATAATGTTGCGATAGTATAAGTTATAATTAACTTTTGTAACGTAACTAAGTGCCAATGTTATCTGCGTACCTGCTCGTTTCTCACGGAAGTCATGACCCACGTCCAGAAATTGCAATGTCGCATCTTGCTTTCTCTGTACAGTCACGTTTCCAGAAAATCGAAAGTCAACAAGACAAGATAAGTTATAGTAAGTACGCTGGTGGTGTTGCGGCGCCTCCTCAATGTGAGACTAAATATGAGACAGTTGGTACAGCTTATTTAGAGTTACAACCTCAACCCCTGCATTCGCAAATAGTAGAGTTTGCTGAAAATATTCTGTCACGCTCAAACGAACAATCACTGCACCTCAAAATTTTACCTTTGTTCCTTCTTGCGGGAGTCCATGTTATGGAGGATATTCCTACAGAAGTTGAAGCCGCACAAAGAATTTTAGGTGATAATGTCGTAATTGATTTACAACCTTATATAGGTTGTCACGGTGGTTTAGCCGACTTGGTTCGCTTACAAAAGAATAGTATTCGGGCACAAAAGTATATATTATTGGCACATGGCAGTCGTCGTCCCGGTTTTGAACATCATACCGAAACGCTAGCGGCAAATTTAGGTTTAACTACAGCATATTGGGCAGTACAGCCGAAGTTAGAGTTACGAGTCAAAGAATTTGCTTCTTCTGGTTATAGAGAAATTGCGGTTATCCCATACTTTTTATTCGCGGGTGGCATAACTGACGCTATCGAAACTGCGATAGAAAAGCTAGAATTACAATTTCCTGGGGTGAGTTTAAAATTAGCGCAGCCACTGGGAGTGAACGAAGAATTTGCTGATTTAATTTGGGATTATTTGCATAAATGAATTGCACCGAGATTAAAAAGAACGAATTTGTAGGAAAAGTATATCTTGTTGGTGCGGGTCCTGGTGACCCTGGATTATTTACGCTCAAAGGGAAAACGTTGCTTGAATGCGCGGATGTGGTCATTTATGATGCCTTGGTGAGTCCGCAAATTCTCGCAATGATTAACCCAGAAGCAGAGAAAATTGATGCAGGAAAGCGCAAAGGTAGACATTCGCTGTTACAAGAAGAAACTACGCAGTTAATGATTGAGAAAGCGCAGTCCAATGCTATTGTTGTGCGGTTAAAAGGTGGCGACCCGTTTATTTTTGGACGTGGTGGCGAGGAAATGGAAGAGTTGATAAGTGCGGGAGTGTCTGTAGAAGTTGTGCCCGGTATTACATCAGGTATCGCGGCGCCTGCTTACGCGGGTATTCCTTTAACTCACAGATTATATAGCTCATCAGTAACGTTTGTCACAGGTCACGAAGCCGCAGGTAAATATCGTCCTGCTGTAAATTGGCAAGCGATAGCCCACGGTTCTGAGACAATAGTGATTTATATGGGCATTCACAATTTAGCTTACATAGTTGACGAGTTAACCAAGGCAGGTTTGAGTAAAGAAACACCCATTGCTTTAGTTCGTTGGGGAACACGTTCTAATCAAGAAGAGTTAATAGGTGTACTCGAAACTATTGTTAAGCAAGTCGAAAAAAGTAAGTTCGAGGCGCCTGCTATTGTGGTAATTGGGTCTGTGGTTCAACTGCATTCTGTTTTAACTCCTGATGTTGGTATTAATGCGACGACGTGAGGTACTGGACGAGGAATATAACCAACTAACGATTTTCCTTCCATTGCTAAAGAAGTACTGGCGCCAGAGTCTAGCATTACAGCATTTAGTAGTCCTGCTCTGGCGAGCATAATTGCTAAATTCGCAGAATGCACAGGTTTTGTAGAAACGCCAATTGTTGGAACTCCTGTTTTACTTATGCCCCAAAATGCTCTGTGACGTGCAACATCCGCACCATAAAGATTTTTAAAGCTACTTGCAACGCTTGATTGACCGTTTTTGACCAAAAAGGCGCCTGCAACAAAAGCATCTGTAACATCTGCCATTTCAGCTTGGATACCAGCGAGAGTATTATGCTTGTCTGGGTCAAATTCAATATAGCGAGCTTTACGAGGACTAATTAATACTAAAGGTCGTCCCGTAAGTTTTTTGTTTTCGCCATTGTTACCAGGAATAAATTGCTTATTTACCTGGCTTAAAACTGGTCCAATCATTACATTGGAAGTTAAGTATTTTAGTGAGAAGAAAGTTCCATCTACTGCGGCAATAGCGTTTGTACCACTTTTAGCTAGAATTTCTGGCACTTGATACCGACTTTCCGCGTGGATAGTTATTGGTTTACCACCGGAGATAAGAATTAATGAAACATTATCGATTGTTGTTTCTGTTTTTTGGACGGGACTATTGAAATCAAAATCGAAGTTGAAAAAAGGAGAAACTGCTTGCTTCCAAATTTGAGTATAAAGACGCAATGGTTTTTCAATAGTGACTGTATGTAAAGGTATACTACTAGCAATAATTTTAAGTAAATTTTGAATCAAAGGATTTGATTCGTTAAGCACAGTAGGTATTTCGGGAGCAGATACGAAGCGAGCGATTGGTTGGAGACCGAGATTAGCGTTACATGTATTTGAAGTAACTTTTAGAGATTCAGCGACACATAAATTTGGTAATAACAGAAATATTACCGTTATATAGTTGGCGGCAATAAATAGTTTATTTTTTTTATGAAGGCGGAAATCAAGTGTTTTGTTTGCTGGAATGCTTTTTTTAGGAATTAACGTCATACTTCCTTTCCAGAGATTTCCGATTTTGTAATCGTAATTACTCTGATTTATAAAGATGGCGTTAATACCCTAAAATTTTACTGTTAAGAGGTAACGATGATAAATATAAAAAAAGCTTAAGTGTTACGAAATGTGGGCTTGGTACGTGACGCTACAAACTTATTTGCTTTGTTTTTAATTTTTTGTAGCGTCACGCACCCTACGTTTTATTTACAAGGGGTGGCTGTATGTTCATTTCATGTGTTTGGCATACTCCTACTTGGTTAACAAATCCATTACAGTGAATTCTTCTCCTTCTTGAATTTTCTCCTCCTCTGTTTCTTTCAGTATTGTTGTTTTCTCTGTCACGTTCCCTATCATTTCTATCGCGTTCATTGATACCATCTCTGTCGCGTTCGGTATCATTTCTATCGCGTTCATTAGTACCGTCTCTGTTGCGTTCTGTATCTCCTGTACCGCGTTCAGTATTACTATCTCTATTCCGTTCAGCGTCACTCCTTGTTGGGGTTGCAAACGGTTCTTGTGTAGAGAAAGGGTCGTCTTGCGGTGTGCGCCGTTGAGGTGGGTTTCGGAGATTACAGCCTGCAAGTAAACACTGAGTTACAATTAGAGAAAAGACTATAATTCGAGTCCTCAATTGGTGGTACCTTCTACAATCAATTTGGTTTAGATGCTTCTATTGTGAATAAAAAGATTGAGAACGACACAAAATTTTCTAGTTTTTTTAAAGGATTTTTTATTAGTAGTTATTTGATGGATATTTGAGTGTTATGAGGGGCGGGTTTACAAAATTTTTCATTATGACCAGGATATGGGTTAACGCGCCCTTACAGGAGTTATGAGTGGCTTGTCATAAGTCCCACAGTGTGAAGCGGAGCTTTAAGAGCAGGGTAGCATCTCTATAACTTATCGAAACCTTAAAGATTCTAGCTTACGGCAAATGCTCCGGCGGAGCGCGACTGATGACAATTTCTACATTCTCCAACTCCACACCTCTTGTACGGGCGGGTTAACCCATACCCCAGTTATGATGAAAAATTTCGTAAACCCGCCCCTCCTAACTCTTAACTCTTAGACAAAGACTCGATGTTCAAGACTGGGCATTTGGCGCCGCACTTGTTCAAGTCGAGAGGGGTTAATTTCAGCGATGGCAACACCAGGTTTTTCGCCTGCATCTGCTAAAATGCTTCCCCACGGGTCTATAATCATTGCATGTCCATGCGTTTGGCGCCGTGCGTAGTTAATGCCAGTTTGGGCAGGGGCAATAACGTAACAAGTGTTTTCAATAGCTCGCGCTTGCAGCAAAATTTGCCAATGGTCTTTTCCTGTAAACGCTGTAAATGCAGCAGGCACGAACAAAATATCTGCTCCTTGGTGCGACAGGTAGCGGTAAAGTTCAGGAAAACGAACGTCGTAGCAAACTGAAAGCCCAATACAACCAAGTTTTTCTGTTGAACAAACTTGGGGTAGTTCGGTACCTGCCATTACTGTACTGGACTCACGATATGTATTACCGTCAGGAACGTTTACATCAAAAAGATGAACTTTACGGTAACGACTTAGTTCTTGCCCGCTGGAGTCAATAAGCAAAGCTGTGTTGTAAACTTTGCCGGAGTCGGTAGGGACAGGAAAGCCGCCACCTAGGATAGCTATTTGATAGCGTTGCGCCATCGTTTTGAGGAACTTCTCAGTTTTGAGTGCTATATCATCACTCTGGGCAAGCTTGTCACTTTCTTCACCCATAAACGCGAAATTTTCAGGCAAACCCACCAACTGGGCGCCTTGATTTACAGCTAAATCAATAAATTCCTCTGCCTGAGCCAAATTTGATTGAACATCAGGCACACTGGTCATTTGAATAGCAGCGGCTAAATAAGACTTCATAGATTCGATTAACAACAGTCAAACAACGCAAAGCGCAAGTTATCAAACTACTATCATCACTCAAAAAAGTCACTAATTCATCAGAAATCAGGAATTAAGTATCAAGTGTTGGGTATCGTCTATTCCTTATTCTCTATTCCCCATTACTCATTAAGAGTTCCCCGAATTAGGTTAATTTTGTTATAAAGCCTTGATAATACTGGTAAAGAGAGTGGATACGTCAATTTTAATCAAAACTTTTGTTGCTGTGTTTGTGCTTGCCGATGCAGTGGGTAATATCCCTATACTTTTGGTGCTGACTAAGGGGATGGAAGCAGGGGAAAGAAGTAAAGTCATTGACAAAGCTATTATTGTGGCAATTGCTGTGTTGTTGCTCTTTGCGTTTGGTGGGAAGTTTATACTGGGCTACTTGGATGTTAGCTTTGCATCGTTACGGGTAGCAGGAGGGTTATTACTGCTTTTGATTGCGTTACAAATGCTTCAAGGTAATTTAGATACACCAGTAGTTGAAAAAGAACGCGATATCGCCATTACTCCTCTAGCTTTACCATTACTAGCGGGCCCAGGAACACTGACAACCGTTATGCTACTTATGTCAGAATCTCCAAGTCCTCACATCAGTGTAATTGTTGGCATTATCGCAGCAATGTTTGTCACCTGGCTAATTTTAAGACTCGCCAACAACATCGACAAATTTATAGGCGCCGAAGGTGAAGTCATTATCACCCAACTTCTAGGCTTCTTACTAGCCGCCCTAGCAGTAGAAATTGGCAGCCAAGGCATAAGAGAACTATTCTTCTAACAAAACTTAACAAAATTTAACAACGTAGGTTGGGTGTAGCGAAAGCGTAACCCAACAAAACCCACTGGCAACGGATACAACGGATGTAACGGATGATTTATTGGTTATAAATAAAAATTTAGTAATACCAGCAGATGCAAAGGGATCAAATTTAATGTCTATATTCATCCTCCGTATTTATTAAAAGGTTGTTAAATTATGCAGAAGACGATTCCAAGACATCTAATCAGCATTTACCAGTTAATAAAGTGTGCTTTTCTGCAAGGAATTGAGGAGTATAATTACTTTCCTCTATTGTGATTACTAAAGAATGGATTAATAATTATAAACTATACTAAAATTTCAAGTGTAGAAATTTATTATAGTAAGGCGCCTTCTCAGGAAGGTAATCAACAGTTCATGCCTCGGTAGTGGGCTGTTTTGTTGTATATTGCTTTGTACTGGTAGAAACTGAACGCAATATATAAGTGATATGATTCAACAATTTCCTATAAGATTACTTGCATTTACAAGTGCAATAGTATTGGTTTATTTTCCTATTTCTCCAATACTTAGGGCGCCTATATCCCAAAACAATGTACCGAGTACTTCTACTGACCAGACAAAACTAAAACTTTACGGAGGGTTGAAAACACGAACTCCAATCGTGCAATGGTACCTAGAATAATTAGGTATAAAATATGAATATATTTCTTTAAATATCAGTGCTGGAGAAAACCGTAAACCTGAATATTTAGCTATTAACCCAATGGGTAAAGTTCCTGCAATTTTAGATGGAAACTTGAAGCTATGGGAGTCTGGAGCAATTTTATTGTATTTAGCTGAGAAATATGAAAAAAAACCTACTTTGCTAGAAGAAGAGGCTATAGTTACGCAGTGGGTATTTTTTGCTAACGCAACTTTATCTCCTGCTTTATTTACCGAGGAAAAACGTAAAACTGAAATGCCACGTCTATTAGCAGCACTTAATCAAGTCTTGCAAAATAAATCGTTTTTAGTAGGAAATAACCTTAGCGCAGCAGATATTGGAGTTGCTTCATATTTATATTATGCGAAAATTCTTGTACCTGTAAATTACAATCAGTATCCTGCAATTAATTCCTATTTAAATTCAATGGAAGAAAGACCAGCTTTTAAAAATACTCTTGGTAAGCGTTAGAAGTCCGAAAAACTGTCATTCTGAACGCAGTGTAATGCGGAGCATTTGCCGCAGGCTAGAATCTCAAAGATGCTTCACCGCCAAGTGGACTCACTGCGGTAACTCATGACAAAATTTTTGCGTAAGTCCTGATAGAAATATCTAGTGGTACAAAATGTGGTACATTATCAGCTTCTCCTATATAGTAAGCGGTAAAATGATTAGGGTGAAAAGTAAGCAAGATTATGATTTTGCAAAATAAGAGACAAATATATGATTAAAATTCTTCATTTATCTGATATCCATATGGGAAGTGGGTTTTCCCACGGACGTATTAATGCGGAAACTGGTTTGAATACGCGCTTGGAAGATTTTGTACGCACGCTTTCGATATGTATTGACCGTGCGATAAATGAGCCTGTTGATTTGGTAATATTTGGTGGTGATGCTTTTCCAGATGCTACTCCTCCACCTTATGTACAAGAAGCTTTTGCCTCACAGTTCCGGCGCCTAGTCGATGCCAATATTCCTACTGTATTATTGGTGGGCAACCACGACCAACATTCACAGGGAATAGGAGGCGCCAGCTTATGTATTTACCGCACGTTGGGTGTGCCCGGTTTTATAGTTGGTGATTCAATAGCTACACATGTAATTCAAACTGGCAGTGGTCCAGTACAAATAATTACACTCCCCTGGTTAACTCGTTCAACATTGATGACACGTCAAGATACTGAGGGAATGTCACTTTCGGAAGTTAACCAATTATTGACCGACCGTTTGCGTGTGGTTATTGAAGGTGAAATTCGTCGTCTTGACCCTGATATGCCTACGGTACTTTTAGCACACTTAATGGCAGATAATGCAACGCTTGGCGCCGAACGTTATTTGGCTGTTGGTAAAGGTTTTACGCTGCCTTTGTCTTTATTAACACGCGATTGTTTTGATTATGTGGCATTAGGACATGTTCACCGTCACCAAAATTTAAATAAAAACAATAATCCACCCGTTATTTACCCAGGTAGTATCGAACGAGTTGACTTTAGCGAAGAGAAGGAAGATAAAGGCTATGTAATGATTGACTTGGAACCAGGAAATGCGGAATGGGAATTTTGCCCTTTACCCGTAAGAGTCTTTCGCACTATCGAGCTTGATGTTTCAAAAGCTGAAGACCCCCAAGCAGCAATATTTAAAGCTATTGCCAAACATGATAATACTGATGCAGTAGTCAGGTTAATCTATAAACTCCGTTCCGAGCAATTAGATTTAATCGAAACTTCTGCATTACATGAAGCTTTAAGTTCTGCCCACACTTATAGCATTCATCCTGAATTAATTAGTCAACTTGCACGTCCACGTGTTCCTGAGTTAAACGCAACTCATAGCATCGACCCGATCGAAGCACTCAAAACTTACTTAAATAATCGTGAAGATTTAAAGGATATTTCTGGAAAAATGCTAGAAGCAGCCCAAAATTTACTTTTAGAAAATGAAGAAGATTGGTTGGTCAGCGAAAATAGTAATGACTCTAGCCAAAATCAACTTTCTATGGTAGACAAAAACACACAATTAAAGTTGCTCTAACCTAAAATCCTAGAAACCCGGTTTCTTTTTGAAATTTGTGATATAAATGACGATTTTGGATAGAAACCGGGTTTCTTGACGGTTTTACGTAGAAACCAGGTTTCTTAACTTTTAACTCTCCCCTGCTCAGTGGGAACAATAAACTAAACGTTCGTTGTGTTGTTTATTGGAGTAGGAATTACCAAACATGTTAAAAATATCAAAGATTGTATCTGCCGCTATTATTGCTACAACATTAGTGCTAGGTATAAGTAATCACCCTAGCCCAGCAGTTGCACAAACTTGTGCTTCTAAGTGTGGCAGACGCCCGCTTCAGTTTGTACCTGGGCAGCTAGTGAGAGTGGAAGTAGTAAATAGAACACCCCGTGTGTTAGCATTACAGAAGAGTGAATTTTCTGAGTCAATTGCTATACAGCCTGGGCAAACTATAAAATTCGAGCAAGTACGTTTGACCGAGCCAAATATATCTTTACTGTTTTGGGATGATACTGGACGCTCATTGAGTGCATCATTAAAAAAGCTAAATGCGTCTACTTTACGTGTGGAGTTGCGACCTAATTGGCGCCAACCTGGCGACCGTTCGGTTTATGTCCGTGATGATGGTATGATTAACGTTTTGTAACAATAAGTTATCTATCTTGTGGGATGGGCATCTTGCCCGTCTTAATATTTAGATGAAAAATCCTAATTGCATTTTTAATTTTAATGCTCAACACATCTTTTTCCACGTCAATTGTAAACACTCGGCGTTTGCCTAACCAAAGATGGCAAATTCAACCAGAAAGACCGGAATTAGCGCAAATGCTCGCGGATAGGTTTAATATATCGCCGATTATAAGTCAGCTTTTGATAAATCGTGGAATTGATACGCTTTATGATGCCGAAATATTTTTAGAACCCGAATTATTAAATTTACCTTCACCGCTAGAAGATTTTCCTGACTTGGCTGTAAGTCTGGAGTTGTTGGAAAATGCAATCGCATCGCAAGCTAAAATTGCTATTTGCGGTGACTATGATGCCGATGGAATGACTAGTACTGCGTTGTTGTTACGTAGTCTACGACATTTAGGCGCCCAAGTTGATTATGCAATTCCAAGTCGAATGCATGAGGGATATGGTGTAAATAAAAGGATTATTGAAGAATTTCATAGTGAGGGAGTAGAGTTAATTCTGACTGTTGATAATGGCATTTCTGCTTTTGAACCAATTGCTAGAGCGAGAGAACTTGGTTTAAAGGTGATTATTACTGACCACCATGATATTCCTCAAAAGTTACCACCTGCAAATGCAATATTAAATCCTAAACTTATTCGCGAAGATTCTCCTTACCGTGGTGTTGCAGGTGTTGGTGTCGCTTATATCTTAGCTGTATCGCTTGCTGAACAACTGGGACAGGCAAATTCTGACATTACTACACAGATGTTAGAACTTTTTACTTTAGGTACTATTGCTGATTTGGCGCCGCTAACAGGTGTTAATCGTCGCTGGGTACAAAGTGGGTTAAAGGTATTACCCAAATCAAATTTAGCAGGAATACAAGCGCTAATTCAAATGTCAGGAGTGCAGTTAATAGGAGTAAAACAAAACACAACTCCTAATTGTAAAGACGCGATTAATCGCGTCTCTACAACAAAATCGTTAAAGCCTGAAGATATTGGTTTTAGACTTGGCCCACGTATTAATGCGATTGGTAGAATTGCCGACCCTCAAATTGTAATTGAATTACTCACAACTGACGATGTAGGCATAGCACTCGAACGCGCGATGCAGTGCGAAACTATAAATCGTCAGCGTCAGGACATGTGTAAACAAATTGAAGAAGAAGCAATCGAATACGTAGAGACGCGATTTATCGCGTCTCTCCACGATGACCGAGTATTACTAGTAGTCTGCCCCAATTGGCATCATGGTGTAATTGGTATTGTTGCTTCACGTTTAGTTGAACGCTATGGAGTCCCAGTATTTATAGGTACATATGAGGACGAAGGACATATTCGCGGTTCCGCGCGCGGTATTCCTGAATTTAATATATTTGAAGCATTGGAATATTGTCATGACTTGCTCGGCAAATACGGCGGTCATAAAGCTGCTGGTGGTTTTTCGATACCTGCGGAAAATTTAGAGTTAGTACATTCACGTCTAAGCGAGTTTGCAAACAAGTGTTTAGAGATACAGCATTTAAAACCTTTACTCAAAATCGATACACTCGCTAATCTTAATCAACTCAATCAAAAACTTTATCGACAGCTTAATGTATTAGAACCTTGTGGTATCGAAAATCCTGAGCCAGTTTTTTGGACACCGAATGTCCGAATTATCGAGCAAGGAACCGTAGGTAAGGCTCATATAAAAATGACAATAGAGCAAATGGTTGATAATCGGCGCCATACAATAAAAGCGATAGCATGGCGATGGCGTGAATATTGTCCTTTACCAGCAAATATAGATATAGCCTACAAACTTCGCGAAAATACCTTTAATGGTGAAACCAACATCGAACTCGAAATTATTGGCGCCAGATTACCGATTCCAACACCGCAATCACAGATAATATTGTTTAATCAGTTTAAGTCTGTTTCCACGAAACCGCGTACCCAGTTTGAACATCTTGGTCGCAGTTACACTTGCTGTATCTATAATAATGACAAAAATAATGGCGCCTTGGAACTAAGAATACAAAACTCTGAAGGTAAAATCTTAGCTGTAACACCGAACAGTACTACTGGTTTACTCGGAAGCTCCCGTCAAGATGCAAAAGAGGTTGATATATCTCAACCTCCTTACGACACCATTATTCGTGCGGCACTTCTAGCTTTAGATAATGATGATTTTTAAATCCTGTACGGGCGGGTTAACCCATATCCTACTATTGATAGAAAATTTAAGTAAACCCGCCCCCCACGATAACTCTTTATAAATCGCCGTTACGGAATGCTAATACAAAAATTACTATTGGACCAGACAGCATGATTAGGGCTACTGATGTAAGCTGGAAAATAACTTCCCAATTGATGTTTCCCAACGCCTCAAACATTTTTTCCTCCGAACTTGTATTAAAAAGTTAAATAGCGCACTTAAGGACTAGGATTATATAATATCTGGCTTCGGTCGGTTAATTTTAATTTTCTTAACAAAACTATAAATAAAGATACAATTATCCTTCTGACCCTCTACCCAGACAAACTATGGCTACTTGGCAATGTGTAAAAAACTGTGGCGCCTGTTGTAATCTAGACCCAGCAGACCGTCCTGATATTCATGAATATTTGACCCCTTCTGAGTTAAAAGAGTACATGAGTATGGTTGGTGAAGGTGGTTGGTGCATTAACTTAGACCAGGAAACACGCGAATGTAAAGTTTATGCCAACCGTCCAAGGTTTTGTCGGGTGCAACCAGACGTATTTGAGGATATGTATGGTATTGAGCAAGAAGATTTAAACGATTTTGCTATTGACTGTTGTCGTGAACAAATCGAAGGTGTATATGGAGAGCGCAGTTTGGAAATGCTGCGATTTGATAGAACTGTAGGAATATAGGCAACGGATTATAAACGGTGAGACCACTTGGCGCTGCTCTCCGCCAAAGTGGCGAACCCGAAGGGATGTAACGGATAGCTAATTTTATTGAATCAGTCTTGATTTTTGTTGCAACACATAACTCATCCGTTACATCCGTTCATCATCCGTTGCCAAGATTCTCGCTTTGAAAATGAGTTTTATTATTTTAAATTTATATTTTAAATTAAGAGGATGTTGAAATCAAGCAATTAAGCGTCTTTTTATAAGCAAGTATTTTACCCAATCAACAATCATGACTACAAAGTTTAAATGGACTATGAGTAGTATAAGATACAAATAATTATCTTTTTTTACAAATAAACTTGGTATCCGATGTTGATGCAATTGCACATATGCTTGAATACTACGACTTTTGGAATAGGTTTTTTGTATACAGGTGCAAATACTTACATAAAATGTTGCAGAGACATTTTTTTTTGATACATCAGTTAGAAAGGAATGTAAAAATTTGGTGAAATAATAATCATATTTATATAAATTTTCTATGAAGACAATTAGAAAATGTCAAACATGGTAATGTATATAAGGATTGTTTGTGGAAAATTTATTAACAATAACAAGATTTTAGATACTTTGGTTTACAATAGCTTCTTAATGAGTTAAAAGAAGTTTTACATAAGCCAATTAGTTTACAATTGCTTAGTAATTTGCCTAAGTTGACTTGTCATAACTCAAAGTTTTGGGCAACTTCCCGGTGTTCACTATTAAGGCTTGATTAATTCAGTAGTATCAGTTAAAGGATATTTAGGATTTAAACGATGAGATTTAACAAATGGATTAATCTCGAATTATTTCATTCTGTTTTTTCCCAGCAACCAAACTCAAGACAAGATAATAGACAAAAGTCTATAGAGACTCAGCAGTCCATAAAGCTGTCTGTAATTACCCAATTCTTTCCTCCAGATTATGCGGCAACGGGTCAGTTGTTGGAAGAACTGGTAATGAATTTGGGCTTACTGGGAATTGAGATTGATGTTTTTACGAGTCAACCTGGGTATGCATATCAGGTGAAAAATGCTCCACAGGTTGAGTATAGAGGTCGAGTTAGAATTCAACGTTCACGCACTGCTCAACTTGCTCCAGGACGAATTCGTGGCAAAGCGATTAATGGTGTTCTGTACACTTTGCGTACTGCGTGGCATCTGTTTCGAGCTAGACACTGGAATAATGTGCTGCTAATATCTACTGCACCACCATTTCTGCCGCTCTTAGGGTATTTCGCAAATATTGTGTTCAAAACGCCTTATGTTTGCATACTCTATGATTTGTATCCAGATATCGCTATAGCACTAGGTGTGGTTTCTAAACGTCATTGGTTGGCAAGATTTTGGGAGTCTGTGAACCATAGAGTTTGGAAAAGAGCTATGGGAATAGTCGTTTTGAGTCCAGCCATGAAGCGGCAGGTGGTAGTAAACTGTCCTGCTGTTGCTGATAAGGTTTCGGTAATTCACAGTTGGGCAGACCCAAACTGGATATTACCAATTGCCAAGCATGAAAATTGGTTTGCTTGGAAATACGATTTGGTCAAAAAGTTTACGGTGCTTTACTCTGGTAATTTGGGTCGTTGTCATGATATGAACACGATTCTTGAGACTGCCAAGCAATTACAAGATGACCCAATTCAATTCCTAATTATTGGTGGAGGCGCCAAGCTGACTGAGTTGGTTGCTGAAGTGAATCGTCTTGGTTTGAAGAATTTTTTGTTCTTACCGTATCAAGACAAGAAGGTTTTACCTTACTCGTTAACAGCTTGCGATTTATCGCTTGTGAGTGTAGATGAGCGAACAGAGAATTTGGTTACTCCTAGTAAGCTTTATTCGGCTTTAGCTTCTGAAAGACCAATTGCAGCAATTTGTTCGCAGTATTGTTATTTGAGGCAAATAATTAGCGAAGCTAACTGTGGTAGTTCGTTTGATAACGGAGATAGTAACGGTTTGACTCAATTTATTCGTTTGCTGAGTCAAGATAGTTTATTAGCTGAACGTATGGGTAAAGCTGGTCGTCAATATTTGCGCGCGAACTTTACACCCAAAATAATTGCTAAACAATATTTAGAGGTTTTGAAGCAAGCGGTGATTTACCCTGAAATCGTCAGTATGACTCAAACACAATCTGAGTAGGCACCCTCTGAACGGGTACCCCAACAGCACGTTCATAGTATTAATTATGATTAGTACTATTCTCAAATTACTTGCTTTTGGTTTGAAGGTAATTTATGTGATACTTGTTTCCTAACTTTGTCGTGTGGCAAATTTCAGTAACATTTTGTTAATATTAATTTTAAAAGTTAAGATAATAAAATGTAATGCAACAATTATGCAAGATTGTTATATACTGAAAATAAGAAGTTAATGTGTTACCCATAAAATTTATGAGGCTAGTACATTACCCAATATCAAAACCACCCAAATCGGTTAAATAAACTGAGCAAAGTGAATAAATTAAGTACAACTAAATAAATTTAACGAGTAAGTTATCAATTAGGAGTATGGGCTTCGATGGTCTTATGATCTCAGTCCCTCCAAACGTAACCTTCATGCAAGTATTTTGTATTGACATTGGAGGCCGAATTATGCAGAGAAGGTGTGACAAAAATCGGAAACGCTCGAAAAAAAGAGCAATATATTGTCCAATTCATGGTTGTTTTCTAGAAAGTAGAAGTCCGAAACATCTACTTTTTGCTGATAAAGCAGGTCAATTACAGCAAAGAGGGATGAGTCGGAAAAACGCACTAATAATAGTAGCATCTCAAACCGCTGTTTTGATACCAGGAGAATGGTTAGAAGCTTTTTGGTGTGAGGAGTGCCAAGAAACTAAATGGTATCACGTCCGTAAACATGAACATGGATATACAGTTTCTTTGGCGCCAGATGAATTATGGCAGCAAGTATCAGGGGTAATTGACCCAAATGGCAACCCAAGTGTAGGAGAGTTTACACGCAGACAAGCCAAGTTAGTGGGTAACAATTGCATCAAAGATTTCCACTATGTCTGTTAATTAACTCGAAATGTCAATTAAGCACGAATGTATGAACAGCGACAAGATACTTCCCAAGCAGAAATTAGTAATTGAATCAGGACGCACCGAACAGCAGTATTGGAAAGACCTATGGCGCTATCGCGAACTGTTCTATTTTCTGGCATGGCGTGACATTTTGGTACGCTATAAACAAACAGCAATTGGCATGGCTTGGGCACTAATTCGACCCTTTTTAACGATGGTAGTGTTCACAGTAGTATTTGGAAATTTAGCCAAATTACCTTCGGAGGGAGTACCGTATCCTATTTTGGTGTTTGCTGGCATGTTACCTTGGCAGTTTTTCTCGACTGCACTGAGTGAATGCAGCACTAGTCTAATTAGCAACGCCAATTTAATTTCTAAGGTTTACTTTCCGCGTTTAATTGTCCCTACTAGTGCAGTAATTGTTAGTTTTGTAGACTTTATGATTTCTGGCATGATTATGTTGGGGCTAATGGCTTGGTATAATTATGTTCCCAGTTGGCGCATACTAACACTACCGTTATTCATTGGTGTAGCCTTTGCCGCTTCTATTGGAGTTGGGTTGTGGTTAGCAGCGTTAAATGTGGAATATCGAGACTTTCGTTATATTGTGCCGTTTGTTGTCCAGTTTGGTTTATATATATCGCCCGTTGGATTTAGTAGTAATATTGTACCTGAACAATGGCGGTTGCTTTATTCATTAAATCCAATGGTAGGTGTAATTGACGGCTTTCGTTGGGCAATTTTAGGCGGAGAGTCAAGACTGTATTGGCCTGGATTTCTACTATCACTTGGATTAGTTGTCTTTTTACTTATTAGTGGCATTTGGTACTTCCGTAAAATGGAACGGACATTTGCTGACGTAATTTAGTTAGCAGGAATTCGATGCAGATGTCGGAGAATATGATTAGTGTAGAAAATTTAAGCAAAAAATATATTATTTCTCATCAACAAGATGAAGGAGGTCGCTACCGTTATAAAGCTTTACGAGATGTAATTGCTGATGGCGTTAAATCTTTTACCAAAACATTTATTAAACCAACCCACAAAAAAAACCATAACCCAACGCGCGAAGAATTTTGGGCGTTAAATGATGTTTCGTTTGAAATCAAACAAGGTGAAGCTGTTGGTGTCATTGGACGCAATGGCGCCGGCAAATCAACATTACTAAAAGTTTTAAGTCGAATCACCGAACCAACAAAAGGACGCATCTCCATTGATGGACGGGTGGCAAGCTTACTCGAAGTAGGAACAGGATTTCACCCAGAATTAACCGGACGCGAGAATATTTACCTCAACGGTTCCGTTCTGGGTATGAGTAAAGTCGAAATTAAAAAGAAGTTTGATGATATTGTCGCCTTTGCTGAAGTCGAGAAATTTTTAGATACGCCAGTAAAACGCTACTCGTCAGGAATGTATGTCCGTCTTGCGTTTTCTGTTGCTGCTCACCTAGAACCAGAAATTTTAATTGTAGACGAAGTGTTGGCAGTGGGTGATTCTGCATTTCAAAAGAAATGTTTGGGCAAAATGGGGGATGTGGCAAATAAAGAAGGACGCACAGTTCTATTTGTTAGTCACAGTATGCAAGCCATTGCTCAGTTAACAAAACGTTGTATCTTGCTATCTAAAGGTAATGTTCAATTCGATGGCGATACTAGCAAAGCAGTTCAATTATATTTAGCGGGACATGGTGAAAACGGTAAAACGCAAGGAACTTATCAGGCGCCAGAAACTAAAACAGGTAATTATGTAGCGTGGGCTAAGGTACATACATCTGAGAAAGAAGGAATTCACTGTTGGGGAGAACCAATTACTTTTGAATTCGCACTTCATGTAGATAAACCTCATGAAAGTTTGTGGTTTTCTTTTCAGATAGTTAGTGCTTTACAACAAGCTATTTCTATTTTCTGGTTTTATGAACCAGATGCTCCGTTTCGCCGTGAACAAGGAACATTTATTGTTCAATGTACAATTCCAAAATTGAGACTCTATATGGGTTCATATACATTAACAACATGGTTTTCTGAGCGTCGTAGCGAAAAACTGTTAGAAAATTTAAGAGAAATCTGTGAGTTTGAAGTTAGTATGCATAATTTTGAGCGAGCAGAGTACCAATGGCAAGCTGATGAATGTTTATATTTAGAAGATGCCAAATGGAAAACGATTTAGATTTATTAATTTTTTGCGAAATGTTTACATTTCAATAAGACAATGTTTACAAAAAGATATATTAAGTATTTGTCAGCATTTTGTTGTAGTATGCTGGCAATTTTTTTCTTTAGTCAGGTAATGGCGATAACGCCATCTACTGAGGTAGATGTGAAAGAAAAACGAGCTGCGGGAGTTACGACGGTCGCTATTAGTTCAGATGGAAAGACTTTAGCAACTGGGGCTGCGGATTCGCAAATTATACTGTTTGATGCAGAAACCGGTAAACAAAAACTCTCGTTAAAAGGACATGAAGGACTCCCTGTTACTAAAGTTAGTTTTAATCCAAAAGCGGATAAGTTAGCTAGCGTTGGTCGAGATAGTGTACTGAGGATATGGGATACACAGAAAGGAGAACAAATTCGGAGCTTAACTGGGCACGAAAACCCTACTAGGACAGTAGCTTATAGTCCTGACGGTAAAGTCATTGCCAGCGCTGGTGAAGATAGCGCAATTTCGTTATGGGATGGAGAAAAACTGCTGCGAATTTTGCAGGGTCATCTTGACTTTGTTAATGACGTTGCTTTTAGCCCAGATAGCTCAATCTTAGCGAGCGGCGCCAATGATGGCAGGATTATATTGTGGAATGTAGCATCAGGTAAAGATAGTTTGACTTTGCTAGGACATGCTGCAGGAGTAACATCTGTCGCTTTCAGTCCAAAAGGAAATCTTTTAGCCAGTGGAAGCAAAGACGGTACAGTTCGATTATGGGATACAGCTACAGGAACACAGAGTCAGATTCTTGAAGGAACTACTAAACAAATCAAAACAGTTGCTTTCAGCCCTAGCGGGAAAATTCTAGCTGCTGGAGGTGAAGACGATAGTGTGCTTTTGTGGGACGTAGAGAGTGGTAAACCACGTAAAAGCATTGCAAAAAATAAAAATTCTAAGACCAACGCTGTTATTTTTAACCCAGTTAGTGAAAATAGCTTGGTTACAGCAGATGAAGACGGTGAGGTTTCTTTCGCAGATACTGAGAAGGGTGAAAAAAGTAATTCAATCAAAGTTCCTGTTGGAGATGTTAAACAAAGCTTAAAAAGCCTGAAATCTGGTAATCAAGTCAAAAAAGCTACTGTTAGTCCAAGTAATAAGACTCTTTTGGCAACAATCCCATCTCCGTCAGGAGGGCCAATTTTAGTTGTAACTAATACGAATAACCGTTTTAGTGAATACTACGCAGAAATTTTGCGAAATGAAGGGCTAAACTACTTCAACGTCAGCGATATTTCTACACTATCGTCTGCAACGCTCAACAACTATGATGTCGTCATTTTAGCTGAGAATATTCTTACCTCTGGTCAGGTGACAATACTCAGCGATTGGGTAAACAGTGGTGGTAATTTGATTGCCATGCGTCCTGACCAAAAACTTGCGGGTTTGTTAGGACTAACGGTTACTGGCTCCAACCCACTCTCCGAAGGCTATTTACTTGTAGACGCTTCCAAATTTCCTGGTAATGGTATTGTTAACCAAACAATTCAATTTCACGGCGCCAGTGATCTCTATACTTTAAACGGCAGTACCAGCATAGCTACGCTTTACAGCAATGCAACGACACAAACCTCAAATCCAGCCGTAACAATACGTAATGTTGGCAGTGGTAAAGCTGCTGCATTTACTTTCGACTTAGCACGTTCGGTCATCTACACACGCCAAGGTAATCCTAACTGGGCAGGGCAGGAGCGCGATAGTTTCTCGCCTATTCGCTCTGATGACCAATTTTACGGCGCCGCCAGTTCTGATAATAAACCAGATTGGATAGACCTAAACAAAGTTGCAATTCCTCAAGCTGACGAGCAACAGCGCTTGTTGGCAAATATGATCATCACAATGAATGCCTCTAAGAAAGCATTGCCGCGCTTCTGGTATTTTCCCAACGGCAAAAAAGCAGTTGTACTAATGACTGGTGATGATCATGGGAATAATGGAACCGCAGGGCGATTCGACCAATTTATACAAAAAAGTCCAGCGAATTGTAACCTAGACAATTGGGAATGTATTCGAGGAACATCATACATTTACCCAAATACACCCATTACTAACGCCCAAGCTGCAGCTTATAACAGTCAAGGTTTTGAAATTTCATTACATTTAAACAGCAACTGTAATGATTACACAGCCTCCTCGCTTCCATCTTTATATACTCAGCAACTGAGCCAGTTTAGCAACAGCTATCCCAGCCTACCTGCTCCTGTAACTCAACGTCATCATTGCCTTGTATGGAGTGATTGGTCAACCACACCAGAAGTCGAGCTTAGTAAAGGTATGCGACTTGATACCACGTACTATTACTGGCCGCCTATTTGGGTTTTAGATCGTCCAGGATTCTTTACTGGTAGTGGTATGCCAATGCGGTTTGCAAAGACAGATGGTACAACCATTGATGTTTATCATGCGGCAACACAGATGACTGATGAATCTGGACAGTCATTCCCTTACACAATTAATACCCTACTGAATACGGCAGTCGGTTCTGAGGGATATTACGGAGTTTTGAACGTTAATGCTCACACAGATTACAACGGCTCAACTTCTCAAGCAATATCTGATGGCGTTATAGCTGCCGCAAAAAGTCGTGGTGTACCCGTTGTCTCCGCGCGTCAACTATTAACTTGGCTTGATGGTCGTAATAGCTCTTCCTTCGACTCACTGTCGTGGAATAATACCAGCGCACAACTAAGTTTCAATATTAACAAAGGTACTGGTGCTAATGGTTTACAGGCACTATTACCAACCCGATCTGCCGATAAAATTCTAAGCAACATTACACGCAATGGTAGCCAAGTAACTTACACGACAACTGGTATCAAAGGTATTGATTACGCTGCTTTCCCTGGCGATGCTGGCTCTTATATTGCTACTTATACTGCCGCAACCCCACCAACATTAGAACCCATATCTCCCCCAGCGACATCTACTACATTTCCTGACAACAGTGCCACAGGCGTTACTGTTGGGTCTAGTATAGTGGCTAAATTCAACCAGGCTTTAGACCCAGCAACAGTTAATAGCAGTTCTTTTGTATTGAAAGATAGTGGTAATACCGCAGTAGGTAGTAGTATTACTTATGACGCAGCAACTCGCACTGCAATACTAAAACCGAATGGGAACTTGGCGCCTAACACAACTTATACCGCTACTCTTAAGGGTGGAGTAATCAAAAACCAAGTTGGAATTGCGTTTGCAGCAGATTATACCTGGACATTCACTACAGCGGCATTAGCTTGTCCGAAACAACAACCATGTAAAATTTGGAGTACACAAACACCAACAAATGCATCAACAAATGATCCTAATGCTGTAGAGTTAGGAGTCAAATTCCGCTCAGATTTGGGTGGATATATTACTGGCATACGATTTTATAAAGGCACCCAAAATACAGGTACTCACGTTGGAACTTTATGGAGTATTAGCGGTCAGCAACTTGCGAGAGCAACATTTGCTAACGAAAGTGCTTCTGGTTGGCAACAAGTTAATTTTAGTAGCCCTGTGCAAATAACAGCTAATACTGATTACGTAGCTTCCTATCATACTAATGTTGGCAGATACGCAGTTGATAATAACTTCTTTGCTAGTTCAGGTACTAATACTCCACCACTGCGTGCTTTAAGCGAGAGTGCAAGTGGTGGCAATGGTGTCTACCGCTATAGCTCGACTCCTATATTCCCCAACTCCTCATATCAGTCAAGCAACTACTGGGTGGACGTTATATTTACCACGGCTCCCTAGTTAGAAAATACGAACAATGTAGAGACGCGATACATTCCCTGCGGGACACTGCGTGAACGCGTCTCTACAAATTTATGAAAAGATTTTTATGAAAAAATTTACTCGTATGGTAACGCTGATAGCGCTAGCGTTATTCATAGTTTTATATCTAAATTTAGGCTTTGAGCAGTCAGCGCAGCGAGTACTTGCCGCTGATCCCTGCACTTCTCCAGCTAACCCAATTGTTGCAGAGAATTGTAAGGCAGGTAATCCAGCCTCAGAATGGGACATCAGTGGTATTGGAGATTCGACTATTCAAGGCTTTGCTACTGATATCAGCTATAACCGAGGTCAAACAGTTAACTTCAAAATTAAAACCACTGCTAATCAATATCGCTTAGATATTTACCGCATGGGCTACTACGCTGGGAAAGGCGCCCGCAAAGTAGATACCGTTTCGGTAACACGGAGCCAAGCTCAAACCCAACCAAGTTGTAATACTAATGCGACAACTGGGCTATATGATTGTGGTAACTGGGGTGTGTCGGCATCGTGGACTATCCCATCTAATGCAACTTCGGGAATATACTTCGCAAAAGCAGTACGTCTAAATAATGGAGGCGCCAGTCATATCGTCTTCATTGTTCGAGACGACAGTAGTACCTCTGAATTACTGTTTCAGACATCAGATACAACCTGGCAAGCTTATAACAACTATGGTGGTAACAGCCTCTATACAGGTTCTCCTGCTGGTAGAGCATATAAAGTTAGCTACAACCGTCCATTTAATACACGTATAGTTGACAACGGTCAAGATTGGCTATTTAACTCCGAATATCCAATGGTTCGTTGGTTGGAAGCTAACGGTTACAACGTCAGCTACTTTACTGATGTAGATAGTGACCGTCGTGGAGATTTAATTAAAAATCATAAAGTTTTCCTTTCAGTAGCTCATGATGAATACTGGTCTAAACAGCAACGCGATAAAGTTGAAGCTGCCCGAAATGCAGGTATTCATCTAGCATTCTTCAGTGGGAACGAGGTATTTTGGAAAACCCGTTGGGAAAATAGTATAGACTCGTCAGCAACAGCCTACCGAACTTTGGTTTGCTATAAAGAAACGCAAGCTAATGCGGTTATTGACCCACAAAACCCAATATGGACAGGTACTTGGCGCGACCCACGCTTTAGCCCACCTGCTGATGGCGGTCGTCCTGAGAATGCCCTGACTGGAACAATATTTAAAGTTAACGGGGGAACTAGAGCGATTCAAGTACCTGCTGCGGATGGCAAGATGCGTTTTTGGCGTAATACCGACATTGCCAATCTTGCAGCAGGTAACACAGCTACACTCACCGATGGAACTTTGGGTTACGAATGGGATGAAGACGCTGACAACGGCTTTCGTCCCGGAGGTTTGATTCGGTTGTCAACGACCATAGCTAATAATGTTGATGTTTTACAAGACTTTGGGTCAAGTTATACGTTGGGTACAGCAACTCATAACTTGACATTATACAAACACAGCAGTGGAGCATTAGTTTTTGGTGCTGGAACAATACAGTGGCCTTGGGGTTTGGATGGAAACCACGATAGAGGAAATACAACACCAGATACACGGATGCAACAAGCAACCGTTAATTTATTTGCTGACATGGGTGTGCAACCTGCCACATTACAGTCTGGTTTAGTTGTAGCCACAGCTTCAAGCGACGGCAGCGCTCCAACTTCTACAATTACCTCGCCAACTGCTAGTACAAATGCACAAATTGGTAGTTCATTAACAATTACTGGCACAGCAAGCGACACTGGGGGTGGCGTTGTTGGAGGTGTTGAAGTTTCAGTAGACGGTGGTACCACATGGCATCCAGCGAACGGTCGTGCAAGTTGGAGCTACGCATGGGCGCCTACAACAGCCGGAACTGTCACCATAAAAAGTCGTGCTGCTGATGATAGTGGTAATTTAGAAACGCCTGGAAATGGGGTTACTATTACAGTTGCTTCCCGCACCTGCCCATGCACTATTTGGGATAACAGTGCGACACCTGCAATTCTTACAGACCCGGATACTAGTGCAGTCGATTTAGGTGTGAAGTTCCGTTCGGATGTCAACGGCAACATTACTGGGATAAAATTCTATAAAAGTCCGCAAAACACAGGTACCCATGTTGGCACACTGTGGACTAGTAGTGGTCAACAGTTAGGACGGGTAACTTTTACAAACGAAACTGCTTCTGGATGGCAACAAGCTAACTTTGCGGCACCTGTGCCAATTACTGCTAACACAGTTTACGTAGCTTCTTATCATACCAATGTTGGTAAATACTCCGTAACTGAGAATTTCTTCACTAATTCTGGTGTAGACAAACCACCGTTACGCCTATTACGTAATGGTGTGAGTGGGGGGAATGGTGTCTACGGTTACAATGCTAACCCTGTCTTTCCTACCCAGAGTTATGCATCTAGTAACTACTGGGTTGACGTAATCTTTAGCCCTTAAATTCAAATTTTAACCACCATGCCAGTAAATAATGATGTCCAGTTAGGTAGTAACGTCAAGATTTTTCATCCCAATTTAGTTAACCTTTACGGTTGCACAATTGGTGATGAAACCAAAATTGGTACTTTTGTCGAAATCCAAAAAAACGTCGTCGTTGGAAGTCGCTGTAAAATTTCATCTCATAGTTTTTTGTGTGAAGGTGTCATCCTTGAAGACGAAGTATTTATTGGTCATGGAGTTATGTTTACTAATGATCTTTATCCCCGTGCGTCTAATGAAGATGGCAGTTTAAAAACTGACACAGACTGGGATGTAGTAAAAACACTTGTCAAACACGGCGCCTCTATTGGTAGTAATGCCACTATCTTACCAGGAGTGACAATTGGCGAAAAAGCAATTGTGGGGGCAGGAGCAGTAGTTACTCGTGATGTAGCTGATTATGCAATTGTTGCTGGGGTTCCTGCTCGTGTGATTGATAAATAGTTTTAATTAGAAAAAATGAAATATACCAGGCAATATATTGTCGGTGCCATTCTGCTAGCTGGATTTTTGCTTGCTTACTTCGACCTAAAGCCAGTATCGTCACAGATGCAGGTTTACTCGCTATGGCCTAGTGTATCTGATTCGACGTTTTCATCAGCAATTTTATCAGACACCGATACACAATCTGTAGAATTAGGCGTAAAATTTGGTAGCAATGTGCCCGGTAAAATTATTGCCATTCGCTTCTACCGAGGTGTACGAATTGATAGTGGTTATCCAGTTCACCTCTGGGATGACCTTGGTAATTTGCTGGGTAATGGAATATCTATTGAGGGACAGCAACCAACTCCAGGTTGGCAAACAGTTCAATTATACCCACCAGTTAGCATTGATGCAGGGAAAACTTATATTGCTTCTTACTACGCAAATGGAGGACAATATTCAGTAAACGAAAACTTCTTCCAGCCAAAAGAAGGTACTGATTTTGCTTTTGAGGATAGTAGCTTAAGTGTTAGTGATAACCCATTATACGCACTATGCAATCGCTCACTTATTAATGATGAATACAAATGTAAAAATGGAGTATATAAGTATGGTTTAAGTGGCTTTCCGACTGAAAGTTATAAGTCCAGTAATTACTGGGTTGACGTTATTTTCCAACCTGATTAAGCCGAAAAATAAAGATTTGGCACCAACAATATTTTCAATGCTAGTGTGTATCTAGATTTGGATATAAAGTCAAAATGTTTACACGTACTTACTTAAATCATAACTTGTCTAAAGCCAAAGCTTGTTGTCTAGCAAGCTTTATAACCATTAGTACTATTGTCGCTAATGCCACTCCTGGCGCCGCAGTACAGATGACATATAACAGTCAGGGTAATATTAGTAAAATTGAGAGCTTTATTGTTGACGGCATAAATTATGATGTCACATTTAAGTATGATTCATTTATCAACTTATTTGGCTCTCCCAACAGTTCCGATTTTAACAGCCCAACTTTTTGGAATAACAACCAAACAGCCCAAAAAGTTGTTAATGATATTACATCCTTACTCAACTCTCAACAACCTGTCCCAACAAAGCTTAATGATTATTCATCAGCTTTAGTTCCATACCGAGGGGTAGTTGCCTCTAATGGCTCTCTGTTTCTTGTTAGCAAAATCAACAATTACATTACAAGATGGGATAATTTTAGAGGAGAAAGTCAAGACATTTTTACAATGGGTAATGAGCAAGCAAATTACGCTATATTCAGCGTCAAAGAGCCACCAAAGACAGTTCCAGAATCAAATTTGAGTCTTGGTGCAGTAGTCGCTTTTTTGGTCGGTGCCAGTACTTTTAAAAGCAAATTTTGGCAATTAAAGAAAGGATAAAAAAATAGCAAAATAAAAAATTGTACATTATCTATTTGGTTGAACACATTACCCGGTGTCTTAATGATGCCGGGTTTTTGCTAGCTACAAATTGACGTAATACATTAATAAACAGCATGATTAATATTGGTGTCATTGGTTATGGTTACTGGGGTCCAAACCTAGTAAGAAATTTTTCAGAAATTCCTGGAGCTACGGTAAAAACAGTTAGCGATTTTAAGCCAGAATTGTTAGCGAAAGTGCAGGCGAGATATCCTAAAATCAATCTTACAACCGATTGTCGCGATATTTTTACAGACCCAAACATTGACGCTGTGGCAATTGCCACCCCTGTTTCTACTCACTTCGATTTGGCTTTAGCTGCGTTGCAAGCTGGCAAACATGTATTGGTCGAGAAACCAATGACTGTTTCTTCTGAGCAAGCGATGCGATTAATTGATGAAGCTAAAAAGCGCAATTTAGTGCTGATGGTTGACCACACCTTTGTTTATACTAGTGCAGTACGCAAGATGCGAGATTTGGTAGTAACTAAAACGCTAGGTGATATATATTATTACGATTCAGTACGTGTGAACTTAGGGTTATTTCAGCACGATGTTAATGTAATTTGGGATTTAGCGGTACATGATTTATCAATAATGAATTATGTTTTACCATCTCAACCCTACGCGGTTTCAGCAACAGGAATGAGTCATGTCCCTGGAGAGCCAGAAAATATTGCTTATTTAACTTTGTTTTTTGAAGGCAATTTAATGGCACACGTTCATGTAAATTGGCTGGCGCCTGTGAAAGTGCGTCGTACCCTAATAGGGGGTTCGCAAAAAATGATTGTCTTTGACGATTTGGAACCTAGCGAGAAATTAAAGGTATATGACAAAGGAATTACACTCAACGGGAATAAAGAAGAAAGCATTTACAAAATGCTGATTGGCTATCGTACAGGTGATATGTGGGCGCCGCATTTAGAAATGACAGAAGCACTACGAATAGAAGGATTACATTTTATTGATTGTATTAAAACAGGAACTTCCCCAATTACTGATGGGGAAGCAGGACTTCAGATAGTAAGAATTTTGGAAGCGGCTACCCAGTCGATGAAAAAGCAAGGTCGGTTAGTTGAGCTAGATTTAATGAAGGTGGCAGCATGATTCCATTTGTAGATTTAAGAGCGCAGTACTTAAGCATTAAAGATGAAATTGATACTGCTGTTTTGAAAGTACTCGATAGTACTCAATTTATTTTAGGAAATGAAGTAACAGCTTTAGAAGAAGAGTTTGCTACTTACTGTGATGCTGAGTCGGGTATTGCATTAAATACAGGTACTAGCGCGCTTCACTTAGCATTACTAGCAGCTGGTGTTGGTGCTGGTGATGAAGTAATTACTGTATCTTTTACTTTTGTTGCAACTGTCGCTGCAATTTGTTATACCGGCGCCACACCTGTGTTTGTAGATATTGACCCTGTTACTTACACTATTGATGTCACACAAATTGAAAAAGCTATAACTGAACGTACTAAAGCCATTCTGCCTGTACATTTGTACGGTCAACCAGCAGATATGGCGCCAATTTTAGAAATTGCTCGTCGTCATGGTTTAGTGGTCATAGAAGACGCAGCACAAGCTCATGGGGCTGAGTATAAAGGGCAGCGAGTCGGTAGTATTGGTGACATTGGTTGCTTTAGCTTTTACCCTGGTAAAAATTTGGGTGCTTATGGTGAAGGAGGCATGGCAGTAACGAAAAATGCTCAATATGCTCGTACTATGCGGATGCTACGCGACTGGGGTCAAGAACGTAGATATCACCATGTGGTTAAGGGTTACAACTATCGTATGGATGGTATCCAAGGCGCTATCTTAAGGGTGAAGCTACGTTATATCGAAGCTTGGACGGAAGCTCGAAGAACCCACGCAGCACAATATAATCAACTTTTAGCAGGCGCCGTGACAACACCTACTGCTGTACCTAGCAACCGTCACGTTTACCATATCTATGCCGTGCGAGTGCAAATGCGAGAACAGCTACAGCAGGAATTAAATAATTTGGGTATTCAAACGGGTATTCACTACCCCATTCCAGTCCACCTGCAAACAGCTTACTCCGATTTAGGATACCAGTATGGTGATTTTCCCCATTCTGAAAAAGCTGCTAGAGAAGTACTTTCGTTACCGATGTATCCTGAGCTTACTACCCCACAAGTTACCACTGTCGCCGAAAGTCTCCAGAAAATTGTTCAGGGAGTTGCAGTTGCATGAGCGATAACCGTCCTGGTTTAAACCCCCATCGTCTTGTTTCCCTAATGCGTCAAGCTATCGAGCGTTGTAATTTACAATTACAAAATGCGGTAGTGTTTACTGAAGGCGCCACAGGTGCTTATGCGGTTACTCCGGTAATAGCAGCAATGGCAGGTGCCTCTCATGTCTTTGCGCTCACACGTAGTAGCCGTTATGGCACTGTAGAGCAGGTAAGAGCTAATATATTTGAATTAGCCAAGATTGCTGGGGTAAGTAAATGTATAGAATTTATCACTGAAAAAAAACAAATTGATATTGCCCAAGCGGATATTATCACTAATAGTGGACATGTTCGTCCTATCAACGTCGAAATGATTGATTGGATGAAACCGAACAGCGTTATTGGATTAATGTATGAAGAATGGGAATTTAGACATGAAGATGTAGATTTAAATGCCTGTCGTCAGCGTGGAATTCAAATTGCAGGTGTAAACGAACGTCATCCATCTGTAGATGTATTTTCGTTCTTGGGAATAATGGCAGCCAAGTTGTTACTTGATGCAGGAATTTCAGTTTACACTAGCAATATTTTGTTATTGTGTGATAACCCTTTTCGTGATTTTATTGAGCGTGGTTTAATCAAAGCAGGCGCCACTGTAGACACCGTTGATAACCTCGCTACGGCGCCAATAAATAAAAACTATGATGCGATTTTAGTGGCTTTACAACCACAAGCAGAGCCAGTACTATCAGCAAAAGACGCAGAGCTAATTGCTAAATATTGGCCAGGCGCCTTGGTTGCTCAATATTGGGGTGATATAGATAGACCTGCTGTGTTATCTCATAATATTCCGTTGTGCCCAGAAGTAGAGCCGAAACCTGGACATATGGGTATTTTGCCATCAGCAGTTGGACCAGAGCCAATAATTCGTTTACAAACAGGTGGGCTAAAAGCAGCAGAAGTAATATGGCGAAAACCTGGGCAGTCTAATGACCCCGAAATGAAATTTGTACAATTGCTGTGAGGAAGTGCTGAATGGCAAATGTACTACTAATAGGTTTGGGGACGACTACTTTCACAGCTTTGGGATCTTTAATTTCCAAATGCAATGTGCTAGGGATAGTTAGAAATATTTATGATGTTAATGACCCAGTTGTTAGTCTTGCGCGAGAAAAGAATATCCCGGTATTTTCGGATACTAAGCAGCAAGAGATTAAGTCATTGATTTTAAAATATCAGCCTGATTGTGTGGTAGTTTCTTCCTATAATCAAATTTTGCCACCTGCGCTGATTGAATTATCTACATTTATCAATGTTCATTATTCTCCCTTGCCTCAATATCGCGGTCGAGCTAACGTCAATTGGGCTATTATTAATGATGAACCTTGTGCAGCGATAAGTATTCATAAAATTTCGCCCGATTTAGATGAGGGAAATATTCTGTTTCAGCAACTGATTCCAATTTCTTTTGATGATACAGTAACTAGTATCTATGATAAGTTAAATAAAATTCAAGGGCAACATTTAGGGGAGGTAGTTGTCAAAGCATTAAATGGCGATGAAGGAATACCACAAAATAACGCTGAAGCTACTTATTGTTGTACTCGACTTCCCGAAGATGGCGAGATTAATTGGTCGGATTCGACCAAAAACATCTACAATTTTATTAAGGCTTTAGTATTTCCTTTTCCTGGTGCTTACACTTACTTTGAAGGTAAAAAAATAATCATTTGGCAAGCGAAACCTGTAAATAATCCCCCAATTTATGTAGGTCGTATCCCTGGTCGAGTTGTCAGCAGGTCAAAAACCGAAGGTTATGTAGATGTGTTGACAGGAGATGGAATATTACGAATTTTAGAAGTGCAATTTGCTGGCGAAGAAAAAACCGCATCAGCGAATGTAATTAAGTCGGTCAAAAGCAGTTTAGGTTTGCAGATGACAGAATTACTCAATCGTATTCAAATTTTAGAAGAAACCATTATTAAGTTACAGGAAAATGCAAAATAAACGAATTCTCATTACAGGTGGCGCCGGATTAGTCGGTTCTCATATTGCCGATTTATTGGTAAAAGAGGGAGCTGCCGAGATTATTATCCTAGATAATTTTACACGTGGGCGCTTGGATAACCTAGCATGGGCAAAAGAGAATGGACCGTTGGTAATTGTCGAAGGAGATATCCGTGACCAAAAGTTACTAGCAGAAGTAATGTCTGGTGTAGATGTAGTTTTTCACCAAGCAGCAATTCGTATTACCCAATGTGCCCAAGAACCACGTTTAGCATTAGAAGTTCTTGCTGATGGAACTTTTAATGTTTTAGAGGCAGCAGTCAACGCTGGTGTAAAAAAGGTAGTCGCAGCTTCTTCGGCATCAATATATGGAATGGCAGAGGTGTTCCCTACTACCGAATCACATCACCCTTATGACAACCGCACCATATACGGTGCCGCTAAAACCTTTAATGAAGGCTTGTTACGCAGTTTCCATGATATGTATGGATTAGATTACGTAGCATTGCGTTACTTCAACGTCTATGGCCCACGTATGGATATTTACGGTGTTTACACTGAAGTATTGATTCGCTGGATGGAGCGCATTGCCGCAGGTCAGGCGCCTTTGATTTTTGGTGATGGCAGGCAAACAATGGACTTTGTATATATTGAAGACATTGCTAGAGCAAATATATTAGCAGCAAAATCTGATGTTACTGATGAAGTATTTAATGTTGCGAGTGGTGTGGAAAGCAGCCTTAATGACTTAGCTTATAGTTTGGCAAAGGTAATGGGGTCAGATTTGGAGCCAGAATATGGCCCAGAGCGTAAAGTTAATCCTGTCGCGCGTCGATTAGCGGATGTAAGTAAAGCCAAGAATTTAATCGGCTTTGAAGCAGAAGTATCTTTAGAAGAAGGTTTGGAAAAATTGGTTAATTGGTGGCGTTCTCAAAAGCAAGCAAAGGAAACTAGCAATGTCTGAAAGTATAAAAAATATTACCCAAAATATAGCTATTGCTAAACCTTGGTTGGGAGAAGCAGAGGCAAATGCAGCTTCCCGTGCAATTATGTCTGGCTGGGTAACTCAAGGCCCCGAAGTTGCTGCATTCGAGCAAGAATTTGCAGCTTACGTAGGCGCCAGTCACGCTTGCGCTGTCTCTAATTGCACCACAGCATTACATCTAGCTTTGTTAGCAGTTGGTGTACAACCAGGTGACGAGGTAATTACCGTCAGTCATTCCTATATAGCTACAGCTAACAGTATTCGTTACTGTGGTGCAGTGCCAGTGTTTGTGGATATTGAGCCACAGACATTTAATATTAACCCTTTATTGATTAACGATGTAATTAGCGAGCGTACCCGTGCGATTTTAGTAGTTCACCAAATGGGGATGCCATGCGACCTCAAAGCCATTTTAGACATTGCCAAGCAACATGGATTACCAGTAATTGAAGATGCAGCTTGTGCAATAGGTAGTGAAATTTTATGGGATGGGCAATGGGAGAAAATTGGCAAACCTCACGGGGATATTGCTTGCTTTTCTTTTCACCCTCGTAAAGTAATTACCACAGGTGACGGTGGCATGATTACTACCAATAATTCAGAATATGACAAACAATTTCGTCTGTGGCGCCAGCATGGAATGAGCGTTCCCGACACCGTGCGTCACGGCGCCAAACAGGTAATATTTGAGTCATATCCAATGTTGGGTTATAACTACCGCATGACCGATATTCAAGCTGCGGTAGGACGCGAACAACTCAAACGCTTACCAGAAATTGTGGAAAGGCGCCGTTATTTGGCACAAAGGTATGAGGAAATGTTGGCTGATGTCGTGGGATTGAAATTACCAAGCGAGCCAACACGGGCAAAAAGTAACTGGCAAAGTTTTTGTGTCAGGTTGCCAGAGAAATGTAACCAAAGTCAGGTAATGCAGGTACTGTTAGATGCTGGAGTATCTACACGTCGGGGGATAATGTGCGCTCACAGGGAATTGGCTTATCAAATTGAGAGTTGGTCTTGTGGAGTTAAGCAGAAGGATTGTGAGTGTGAAGCAGGAAGTTGTAAACTACTGACTGAAAGTGAGCAAGCACAGGAGAGAGCAATTATTTTGCCACTGTTTCATCAAATGAGTCAGGAAGAACAAAATGGGGTGGTTGAGGTTCTTAAAACAGCTTGTCAGGTTTAAATGTAATGTCTAACTTCATAAATTAATATTCATTCAAGAATTCAAAAAGTTGGGGTGAACACTTGTAGCTTTTTGATAAATGCAAAAAGTTTGTAGCGTGCATACTGATACTTTATAGAGTTAGCAAAATTTAGCAAGAGTTACCAACATAAGAATTTTATGGAGAAAACAATTAACGACACACTTAGCCTTTGGCGTGAAGAAGGTAGTCGCCAAATACCTCAAAATTTTGAGGTATTTCGTAGCTTAGTAGTACAAGCACAAGAATTTGCATATAACGGCAAGTATGATGCAGCAGCCGTGTATGCACAGACTGCTGCTCTTAATGCTCGAAATAAACATTGTGGTCTTTTTGTTAGCCAAGAACTTGAGCATATTCTTTTAATGATCGGAAGAAAAGCCATACAAAGCAACTTTTCTCCTTGTAAAAGTATATCATTGCCTACAAAACCAAGGAATATATTACATGTTTCTACAAATGTTTCGACGTATAGTGGAATTCCAAGATTGATTCGCCGTTGGATTCAACAGGATACTGAGCGAACACACTCATTAGCTTTAACGAGCCAAGCACCAGACGTGATACCGGAAATTTTGAGAGATGCTGTTCTCAACAATCAAGGTAAGATACACATCATAAACCAAAGAACTAAGAGTATTGTCGCTCGATCTAAAAGATTAAGGGAAATAGCATCTGTAGCAGACATTGTTGTGCTACACGCATGGGAGTACGATGTCATCCCCACCATTGCATTTGCTAATAAAGAGCAATTTCCACCAGTTATATATGTTAATCACGGTGATCACTGGTTTTGGCTAGGATCCTCGGTTAGCGATGTGATTGCTAATCTCCGTGAATCTGGTATGCGTCTGTCACAACAACGCAGAAACATTGAGCCAGAGCGGAATATGCTCCTGCCAACAGTTTTGGAACCTGCATCCAGAGTACTTTCCCGCAAAGAAGCAAAGCGAAAGCTTGGTATTGATGAAAACAGTATCTTACTGCTCTCTATTGCTAGAGCAGATAAATACAAAACTATTGATGGAGTCAGTTTTGCAGATGCACACCTTCCATTGCTCAAACAAAACGACCGAGCTATATTGCTGGTTATTGGTCCAGGTGAGCGAGAAAACTGGTCAAAAGCTATCGAACAAACACAAGGGCGAATCAGGGTCTTGGGTCAAACTGAAAATACCGCCATCTTCTACCAAGCCGCCGACATTTATGTGGATTCGTTTCCCTTCGTTTCAATTACATCGTTGTTGGAAGCTGGAAGCTATGGAGTCCCTTTAGTAAATCGCTTTAATTACTCTGATGCCTGTGAAATAATGGCTGCTGATATGCCTGGTTTGAACGGCAATCTAATTTGCGTGCGAGATTTGCAAGAATACACGGCAGTTCTATCGCGTTTGATTGAAGATGAGGAACTCAGACTGTCTCTTGGGGAAGCAACCAAGAGAAAAATAGTAGAGACACACATGGGAAGCAATTGGCTACATTCTTTAGAAAATGTATACACGCACGCTGTTACTTTGCCCAGAATCAATTTTAGAGCAGTCGCTACGGATAAAATGTTTCTTGGTGAACCTGATCTATTTTATCACCGCATTTTTGATTCGGAAGGGGAAACAAGTGCGGATCTATCACTTGCGATGTATTTAAGATTTTTGCCATTAGATGAGCGGTTGCGTTTTTGGACTAAACTTGTCAAAAAGTATTCTTTTCGGGGGGGAAGACTCAATCTTTGGCTTGGGACTTGGCTGCCAGAGTCTTCTCTTCATTATTACTCTCGTTTACGTTCTTTTCTATCATTCTAGTTTTTAGAGGATCTTGAAATTATGAATATTTTAATCTCTATTGACAATCTAGGAATAGGAGGAGCACAAAAATTTGTGCTTAGATTAGCACAAGCTCTTTCTCAAAAACATCATGTTTATATTTTTAGTCACGCAAATTATAAACAGAAAATACAAGAATCAATATTCATCGCTCAATTACCACCTGGTATCAAAACTATATACTTTCCGTTTATATTACATTTGATAAAATGGCTGGCGTTCAAAATAGATCACTTAATTCTAGATAGGCTTAAAATCAACTTAAGCCTATGTCAAATCATTACGATTTGGTTCTTTAAGAAAGAAATATTTCGACACAATATAGATATTATTAACAGCCATCTTTTCTACTCAGATTGTATTGCAGTAAATGCCTTATCAAATTCTCAAATTCCAATAATCGCAACCGATCATGGTGACTATCGTAACGTCACCCAGTATGGAGATTATACTTGGGATGAAGTTTTCACTATGCTAAATCAAGTTGATGCAATAATTTACCCTTGTCGATATAACGCTCAAGATATATCTAAAAAAATAGGAAATATTAAAGCAATACAAGAAATAATCTATTATGGTCTTTCTAGCGAAAATATAGAAACCTATCTTGAATATCCAAGGCAAAAATTGGGAATATCAGAGGAAGCCTTTATTTTCGGCATGGTTGCAAGAGGAATACCGGAAAAAGGTTGGTTTGAAGCAATCCAAGCATTTGATTTACTAACAAAATCAGCGAAGGAGAGAGAAATACATCTAATTATTGTTGGAGGCGGTGATTATTTATCTTCACTACAGGAACATTCGGAAATCAAATCGATGAGGAATATCCACTTTGTTGGATATTGTTTAGATCCAAGTTACTGGATTCGATCCTTTAATGTAGGGCTTCTACCAACTTATTTAATTGGTGAGAGCCTACCTAACTCAATTATCGAATATTTAGCTTTAAGCAAACCAGTAATTGCAACAGAAGTAGGTGGTATTCCTGAAATGATGATTAATGATGGAAAAATACCAGGATTTCTTGTTAGCTTAAATGAAGACGGGAAAGCGGATGTATCTATGATAGTAAATGCCATGCTAACGTATATTAATGACAGCAGCTTGCTAAAAAAACACTCATACATTGCTCAAGAAAGCTTTAAAAAATTCAAAATGCAAGCGTGTGTTGATGCCTACGAGCTTTTATTTGAGAAAATTTTGAGTCATGCTTCTTCCATTTCTAATGGCAACTGCACAGCACATTAGTTTCAGTTATTTAGATGAAGTATATCATCCACTCAATATATATAATTGTATCCAATCAACATGCAACTAACAGTAATTATTCCCGCCTACAATCGCCCTAAGATGCTAGCTCAAGCATTAGAATCCCTACGATGGCAAACTTACAAAGATTTTATTGTCATTGTTTGCGATGATGCTTCAACCGAGAATCTCAAAGAGGTAATAGACAAATTTCTAGATTTAAAGATTGAACATCACCGTTTTGAAGTTAATGCGGGTCAGTTTGGAAATGCCATGCGTGGTATGGAATTTTGTCAAACAACTTTTGTGAAATATTTAGACAGTGATGATCTACTTTTCCCAGATGCTTTAGAAAGGCAAGTCAAAGCTCTACAAGACAACAAAAATGCAGCGATTTGTCTAGGAGGAATATTGGAGTTTGAGGAAATTGAAGAACAGAATAAAGTCAACTTATTCAATTATTCTGTACCTTATGTTCCTGAATCCAGAGCTAAAGGACAGTGGGCAAGACTTGAAGAATTTAGAGGCTCTAATCCTAGTGCTTCTATGTATCGTACAGAGTTATTTCGCAACCTTGGAGGCTTTAACACTGGTCTTGTTGGCATAGCAGATTGGGAGATATGTGTTGCTTTGTCCTCAAAATATCCTGTTGTCGCCGTTAATGTCCCCATTTGTGCTTATCGTCTCCATGCTGCTCAGATAACAAAAAAATATGTTATTAATTCAGGTGGTGTTTGTATGAAAGATGTCTTTTGGCTGACTTCAAAAGCTAACCCTTATCGAGAGAGGCTAGGTCTTCCATTATCTCAACAGTTTTTTTTGCGACTGAATGAATGTTGGGTTAACTTGCGGGCAGTTCTTTCATCAGAAGATAAATTTTTAACAATAAAAAAATGGCTAGATATTGTTGCCTTAAATAAAATGCTTTTGCCATTTATTTTTGCTTTTCCCTGGTTTGTAACTATAAAAGTTTTGCGAAAGCCAAAAGTGCAAAGAGGGGCATCTAACAATCTAAACATGGAAAAATATAAGGATTATATCTGCTCAATCCTATTTAATGAAAAGTCAGTTAGTTTATCAAATTGAATTAGTATTTACGAATGAAGCTCTGTTGGCTACTTCCTAGTGATCGCAGTGGTGGAATATCTCCTGTTGTTTTGTCCTGTTGTCGGCAAGCTGCTACTGGACACGACACAACAATGCTCATGCTTTTACCACCTTTCTGGATAGGTAATGATTATGATTTTACAGTTGCATCTTTGGAACTGTATAGTTCGGCATCTAAGACACCGAATGTTTTACTAGAGTGGCTAAAACAAAATCCCCAGGATGTTCTATTTTTTAATGCTTGTGGCGAATTCGATCCTATTATCCCTTATTTACCTAGTAGTATAAAAGCAGTTTACGTAGTTCATGATACTGCCCCTCGATATTGGTGTAAAGCCTTAGAAGAAGAGGATAATTTAGAGGCAATTGTTGCAGTATCTGAGACTGTGGCTAGTAAATTTAGAAATCAACTCAAACAACCGGAGAAACTATCTGTAATTTGTAATGGTTGTGTTTTTCCAAAAGCAAATCTAGATATTGTCCGGCAAGATGAGTTAATATTTCTCGGAGGTGATAACCCTACCAAGGGAGCGTTTGATGTTCTCAAACTATGGAAGAAGTTAGTCGAGTTAGGCTTTGGAGGTAAACTACACTGGTTTGGAAATATCACACCAGAATTTCAGCAAAAAATTCAGCAATTACCAAACTTACAAAAAATTCATATTTATGGTTACGTTCAACGAGAATTAATTTTTTCCACTGCTGCATCAGCCAAAGTTCTGCTGATGTTGAGTCGTGTGGAGCCATTTGGGATGGCAACAATTGAAGCGATGAGTATGGGATGCGTACCAGTAGCTTGGGATATTGACACTGGGACAAAAGAAATAGTCACCGCAAATCAAACAGGATTATTTGCACCTTTAGGTAATATTGAAATCCTCGCCAAACAGGTTTTGTTTGTCTGTGAAAATTATCAAGCTTTTGGCAATGCCGTAATTGAACGTGCAAGGTCAAACTTCGATGAAGTTGGGATGTGGAAACACTATGAGTCTTTAGTTAAAAATATTTCCGAGTTAAAACCAATTGCAAGAAGCAAAAATGGTCAAGAAGTAGCCGATTTTCAAGTTCCATTATCTCGTTTTCAGCTTTTGCCTCCTAGTGTCCGCTCAGTCATTCGAGAATTGATTGGGCGATCGCCTGCTCTTGGCTACTGGCTCCGCGATATGCGTGGCTGGTAGACATTTATAATTACATATATTATATGGGAAAACTTAGTTTTCTATTTTTAGGTGCTAATAGTCCTTGGACTTATGGTATTGCAGAAGCTCTAGCTTACAATCATCATACCCATGCGGTTCAATTTTATGATTGGCGGACTTATCATCTAATCCGTCCCACCTGGTCTAACCGAACTCCGCCCTCCTTTTTACAACGGTCAATGCCAGTACTGCCTAGTGGCTATGCAGGACGATTAGAAAAACTATTCCTATTTTACTTACAATATGTAATACATAAGTGGTGTCAGCAACTCAAACGGGTTTCAGGAGAACATCCTTGGGTCATTGCTTCTGAGCCTTATTTCACCTCTTGGGTTCGTCACATACCTACAGAGAGATTAATTTATTACAATTTTGATGATTACTCTCTCTATCGACCTAGCCAAAAAGACAAAATTCTAAAACAAGAACGGGAATTAATTGAACGTGCAACTATTACCCTTTGTGCTTCCTACTGCCAAGTTATGACTTTGAGGATGCGGCATCCCCAAAAAGCTTCCCGCATTCATCATTACCCACATGGGTTTGTAAATAATTACCTCAATCCGCACCCAGAAAACCCTCCCGAACCAATGACTGTGGGTTATGTAGGCAACTTGGGCGATCGCCTAGATTGGCAACTAATTTACCAAATTATCAAAGCTTGCGCCGAAGTAACTTTTGTTTTTGTCGGTGGATTAGACGAACAAATCATGCTAGAACAAGGAAATTGGCAAGCTACTCGTCAGGCAGTACTAGCGTTACCCAATGTCCGCCATATTGGGAGAGTACCATCAGATGAAGTGGCAAAATATTACTGGTCTTTTGCAGTCAATTGGATTCCCTACGTAGTCAAACACCCTTTTAACCAAGCAGCCTGTCCTACCAAAATCATGGATGGCATCGCAAGTGGTCACCCGATTTTGAGTACTGATATACCAGAATGCCGTTTATACTCAGAGTGGATTAACATTTTTGACTCAGTAGAAGATGCCATCGCTCTTATCCGCAAGCAGTTAGTTTTATCAACAAAGCCTCAAGCCTACGATAAAAGCTTGGAACAATTGGAGTTTGCCCGCCGACATACCTGGCAAGTCCGTGCCCATACTCTTGAATATTTGTTATTACAAGGTTAATTTGGATGCTTCGATAGTCTCTCAATAGGGTAGATAATGAAGCGCCGAACTTTTTTAACCTCCGTGGTATCATATTCTGTAACAAGTAGCCTGTCGATGCTACTTGGTATTTTTATGTCCAAAAAAGCACACTCACATTCAAGTAAACATATTAAGATTGTACAAAATCAAACTTTACCAACAGGTGCTGTCAACGTTAAACAATTTGGATTACTGATTAGTGGTATTACCAATAATCTTAGAATTATTGCAAATAATACAGCAACAATTCAAGCTGCTATTGATACAGTTGGTAAGAAAGGGGGAGGAACTGTCTACATTCCTGCGGGGCTTTACCAAATTGCACCAGAGAATTTGACAGATGAAGTTCCATCTTCACTTGTTATAAAATATGATAATATTACGCTGTTAGGTGATGAAATTGGCAAGACTATTCTTCAAAGTAGAGGTGATTGGTCTGTTATTAACGGTCAAGTTGTTAGAGGTATAGGTATCCTGATTAAAGGAACTGATAATATCACTCAACCAAGAAAAAATATTACAATCAAAAACCTCGAATTAAGTGGAGGTACAAATGGATTTACAGCAAATCGGTCTTGGCCTGCCAATCCTAATACTGGTGATGGATGGGACATTAGCCATAAAGGAATAGTTTTAGATTTTAATAAAGCTTTAGATAATATAATTATTGACTCTGTTTACGTACATGATTTTAGAGGAGAAGTAATTTATGCTGGCGGAGATTCGATTGGAAAAGTTACGATATCAAATAGTAAACTACACAGTTCTAATGCTTCAATCTTGAGTTTAGATGCAGAACTAACCGTAAATAACTGTGAATTTTCGCAAACAGCAAATGCCTGGGTTGAAAACGCACCTATTTCACCAAATAAGTCTTATTATTTCGATAATTGTATTTTTAAAGATTCGATTAATTCTGGTTTTGTGATAGCACAAGGCAGATTTCCAGTTAATCACAATACTGTAATCACTAACTGTTTATTCCAAAATTCTCCTGTTGGTATTTGTACCTTTGGCGGCAGCAGTAATTTATTAATAGAAAGTAATAAATTTTTAGATTGTGGTAATGCTCTATTTACTAGTGGCGAAAATAGAGATATCAAATTTTTTTTAAATGAAATTGTATCCGAAAAAGAACCTGTAGTATCCGTAAATTTTTCAGGAATATTAAAAAATATTATTATTAAGCAGAACCGACAGAGATCAACTAATGGAATTAACATAAAATCTCCCTGCATAGCATATTTAGGCGATTTGCAGAATATAGTTATAGAAGACAACATATTTGAAAATTGTCGTACTCCAGAACAATCTTCTACTTTGTTTAACGAGCGTCCTTTATTCCGAAACAATCAATATATAGATGTTGAAAGACGAGATTTACAAGGAACCGCTAATTTCTGGCACGCACCACCATATATTGTTGAGCCAAAGTTTGAAGAGCTTGTTGTCAAAAACAATACTGGAAATCCTGTTATAGAAGTAGAGATGAGGATAGAGCATTATGCTGATGGGCAAGAGATTTTAATTGTGGGTGGTGCAAGTAAAGCACAAGTTAAGTTTCCTCAAAACTCCAAGACAATTCAATGCAAAAATGATATGTACCTTGGTGGTAATGCTGAAAAGCTAAAATTGAGATTTAATCGCTCTGACCAGAAGTGGTACGAAGTAGCTTAATTAAATTGTTATGGTATCAGCAATGTCAGAAGAAAATTTCTCTTGGATCTGTTGCCAACTCGGTGCCCGTGAGCATTATGCTATTCCACGGGCATTATACCAAGCTGGACAACTTACTAACCTGATCACAGATGCTTGGGTTCCACCCCATTCTCAGCTAAACCGACTGCCTAAAGCTTTGTTAAATAATTTACGGGAAAGGTTTCATTCAGATTTAACTGAAGCATCTGTACTGTCTTTTACTGGCTCTTTAATTCGTTTTGAAATAGCTCAACGAATTGAAAAAACCTCTGGATGGCAGCGTATAATTGCACGCAATCACTGGTTCCAAAAACAGGCATTGCATTCACTCAAGGACATAACGCCTAAACTTAACTCTCGTCCTATCCTATTTGCTTACAGTTACGCAGCTTTAGAACTATTCCGCTATGCAAAATCTCAAGGTTGGTACACTATTTTGGGTCAAATTGATCCAGGAAAAGTTGAAGAACAATTAGTTATTGAGGAATGTTCTAAATATCCTGCCTATAAACCTACTTGTCACCCAGCACCGCTCCAGTACTGGAGCAACTGGCAAGAAGAATGCTTATTAGCTGACCGAATTGTAGTTAACTCGCTTTGGTCAAACCAAGCATTACAGCAAGCAGGTATACCTAAGCAAAAAATTGACATCATTCCTCTTGCTTATCAACCACCGATAGCAGCACATAGTTTTGTACGTAGCTATCCTAGAACTTTTTCGGTTGAACGTCCACTGCGGGTGCTATTTTTAGGACAAGTTATCTTGCGGAAGGGTATTGCTGCATTACTAGAAGCTGCGGAAATTTTACGAGGTCAACCAATAGAATTTTGGATGGTTGGTTCTCAAAGTATCGCAATACCCAAATATTCTCATTCACAAATACACTGGGTAGGTGCAGTATCCAGAAGTGCAACAGCTGATTACTATCGGATGGCAGATGTATTCCTTTTTCCCACCCTCTCTGATGGTTTTGGGCTTACTCAATTAGAAGCACAGGCATGGAAATTGCCGATAGTTAGTTCAAAATTCTGTGGCGAGGTAGTAAAAGACAACGTAAACGGGTTGATTTTGCAGGAAGTAAAAGGGTCTGCAATTGCAGAAAAACTGCAATTTTGCCTTAATAACCCTCAGCGACTAGAAACATTTTCCCATAAATCTACTAACACTTCCTGTTTTAGTTTGTCACAATTAAACTATTATCTCCAAGATATACGTTATGCTGTTAATTGAATATAAAATTTAGCTTTATAGCCAAGTATACTCGGAATTGTTAGCAAACTCTTAATAGATTTTATCAGACTGCTATTTAGTTTTTGAACAGATATGTAGGGTGTGTTAGCGACAGCGGAATGCACCAAATCCTTAACCTTGTAAGCCCAAAGCTAAAGCTAAATCAACAAAAATCAAATTGGATTGTCATATTATAAGCATTTTAATTTTAATCAAATTAATTTAATTTATAATTAATATTTAATTGTATGGCAGAAGCATATCGAAACCTTTTAGTTATTGTTTGTCTGGGATTGTTGGTGTGGGGAGTCATTCGCATAGAGCGAATTTACCAATACCCATTCTTTATGGGTTGTATGTTTCTTTCCTTTATTTTGCCGCAAGCTTTTGCTTTAATTGCTCATCCCGAGCCAGTCGGACCAGAAGCACTGGACAACGTTTTACTTGTGTCATCTCTTTGCGCGGCTGCCTGTTGGATCGGTTATCAAATTAAGCCAAATACAAAATGGTTAAAAACTCTATATATCGTTACAGACGATCGTAAATTGTTTATAGCAGGAATTATGCTTATGGCTCAAGCATGGTTCTTTAATTTTTTACTTTCTCGTACAACTGTCCAAATAGCAGCCAATTACAATTGGACGGGTCCAGCCACCATATATCTTTTTTTCATTCAAGCTGGCAACATAGCTTTCGGAATTTTTCTTTTACAGACTCTGAAACGTCCTCACTTTCTTAATATTATTTTTACTGTAATTTCTGGTTGGCCCTTATTTAGTACCGTTCTAATCGGACGTCGGCAACCGACAATGACATTTGCAATTATTATCGGTATTTCATTGTTCTTGGTTCGCCAATGGGTACCTCCTAGATGGCTTATCGTAACAGCAATGTTAATGGTAACTTTTCTCATTCCTTTATTTGGTGAGTTACGTGGAGGTGTTTGGAATTTAGTTTTTAGTGGCAATTGGCAGGAAATATTATCTGCAACGGAGCGAGCATTTAACTCCCAGCAAAAAGGAGATATCTTAGAACTAAGAAACGCAGCATTAGTAATTGATGTAGCAAATAGGACAGGCTTATATGGTTTTGGAACTGGATGGTGGGATAGTATAATTTTTCAATTTGTACCTGGGCAAATTGTAGGTTTTGATTTTAAAAAATCTTTACAATTTAACTTGTGGGATAGGTATAGTCAATTACTTAGTAGTTTATATGGTTATACCCGACCTAATGGCACTACAATTCCTGGCGTTGGAGATTCTTTTATAGAATTTAGTTATTTTGGATGCGTGATTTTTGGGCTAATCGGATATATATTTAAACATCTTTGGATATCAGCTACTTATCACAAAAGCACTTTTAGTAGAATCCTTTATATGGGGATGATTAGCCCAGGTATGGTAGGATTAACACATGGGATAGGAAGATTTTTCCAAGAAGCAATATTTCAATTAATATTTGTTGGTCTAGCAGTTTACTATGCTCGTGGTAAAGGTCGTTTGCACTAGCTTCAAAAAAGTCTGTAATAATTTTAATCATTACATAGTTTTTTTTAGGTCATTTATTCAAAAATAAACTGTACATATACGCCTTATGATTAATTGACTGTATTATCAAAAACACCTAAATAACAATTATCTAAAAGGCCAGCTTGGTTATAAATCTCATTTAACTATTATGAGCAAAGTTAAACATTGTTCTGGCAATCTAATTTTAGTCACTACCTATTGATAATCCGAAAAATAATTAGTCATGCATATAGTTGTCATTTTCTATAATATCGGAGGTTATCATGCTGCACGACTACGTGCTGTATGTGCAGCCTGTCAGGAGAAAGGCTGGAACTTAACTGCTGTTCAAATTACAGACAAGACCAGTGAACATCCTTGGGGTGATGTCGAGCGAGAAATTACATTTCCTGTAAAAACCTTGTTGCCAATAGCAACAACATCTCCCTCAACTCCCCGGACTCAAGAATCTAGCTTACCAGCGTCTTTACTACCCTCTTACTTAGACGAGCTACAACCAAATATCGTTGCTATCCCTGGATGGGGATTTCCAATATCTCGCACTGCACTTTCCTGGTGTCAACACCACCGTGTTCCCACAATTCTCATGAGTGAGAGTAAATGGGATGACGAAAAACGGCAATGGTGGAAAGAGCAGATCAAATCTTGGCTTTACATCAAAAAGTATGATGCTGCCATTGTTGGTGGCAAGCTCCACCGAGACTACCTGGTTAAGTTAGGGTTCCCGAATGATCGCATTTTCTCTGGTTACGATGCTGTTGACAACGATTATTTTGCACAGCAGGCTGAAGTTGCAAGGCTAGATGTTGCTGGTGTAAGGCAAAGACAGCCAGCAATTCCGACCAAACCTTATTTTATTGCTGTTACCCGCTTGGTTAAACGCAAAAATGTCTATCGTCTTGTAGAAGCTTTTGCTGCGTATCGACAACAAATTAGAGATGATTGTGCATGGGATTTGGTAATTTGTGGTAGTGGAGAAGAAGAACCCGCAATCCGCAAACTCATACTGGAAAAACAATTACAAAATTGCGTTCATTTACCTGGTTTTATTCCTTACCAGGCAATCGGAGATTGGTATGGATTAGCTAATGCCTTTGTGCATCCTGCTTTGCAAGAGCAGTGGGGTTTAGTACTAAACGAAGCTTGTGCTGCTGGACTACCGATTCTATCTAGCCGCACGGTAGGAGCCAGCTATGAACTTGTTTGTGATGGTAAAAATGGCTTGCTATTTAGTCCAGAAAACACTCAAGATATTACTCATGCTTTGTTAACTCTTCATCAGATGGATTCAGATTCAAGAAATAGACTGGGAGAATTAAGTCAAAACATTGTTGCTAATTATAGCCCGAAAAATTTTGCTGAAGGTATTTTCCAGGCAATTTATACCATCAATACTTACAAAAAAAATAACAACAATAGCAGTAATTCACGAATTACCGCGATAGGAGATTAGGGTTTTAAGTCCTGACTATCCTAAGGGTTAAAAACCCTCAGAGTCAACAGCCTACCCTACGTCTGCAAGTGAGTTATTTTTGTGTCGAATATTTTTTCGTGAAAAATTATTTTTGAGGAAACCTAAACGTGAAAATTTTAATCTTTACACCCTACATTGGCAATAATTATGGCGGTATCCCTAAAATCGTAGAAGGAATTGCAACTGCGATCGCTAACCAAGGTGTAATTGTCGATGTCATTACTACCGATGCGAATAATTTGGAAAAAATTTCCGTACCTCTCAATCAGTGGCTCAATAAAGACAATTACAGAATTTGTTATTTTTCCTGTTGGCATAAAGGCGATTTTGTAATTAGTTTTAGTTTAATTAAGTGGCTAATTTATCACATTCACGAATACGACGTCATTCATACAAATACTGTTTTTGCCCCAATCGTTTCTTTCGTACATGGGCTATGCAGATTGCGAAAAGTTCCTTATATCATTACTACTCACGGAATGCTCGAACCTTGGGCTTTATCTTATAAAGGTTGGAAGAAAAAATTATATTTGAACCTTATAGAACAGCCACTTATGCAAAAATCGAGTGTAATTCAAGTCAGCGCTAATGCTGAAGCAGGCAATGTCCAATCTTTAGGATTTGAGCGGTTTGTAACTATTCCTAACGGGGTTCATCAGCACGATTTCACAACCCTACCCGATGCAGAAATTTTCTATCAGCAATTTCCTGCCACACGTCATAAAAAACTCATTTTATTTCTCGGTAGAATTGACCCGAAAAAAGGTTTAGACTTACTCGCTCCTGCCTTTGCCCAAGTTCATAGTAATTTCCCAGAAACACATTTAATTGTTGCAGGCCCCAACAGTACCGGATTTTTGACTACGGTGCAAAATTACTTTGCTCAAGCTCAATGCCTTGATGCTGTCACCTTTACAGGGATGTTAACAGGTGAAATTAAATATGCTGCACTCGCAGCAGCTAGCTTATACGTTGCACCTTCCTACTCTGAAGGATTCAGTATATCTGTTTTAGAAGGTATGGCTTCGGGTCTACCATGTGTAATTACGACTGGTTGTAACTTTCCCGAAGCTGAACAAGCAAAAGCAGCTTATGTTGTGGATATCAAGACTAGAGCGATTGCATCATCTCTTAACTATTGCTTGAGTCATCCTCAAGAGGCAGAGGCAATCGGCTTGCGTGCGCGTGATTTTATACTTAAAAATTATACTTGGGAAAGTGCAGCGAAAAAGCTGATTGGAGTATACGAAGGAACGATTAACCGAAAAAATGCCCTAAAAGCATAGTATAAATAGTTACTATTGCCTGTGAGCAATGCACATCAAAGATAATGCTGCCTCCCGTGAATTAGGATTGATTCCTGACAAGCGTTGTGCCATGCGGCATCGCCAGAATGAACGACCATAGTTTCCCTCTAAAGCATCTGCACCCACTCTATGATTGTGAGGGTATAAGTTTACAGTAAAACCTAGTGGTGTTAATACCTGGTGGAACAGTTCGGGTGTGACACCATGACCCGGTTTGTGATGCACTTCCGCAGCTAAACCCCAGATTTGTTCTTGCTTGGTAGAGTGTCCACCTCTTTTTAAAAGTCGATAAAGTGGTAGACGGACTTGCCACAGCAGTAAACCTAGCCCCCGAAACTGATAAGCAGTTAATTGTGGGTCGTGGTCAGTAATTAAAATTCCCCCAGGACGTACCAAGCGTGCAGCTTCCCCTAAAACTTTTGCCATATCATCGCAATGGTGCAAACAAGCGTTGAGTACGACAATATCGGCAAATTTAGAAATGAATGGTAGCTGTTGAGCATCTGCCAGAACTGGAGTGTAACCAATTTGTTGAGCTATTTTTAAAGCACCTAACGAAACATCTACACCTAACAGTTGACTTGGTTTACCACAATGGTCTTTTAGGGATGCATATACGTTACCAGGCCCGCAACCAATATCAACTATGATTTTGCCTTCCCAGTTATTAATTACAGCTTTCCACAACTCGATAAATTTTTCATCTCGATGGCAAGCTGCAAGATAATTATTTCCCCATTCCGGATGACCGAAATAATAACTATTCGCCTTGATAGCTTCTGTTTGATTGGAAATTTGACAAATAAATATTCCTTCTTTCCATTTATCAATATACCTTTCTGTTTCCAAATCTTTCAATAAATTGATAGGAAGCTTCTCTAACATACAACTTATATGATTCTTTTTTTACATGAACAATTTATTATACATTTATTCTGAGGGTGTGACGAAACATCTGAACCTGAGACGCAGCAATAGTTATAAGCGCGCGTGCCATAAAAAGATAAACACCATTTTTATGCTTTATTGACTTTATTATCAATAAACTTCGTACAAAAGTCTTATTTTTCGTTGGACTTGGTTCTATATTTACTTTTATCTTTCAAACGGTCACTCATCTATAGCCTTTACTGCATAAACCTTTTAAGCTAGTTCGTTACCCCCAGTTATTTATTATTCTATATTTAAAGTTTGTTTAAAGATTAGAATTAAAGGTCATAGTTATTTAATTGTTATATTTTTCCAGATAACTTTACTTTTTTCAATTTTCTCACTAAAAAATGCTTAAATTCCGAGATGAATATGCTCAAATAATTGCTAGTCAGCTTCAAAAAAATCAAGATAAGTTACGAAAGCAATTTAAATTAGAAGGTAAAATTAATAGCTGCTACCTTGATAGCTTACTCGACGAAAATGATGTAAGAGAAATATATACAGCCTTCCCTCCTAAGCAAGAAATGTTACTGTTGAAAGATTTACGAGAATATAAATATGTAGGAATTCAAATAGATAAATATCATCCAACTTTGTCAGAAATTATTTACGCTTTCCAAGACCCTAAAGTGGTAAATATAGTTTCGGAAATTACTGGATTTACGGAATTATTTGCCGATGAGTATCTTTACGCTGGGGGATTTAGTTTGATGGATAATGGTTGTTTTTTAAACCCTCATTTAGATAACTCCCATGATAAAGACCGGGATAAATACCGCGTTTTAAATCTATTGTATTATGTAACTCCAAATTGGCAGGAAGAATATGGTGGTAATCTGGAAATTTGGGATGGAGGCTTAAAACAACCATGCCGAACAATCCATAGTAAATTTAACCGATTAGTGATTATGGCGACAAACACAAAATCTTTACATTCGGTTAGTAAAATTAATCATCAAGGTCAACGCTGCTGTGTATCCAACTATTATTTTTCTAATCAACCTGTTGAAAATCACGAGTACTTTCATGTTACTTCTTTTCGTGGGCGCCCGGAGCAGAAGTTGAGAGATTTTATATTACTAGGAGATGCAATGCTGCGTAATGGTATTCGTAAAGTGTTTAAATATGGAATTAAAAAGTCTCATTATTATCGCAAATGAAACTTTTGTATCGTTTTTTCACAAAATACTGGCACCTATTTATAATTGCTCTTATTCTGACCCTGATTTTAATCATTCCCATCAAAATTAAAATAGCGTTACATCAAGCACCGCAACCTCAAGCATTTTTTGTTTTAGGAGGTGACCCAAAACGCGAGGAGGCAACTGCTGAAATTGCACGTTGGTTTCCAAATCTAAGTATATGGCTATCTTCGGTTCCCAATGTTGTAGAAACTAAAAAAATCTTTAAAACTGCGGGTATTAATTCTACTCGCTTACATATTGACCAACACGCAGTTGATACTGTGACTAATTTTACTACTTTAGTACATGATTTCCAACAATCTAAAATTCAACATTTATATTTAATCACGAGCGACTATCATATGCCCAGAGCCAAAGCTATTGGTACTTTAGTTCTAGGTAGTCGTGGTATTGTTTTTACTCCTGTTTCCGTTTCTTCAAATCGACCTCAAGAGTCTAATTCTCGTATTGTTCGAGATATTCTTCGGTCGATACTATGGATTTTTACAGCACAAACGCTTAGTAAATAATTTTATGCGCTTAGACCAATATACTATCGGTACTTATACACCAGGGGCACCTTTATGGAAGCAAATTCTATGGTACTTCGTCGGTTCTCCTTTAGTGGAATGCCATTGGTTGCCAATGTCTAAAATTAAAGTTTGGATACTTCGGTTGTTTGGAGCGCAAATTGGGCAACTAGTTCGCATTAAACCTGGTGTTAGGGTAAAATTTCCTTGGCGCCTAACTGTTGGCAATTGTGTTTGGATTGGTGAAGATTGCTGGATTGATAATCTTGCTCATGTAACCCTCGAAAATCATGTGTGTCTGTCTCAAGGTGTATATTTATGTACTGGTAATCATGATTGGAGCGACGCTAACTTTAAATTGTCTATTGCTCCTATCCATATTCAAGAAAGCAGTTGGATTGCTGCTAAGTCAATGGTCGGTCCAGGTGTAACGATTGGTAAAGGTGCTGTATTGACTTTGGGTAGTGTCACTACTCGTTCTCTGGAATCAATGACTATATATTCTGGGAATCCTGCACAAGCTGTTAAACGACGAAAATTCTAAACCGTAGGTATAAATTGGCAACTCCTGATGAACAGATGTAACGGTACTTTTGATTCATTTAAGAAAGGCGCCGCAAAATCAAATCTTGTTTGCATCAAATAAATCATCCGCTACATCCGTTGTATCCGTTGCAAACTTATCATATATTACTTAGTCATTATTTTAACCAAATATATGCGTATTAAAAATGTAATCAAAGTTTTATAGTATCTTGACGAACAAAATTAATGTATCATTATATGATTATTAACATGACCACCTGTCGGAAATAGTTATACATATAGTTTTTATTGTTCTGAGAAGGTTACTCTAATCTCGGTATTTAATGATGCTTCAATTTATACCTTTCTTAATCGCCTGCACAATACTATTAGGTGCCATTAGCTTGAAAAGTCCTGTGCTGTTGTTTTGCTTGATCGGAGGTAGTTTAATTTCAGTAATTATACATCAAATCGGGCGCCAAGTCAATTTACCTCGGCGCCAAGTTATATTCTTACAGGTTGTTGCAGTAAGTGTAATTTTAGCTTGTTTTTGGTTAGACTATTTTGCAGACCCTGCTCAAGCTCAGTTTTTTAAACGTGCGGAGGATTTTTTCAGAACGAACTTAACACAAGGCACCTCCAATACTACTAATGCTGCTGGTACGCAAGCGGCCATAAGTTTGATTTTTAACGTGCTACGGGCGTTGTATTTACTGTATATAGCAGTAGCTCTAATTGGCGTAATTAACGCAGTTCGTAGGGATGATGACTGGCAGAATATCGCTAGAACTCCTTTGCTGGTTGTAATTGCTGTAACAATTGCTGATGTACTTACAGGATTTGTAATTGGTAATTAATGAGTCAAGATAAAGATAAAGATTTTCGCCCAGTTAATAGAATACTAGGTAGTCAGCCTTCGTTAGGTCCAATACCTGCTGACCAGGTGCTGCCTTGGACGATTATTGCTTTAGCTTCTTATTTCATTGTCAACGGCATTTTTGGAGGTTTATTCCAAGATGGATTTCAAAAATGGTTGTGGACTGCGTTAGTCGCAACATGGGGAATTGCTACTTGGTGGATACTCACAGGAGGTAAAAGTTGGCGCTTTTTAAGTAAATTTATCGGTGTTCCGACTTGGACTAGAGGATTTGCCCGTTATCACAGCATCCTGAGAAATCATGAAGGAAAAAATCGGAAAGCAAAGCGTCGAAGGAACAGGAAGTGAAAGATTAACTCCGTTTGAGGATGCGCTTAATTTAGCTACAATGTTGCGTGTTTCATTAGGTGGACGCGATATTGGCGCCTATATTTTAACGCAAGGTACTCAAAAGGACAGATTATGCTTTGTTTTCGGTTTTGAGTGTCGGGGTGTTCACACGACTTTGAGAACAGAACAAATCGACCAAATCATCGGTAATATCGAAGCTGGTTTAAAGGATATCCCCGTCAACGAGCAAATTACTTTTCACCTTGGTTCGTTTAGTTCAGATGCTCAACGGCAAGAAGAACTTGCGTCTTTAATTAAAAATGTCCCCTCAAAAGATATAAAATATTTGCTGCTCGCAGAACGCGCGCGTATTCAAGAACTTACAAGTAATGGTGTTCGCAAGCCAAAATTTCTACGAATTTACGTCACTTATACAGCTGAAAGTAATTCGACTAATACAACTGATTGGATAGAACGGATTTTAGCCAAAGCTGAATTATTCTGGCTTAAATTCAAGGGAGAAGTCGCAGAAGTCGAAAATCAGCGACTCGAAGCTATTATTGCCGATGCTTTTCAAGGATTTTGTCGCTGGGAGCAAGTATTAGCCAATAAAATGGCACTCGATATTCAACCTTTAACCACCGAACAACTTTGGAGCGAAATTTGGCACCGTTTTAATGATACCCCACCTATTCCTATCCCGCAGCTGCTTACATTCGATGAGAACGGACTCCACGAAGAAGCTTATTCCGATTTAGCAAGTACTAAACTACTACTAGAGAATATTCATAGTACAACATTATTAATAAAATCCACAATACCTTGTGCAGACCGTCGTTGGATTCATGTAAAAGATAATTATATAGGCGCCTTAACATTTCTAGAAAAACCTGGTAGCTGGCAGAATAAAACAGCGCAGTTACGATATTTATGGGAATTATTAGCGCGCGAGACGGTTGTAGACACAGAAATATTTTGTCAACTAACTGCAGCAAACCCAGCTTTGGTCAAAACAACTTTACAGCGAGTGTTAAAGCAGTCGAATATGACCGCATTAATGGCTCAAGAAAAAAGTAAAACCATTGACGTTAATGCTCAGTTAAAGTTAAGAAAATCAGTAGCAGCGCAAGAACAATTATACGAAGGCGCCGTACCAATTTACGCAGGAGTAGTTATTTTCGTCCATCGTTCCACCGTCGAAGAACTAGACGAAGCAACGAGATATATAGAAAATTGCTTTCAACGTCCAGCAGAAGTAGTAAGAGAAACTCAGTACACTTGGAAAATATGGCTACAAACTTTACCAATTGTATGGGAAAAACTCTTAGCAAAACCATTTAATCGGCGCCAATTATATTTAACCAGCGAAGTTCCCGGTTTAATGCCTTTAGTACTGACCAAACCCAGTGATAACTATGGGTTTGAATTAATCGCAGAAGAAGGTGGGACACCGATACATTTAGATTTATTTAACGAACATAAGAACTTAGCTTTATTCGCGACAACACGCGCAGGTAAATCTGTATTAGTATCAGGAATATTAACGCAAGCATTAGCACATAATATACCAGTAGTTGCATTAGATTTTCCCAAACCAGACGGAACATCAACGTTTACCGACTACACACAGTTTATAGAAGGAGGCGCCTATTTTGACATCTCCAAGCAATCGAATAACTTATTTGAACAGCCAGATTTACGATTATTATCACCAGAAGAACAACGCGACCGTCAGCTAGATTATACAGCTTTCCTCGAATCGGCACTCATGACAATGGTACTAGGCGCCGAAACTGACAACCCATTGTTATCGCAAACAGTACGCTCACTATTAAATATTGCATTAACAGCATTCTTTGCCGACGAGGGAATAAAACAAAGATATAGAACAGCAATGGAAGGAGGGTTTGGAACTACAGCGTGGCAAAAAACCCCAACCTTACAAGATTTTCTCTACTTTTGTTCACCCGAACATCTTCAACTAGACGCAATGAGTCAGCGAGTTGAAGACGCACTCAGTCAAATTCGTTTGCGGTTGCGGTTTTGGTTATCGAGTCGAGTCGGACAAGCAATATCAGCACCATCAAGCTTTCCTACCGATGCTCAACTTTTAGTATTTGCTTTAAGAAATTTATCAGATAGCGAAGACGCAGCAATACTATCATTAAGCGCATACTCAGCAGCATTACGTCGCGCACTTAGTAACCCAGCATCAATATTCTTCATCGACGAGGCGCCAATTTTATTTGAATTCGAGCAAATTGCCAATCTTGTTGGTAGAATATGTGCCAACGGCGCCAAAGCAGGAATAAGAGTTATTTTATCAGCCCAAGACCCTGACACTATCGCCAAATCAAAAGCTGCATCTAAGATATTACAAAACTTAACAACACGACTAGTGGGACGTATCCAACCCGTTGCTATAGATAGCTTCGTAGATATATTAAAATACCCACGCGAAATCATCTCACGTAACGCATCAGAAAGCTTTTTTCCAAGAAAAGAAGGAGTATACAGCCAATGGTTATTAGATAATAACGGTATATATACCTTTTGTCGTTACTATCCAGGATACGAACAACTAGCAGTAGTAGCCAATAACCCCAACGAACAAAACGCGCGGAACATAATGATGAAAAAATACCCCGACAAGTACGAAGCAATATCAAAATTCGCACATCAACTAATTACATCCCTAAGAAAACCGTCTTAATTTTTATATGAAAAAAATCTTTATAATTACTTCTTTTCTCTCCCTCATTATCACCTTACCAGCCACAGCACAACTAGGGCAAGTATGGACAGACTTTCAATCATACTCAGCAGACCTACAAAACCATCTTAGAAACAACCTTAATGAACTAAACCCCTTACAAATACAAAGCCAAAGCGCTATAACAGGCGCTACAGGAGAACTAAACATTCCTAACCCACTAGGCGCCGGAGAAATACTTAGCAACGACATCAACATCAACTTATTATCCAGCAACTATGAAACAAACCCCTTAATCAACTCAAGAGTTTTCGGCAACGAAATGAACCGTTTAATATTTCGCAGTTCTGCTGCTGGAACATTAGGCAACAACGGACAACTGCGGACAAAAATCAAACTCCAAAACGTCGAAACAGAATTAAAAAGTATTGACGCATTTGCGGAAGAAGCAGACACTATAGTCGGCGGCATTGAAAATCAATTTGGTGGTCCAATTGCTTCTACAAATCCACTCTTCGGAACCTTACAAAATATTTTGACACAATCCAGATTACAACTACAGCAAATCAAAATACAGCGTGACCAATCAAAAATCATCGCTGAAACACTTGCACAAACAATTCACGAAAACCAACTTTTACAATACTCTAACCTAAACCTAGCTAGTATCGGAGAGCAGATAGAAGACACAAACCGAGCGCGTCGAATCGATAACTCAACCGAAGCAGCGCGACTTTTGCGTACCACATCTCAAACTGACTTATTCGGTCGAAAACCTTAACTATGTTTTATTTAGCCCAAACTGGTATAGATAATGTAATAGGTAGCGGCGCCACTACAGCAAAGAGTATCGCCGAAGCATGGGACAAACAGTGGTTAGATTTATTACAAAGCAATAATAGCTTTTACGGGGCCTTAACAAACCTAGGTATATTTTTTGCAGTTGGTACATTATTATTTTTCATGTTCCAATGGCTCAAAGATTTAATATATAGTGACTATTCGCGACCAATATCAGCTTTAATATGGCCTTTTATCATCGTATTATTACTTACCAACACAGGAACTGGGAGTGCATTATCTAACCTGACACTAGGAGTTAGGAATTTACTCAATACAGTCAACCAGCAAATTATCACAACAGCAGACGCGAATAAAATATATCAGCAAGCTTTAAACATGAGTACAGGTGAAGAAATAGCGGGGTCTTTACTGCGTCCATGTGGGTCACTTTTAGGAGAGCAGCAAACTCAATGCTTGGTAAAAGCAAGTGAGAAAGCTAGCTTACTGTGGCAAGAATATCGGAATTTATACGGAAATCAAATTTGGATAGACCGCTTACAGACAAAAGTAACTCAAATTGCTTATAGTCAAGGGGCTGTATCAGAAAGCACCTTTAATGCATTGCTTGGTTCGACAATGCAAACGATTATTAAAAACTTTTTTATTTCATTACAGTATGCATTTCAGAACCTCATCGAAGCTACGATGTTGTTAGTAGCTGCTTTAGGTCCACTCGCAGTAGGAGGTTCATTACTACCAGTTGCAGGTAAACCAATTTTTGCATGGTTAACAGGATTTTTATGTTTAGGAATTTCTAAAATATCTTTTAACATTATCGCCATAATAACAGCCGCAGTCATTGTCAACGGACCAGGACAAAATGCCAATACTGACCCAGACTTAATGTGGTTCATGATTTTTCTTGGTTTATTGGCGCCTATCGTTTCTCTAGTTATAGCAGGTGCAGGAGGGTTTGCGATATTTAATGCCATTAGCTATACGGGTGCATTAGTTCGAGATAGAGTTTAGCGAGGTGTGACAAATGGTTCGTTTACTCGAAAAGAAAAAAGCTAAAACAAGCGTTCTAACGATTTTTGCGTTTACAACTTTTGGGTTACATCTATTAGCTTTATCGATGCTGGTGTTACAGGGGTTAAACATTCGCTCGTTGAGTTTACAGAAACCTCCAAATTTCGTGCAGATGATAGATGGTAAAACGGTAGATATAAATAAATCGAATTTAGAATCGGAACCAGAGACAATACGTCAGTTTGTAAATAAGACCATGACGCTAATGTTTAACTGGTCGGGAAAATTACCACCGCAGTCTATCGATGAAGCAACACAACCTAAACCAGATGGGGGTGTACCAGTACCAACAGGAAAGGGGAATCAAAAAATTAGTACTACTAGTTGGGTTGCTGGGTTTGCGTTATCTGAGGATTTCCGTAAGGGGTTTTTGACGAAAATCGCGGAGATGACACCACCAGAGGTGTTTTTGAATAATCCGAGTCAAGCTATTTCGTTACGGTTAGCGGTTAAAAGGATATATCCACCAAAAAAAATTGCTCCTGGTAAGTGGCAAGTTGGAATGGTGGCAGATTTAATACAGAAAAAACAATCTGATAACCGCAGTGTGATAATTCCCTTTAATAAGGATTTGCTTGTGCGTTCGGTAGATGCTTTTGGGTATCCGCAAAGTATGAAGAGCGATTTACAAAAAGCTATTTATAGTGTTCGTGCTGATAAGTTGGAAATTTATGAGATTAGAAATTTATGTTTGGTGGATGAGTATACTGGTTTGAGTCAGGATAAGTTTTGTGGGAATTTGAAGAATGACCAGACTTTTATTAAATAACCGCAAAGGACGCTGCATAAAGCAAAGGAAGAGGTGATGAAGTCAGAGAGTAAGAGAGCTAGTTTTTTACCATTGTTTACTGTAGCAACGTTTGGGTTACATTTGTTTACTTTTTTGTTGTTGACGTTTCATTGGTCGTTGTTACAGCAGTTGCAACAGCGTTTAACTCCTCAAAGTTTGGTGCAGTTAATTGATGGACGTGCGATAAGTGTAGACCCAAAACCTGATATGGAAAGGTATCCGGAGACAATAAGACGGTTTGTGGGTGAAACAATGACTTTAATGCTTACTTGGTCGCAGCAACAACAACCACGAACGGTTTGGGAAACAAGTTCAGTTTTAGTAAATGATAATTTAAAGCCGAAATTAGAATCCATAATTAGTCCCTCAGAAACATTAAGTCAGGGTACCGAAAACGTTTTAGTCATTCAAACCATTGGAGAACCAACTAAAATTAGTGAAGGTAGATGGAAAGTTGAAATAATCGCCAATCAAATCATCTTTACAAACTCCGATAAATTAGGAAAAACAATCCCCTTTAATAAACAAATTTTAGTACAAGCAGTAGAGGCGCCGTTTGCCTCACTACCAAATTTACCAGTACCACTAAACATTGCAGTCTCCCGTCTCGGAGAAGCAAGACTACAAATATATAACGTCTGCGACATCAACGATAAAAACTGCTCATAACCTTCCTCTCTTCCCTTTGCGTCCTTTGCGGTTAAATAAAAAAGATATCAAACTATGAATAAATTACCAAACACCCAAGACACATCCGACTGGGAAGCAAGAATGTCAAAGTTAGTAGGACTAGAAACAAAACATCCAACTAACAACCAACCAGAAAAGACTATACAACTAGAACCCCAAGAACAACAAACCAAACAACCCCTATCCGCAAGTCCCTTCGCAAAACTAGGCTTAGTTGGCGCCGGCACATTCGCTATAGTATTAGTAGCGGGTTTATTTCTATCACAAATAATGAACCCTGGCAATCAAAAACCAAAAGCCAATATCATCACCGCACAACCACAACCAACACTCCAACCCACCCCGCAACTCGAATCACAAGTCGAAGATTTAAAAACAAAACTAGCATTAACCGAACAAGCACAAGCAGTCAAAGCAGCACAGCAAAAACTGAGAAACCCACTACCAATATCTTCCAAACCAACATCACAAACACCCGTTAGAACTCAACCAATAGTTACAAATAGAGTACGACTAATTCCAACCCCTAACATAGCAACTAACTATACACCACCACGTATACAACCACAACCAGAACGTGTACGTATAGTCACCATACCAGCACCTCAAACTCCACCCGCACGACCCCAAGCAACCGCAAAACCTACACCCAAACCAACAATTCAAGCAACTCCACAAATTACACCAGACTCACTTCAAGATTTAGTCAAACTAGCAGAATTAAACGACTACTACAAAAAAGACACAGTAGCTAGCAACACTCCTACACCAACCCCCACAACAACCCCCACACCAACCCCCACACCATTACCAGTGATACCAGTAACACCAACACCCACACCAGCAATAATATCAACACCCACACCTACACCAACACCCACACCCACACCTACACAGGCGCCTTCTTCGGTAGCAGTAGGTAGTACAGTAAGAGCAGTATTTGCAACTGCCGTATTTGGAGAAACCACCCGTTCAAACAACAACACAAACGAAACAGCAAAACCAGTATTTGTAGTGCGTCTGCGAGAACCCCTCAAATATACAGATGGAAAAATAGCTTTACCCGTTAACACCGAATTATTAGCAGAAATTCGTTCAATATCCGAACAAGGTTTAGTTCAACTCAACGTTACCAAATTAGTTACCCGCAATGGTAACAGCATATCAGAAAAAACCTTAGCCGAAAATTCAATAATAGTTCGTGCGCGTGAAGGTAGACCCTTAATAGCAAACCAGTATCCCAACAAAGGGGGGTCAATAGCTTGGATGGACACAGGATTATTCGTATTAGGAGGTATTGGCAAAGCTGCGGAATTAGCTAATCGTACAGAATCTCAAGTCGTCGTCACAAGTGGTGCTGGAACTACAATTAGCAATAGCAACTCCAGACGTAATATATTAGCGGGTGTTGTTGATGGTGGTATAAGCGCTATAGTTCCTCAAATCGCACAACGCAATCAACAAGCTATTTCACAAATGACTCAACGCGGTAATATTTGGTTCTTACCTGCTGGTAAAGAAGTAGAAATATATATTAACCAAACTATGCAATTTTAGAATGATAAATTCCACGGATGCAGCAATTTTTAAAATTGGTAGTTTCACAATGCGACCAATTGAATCTTCTGATTTGAATGCACTTGCCGAAATTTGGGCAGACCCAGAAGTAACTCGTTTTCTACCTAGTCGAGGAGTTGCAATTCCAAGATAAAAAGCTGAAAAAGCGCTCTCAACTTTCGTTGAACATTGGCAACGAGGTTATGGAATTTGGGCAATTGTCGAAAATGCTTCATCTCAAATGATTAGTTCTTGT
>NZ_MRCD01000159.1 GCF_001904745.1 Calothrix sp. HK-06
TAATTGGTTTACCCATTGCTGCTACTGTACCTCACTAGACTAAGAAACGCTATATTGCTAAATAGAATTAAAATAATCTTGAAAGTATTACACTGTAATAATTTTAATAAAATATTAAAACTACAACTAGACATCTGCGGAAAAGGAAAAAGACCCCTCTCCAAACCTCTAAGAGAAGCGGAGAGAGCCTTAAAACCCCCATTCTCTCGTAGGGAAGGGGGCAGGGGGTTAGGTCTGTGCGAAAATAATGCTTCTCTAAATATTTTTCGGAGATGTCTAATGTTTAGATATAGGAAGATGGTGCAGCAATCAAATAGCCTTGAGCATAATCGACCCCAAGCGCCCGAACATACTCTAATATCGCATTATCTTCCACGCATTCTGCAATAATTTTTACTCCCATCACATGACCAATCCGTGTAATTGCTTCCATTATTACTGCATCTACTGAATTATTTGCAATATTTTTTGTTAAATCGCCATTAATCTTTAAATAATCTACTGATAAATTTCTTAGATAACTAAAAGAACACATACCATTACCAAAATCATCCAAAGCAAAGCGGCAGCCTATCTGTCGTAATTTTCGGATCAACTGATTAGCTTTAGTTAAACTTTTAATCACTACAGTCTCTGTGATTTCAAAACATATCGACTCCGGCAATACATTATGCTCTTCAAACTGCTCATACAAAAAGCTAATTAACTCGTCATCATTAATGCTGTTACCAGAAAGATTGAGCGTAAAAATCTTCTGGGTTTTGTCCTGGTGAAGTGGGTCGATGTTTATCATAAGTGACCACTGACTAAAAAAGGTGCGAATCACCCAGCGATCGATTAAACGCATCAAATCGTAGCGTTCCGCAGATGGAATAAATGCCATCGGTAAAATTACGTTTCCCTGTTCATCCAATAGACGTAACAGCACTTCATAATGGTCGATTTGCAACCCTGTTGGGGTAATAGTTGCAATCGGTTGATAATACAAGCAAAAGTGTTCCTTTCCCTGCTTCGCTGAAGAATCATTCTCTAAGGCTTGCCTCAACCGTGTCACCCATTGCACTTGACCGCGCTGCTCCAATAATTCTTCATCCTCTGAATCAAATATATGTATGCGATTGCGTCCTTTATTTTTAGCAGCATAACAAACTGCATCCACAGAGTTTACAAGACTGGCGATACTCTTACTTTCCAAATTAATTTCCACCAGCCCAATACTAGCCCCAATTGCAAACATCTTATCTTGAAACGTAAATCGAAACTCATAAAGCTGTCCTCGAATAGCATCAACAATTTGCACCGCGTCTTTTAAACAACATTGACGCAGCAGTAGTCCAAACTCGTCACCTCCCAACCGTGCCAGGACATCAGTGTTGCGAATACCCTTCTGCAATAATGCCGTAATTTGCTGTAGTAGTTCATCTCCTACCACATGACCACAGGTATCGTTGACAATCTTAAAACGATCTAAATCCAGGTAGCACAAAGTATGTTCCCAATTTTGAGTTTTAGCTTCAAAAAAAGCTACTTCTAATTGAAGCTCAAACTCTCGTCGATTAAACAATCCAGTGAGACTATCATGGCTAGCTTGCCAAGCAAGTTGCCCCGACAGAATGCGATTTTGGGTCACGTCGCGAAACACTATGACCGTACCGATTATCTCACCATCACGATTACGAATGGGGGCTGCTGAGTTGTCAATTGCTATTTCACCTCCATTACGATCAATCAGAAGTGTACTATTTGCTGGCTTTATAAGCTGACCTTCCTGTAGGGCTTCATTAACGGGATTTTGTAAGAACTGACAAGTCTCAGGGTCAACTATTCTGAACACCTGTGCTAACGGCAATCCGTATGCATCTTGTTGGTTCCAACCCGTCAAGTTTTCTGCTATTGGATTTAAATATACAACATTGCCAGTTCCATCAGTGGTAATTACCGCATCCCCAATTGAATGTAGTGTCACCTGAGCTATTTCTTTCTCTTTAAAGAGTGCTTCTTCTATCTGCTTGAGATGATGAATATCACGCCCGACTGCTTGCAGCTCAATCAGATGTCCCTGCTCATCAAATAAACCTCGATTCACCCACTGTGTCCAGCGAACTTCACCATTCACCACCACGCGGTTCTCAATTATTACTACTTGGTTTAATAAGTTGATTGAGTTTATCATCTCTACAATTCGCGCTTGGTCAGCCTCAAAAATCACCGGCTTATAATAATGTCCGACCAATGTTGAACGTGGTTTTCCAAAATACTGACAGTAAGCTTCATTGACAAAAGTTAACCTGCCATCTGGTTGATAGCGAGCAATCAATTCCGTTTGGTCTTCGACAATAGCACGATAGCGGATTTCGCTTTGCCGCAATGCCGACTCTAACAACTTTCGCTCAGTAATTTCATGTTGTAAATCAATGTTTGCCTTCTCTAACTCACGTGGGCTTGGCAGAGCAAGTAGTTTCGGGATTAATGGGACTAGTGTCAGCACAGTATAAATCGATATGAGTGCTGTGATTGCTTTAACTAAGCCTGATAGCCAATAGGCAGGATACCAAAGTGTCCAAACATCTAATATGTGTGTTGTGCCACAAGCAATAATAAAAGCACTAAATAACAGAAATATCAACTTGTTGGGTAAATCTCTGCGTTGGTATGTAAAATATATCAGAAAAATTGGAATTGAATAATAAGCAACAGAAATGAGCAAATCAGATATGAGGTGCAATCCCATTAATTTCGGCTTCCATAGATAGCAATGACCGTGAGGGATAAATTCTTCTAAAGAAAAAACACTTTCAAACAAGACTAATGGCATAATGTAAGTCATAATTTACTTTGTCAATATATCCAAAGATACATATATTTTGCTGTAATCTACTTTGTCAATATGTCAAAAGAAATATATTTTGTCAATAAGACATGGTTTTGGGTCAACGTGGTATATTCTCTTCCATAAATAAACATACAGGCGCCAAAGTAAACGTATCTAAGTAAAGCCAGTGATATTGCCTTATGTTTGCTTTAATTTTTCACAAATAGCGGTACTGGTGTAAGTATATTTTGGGGGGTATTTCAATAAAACCAAACTCGTCTATTTTGTTGTTCACAAAGGCCATATATCCTAGTGGATGGTACGTGAAAGTACTTTAATATCCCGTTTCATTGATTGATAGTAATGGCTTTCACGCACCCCACCAAATTTTCTTCTTGAGGCGCCGCCTATGATTTTCTTGAATAATTAGCGATAATCAAAAAGTGGGACACGATACGCGATAAAACTATGGTGAAAGCACCTTTACATAACATACTAAGTAAGTCGGCGCCAATAAACCAAACTATGTAAAGATATATAAATACGGAAAATGCATCTACAAGGTTTATACATTTTTTTTTACCAAAGTATTGCTCAGAAATGAACCCAATTGAACTGGAATGGCAACACCTAAAAAAGGATGAACTAGCTGGAAAAATGTTTGAGGACGAACTAGAACTTGCTTATGCCGTGATTGATGGTGTTCAAGCTAGGGGAGAGAGAGGAAATCACAGTACACACTGTGTAAAATTTAACTCTAAGACCTCTTCTTAACTTTTCGTTACATAGTTTGGAATTATGGCACCGACCTACTTACACAAATCTTATATTGTTTGTTTCAGTACAAAATCAATAGTTTTTGAGATACCTAGCAGGGTGTTTATGCTCGCTTCGCTAATTCCAATAGTTTGCATCAGTACTAAATGGATTGCTTTAAAGTTAGGTTGCATTCAAAAACTCCACTGTTCGTTATGGGTGCAATAATTTGAAGTTCCTCACATACAAAGATAAATACTACTCTTGTTTGCTCATCAAAACGATAAATTTGATGTTGCGGTAACTATTAGATAGCATTTGACAGACTTACATACAGCATTTCTAAAATCTGCCATACGTATTTTTGCCGAATATGCTAAATATCATTTTCAATATCATTTTCATTAATAGTATCAACATCTAAGTTTTCTTCTAAAGTACCGTGTTGTTTTGTTTTTTCTTTTAACTCATTACTTAACTCTACCCATTGCTCAACACTAATATCTTCACCACGTGCTTGAGGATTTATATTTAATTGTTCCAAAATTGCAGTCAAATCATCGCGTTCAATAATACTCTGTAAATTATTCCTCAACATCTTTCGCTTTGCACTAAAACCTAATTTTACTAAAGTTTCTAAATACTTTGGGTCATGAGCTTGTTTCTCTAATTGACGCGGTATTAATCTTACCACTGCCGAATCAACTTTCGGCGCCGGATGAAAAGCAGAAGCTGGAACTGTACAAATATATTGACACTCTGCTAAATATTGTACACGCACAGTTAAGGCGCCGAAAGTCCGACCACCAGGTTTTGCAACAATTCTCTCAGCAACCTCTTTCTGTATCAATAACACAATCGACTCATACGGTCTAACATTCGGATTCGCAATTGTTCCCAATAATTTCTCAATAATTGGTCCAGTAATATTATACGGAATATTCGCTACTACCTTATTCTGATTCTGAAACTTTTCAAAACTACCAAGCTGAGACTCTACATCCAACTCCAAAAAATCACCTTGCAACAGTAAAAAATTCTCTCTCTTCCCAAACTCCTTTACCAACATCTTACACAAATCCCTGTCAATTTCCACAGAAATTAAAGCCTGTACCAAAGGTAAAATTCTACGCGTCAAAATCCCGGTTCCGGGACCTATCTCCAAAACCCTATCTTCCTTACTACACTCCGCTGCACGTACTATGTTGTCCAAAGCACTTTCACTTTTGAGCCAGTGCTGGGCAAGAGACCTGCGCGTTCTTACTTCCCCTTTTCCTTTCATATCAATACTTTCAACCTCTCTATTAAATCCACTTTCTTATTTTTTTCTTACTTTTTTTACTATCCTTTTATCCAAAGCCTATTGACTATAAAGAAAAAATATGATAAATAAGTCATAATTATTGATATAATAAGGATAACGTTGAGTTAGTCTAGAATTAAGCATTATATAAGGTGCCTGATTTAAGAAAAGAAAGGTAAGCGTATATAAGTTTAAACCAAATTGGGCCAATTCAAGTAACTTCATTTTAGCTGGTTATTATTAATTGGTTAGTTTATTTAATATGGGCAGATTGTCCAAGTAGTAATTATAGATTTCACTGGCGCCACCAAACAAAATTATTCTGAGCGCAAAGTTGAAAGCATAAATTTTGGAGTAGTATAGAATGTTGTAGATGTACATGTTTTTGTATACTAGCTTTTTTATGATGCGGCACCTTGAAAAGAATATTTGAAATTTTGACATACTCGTATCAATAGGCAGATGAGACTAGCAATCAAAAGTTATTACTCATACATTGTAATAATTTGATACGAGTTACAACTGTGTATTAATCAAGACAATTAATAAGCAACAACTATACACGCCAATTTACAAATACTCCATCCAGTTTTTACGCTACTATATATTGGTGTCATTTAAAAAATAGTCTTTACTCTCGACACGACATTACTATAAGACTAAATATTAGGTTACGGCAAAACCATTGTTCCATATCTTCTGGACTACCATCTAAATTTTGAATTAGATTTTGCAGTAGCAGACATGTCAGTTCATCCTGGTTTTCCATAAATGTAGGTATCAAAGCAACTACTCCCACGCTGTCTTTCATTTAATTTTTTATCATATATTGTTGTGGCATACACGGCGCCTTTTATAATTAAAGAGCATTTAAACATCTAGATGTTTCTTTAATTAGCAATAGTCTTAAATCTATAGCTTTGATGGCTTTACGAAGGTGTATTATTGTTTCAATATGTTAGAAATTCATAACTAGTCTATATGACTGGACTTTTGCTATCTTTATATTTATAGTTCTAATTAACTATGAAGGTAGCTTAATAACTGGTTAAATATAATACACGACTACGTACACAAAGAGCATTAGAAAACAAGCTATATTTTTATTATAGAAATAGAAGTGGCGCCTGTTTATAAATCAAACATTCAAACATCTAATAATCAATCGGCATCTAAACATCTAGATGTTATAAAATTATTTACTGCGTTAGATGACAAGCGTGCTGCTTCATCGATAAAGGTATTTCTTTAGTCAGAGGTTAGTTTCCACAACGCAGAGTTAAATAGATGATAACAAGAGGGCTAAAGTCAAAGTTGGTTAATATTCTTCACCAAACAACTAACTTTAGTTTTACCCCCTTTATATAAATAAAGCAAAGCATTTTAAATTTACACACCAACCCGACAACGCTTACCTCGCAGGAAACTTGCTCCTAGAGCCAGAACGCAAACCAGTGCTGCGTCGGTTTTCGGTTCGGGAACTGTTTGGGAGATTTGGAACGAGCCACTTATTGTTGCTGGTGATATTATAGGTGCAGTTAACCCTGTTGGGTCTGGATTAGATGTAATAGTCTGGAATAAGTTCAACGAGCCAGTAGCACCGCTGAATCTGCCTTCACCACCAGTGATAGTTATAGTACCAGAACCACTCTCAAGTGAAACAGTACCTCTATTAGTTCCAAATAGTTTATCATTTCCACTTCCAAATAAGCTGACAGTGCCAAGTGGTAAGTTTTGTAAACCAAATGTTGCTGGGTCTGAATTATATGCAACCACACCAGTAGCAGGGTTAACACTACTGTAGTTCTTGATGGTAAGGTTAGTTAGACCATAGGGGGCATTACCACTTTGACCTGTAACATTTGTATCTAAAATTATCGCTGTAGGATTTTGTTGAAGCAATGTAGTGGTAATTGCTGAGTCGTAAGTGGTAGGTTCAAATTGATAAGTAGTCTGTGCGCGAGCCTCGGCGCCTAAACCAAAACCGACTAACGTAAGAGCGACTGAAACAAGCTTTGCAGTATATGAACTATAATTCATATGCGCTCCTTTTTATTACATAAGTATTTACTATTACAACGATACAAAGATAAGTATACAGAGATAAATATCATATTTTTCGGAATAATTTGACCATTTTTTATATAGTACGCAAAAAAACTATTTTTATTGTGAATATGTGTGATATTAATAACTTACTAACTTTTCACTGATAATTTTTGTAACATTGATGATATACAATTATGTCTTGTGCTAGATGTTGAGCGCATTGGCTCTATTAGTAAAGCTATTTCTCTGGTCAGAGGTTGAAGGAAAGAATAAGTAGTTATTTCTATATATATAAGAGGTAGCAATACCTTTTAATTAGCAGTTCTAATAAACTACGAACTACTAATTGAGTGTGCGGAACTATGGTTTAAGTCAGATTAAAGGCGGATATGATACAGGATAATCAGAAAAAAGATTCTACGAGTAATGAAGAATTAACACTGACAAACCGTCAAGGTCACTCAGTATCAGATAATCAAAATACACGGACTGTAGGTGAAAGAGGTCCAACAGTACTTGAAAATTATAACTTCTTAGAAAAAATCACTCACTTTGACCGCGAACGTATTCCTGAACGTGTTGTTCACGCGCGCGGTGCAGGTGCCCACAGTTATTTTGAAGCTTACGGTACAATTGGTGATGAACCTGCAAGCAAGTATACGCGCGCGAAATTGTTTCAAGAGAAAGGTAAAATTACTCCTACCTTCGTTCGCTTTTCAACTGTGACTCATGGAGGAAACTCACCAGAAACTCTTCGTGACCCACGGGGATTTGCAACGAAGTTTTACACAGAAGATGGAAATTGGGATTTAGTTGGGAATAATCTTAAAATCTTTTTTATTCGAGACCCGATCAAATTCCCTGACTTAATTCACGCTTTTAAACCCGACCCAATAACCAACCGTCAAGACCCTAACCGCATATTTGACTTTCTCAGCTTGACTCCCGAATCCATGCATATGATTACATGGTTATTTAGCCCTTGGGGTATTCCTCAAAGCTATCGATTTATGGATGGTTCAGGTGTCAATACTTATAAAATGGTCAACGCTGACGGTGTAGGACATTTAGTCAAATACTTTTGGGTACCTAAGCAGGGATTAAAGTTTTTCACTCAAGCTCAAGCAGAAGAAGTTCAAGCGAAGAATTTTAACCACGCAACCGAAGATTTGTACGAAGCAATTGAAAGAGGTGAATATCCGGAATGGGAATTCTGCGTGCAAATCATGTCTGATGATGAACATCCGGAACTAGACTTTGACCCATTAGACCCAACCAAAATTTGGGACGTTGAGCAATTCCCGTTATTGCCCATCGGACGAATGGTGCTTGATAAAAATCCAACTAATTATTTTGCTGAAGTTGAACAAGCTGCTTTTGGTACAGGCGTTTTAGTTGATGGGTTAGAATTTTCTGATGATAAGTTGCTTCAAGGTCGAACTTTCTCTTACTCAGATACTCAACGTTACCGTGTAGGAACAAATTATCTCCAGTTACCAATTAATCAGCCAAAGACTCCTGTTGCAACAAATCAACGCGATGGTCAAATGGCTTATGTTGTTGATGGTGCAGCAGCAGGAGAAAATCCTCATGTTAATTATGAGCCAAGTAGCATGAAGGGTTTAAAAGAGGCGCCTGCAAATAGTGTACCTCATACACCTTATGTTGAAGGTAAAGTCATGCGTCAAAAAATTAGTCGCACCAATGACTATCACCAAGCTGGTGAAAGATATCGCTCTTTTGAAGACTCAGAACGTGATGACTTGATACTAAACCTTGTCACCCAGCTTAAAAAATGCAACCCAGATATCCAAGAGCGAATGGTTGGTCATTTGACACAGTGCGACCCAGAATATGGCGCGCGCGTACAAGCTGGACTTAAGCAAAACTAAATTCCAAGTAGACTGGTTCATCTAAATAGTTCCTAGTCTTAGGAGGCTAGGAATTTTCTTATAGGAATGCTAGCTTCTTTTCTCTGTACCCTAGAAGTCTCTGTAGTAAATCATCTTGCTCAAAAGTTTAAACATTTAAACATCTAGATATTTTGTGGATATATCCTTTAACATTCATGCTAGAGTCAAATATATCTGGAAGTAATGACTATGACTCAGACTCAACCCAAAATATTAACCTTCGAGGAATTTGTCGAGTGGTTGCCAGAAAACACAGGGAAACGCTACGAGCTACATGACGGGATAATTGTAGAAATGTCACAACCAAGTGGGAAACATGAAAAAGCTACAGGATTTTTAGCAGGTGAAATTACAGTAGAGTATAAGCGATTGAAACTTCCTTATTTTATTCCTAAAACAGTTTTAGTAAAACCGCCAAATAAATCGTCTGGTTACTTTCCCGACATAGTGTTAATTAACGATGCAAATTTACACAACGAAGACTTATGGGAAAAAGAATCTACGGTAACTCAAAGTGAATCAATACCATTAATAATCGAAGTTGTAAGCACAAATTGGGAGGACGATTATTATACCAAACTAGGTAATTACGAAGCAATGAAGATTCCTGAGTATTGGATTGTAGATTATGCTGCACTTGGAGCTAAAAAGTTCATAGGTAATCCAAAACAACCAACCTTATCGATTTATGAACTAGTCGATGGAGAGTATCAGGTAACTCAGTTTAGAGGTGATGACCGTATTATTTCCCCAATTTTTCCAGATTTGAATCTAACAGCTAACCAAATTTTTAAAGGTAGTTTGTGATTCAAATTTAAATGAGTCAAACTTGACGCGAGTACAAGCAAGAGGAACTGACTTTACAGATGCTAAGTTTTCAGGAACATGTTTAGAGAAGTGGTATATTGATATTTAAACTAAATTAGATGATGTTAATGTCAGCTATGTTTACTTGCAACGTGATAATCAAAAAATAAAATATTTCCAAGTAGGGGAATTTCAAATTTATTTTCAAATTCCCCTTATAATATTGGCAGAATAATCTTAAATAGTAATTTTAAGCTAATGAATATTTCTCAAAAACTAATTGAGAATACATTGTTAATAAAAAAAACAAGATTTGGATAAGATATTTTGTTCTACACTACTTGAGAACAAAGTTTTGAGAATTAAGAACAAGTGTTTCACATGAAAAAGTTTATACCAATTATTGCTTCTGTCGCTTGCTCTGTAATACTTACAACGTCGATTCATGCAGCAACCGAAGCAGCACCGACTGGTAACAAGAAATCTGTACAACCAACAACGGGAACAGTTAAAAAGCTTGTAACTGGTGACAATGCATGTTATGTAACCCTTGTTGATGATAAAGGAAAACGGTATAATCTCAGTGCCAATTTTAGTATTTGTGAACAAGAAAAAACTTATTTAAACAAAAAAGTCCGCTTGACTTATAAAGTGGGCAATGTGAACAGTCCAGAATGTCAGGGTAGATTACCTTGTAATAAGACACAGAGAGTAAGTCTTATTTCTAAAATGGACGTGATTGGTGCTGGGACTAAAACAACTACCTTACCAGCATTGGGAACAGTGAAAAAAATTACAAATGGTGATTTGCTTTGTTATGTCTCTATTGTTGATGATAGAGGTAAGCAGCATGAATTAGGCGCCGACTTTGGTATTTGTGGGCAGGAGAAAGCTTACTTGAACAAAAAAGTCCGCTTGACTTATGGACTGGCAAATGTCAATGATTGTCAAAGTGCTGAACCTTGTGGTAAAACTCGTCAAGAACAAATTATCCAAAATATGGAATTGGTTAAGTAGGGTGCGTAACCCTACGAAAAGCAAACAGGGAAACGAATAACCTTTGTAGGGTTACGCACCTAGGCTATTGTAGATGATGGCGCCGTATATGATAAAAGAAATGGTGCATCACAGCAGCTAAATTTTTCGTTTTATTGAGGATTGTAATAGCTGTGACGCACCCTACGTTATATTGGTAGAGAGTCACAGCAATTCTAGTTGATGTTTGATTAAGATTGATTTTAAGGTATTGTTTTCGGCCTTTAAGGCAATGTTTTCGGCTTCTAGTTCTTGGATGCGCTCTTTCATGGCTTCTTTACTGGTGCCAACTCGATGAATTACTACTTCTTTATATATTTCTAAGTTAGCATCTTCGCTCATCCAGCGTTGGTATGTTTTCGTGTGTTCGTTGACTGTGTGTCCCATATAGTCGGACATTGTTTTGATGGGTACTCTTAAACGGTGTCCACGTATTGCGTATGCATGACGTAGGTCGTAAGGACGAAAGTCTAGTTTGACTGTTCTAAAGCGAGTGTGGAGTTTTGCCGTTTGATTTTCTAGGCTACCACCAAGAGCAGGCGCCTTGATATTTTTTAAGTCGAATAGTTCTATCCAGTGTGGGTATAAGGGAGGAACTCCACAGTTACGCTCTCCGGTTTTAGTTCCTTGGGTTAATGCTGGGTTGAGTTTGATAAGGTGAAAGGTATTTCCAGGATTGATAAATGCTTCTAAGTCTACTGCAAATAGTTCGTGTGGTCTTAATCCGTATGTTGCTAACATTCCATATGCCCACTGCCATTGGTCAGGATATGTAATATTTTCCTTACTAGCATACTGAGAAAGTGGCGCCCCTATTATATTAAATCCTTCAATTATTTCCTCGTCTGTAGGAATTGTTCTAATTGTTGGCGCCGGATTTGGAGTAGCATAAGCAGTAATATTTTTTGCAGCGTCTATACCGCAAAAGTCAGAGAATTTCTTTAGTTGCCAAGATAAGTAAAAGCGTGAGTTCGTGTTGGGTTTAGTTTTTTCTAAAGCTGTTTCTATGGCTTCTAGGGTTAAAGGTTCATTTTGGGGTAATTTATTTAAATGTCGCAAATAATGACTTTCCCAGGTACGTACCCCTTGACGGTTTCTTTCATGGGTCTTCCAAAAGGCTTTTTCATATTCTTTAATTAATTCAGAAATCAGCTTTGGTGCTTTTTCTGTATCTGGAAGTATTTTTTGCGCTTGTTTACCCAGTAACTCAGCAGTCCATTTAAATTGTTTGGTGACTAACAATAAATCTAATTCACGCGCTTTTGCCACCGCAAGCTTTAAACCAACATCATTTGCCGTGAATCCCAAAGAAATAGTATACTGTTTATTCGGACATCCCTTTTTACCAACATCCCCCGGTTTACAAGGAAAAGTGCCCTGTAATCCAATAGATTTAGAACTAGTTAGTTTTAACTTAACTTTTATTCTTTCTAGTAATAACGCTGAGTTAGCAATTTGAACCGAGTGCTTCATGCGTAAATACTCACGCTCTAATTTAACTGACTCATCTGATAAACCAGCTTTCCATTGTTTCCATTTCGCTGGTGGGTATTTATCTATAAGTACATTATCCCACTCAGCTTTACGAGGTTCGTATGTACTATCATAATTAGACATAAGCTTCACTCATAAACTGAATCTAAAGGCTGTATATTATTTGATTGAATGATATAAGGCAAACACAGACAAGTATACCGCGTATGTAAAATAAGGGTTATACAGAATATCGGCGCCAGTAGGGAAATTTAAAATAATTAGAATATTTTTTGTCTCCCCCCTTTTTTATTTTCCCCATTGGCTGCAAAATTATACGGAAACTTTATCCTCCACACTGAAGTTAAATGTTAACTCCCAAGGCAGCAGGAGAGCGTGCAAATTATGAAAGTTGTAAAAAAACTGATTGTTCCTTTATTTATTGTTACAGTGGCAGCTAGTCTTAGTAGCTGTGCATCAAATCCAAATGAAAAAACGAGTGAAGCACCCGTGACGACTACACCTAGTGTCGCAGCATCACCCACACCCGATATTATCGCAGCAACACCGACTGAAACTCCTACTGTTACTGTAACACCAACGCCAATTAGTGAGGCGCCAGAAGTTACAACAGCTCCTTCCCCATCTCCGTCACCAAGTGCGGCAAAATTACGCGAAAAAACCAAGTTAACCGAAACACCAGCTTCTAAAACACTTACTTATAACGCTATCCCCACAGAAACCGAGGCGCCTGCTGGTAAAACAGTAGACGTTACAGTATATACGATTGATTCACAGTGCCAAGATTTCGTGCCGAAAAAAACAAGCGTTCCTGCGGATGAACCCGTTGCAGGAGCAGTAGGTAGAGCATTAGAAGGACACAATAACGGAGACTTTAGCTTATCCGGGTATCGTGTTAGCGTTAAAAATGGTACAGCTACAGTAGACTTACGAGTAGCACCCAACTCAAAACGGTCATTAAGTTCGCTCTCAAGTTGTGAAAACTCAGCTTTATTTGGTAGTGTCAGTAGAACTTTAACCAGCAACAGTAAATGGAAAATTAAAAACGTCCGCTTCACAGAAAAAGGAGAAGAAGTGGTGTTTTAATTAAGTTATGAGTTATGAGTTATGAGTTATAAATCGTCTTATAGTAAGAAATCTGTATTCTCAACTTACTAAAATGACAACCAATGGTTGTCAAATTTAAGCACTACACCCGTAACTCTTAACTCCTAACTCCTAACTCCTAACTCTTTAAAAGCCATTCTTCAACTAATTCAGCGATAATATCACTCATTTGTCGGTCTTGAGATAATGCTGCTGCCTTCATTCTTCGGTGTAACTGTTTTGGTAAATAAATAGTTGTACGAATATAGTTAGGGTCTGTACTCTTACTTTTTATACCCAATTTGTCTTCTTCTACAATTGATGGTAACTCATCGCGTTGCTTACGACTACGTACTGCATCAATCAAATCATCAAAACGACTACCTTTCTTTTTCTCACTCATAAGATTAAATGGTATGCGGGAAACTTAGTTTTTTAAAACTGAGAGGGAATCGACGCAAGCAGTTTTAACTGCTTTGATAATTAAACCCGTGGAACGTTTAATTAACTTTATTTTATTTATCGAACACTGTCCTAATCTTTTCCTATCACTATCACTGACTGAAATTTGTTTTTCGGTGTCTCCACTTACCCAACCGTAAAAACTTTTTTTACCTTGACTAGCTTTAACATAATCTCCTTTTCTAAATCCGTGACGTGTTACCGTCCCACCATACTTACGACGATTACCGCCTTTACTAAAAGTCATTAAATGTAACTGCTTTTTTGATATGGGAGGTCTGCGAATTATCACGAATCTTGATGACGTAATCGACACCTTACCTACCCATGAATGACCGTGACTATTAGCATCGTCCCATTCTTTATATTTAACAAATTCAGAACTAGCTAAGGTAACGGCATCGACTGCATGAGTTTCGGGTATTTGTAAAGACTTATCGTCTTTTTCTTTACGTAAGTTTAATTGTTTACGTAAATTAGATGTTTCCCATCCTTTGCGTAACGTAACTTTCGCTAGTTCGGATAATCGATTAATTTGGTAACGTTGTCCTACTATTACTGGGCTAAAACTTACATTTCCTCTAGCTTCAACTTCTTCAATTACTATTTTCGATACAGGATATGTCTTAAATAATAATTCCATCACACGATATTCTAAATTTTTATTAGCTCTAATGCTAGGTACTAGTTTAGAATTGTGTCTATTATTAAATCTTTTTTGGCGATGGCTACGTTTATTAAACGCTACTTTACGATTAATTCGTCTATCACGTCTGCTACGTCTCATCATTGCCCGTTGTTGCATTCTATCTTTTACCGTTTTAAACGGTAAAACTAAATGTAACATCTGTAGCGTGTATTTTTTAGTTTGAACTGCTACACCAGAAAACATTTTGCCGGGGTCTAAACCGATTACAACTTCTTGAGTTTTAGTGTCGCTTGGTTCGACTAGTAATTGAATGTAATAGATACCTAACTTATCAAATTTACCGATAGCCTTACTTTGTTTAATCCAACGTCTAGCGCGACTTGGTTTAGTAGGCATTAATGGTAAATTGTCTTTACTAATTACAGGCACTCGCATAAAGATATAATCCTCCGAGTAAAGTTTAAGTTCCCTCGCTCAACGTAGCTAAGATGTCTTGCCATAACGCAACACTACTAACAAGGTAGTTTAAAGATAATCCGAACTGGGAAAGCATTCGGAAGTTTGTACCAAACTACGTCTAATGAGCTAGTCAGACACGTAAGACTTGTCTCTTACAAGCTCAGTGGCTTAAGCCCTGAGTTACTGACATAATAATTTATAGTATTCCTATCCGTTACATCCGTTCTATCCGTTGCAAATCTCTTTCCCTACCTCTACATAGCTTCTCCAAGCAATTTTCGCTTTTGAGTCTTTGACTGCATTTACTGGTACCCCTTCTAATGCTGCATCTTGAAATACACTCAGGCGCCTTATACTTGCTTTAAATAATGGTACTCCAATACTTTCTAACGTTATACGCGCTTCTTGTCCTGCTTTATTTGGATGCGGTGGAACTAATGTTAGTAACACACGATACTTCGCTCTAACTCCTTTTAAAGCACTAAACATTTGTAAAGTCGCTGCCATAGACATTGCATCCGGTGCTGTCGGAATAACTAGTAAATCACATCCACGTGCTAATGTTTTTAAATCACTCAGTGATGGTCGTGCTGGAGTGTCTATAACTATATGGTCGTAAAGTGCTGCTAAATTTACTCCTTGTTCTTCATCTGCAACTTTAAAAGGTAAACTACCACGATTTGACCAATCTAATGAACAACGATTTAAATCACCATCTATTAACAACGTATCAGCTTGTGTTTGTAAATACGTTGCTAAGTGCAGCGCTGTCGTTGATTTCCCTACTCCCCCTTTAAACGCTGCCACTGTCACAATCATACGCTTTCAGTATTTCTACGGCAAATATACCAGATTCGGCGCCTATATGTATAGATGCTTAGACATTTAAATATGATAAAAAATAAAATGTTAATAATACATTAAATAAAATTATAACTTTTATAAATAAAATTTAATGTTTTCTTTAAATCTTTGTCAAATATTTTGAGTATAGAAAAAAGCGTAAATATTTGT
>NZ_MRCD01000160.1 GCF_001904745.1 Calothrix sp. HK-06
AGTGAGTATATAAATCAAATTTATTTATAAAAGGTAAGGAAAGAATAAAATTAAGTTATGGCAATATCTCATGCGATTTTGGCGGCATTATTAGATTCAGCGTGTAGTGGTTATGATTTGTCGATGCAGTTTGCGGGGACTGTGGGTTTTTTCTGGCACGCAACGCAACAGCAAATTTATCGAGCGTTGAGTAAATTAGAGGAATAGGGACATATTGTTGCAGAGGTAATTAGGCAAGAAGGGCGCCCAGACAAGAAAGTATTCTCGGTTACAGAGGCAGGGAAAGAATATCTTCGTAAATGGATATTAGAACCATCAGAAGTTAGTCCAATAAAAGATGAGTTGCTGGTAAAAGTATTTGCGGGTGAGGTGGCGCCGAAACACAAAATTATTAAAGAATTAGAAAATCACCGCGCACAACACCAAGACAAGTTAAAAGCGTATCGAGCAATAGAAGAGAAGCATTTTGCAAACCCGCAAACTTTACCTTTGGCAGAAAAGTACCGCTATTTAACGCTTCAGCAAGGAATACGATACGAAGTTGAATGGTTAAAGTGGTGCGAAGATACTATAAAGTTTTTACGTGAAGATAACTCTAATTGAATTGGGATATGAAAAAATTACTAATTACAGGCGCCAGTGGTTTTCTAGGTTGGCATATAATAGAAGTAGGACGTGAACACTACGAAGTTTACGGTACATATAACTCGCATACGTTAGAAGTAAATGGTGCCAATTTATTTAAAGCTAACTTATCAGAGTTTGAAGAACTCAAACAAATCTTTACAAATATTAAACCAGATGCAGTAATTCATACAGCAGCAATTTCGCAACCAAACTACTGTCAAAACCATCCCGAAGAGTCTTACGCAATTAATGTCACAGCATCAGCAAATATAGCAAGATTGTGCGCTGAGTATTCTATACCATGTGCATTTACATCAACTGACCTGGTATTCGATGGTAAAAATGCACCATATAAAGAAACAGATACAGTCAACCCTGTAAATTTATATGGGGAACACAAGGTCTTAGCAGAACAAGCGATGTTAAAAGAATATCCTGAAACAGCTATATGTAGAATGCCATTAATGTTTGGCGCCGCAACACCAACAGCAAAAAGTTTTATGCAAGGGTTTATACAAACACTGCAATCTGGCAAAGAATTAAAATTATTTACCGATGAATTTAGAACACCAGCAAGTGGAGTAACAGCCGCCAAGGGATTACTATTAATGATAGAAAAACACTATCACGGTGTTATTCACCTAGGTGGGAGAGAAAGAATATCTCGCTACGACTTCGGAAAGTTAATGATTGAAGCATTTCAACTACCAGATACAAACCTAAAAGGATGTAAACAGAAAGACGTACAAATGTCGGCGCCACGTCCAGCAGATGTATCATTCGACAGTACAATAGCATTTACATTAGGATACAACCCATTATCAATAAAAGAAGAATTGGTACGGTGCGTAACGCCATAACAACATTTCAACGAAGCAAATAATCTTGTAGCGTTACGCACCATAAAAACACGCACCAAATAAATTTTGATGGGTTGTGCTATATTATATAGTGACGACGCAAATAGGAAGTATGAACAAAAAGCACAAAGTTGTTCTAAGTAATGAGCAACGGATGCAGCTACTTGACTTAGTAAAGAAAGGAAAAGCTAGTGCTAGGACAATTCGTCGCGCACATACATTACTCATGGCACATGAAGGTAGTACAGATGAAGCAATAGCCAAGACCCTATATACATCTGTAACAACAGTTGAGAGAACTCGTAAACAGTTCTGTGAAGAAAATTTAGAGCAAACGCTAATCGAACGTCCACGCAGTGGAAAACCACGTAAGAAAAAGGATGTATAATCTACATCCCTTTCTATAAGTGGGTTAATTTGCCCTACGCACATATAATAATTGTGCCACGTGCTAACCAGGCAGCGCTACAATTTGGGTCTAATTTAATAGCTCGGTCATAAGCATAAATGGCATCTTCACGGCGCCCTAATTCCTTAAGACTATGACCGCACCATAACCAAGCCATTACGAAAATAGAATCAAGTCGCAATGCTTGGTCAAATGATGAAACCGCTTCAGAATATTGTTTCATGAAATGTAATACTCGACCACGATAATAAAAAGCGTTGGGATAATCACCTTTGAGTTGAATTGAACGGTTCAAAGATACTAACGCTTCATCGTATCTATCTAATTCCATCAAAGCTACACCGCGATAAAACCATAGTAAATAATTATTTCCTTGTCCGAGTTCTATGGCACGGTCGGTATTTAAGATAGCATCTTCATATTTTTGCAAATAATAAAGCGAAAAAGCACGGTTTTTCCAAGCGTCGCCATAATCTTCACATAGTTCAATTGCACGGTCATAAGACTTAATTGCTTCAGAGTCACGTTGCAAATAGTAAAGTGCCAAACCCCGAAAATTCCATAACACTGCATCATACGGTTCTAAGCGAATTGCTTGTTCGTAAGAAATAAGTGCTTCTGAGTAACGTTTTAAGGCGCCTAAAGAATAACCACGAACATACCAAACTTTCTCATAATCAGGTTGAATAGCGATTGTACAATCACAAGCATTTAGCACTTCTTCATGACGTTGGAGTTCTTGCAGCACATTAGCACAACCTAACCAACCACCAGGTAAATTAGGATTTATTTCAACAGCTGTTTGAAATGCAGTTAGTGACTCTTGGTATAATTTTAACTCCATCAAAACCATACCACATTTATACCATGCATCAACATTATCTGGTTTAATATCAATTGCGCGTCGATAAGAAGTCAATGCATCTTGAATTCTGCCTAACTCAAAAAGTGCATCTCCACGATTTTTCCAGGTTTCAGAAAATTCGGGTTGAATATGAATAGCTTGGTTATAAGACTCAATAGCACCTTCATAATCTTTGATATTCAACATCAAATTACCGCGACAATACCATGCTTCCCAGTATTTAGAGTTACACTGAATAGCTTCCTCATAATCTAAAATAGCTTCTTCATAGCGCAGCAAACTCCACAAGGCGCCTGCGCGAGAATGCCAAGCTTCGTGAAAATCAGGTTTAAGGGCAATAGATTGGTCATACGAAACAATAGCAGCCTCATTTTTTCCCAAAGATTCAAGCGAAATACCGCGAATCCACCAGGTATAGTAATCATCACGGTAGCGTAAAAGTGCTTGGTCATAAGATGAAATCGCATCACTGTAAAGTTGTGAAGCAGCCAACGCTAAACCACGATATCTCCAAGGAGCAGCACTATCAGGTTGAATTTTAATAGCTTGATTGTAAGCTAAAACCGCTTCACTGTGGCACCCTAAGTATCTGAGCGCTTGACCTCGACCAAACCAGCCCATAAAATGGCCGCTATCTTTAGCAATGCATTGGTCAAAACATTCCAATGCGTCATCAAAGCGTTGCAAATGACCCAAAATAAAACCTATATTTATTAAAGCATCAAAGTAATCAGGTTGAATTTGCAGCGCTTTTTGATAAAACTCTATCGCCTCTTCATACTCTTGGTTATCATAAAACTTGTTACCAACCTGAAACCAATCTTCCGCAGTTACCAAAGACTTTTCGTAAATGTTTTTAGTTGTAGGCACTTGTGTGTAAGTCATATAAAGTTTGTATAAATTGCGACAAATATTAATTAATCAACAAGAGTAAGGGTAAATTGTCCATACATTACTAAATACGTCTAAGCACACCCAACTTATGCAATCTAAAATAAAGGAATGTTGGTGTAGAAACTTAGCTATGACTTCCAAGTTATTAGACAAATACTTGCAATACCTACCTGCTATTGCAACGAGATATGTGTAAAAACCTGCATTCCGGCCCCCACTCATGCTTGATTTCTCGTTACCAAACACAGCTTTTTTGACATAGATGTAGCAATTTATCAAACCTTAGCAGGGTAGGGGTTTCCAGTCCATCATGCAGGAAATTACACACATAGAAGGCTCAATACCGTATTGGCTGGAATAACTGTATTAGTAAGATATTGTGATTTTTTATGATACTGGGGTTTTTGTTGCTGCGGTTGGTTTTAGTAGGCGCCTGTGGAAATTTTATAGATACAATACGTAAAGTTTTAAAGTATAAACAAAATTAGGCGCTTATAAGCAACATGTACAAATACAAAACGTTGAGTTTTTAAAATTTGTAGAAAGTAGAATTAGCCCAGTCGCAGTACAAGTAACATCTACAGATGGTCAATGTATTGGCGTGGCGCCTTATCCAGGAAAGCAAACGGTGAATTATCCAAAAAAAAGGATGCGTACCAGAAAAGTTTGAATTTGTCTTTCCTTCGGAACACTACGTGAACGACAATGAACGCCCAGGTGAGGTAACTGCCAACAGTATATATAATTCAGTTTAAAATTTCTTGATAAATCTTAATTTTTCTTAAATACGGTTTTTTCGTCAATTTTTAGTAGTATTATCTAAATCGAGCTTTTTGTAACATTGCAAAAATTAATAATCAGGAGCTATTTATGAAGAGGCGTAATATATTACGCGCCTTGCTATTTGCTGCGGGATTTTTTATCCCTGCTTGCACTCAAACTAAAAATTCTCCTCAAAACCAAGCATCAACAAATCAATCTCAAGTGATTGCAGCCCAAAAATCAGGCTCGGTTGAACTGACTTTGGTTTCTTATGGAGTAGCTAAAACACTTTTCTCTAAAATGATTCCGGCATTTCAGGCGGAATGGAAGGCAAAAACTGGGCAAGATGTTACATTCAAGGAATCTTATGGGCCATCTGGAGCGCAAACCAGAGCAATTCTTGGGGGTTTACAAGCTGATATTGCAGCGCAGAATCTCCAGAGCAATATAGATGTTTTGGTGGAAAAAGGCTTTGTTAGTCCAGATTGGAGGCAAAGATTACCTAATCAAGCTTCCCCTGCTAATACAGTGATGGTTTTAATTACCAGACCCGGCAATCCTAAAAATATTCAAAGTTGGAATGATTTAACTAACAATAATGTAGCGATTGTCGGCATCAACCCCCAAACAAGCGGAAATGCCCGATGGGGAATTTTGGCAGGGTACGGTTCTATTCTTAAATCTCAAGGAGAACAAGCTGCCCAAGATTATCTCAAAGGCTTTGTGAGAAATACCAAAACCTTAGTCAGTAGTGGACGAGAGGCATCAGACGCATTTATAAAAAACAAAATTGGTGATGTATTACTTACCTTTGAAAACGAGATTATTTTTACCAATAATGCCGTCGCAAAGGATTTTCCTTACGTTGTACCACCAACTAATATCCAGGTTGATTTTCCCGTCACTGTGGTTGACAAGATTGTAGATAGCAAAGGAACCCGCGAAGTAGCCGAAGCATTTACTAAGTTCTTGTTTTCACCTCAAGGGCAGGAAATCTACGCCCAGCAAGCATATCGTCCAATAGATCAGACGGTATACAAAAAATACACCAGTCAATATAAACCAGTCACAAAGCTTTATAAAATCGCTGACTTTGGTGATTGGAAAGCTGTAGATCAGAAACTTTTTGCCGATGGGGCATTATTCGACTCTGCCCAAGCAGCTAGAACTAAGTAATTGTAATGTCAGCTATATTTATTACACTTTCCCATCAACGGTTTTATCGTTCGCTTCTACAGGGTTTAGCTTTAACCTACATCAGTTTTATCCTGCTATTGCCTTTAGGAGCAGTCTTTCTGGAAGCTTCCAAAAGCTCTTGGTCAGAATTGTGGCAAGTCGTGACTGCACCTGCCGCTGTAGCAGCATATAAACTTTGTTTCTCTGCGGCTTTATTAGCTGCTTTTATTAACAGCGTCTTTGGGGTAATCCTGGCTTGGATATTAGTCCGCTATGAATTTCCACTTAAGAGGTTAGCAGATGGATTGATAGACTTACCCTTTGCTATGCCTGCGGTAGTCGCGGGGATTGCGTTGTTGTCTCTTTACGGTTCTAGTGGAGTTATCGGTCAATATCTAGAACCGACAACATTTTTAGGTAAAACCTTAAGACTATTAGGTATTGAGCAGGTTAACTTGACTTCATCTGTAGTTGGTGTAGTCTTCGCTAAGGTATTTGTAACTCTGCCCTTTGTGGTTCGGACTGTGCAACCTGTGTTGATGGAGATAGAACCAGAAATTGAAGAAGCCGCACACATTCTTGGTGCGAATTCTTGGCAGACATTTTGGCGAGTGATCTTTCCCCAAATACTACCTGCAATCTTCACAGGATTTACCTTGGCTTTTGCCCGTGCTATCGGTGAATACGGGGTTGTGATGATCATTTCTGGCAATATTCCCTATGAAACGATGATTACTTCCGTCTATATATATCGGCGATTGGAGCAGTATGACTATAGTGGGGCAACAGCTGTGGCAATTGTACTGTTAGTAATTTCCATAGTCATTCTTATCTGTACCAATTTATTACAGTTGTGGAGCCGCAAATATGAAGTTTAAGTTACAATCAATACCTTGGGGGCGCTATGTTTTAATTACTTTAGGATTATCATTTTTAGCGATCACTGTTTTGTTTCCTCTAATAAATATCTTTTATCAAGCCTTTGCTGGTGGGATTGAGACTTATTTGGCAAGTGTGACTACTCCTGAAGCCTGCCACGCTATTTTTTTAACCGTATTTATTACATTAATATCTGTTCCCATTAATACGGTTTTTGGCATTTTAGCAGCCTGGGTTTTAGCAAGATACTCATTTCCAGGTAAAATAGCGCTAATCCTAATTCTAGACTTGCCATTAGCAATCTCACCTACTATTGTCGGTTTGATGTTTATTCTGCTTTATAGCCACACTGTTGGTTTATTTGGCTCGTGGTTGCAAGCAGCCAATATTAGGGTGATTTTTGCTCTACCAGGAATGATTTTCACTACCTTGTTTGTAACTATCCCGTTCGTGGTGCGAGAGGTGTTACCTGTGCTGCAAAGTATGGGACTGGAAGAAGAAGAAGCAGCACAAACATTAGGAGCAAATTCCTGGCAAAGTTTTTGGCGTGTTACATTCCCGAAAATTCGCTGGGCGTTGCTTTATGGCGTAATTCTTTGTACTTCTAGGGCTATTGGGGAGTTTGGGGCAGTTTCCGTTGTTTCGGGGAAGTTGATTAATCAAACCAATACTCTGAGTTTACATATTGAACAGGTGTATGCGGAGTATCAGATGATATCTGCTTTTGCTTGTGCTTCTTTGTTGGCTATTTTGGCATTGTTTAGTTTGGTAGGTCAGGAATTGTTGCGAAATACGGATCATGATTTTGTGTCACGCAAAGGCGCAAAAGCAAGGCAGCGCGTTGCAGAGGTTCCCCCGTTGTAGTATCTGCCACGCATTTGTAAGAGTAGAAAACTTGGCGCCCGTTGTGTTTAGCTTTGCGTTCTTCTGCGTTTAAATTATCTTAGGAAATTCCATGTCAGACGAAACACTTAATTTATTGGGAGAATATACTCATCCTCAAGGATATTTAGAATACATCTCCACCTTACCATTTCTCGGTCGTTTGCACTGTGCTACTCGACAGATTGAGGCGGGAAGTTGGCAAGAAATTCTACTAGATTATGAGGTTGGTGCTTCCGGGATTGCTGATGGTGCTTGGTTAAAGGTAACATTCAAATTCTACTCGGATTGGGCGTTGTTTCAAACGGAAAACCCAACAGCAGCTAATTATGTTTCGGCAGAATACCAAGCTCGTCCGCCACTTATTGGTGAAAGTAGCTCAACGGTACAGTCGCTGAAAGTGCGATTTGATCAGAAGGGTCATGAACGTCCTTATCAAAAGGCAATTATTGTAGACATTGTCGATGGCTACCTAAAACCAGGTGATCGCATTCTAATTAGGTTAGGCGATCGTCGTGCCGGTGGGCCAGGTACAAGGGTACAAACTTTTGTTGAGCAAGGTTTCCGGTTCCGGACTTACATTGACCCAGTTGGTACTTCTCGTTTTGCTGAAGTTCCAGATGATGTGGTAATTGATGTTGTGCCAGCACCACCAGCTAAAGTAATAATTGTAACTCCACGATTGGTAAAAACGGGTCTTTCTTTCCCTGTACGGTTACGAGTAGAAGATGTTTGGGGAAATACCTGTTGGGATTTGGGAGGAAAGCTGCAATTAACAGATAATGGTTTGCAGAAGCAGTTACTTGATTTACCGGCGCAAGGATGGGCAGTGGTCAAAACTGATTTGACTTTGGATAGTAATGAGGAAAGGTTATTGCAAGCTAATCTGCTAGGAACTAAGCTACAAAGTCAATTAACTCCGATTACAGGAGAGAATAATCTGACCTATCCTCGTGCATTTTTTGCTGACCTCCACGTTCATTCTAATAATACGGTGGGAACAAATAGCACAGAGTATAATTTTGCTTACGGTCGAGATGTGGCAGGATTAGATGTTTTAGGATATACAGCTAATGACTTTAATATTACTGAGGAATGCTGGCAGCATGATGTTAAGCTGTGTCGAGAGGTAACACAGGAAGGTGAATTTCTTTGCTACCCTGGCACAGAATGGTGTGGAAATTCTGCTGTTGGAGGCGATCGCAATGTGATTTTCTTGGGTGATGAGGTGTTATTTCCCTATGATCGGCAGGGAAAACAAGTGCGCTCTTTTGAGTGGAATGAAAACATGAAAGGGAAGCAATTGTTACCCGGAGCTTGGCCTGTAGATCGACTTTATGCTGCTTATATTCATAATCCAGAGCAGCATTTATTGATTCCTCATGTTGGCGGACGGCGTGCAATTTTCGATTGGCATCATCCCAAATTAGAACGTCTGATTGAAGTTGGTTCAGCTTGGGGACATTTTCCTTGGTTTTACCAGGATGCCATCAGTAGAGGCTATAAAGTGGGTGTGTCAGCCAATGGTGATGAACATCGTGGACGCTGTGGTGGGGGCGTTCCAGGGACGGCGGTATTTGGAGTAAATGGCGGGGTAACGGGAATTATTGCCCCAGCGTTAACGAAGCTGGATATTAATCAGGCGCTGCGTTCTCGTCATACTTGGGCGACAACAGGCGATCGCATAGTTGCTTTGTTGTGGTCTGGTTCACACATTCAAGGGGATGAATTCACTGCCTCTGATGCCATTACTATTAATTATCGATTGCTTGGTACGAGTGGCTGGGATGAGATTACGGCATACACTAATAATGGTTTATTGTGGCATCGTAATCTGCAAGAGTATGCAGGTTATGCTCCCAATAAAATCCGTCTACGTTGGGGTGGCTCACGGATTAAAGACCGCTATCGTTGGGCTGAGTGGCACGGAACTCTAGAATATTCAAATACTATAGTTCAAAGCTATCAAGTCTATGGTCTAGAACATCCAGAAGAGTATGCTAGACTAGCCGGAGCATTAAAATTAGAGTTTCGTTCAGAGACTTATGGAGATTCTGATGCGATTGAGTTAAATTTATCAGATTTACTCCACGCACAATTTCGACTACAGGTTCAAATTGATAGTTACACCAAAGTCGGAAGTCCACTACAGCGCAATCCTTATATCCATTGCCCGGAATTTAGTTGGGAATTTAGCGGCAAGGATATCCTCAACCAAGGAATATTAAGGCAAGAATTGGGTGGAGCAGAACTTTTTCTAGCGGTAGAACGTTTAAGTGCAGCTTCCATGTCTAGAGATGTTAGTGGCAGTTTTATCCTAGAACCTGAATTTAGCACTCACGGTTTTGTAGCTGTTTATATCTCAGGTCGTCAGATTGATGATTCTAAGGTTTGGACTAGCCCTTTATTTGTTAGTCCTGAGTCCTGAGCGTACCCTGCGAGAAAACTTCATTAAAGAATAGTAATTTTGAATTGATTAATCTAAAGGGGGTACTTCAACGCCCACATCTACATATATAGTAAACATCTCCGAAAAAGATTTAGAGAACCATTATTTTCGCACAGACCTAACCCCCCTGCCCCCTTCCCTATGAGAGAATGGGGGTTTTAAGCCTCTCTCGTAGGGAAGGGGAGAGGTTTGGAGAGGGGTCTTTTTCCTTTTCCGGAGATGTCTAGTAGATACACCTAACACAGGCGCCCACTCATCACAGATAGGCGCGTTCCCAAGTTTCAATGTGTAAATTCTGTGCAAGCTGCGCTTACGGTGCTAATTATTACGTCATGTGTATTTGTAATTACTATTTATTTACGTATCCGCGAAATGTTGTGACATTAGCATTTTTAATGCCCCCGTAGTCCAATCCAACTTTGATTGCGAGGAAACAACGGCTAATAAATCTCGACCTTGAAATATTTGGGCGCCAAGTTCACTATCGAGAATTTTTAGTTCACTCAAAGTATTAACTCTAAATGTGGCCAGTTTGTAAGCACTTCTAGGTAGTTTGTAAACAGACTAATAAATTATTATGTACAAGAATTGCATAGACTCCACGGTAGCTATATTTATTAAAAAAATTGGGTTCATACTGCTCGCCTGTAATTTGTACATAGTCATTTGCTTGATGCAATTGTTTTAGAATTTTAGGAGAAAATAATTTTTTAGCGATTTGCACAGGAACCTCGACACTTTCTTGACTGGCTGATGATGACTTTAATTTAGCGAGCGAAGACCAGTCATTGTTCTTTGGAGTTAAAACGGCATAAAGAATGGTATCAGTAGGACCAGGAACACTGCTAGAAACTCCTTGCTGTAGAACTATCCATCGCACGTTGTTTATATTTTGAGGCAAATTAATTTGCTTTTCTAAAGTAACTTGATCTGTTTGAACATGAATGGATGGGGATGTATTAGTTGATTTTAAGGGTTTTAGAGACGTACAAGCAATAAGAAATAAAGTTAAAAGTAAATTAATAAGGTTTTTCATACTTTACAATTAAGACAACATCAATAAGCTTAACTTACATAAAGATGTCCGTTCTTAATTCTCGCCCTTGAACGGCAATCAGATAAAAGGCGCCGTTACATGAGGTTATCACAATAATATTCGTTTTAACCTTCTTATTTTATTCTCCCTCTGGGTACTCTAACTATGTAAATCATTTAAAAGGCGTAAGTCCTAATAGTCAAAACAGAATTACTTTTAAGTACAAATATGCTATAAAATTTAAGTTTACATCCCCATTGAAGGGGAAGGGTTAGGTATAATATCTTTTAATATCCAAAAGCCATTACTTTCTTCTGGAATTAGCTTTGCTTCCCAATTAGTGCTATAATCAATATTCCAAGGTTTGGCGATTGAATTCATTCTGTCAAGTCCAAAAATATCTGCATTAGAATAGTGTTGTTTATCGTTTGCTTGGTTGAGCATTGCTGTAAAAAATTGTTCAACGGCGCCGTGTCCTTTGTTGACTCCAGGAATATCGGGAAACTGTGTATAAAAGGGAAAGTCTATTATAAAAGATTCGTCAGCAGTTCTCGCGCGGTCTTGGGCGCCAAACCCACTACCGTAAAAAGCCCAAGACCAGCGTGAATTATCACTAAAATTAATTTTTTTATACTTATCACCTCCTATTTCTAAATTACCTGGGTCTAAAGCAATAATTCGGTTAATACCTCCTGTAATATCAGCAGCTACAGATGATGCAACGTAGCTACCAAAACTATGACCAATTAAATTAATATTTGGTGTAGCGATTCCAAATTGTTTTAGAATATTAGCAGTCCAGGTGGCAACAGGGTCAATCCATGAAAGAGCAATTACAGGATTGGGAATATTAAAATCTCCACGGTAATTTATTCCTGGAGAATAAGCTGCGCTTCTCCAGTCTAAAACTAGTACTTGGTCATCAGGAGAAAAGCCATCAACTGATGAAGCTAAATTTTTAATATCTCCTAGTTGGTCAAGTATATCTCCTTTGGGTAAATTCATTTGTAAACCATGAATAACTATCCATGTACTTTTGTTTGGGTCAAAAGTCTTAGAAATACCATCAGCCCATTCAAGACTGATATCATGTGATTCTATACCGAGTAAAGTGTTACCAGTGATGCTTCCTTGTAATTTTAGCCAAGGAGAGGGGCTAGGGGAGAGGTCTTTATAAAAACTAGCTTTATTAATAAGCCGTAATGAATAATTCGTTGTATTTAAGTGAGATTCGATATTAAGTGCGCTTATATAATTTGTGAAATCATTATTTTGGTTGCCTAACATAACTGCACCCATTCATTGAATTTGGTATATTATTATATTTATTTGCCTAATGCTGTCTATATTTATAAGAATTACGCAGCCTGGATATAAAATCTGTATGGTACATGACGCAACATAAAAGTTTAAAATTTAGGGTACGTGAAGCTACAAAAGAAGTATGAGATAGATGTAGAAATAAGTGATAAGTCAATGAGTTGGGTTCCTTTAGCCTCCATCCAACCTACAATATTTTTGATTAAAAGTAGTTTATGTTAAAGCAGCATCCTTGCAGTCACACAAACACTTACCTGACTACAAACGTTTGTAGTCAGGATTTCTTTGATTGGCGCCAAAAATAGTTTATCGTCGTCAAAGCAGGTGGCTATATTAACTGGCAAAGGTTTCATGCCAGTGATATACTACTTATGTTGTCGGGCATAAGGTCTTTTGTGCTGTACAACAGTCGCGCAATCCCAACATTCGATCACTATGACCCTGGAGCAACGCTTTTTTACTCTCTCTCCGGACTTGTATTGCATAATAGGTAGAGATGGCTTGATTATTCAAGTGAATCCCGCTTTTGAGAAAATATTGGGGTTTGCTGAAGAAGAAGTGTTGGGAAAATCATATATTGCGTTTGTGCATGAAGATTCGGCGCCTGCAACCGTTGAAGCTTTCTCAAAACTTGAAAGCGGTATTACTGCCCGTTACCATAATGGTTACAAATGTAAAGATGGTTCGTACAAGTGGGTTGAATGGATAGTACAGCCAGTTTTAGAAGAAGGGGTAATGTATGCAGTAGGGCGGGACTTTACCGAGCTTCATCAGGTAATTGAAGAACGAGAGCGCTTTTTTTCTGTAGGCACCGATCTTCTCTCTATCGGAACTTTTGACGGTTCCCTCATCTGGGTAAGTCCATCATGGGAAAAAACACTTGGCTGGACAGCCGAGGAGTTAACGGCACATCCTTGGCTTTATTTTGTTCACCCTGAAGACCATGAAAAAACTGTAAGTGCAGGTGAACAACTGGTTACAGGAACCGAGTTAGTATCGTTTGAGAACCGTTATCGTTGTAAAGATGGTAGTTATCAGTGGATAAGTTGGAAGTCTCGTCCATTTGTTTCAGAAAAAATAATTTACGGCACCGCAATAGATGTTACCGAGCGTAAACAAGCTTTAAAAGCAGCGGAAGAAGCGTTGAGAGAAAGTGAAGAACGCTACCGTACATTAGTAAAGCAATTGCATGACCATGCAATTTTTCGTACTGATACTCAGGGACGCCCGACAACATGGAACGAGGGCGTGCGGCGAGTACTCGGCTTTGAGGAACACGAATTTATCAACCAAGATGTAATACCAATAATATTTACCCCAGAAGACTTAGAGAAAGATGTTCCGAAAAAAGAGTTGGAAGAAGCTAGGGCAACAGGAAGTACAAGCGATGACCGTTGGATGCGGCGCCAAGACGGTACGCGAATTTGGATTTCGGGAATGACTTATGCAGTTCATAATACTGCGGGAGAAATAACTGGTTTTGGTAAGGTAATGGGAGATATGACCGATGCAAAACAAGCTTCGGATGCACTAGAGAAAGAGCAAGCACGTTTACGCGCGGTACTCGATAATATCCCCGTTGCTGTTGTACTTGCCGAAGTTCCTAGTGGAAAAATTGTGATGGCAAACAAACGCACAGAAGAAATTTTCCGCCATCCAGTATTTTATTCTAATGACATTAACTCCTATTATGAATGGGAAAGTTACGACGCAAACGGACGCAGAACACAAGGTCATGAGTATCCGCTTGCAAAAGTAATTGCCACTGGCACATTACATGAAAATGAATATCATTATCAACGTGGTGACGGTACGCGAGCATGGGTTCGTATTATGGGGGCGCCAATAAAAGACCGGGATGGTAACATGATAGCAGCAGTAGTTGCGATTACAGATATAGATGCTGAGAAACAAGAACAGGAGCGACGAGAGCAACTTTTTGAAAATGAACATTTAGCTCGTGTTGAGGCAGAGCGAGTTGGGCGGATGAAAGACGAATTTTTGGCGACACTCTCACACGAACTTCGCACACCGCTTAATGCCATACTTGGCTGGTCACAAATTATCCGTAAAGGTAATATAGACCCAGCTAGAATGCAGCAAGGATTAGACACTATACAGCGAAACGTGCGCGCGCAGTCGCAGTTAATTGAAGACCTTCTTGATATGAGCCGAATTATTTCTGGCAAAATACGGTTAAATATACAGCAAGTTGACATGAAAAGTGTTATTGAAGCAGCGTTAGAAACTGTACGATTGTCAGCAGAAGCAAAAGGAATTCAATTACAAACAGTTTTTGATCAATTACTAGGTGTAGTATCAGGTGACCCCGCGCGGTTGCAGCAAATTATTTGGAATCTTCTTTCCAACGCAATTAAATTTACTCCCAAACACGGGAAGGTGCAAATAGTTTTAGAGCGTGTAGACTCACGCATTGAAGTAAGTGTTATTGACACAGGGTTAGGTATAAAACCTGAATTTTTACCGCATGTGTTCGAGCGGTTTAGCCAAGCAGATGGTTCAATAACTCGAAAACATGGAGGTTTAGGACTTGGACTATCTATTGTTCGAGGACTTACCGAACTTCACGGTGGTACTGTACGTGCAAAAAGTGATGGCGAAGGAATGGGCGCCACGTTTACTATATCATTACCAATTGCCGCAGTTATAACAAATGTAGGGGAACAAAATAAGAAAAATCGCGATACAGATGATTATAGTGATGAGTTTGAAGAGTCAGAGCAATTAGTACTTGCTGGGGTAAAAGTTCTCGTCGTCGATGACGAACCTGATGCTCGTGAACTAATACGATGTGTACTTGAAGATGCTCTTGCTAACGTTATCACAGCAGGTTCAGCTATTGAGGGGCTTGAGTTAGTCAAGCAAGAGGCGCCGGACGTGATAGTTAGTGATATAGGGATGCCAGATGAAGACGGATACCAATTTATAAAAAAAGTACGCTCCCTACCCATAGAAAAAGGTAGGAAAATACCTGCCGTAGCACTTACCGCATATGCAAGAGCAGAAGACCGTAAACGCACGCTTCTAGCAGGATATCAAATGCATATAACCAAACCCGTAGAACCATCAGAACTTATCGCCATTATATCAAGCCTTACAAGCCTTATTTAGAAAAAAAATAATCACATGGCAATCTGAAAACCATCGCAAGGGTAGGTTTTTTTGATTTGGAAAATTTGCCGAGGTTGAAAATTATCTAACGTACAAGTCCAAGAAATAGACAAATCTAAACGATGATGAAATAATAGCTGCAAAGAAGACAAAACTAACCCATGATAACGAACAAAATGAAAATCAAAATTATCATCTTGAAGAAACAAATCTAAATTTTTGGCTTTAATAACAGCATGACGCATAATTGGTTCTAAAATAAACATCATCCCATAACGTCTAATATACTTCACTTTTTCTCGATTTTTTCCGACTTCATTACAAACTCCATAACCATCTAACAAAACTCCTTCATCGTTCACCAAAGCTAAATTATTGAAAATTATTTGTTTATTAATTTCTCGTTCAATGTAT
>NZ_MRCD01000161.1 GCF_001904745.1 Calothrix sp. HK-06
CGATTGAACGTAGTGATGGATGGGATGAAACTCTTAACACTGCACAGGATAGGGACTTTTTTATCTCTGTTGTCATGCGTGGCGCCAAAGTTATGTATCAACCTGGCTGCTATTCTATATATAGACGTTATGGGAACGTCACTGTCTCAACAGTTTCTCGACCACGCTGGGTAATGGGTCACTGTGTTGTTTTAGAAAAAGCAGAACGTAAACTAGTACAAAATAAACGACTTTCGAGCAATTATCAACGTGCGTTAGCTGCTGGTTACTTCGATATGGCACGATACTCGCTGTTTGAAGACTACTCGCTATACCTCAGATTATTAGATGCTGCACTTAAACGTTGCCCAGACTTTCAAGGTAACAGTAAAAATGGTATTTATCGGCGTCTGAGAGCTATTATCGGTTTTCGACGCACCGAACAGATAGTTTGCTGTCTGCTAATTACCAAAAAACATCTAAATTCAATTATAGATACACTTGCAGGACTCAAAAGCACCAACTTAGGGGATGCGACGTAAAATTAATATCATTGCTCAAATTGGAAATCGAAATGAACCGCTCAAAAATAGTTGCTGTACTTACTGGCGCCATCTCTATTATTTTAGCTGTGGCTTATTTAATTATCGTCCAGTTTCTTGATTATAGAGGTGAAATGAAACCGGCGCCTGTCGGTATGCTCAATCACCCATTAGTAACATATACTCAGACCATTGATTTAAAGTTTACACCTTCATTCATCAAGCTATAAATTTTATATCTTGTTGGATAGGCATCCTGCCTGTCCTAACGTCTTTATATATATTAGAGCGGGCAAGGATGCCCACTCCACAAGATTAATAATGATAATGATAATTAAATTTGATTCTTATTTATATGATTCGAGAAAAAGTTAAGTTATATTAAGAAAAGTACATTTGCTTATTTACAAAACTCTACTATTAAGCATTTATAACAACTAAATACTTTTTCTAGAGAAAATCTGTTTTTAAATGATAAGTAAAACTTAATAGTCAGGATAAAGATAACGAATACCTTGGATTGACGCGCGCGAATCATGATGGATAGAGGGTAATCAATCCATAGACCATATACGATAGTAAATATTAGATATAGTGATGATGCTTGATATAAGAAAAAATTAGAGCATCTATCGCTGATTTTTTTCAAATAATAATTCCATTTTGAGCAATATAAAGTTACCCTATAACTAATAAGATTAAGTAAATATAAATTTGCATAAGTTGCAATTTTTGGGGTGCGTGAATTTAGGTTGATGGGATGTGCCCCTAAGTTAATGCTGCAAATCTAGAGGTAAGTTAATGATACAGTACTTGCTTGACACCATTTGGTTGGTGCCTTGCTATGCCCTTCTGGGCGGGCTTATAGCGTTACTTTGGTCGCCTGGGGTGAACCGTATCACAGGTCCAAGACCGGCTGGTTATGCCAACCTAGTTATGACGTTTACAGCGTTTATTCATTGTGCATTAGCACTAATTGGGACTTGGAACCATCCACCGCAAGAGATATTTATTCCTTGGCTTTCAACGGCTGGGTTGAATATATCTATTGATATAGAGGTAACATCCGTCAACGTTGCTGCGATGACTGTGGTCTGTGGTTTAAATTTCTTATCACAGATTTACGCTATTGGGTACATGGAGATGGACTGGGGTTGGGGACGTTTTTTCTCTTTACTAGGTTTATTTGAAGGGGGATTATGTTGTTTAGCTCTTTCTAATAGTTTGTTCTGTAGTTATGTAGTGTTAGAAATATTAACGCTAGGAACTTATTTATTAGTTGGACTGTGGTTTAGCCAACCTTTGGTGGTGACAGGAGCGCGCGATGCATTCCTAACAAAACGGATAGGTGATTTAATTCTGTTAATGGGTGTATTAGGTATATATCCTTTAGCACAAACTTGGAACTATACAGATTTAGCGCAGTGGGCACAAACTGCGAATGTTAACCCTACAGTAATTTCTTTAGTTTGTTTAGCGTTAATCGCTGGTCCAATGGGTAAGTGCGCGCAATTTCCACTGCACTTGTGGTTAGATGAAGCGATGGAAGGACCTGTACCCAGTACTATTTTGCGGAACTCGGTTGTTGTTGCTTCCGGCGCCTGGGTTTTAGTAGAATTACAACCAGTATTCAGCTTATCGCCATTTGTATCAAGTGCAATGGTAGCTGTTGGTTCTGTAACAGCAATAGGAGCTTCACTCATTGCCATAGCACAAATCGATGTTAAGCGCTGTCAGTCATACTCGGTAAGTGCTTACATGGGTTTAATATTTATCGCTGTGGGAACTCAGCAAAATGAAGCTGCATTGTTACTAGTACTTAGCCATGCTTTATCAGCAGCATTATTAGTAATGTCTACTGGTGGAGTTGTTTGGAATAGTATTACTCAAGACGTCACCCAACTCGGTGGTTTGTGGTCGCGTCGTCCAATTTCTGGTCTAGCTTTTATTGTAGGTTCGCTTGGATTGATTGGTTTCCCACCATTGGGTTCTTTCTGGGCATTGCTCAAACTCGCAGACGCACTTTGGACAACACATCCTGTTTTAGTTGGAGTCGTTATTTCAGTCAATGCTTTAACAGCATTTAGCTTAACCCGTGAATTTGGTTTAATTTGGGGTGGTAAAGCTAAACAAATGAGTGAACGCTCTCCTGAAGTTTTCTGGCCAATGATATTACCAATGGTTATTTTAGCTGGATTTGTATTGCACTTACCATTGATACTAGAAAGCTTCTCTTTACTACCTTCTTGGGCAGTACTCAACAAAGATGTAGCTTTGTTGCTGATATGGTCAAGTATATTTGGTGTAAGCATTGCTGGGGTAATTTACTTGGGTGACTTCATTCCTAAACCAGTCAAACTTCCCTTTAAACCTCTACAAAACTTACTTGCTTACGATTTTTACACTCCCAAGCTATACCGTGCGAGCATAGTATTGGGTGTCGATTTAATATCAAAACTTACTGATATCGTTGACCGCTTCGTCGTTGATGGTATCGTCAACCTATTTGGTTTAATTTCCCTTGGTGGTGGTGAAGGACTCAAATACAGTAACTCTGGACAAACACAATTCTACGCATTAACTATTTTGCTGGGAGTTAGTCTATTAGGCGCCTTCGTTACCTGGCAATTCTGGGGAGACCAATTCATGAATTTGATGTCCGCTTCTGTTTCTTTACTTCCTCAATAAACCATGTAGAGACGTGATTAATAAGAGCGGGAAAACCTCCGGTTTACACGTCTCTACAATAGACCATCAATAAATGAATTTATGTTAAGTGTTTTAATTTGGGCGCCGATTTTAGGTGCGTTAGTAGTTGCCGTACTTCCGAAAAAGCTACCTGCGGGTAATGTTCGGTTTGTAAGCTTGTTTATTGCGGGACTAGTTTTTCTTTGGAACCTGTTTATTTTACTCAAATTTGATGTTGCCAATCCAGGGATGCAGTTAACTGAGTATCTACCTTGGAATGAAACTCTCGGTTTGAACTATCAACTGGGAGCAGACGGATTGTCTATTCTGATGTTGGTACTAAATAGCTTCCTTACTTGGATTGCCATTTACAGCAGTAGTAAAGAAACAGAGCGTTCGAGACTTTTTTACTCACTAGTTCTGCTTATTAGTGGTGGTGTTGCAGGAGCGTTTGCTGCACAAAATCTACTACTATTCTTCTTGTTCTACGAATTTGAATTAATTCCTTTCTACCTGCTTATTTCTATTTGGGGTGGTGAAAGACGTGCTTACGCAGGAATTAAATTCTTAATTTATACTGCGGTATCAGGCGCCTTTATTTTGGCAACATTCCTTGGATTAGTATGGTTGACAGGCTCTAAAAGCTTTGCAATGGATACGATATCGGTTCAAGGTTTGTCAAGTGGGCTACAATTACTCCTTTTAGTTGGAGTTGTAATTGGCTTTGGTATAAAAATACCTCTGGTTCCGTTCCATACTTGGTTACCTGATGCTTATGTTGAAGCATCTGCACCCGTTGCAATTCTTCTTGGTGGTGTCTTAGCAAAACTTGGAACTTACGGTTTACTAAGATTTGGTTTAGGCCTATTCCCGGATGCATGGAGTGTTATTGCACCAACTTTAGCAATTTGGGGCGGCACTAGTGCTGTTTACGGAACAGTAACTGCTGTTGCTCAAAAGGACATCAAGCGCATGGTCGCTTACAGTTCGGTTGGACACATGGGTTACATTTTACTCGCTGCTGCTGCTAGTACACCTCTTGCACTCGTTGGCGCCGTTGCCCAAATGGTGAGTCACGGTTTAATTTTAGCCATGCTATTCCACCTTGTTGGAGTCGTTGAAGCTAAAGCTGGTACACGAGAACTAGACCAACTCAACGGTTTAATGAGTCCTATTCGTGGTTTACCTTTAACAAGTGCTTTATTAGTACTTGGTGGTATGGCAAGCGCGGGTATTCCTGGAATGACAGGGTTTGTAGCAGAGTTTATAGTTTTCCAAGGTAGTTTTGCTGTGTTCCCCATCGCTACACTAATGTGTGTAGTAGCCACAGGTTTAACAGCAGTATATTTTGTAATTCTGCTCAACCGCACCTGCTTCGGTAAATTAGACAACAACTTAGCATATTACCCTCGCACGTTGTGGTCAGAGAAAATCCCCGGTTTAATCTTGGCAGGATTAATTATATACCTAGGTTTCCAGCCCAATAACCTAGTACGTTGGAGTGAACCAACCACCACCGCAATGGTTGCTGCAATTCCAGCCATAGAAAAAACAGTCACCCCACAAGTAGCGATGAAGTAGAGTAGGGGCGGGTTTATCTATATCCTGCTTAATAGTGGAAAATTTGGGTTAACCCGCCCGTACAGGAGTTAGGAGTTAAAATCATGAATTTAACTTACATACCAATTAGTCTTGTAATATTACTATTCTTGATTGCTCCATTCCTACTGTGGGATGCCATCGATGGTAAAACATGTATCTGGTTTATTGTCGCTTTTGTTGTAGCATTTCTCTCTGATATATTTGACGGCATAATTGCCCGTAAATTAGGTATAAGTAATGCTCAATTGCGACAGGCAGATAGTTGGGCAGATTTAACTCTCTACATCTGTGTTGTAGAAGCTGCTTGGTTGGTACATCGCGAAGTTGTAATTGCTTGTCGTTTACCTTTACTAATGTTGTTGGCAGCACAATTAATGTGGTGGTTAGTCAACCTTGTTAAGTATGGCAAAGGGGCAAGCTACCACACCTACTCCGCTAAACTTTGACTCATAACGCTTTTTGTTGCGACAGTGGCTTTGTTTGGATTTAATCACGGTGTTACTGCCATATGGATAAGCTGTATTATCGGCGCCGATCATAGTATTGAAGAAATAGCAATGACGCTGATATTACCACTTTGGAAACACGATGTATTAAGTATTTTTCATGTCTTGAAACTACGTAAAGTAAGAGCGGGTTAACCAATATCTTTCTTTTATAACGAGGATATCGTAAACCCGCCCCACAAAAATCTAAAATAAGGGAATCTCGATGGTATTAACTCCTGAAAAACAAACTACTAAACTACCACCTTCAACTCACGAATTTGCCGATGTCATTCATCGTTTAGAAGCGGGTGGTTCAATGCTGCCAGATACGCCAGAAAACCTAATGCAAATCATTGGTATATATAAAGCTTACGCTGTACCAATGGATTTTTACTGGCGTGACTTACTTTATATTGCCGAACAAGTATTCTTAGACCCATTTCCATTCTTCAAATACTTTATTTCAGATGAATACTTACAGCGTCATAACCATTATGCTGGTGATGATGCTGACTTAAGAATTTGGCGTGGCCCTGCAACAGCGCACCCTGAACTTTTAGAGTTCATGGAAAAGGGTGAAACCATTAAAATGCCAAAGCTACTCCATCACCTGTTACACGACAGAGTAAATATGGAGTTTGCCGAAGCTTGTATGCGCGCGATGTTATGGCATCGTCACATGTATGCTCCTGTCAACCAATTTGATGCGTACTTAGACTCTGACGAATACCGTGCAAACGCTGACCGTGCCATTAAAGCATACTTTAAACGCAACCCCTTAATGATGGGAATGTACAAATTATTCCCAGAAATGTTCATCGAACAATGCCGCCAAATGTCATATTACTCAAACCTAGGTTTATTCTGGGAAGTAATGGCGCCTGTGTTCTTTGAAATGTCAGATATTTACGACGAAGGTGGTTTTAAAGGTGTACCCGATGCAATGAACTTCTTGGTAAATGGAATTTTCGCCATCGCTGGGCGCCCAATTTACCACCATGTTTACGTAGACGGTGAATGCTACGAAGTCATTCCCAAATCAAAAGGTTTCACTTGGCTATACGAAGCAGCACTACCCTACGTCGAAGCCGTTTTCTACCGTACAGCGCCATTCCGTGGTACAAAATCATACAATGCTCAAGCAGGCCAAGTACCCGACAAGCAAACAGACTTCCACTACGGAATCCTTTACGCAGACGTATTCCCAGTTGGTACTGCTGGTATTCCACCAACATTATTAATGCAAGACATGTTGCATTTCTTACCCAAATATCTTAAAGACTATTACCTGGAACATTGCCGTGGTGATGAGGACATATTAATTCAATTGGGTATTACCTTCCAACGGTCAATGTATAACGTAACCTCAGCAGTAATTCAAGCATTACGAACTGCCTTGTTATACCCATTAGATGACCCCAACCCCAAACACTTACAAGCAAACCGCGAATTCTTTGAAATGCAAATAGGCCGCTTCTGCCGTCCTGAATATGGAATGCGCGATGCCGCACGCTTACGTCAAATTCAAAACCCTGATTATCGTTAATTAATCCCCCCCAACCCCCCCTTAATAAGGGGGGAACAAGAGAAGTTAAAGCCCCCCTTATCAAGCTCTGTTGGGGGGATCAAGCTGGGTTCTATTACTTGTCCTTGCTGCTGTTGCTGTAACTGGTACATATGGTTAAATAACTTCCAACAGTATTCTTCTGGCAACCCACAAGTAACGGCGCCTCGTAAAACTATATTAAAATACCAATCGTTCGGCGCCACTTCAGTAGCAAGTTTATTAACAACTACATAAGTACGCACATTTTTATAAACTTTACCGTGAGCGCGAACTTCAATTATTTCTTGACGATAACCACCTCTTGGCACATCTTCACGTTTGTCTAACTGTTCACTTAGGCGCCAAGGTAACTTGTACAATACACCTTTAACACTCGCTTTTGGGTCTGGCACTACATCCAATACACCACATTTACGAGTTTGTGAATAGCGATAAAAACCTAGTCGATAACCTTTTAGTGTTCCAGTACCTACAACGTAAAGATGAGTTTTTTCACCTAGTGACCGTTTTAAGTCCACTGGACACATGCAAGAACCATATGCAAAGTAATAAAATGTTGATTCTTCACCATACTGCACTTCTTGCTGTACTTCCAAGTTGAAGTTTGCTTGGCTCTCGGCACCTAATTTCTTTTGGTGCAATTGCTTACCCAAATTATTCACCTAACTTTATATACAGAGACTACTGGTATTATTTTATCATTCTGTTGCGTGTCGTCATCGTTATAAAATCATAAAACACAGCATCTTGGGCATACTCAAGCTGTAAATTCACTCACATTACAGATACTAGAAAAAAATAATCGCGCCGGAATTGTTCAATATCAGTTAGTTAAGTCTGGCTTAGGCATTTATGGTGTTTTTTACGCAGAGAAATAAATAATAGTAGAAAGGGCATGGCGCCCTTCTAGATTATCTATTACTTAGCGTTGTTGCTGTTAAATCATTCCAAGCTTTTAACACAACCTTTAAGTTGTCTGGCACTTTTTGGCTCGATATATCATTATACTGAACTGTGCCATCTTCACTGGTCAAAGTATAAGTGATATAATCTGCGGCGCCACTTGGTGCAGGATAAGTAACGTTTTGGAATAGTTCTGCCTGCCGTTTTAGTAACTGTTGAAACCGTTTTGTTTCTTCTTGCGAAAGTCGGAAGACTCTGCGCTCCGAATCATTTGTATCACCTAAACGAGTTTGAATTAGGCGCCCATCTTCGAGTAAAACGGTTTCGTAGGTTCTGCCAACAATACCACCTGTTGTTACATATCGGAATATTACACCATTTGTTAATGCGGGTGGTAATTCACGTGTAGGTATTGGTACACCTCCATTTGCTACTCCATCTACAACCTTGCTAGCATCTTCATTTAATCGAAATGCAATTTTATTATTTGCACTGCCAACAAAGTTATTGGTGTGGTAAACAAAACGTTCTCTACCGACTGCTACGGTTATACGCCATCCTTTTACTGATGAAGAGGTAGTTGAGCTTCCATCTAAACCAAGATTACCATTCTTCCAAGTTACTTGTTCGGCATCTGTAATGTTTTTAGTCGATACATTAACTTTCGCAACTGCGCGTTTCTGAGCATCTGCTAATACGCCATTTACTATCGCTCTTGGTATGCTAGCTACTGGTAAGTATTCAAAACGAGTACTTTCTTTATCAACAGCGTATACCCAATTTTGCATTCCATCTGATACAGTTACTTCTGCATCAAATCTATCTAAACTTTCTAACTTGATGTTTGTAACACGAAGGTCTGCTAATTCATTACCTGAAGAACGTCTTAACGCATCGCGTTTTATTACTTCTGCAAGTCTTGGCGCCAAAGCTGGAGTTTGGTCTTGATTTACAATCTTAGCATCTGCACTTACTAAATAAGTCCAGGCGCCAAGTCCACTATCAACCGTAACATTCCAACCTGGAGTAGGACGATATGACCTGTCGCATATGGGGTTGAAAGTTAAATTACAAGGGTTGGGGAAAGTTACTTTTTGTGAAGAAGTAATTCTAAATGTATCTTCAGAACGTCCCGACCATTTAGAAGCATCACGCAATACAGCGTCAGCAATATTTATGGGTATATTTACATTGCTACCTACCTGGTCTTGTCTACCACCTTGCACTAGTTTGAGTTGTGACCCATTATCACTAACCAAATAAACCCATGCATCACGAACGTTATTTGGTTTAACGCTAACTTCCCAACCAGATACTGGTGCAGGTGTACAAGCAGGTAAAGTTTCTGGGTCTTCACAACCAAAGAACCACTGCTTACGCTTATACGAAACAAGCTCAAAATCTTTTTGTGGTAACTCCGCAGTTTGGGCAGCTTTAGATAGAACTGCATTTCTTGCAGCTTTTGGTAAACCTTCTGCTAATAGCTGTAAAGACTCACCGTTCTCATTACTCAAATAAACCCAACGGTCTTGCTCGTTACCTACAGTTACTTTCCATACATATGATGAATTACGTCCTTGTTCCCATTTTCCACTTTCGATATTAACAACCGATAATGCTGCTACTGGTATTCCTGTACCTTCAGAAACGCGCCGTAATATTCTATCACTGGCAACTTGGGGCAGCTTGATATTACTTGCAGCTAAGTTTAATCTTACTTGTGAACCATCTGGTTTTACATGGTACACCAGGCGCCGTTTACCTGCTTCAACTGTGACACGAAATGCGGGTTGTGCTATTTTAGTGCAAGCTTCATTTGGTCTTGCTAAACCCAAACAACCATCAACGGTTATTTGTTCAACACTTCCAATTTCTAACTCAGAAGCTGGTAAACCTGTATCGCTAGCACCTGCTCTTAAAACTGCGCGTTCAGCTTTATCAGATAAACCTTTGTTATTAACATCACTTTCGGTTCTATTTAATCTAACAATAGAACCACTTTCATTAGTATGATAAACCAAATTTACGTCTTTAATACCAACAACAACACGCCAACCAGAAACTATTACTTGACTACATGCTCTGTTAGGTTCAGCGAGTTCCAAACATCCATCTTTCCAATCTCGCGATTGTGCTTGAGTAATATTAAGCTGTCTAGGTAGCACTCTTAAACGAGATGATGCAGCTCTAATTACAGCATCACGAACTCTACTGGGTAAACGAGTGTTATTGCTATTATCAGCAATATTTCGATTAGTAACACGTAAATTACGACCATTATTATTTGTGTGGTAAATAACTTTTTCACGACCATCGGATACTACTACTTGCCACCCTGGTACTATCGCTTGCGTACAAAGTTCACCAGGCCCTGCTAGTTCCAAACAACCATTACGCCACTCTCTTTCAGTAAATTCAACGATACTGATATTTGATGGTAAAATACCTTGACGCCGGGAAAAGTCTCTGATAACAGCATTTCTGACCGAACGAGGTAAATTACGATTAGCACTGACTTTTATCGCTTCTTTTGTAACAGTTGATGCAGAATTTATAGGCGCCGCTGTAGCACTCTTAATTAAAGTGATGCTGCTACTAACTGACAAAACACCGCTTAATACTAAAGCAGTAACTTTTCGGCGATGATTCATGATAGAATTATTTTTGATATTGTTTTTCATAGTTACACGTACAGAAGCAGTAATTAATCGTTAGTCATTAATTGGTGGTAGATGATTAATTGCAAACGACAACAAATTCTTCATCCTAAACTTATACTGTTCGGGACGAAATATTAAACAAAATAGATATAGTATTGTTGCCCTAATATACCAAAATAGACGCAAAGTTACTCGTCCTTTGTTCCTTTGTTTTCACAGAAACTTTAAAAAGGGCGAGTGAGGCTATGTATTTATATATATAGAGATGTAGATTAGTGATATAGTGATTACACGTAATTAAGCTGACAAAGACTGTTGATTAAACGACGTTGTAGCATCGAAACGAATTGTACATGCAGCCCAGTCTTTTAAATCAGGCGCCAGCCATACCAAACGGCGTACAATATCATCATTGACCCAAAGTACCAAAGGGAAATGGAACTGTTTACGTAACTCATCGCGCATGAGGTTCGTAGAAACAATTAACTGGTTAATAGAAATGACCGACTCCAAACCCCTAACCATCAAAGCTTCAGGTTGAGCAGAACCCAATGTAGTAGCAATAGTCGTATACAGTGTATCAGCCGTTGGAGTTAAAACTATCTCTTTAATATCCACAGATGAGAACTCATACAGCAAACTAACTATATCCTGTTGTCGCTGTGGCGAATTACAGCAAGCTAAAAGTAACGAAAAATCACCGCTTGCTACCATTATTGACCTTGCTAGTGTTTTGATGGCAGCAGTTGAGTTAGCTGTATCTCGTTTTGGTTCTCGTTGTGTTTTAAGTAGACCTACCATTTCACGCCCCTGACTATAATTTGATGCACTATAAAGAAAATATCAGCAAAATTACTCAGAAAAATCATCCTAAAAGCAGGTTATTGAGTAATTTTGTTGACATCTATTGGGATAACCTTGAATCGATTTTATTCACGGTTTTCAAATTGAGGGTGGGGTGGTTGACCCCACATTTATGTAGAGTGGGCACTGCCCACCTTACAAACGTACTCAGCACTTTTTACTAAAGAGACGGTAATACAAGTGTGTGCTTAGTTCTTTGATGGGGAAGAATATATATGTTAAAGGGTTGACGGTGACGATGATGTTACGAAAATCTCGCTTTGCTAAAAACAATATTCCTTTAGCAACATTTGGCGCCGACATAACACCATAAGGATTAAGTTGGCTTTTAAACGGGCCAAGGATTAATTTACGTATAGTGCAAACTTTATCCAACCGTTTGAGGGTGATAATTTCTCCAAGAGCGCGTTTGCTAAGTTCGTAAAGTGGACTAAGTGCGGGAGATACTTCTGCTTCGGAGGTGTTAACCCAAATTTCTTTTGTGGCTTTGGCAGAAACCCCGGTTATAGTAGTCATAAATATATCCATTAACCGCAACGCGCTAAAAGTATTTACTTCATAAGAAGAATTTATTGCTTCTGTTGTGCGGGCGCCATATACGTTAATTCCGTGGTTGATAATCAAAATATCGACTTTCTGTAAGCTGTCCTTAAGTGCAGCTTCGTCACCCATCTGCCACGAAAGCACTTTTATTCCGTCTGTTGAAATTTGGTCTGGACGAGTTGTGAGAGCGACAACCTTAGCTCTGTGCAGTACAAGCTCTGCTGTTAACGCTTGTCCCAAAGCACCAGATGCTCCAGTTATAGCTACTGTTTTACCTTGAAGCGATAATCCTGTTCCAAGCACTTTATCCACCAGAGGGAAAACACCACTATAGTATGCATTCACATTATCAAAATGATGGCGCCAGTGGTAGGTTCTATTTACGAGCCATACAGATGGAACTTCTTCCAAAGGTCCAGGTAAATGTGTATAGTCTGTTTCGATACTTCCCTGAAAATACCTTAGAGCTGCACCATACAGAAAACCCCAAGCATAAACGACTCCCAACCAAAACCCCGCTTGATGAACAACAAAAGCAAGCGGTGTAACGACTGCCACAAGTAAACCTGATTCTAAAATATCATGGTATAACTGCGAATCTTGGTAAGCTTTGAGCGAAACCACCGAAAAATCTCGTTTATACGCCATATGGTGCTTGTTGTGCCATTTCGCTAACCAACTAACTTGGTGGCACAAAGCGTGATAGCTGTCTCTCAACACCTCAGCAAGCAACAGCGATAGCAAAGCCCAAATTATAAATTGAATGCAAGTGACTACTATAACAGCCCAGTTTGCCTGAATTGCTTCTATTACGTCCAAACGATTTAAAATCTCCATATCGTGTTACTGATATCTCTTTTTTTTCTTAATCATTCTTAATAATCCACCAAGGAAGGTCAAAAATCGAGTTTTATATCAAACTAAATTATTTTTTGTAGAGACGGCAGAAACTGAAGCGTCTCTACCGTGGTAATGCAACTTATCAGTAAAATATGGGGTCATACCTGTATCATGCGTTCAAATAGTTACACGAATACAAAATGATAAATTTGAAGTGGAGTGTGAGGCGCCCCATTAAACAGCGTTACTTTGCTGCACTGGTGGCTTTAAGTTTAGCGGTGACAATGTTCGTATCTTTACCAACAAGCGCGCAAATACCTTCTCGTCAACCAGTAAATGAGTTACGGGGAGTTTGGCTAACTAATATAGATAGTAACGTCTTGTTCGATAAACAGCGTTTAGATAATGCTCTAAACCGTCTCAAAGAATTAAATTTTAATATAGTATATCCGACCGTATGGAACTGGGGGTGGACGCTATATCCTAGTAAAGTTGCCCAAAGAGTCATTGGACGTAACCTTGACCCCGAACCAGGACTACAAGGACGCGATATGCTCAAAGAAGCCGTAGAATTAGGACATGCCAAAGGTTTAAAGGTAATACCCTGGTTTGAGTTTGGCTTTATGGCGCCAGCTGACTCAGAATTAGCAAAACGGCGCCCACAATGGCTGACTAATCGCCGTGACGGTACTAAAATTGTCAAAGAAGGCACACACGATAGAGTCTGGTTAAATCCATTTCGCCCCGATGTCCAGCAATTTATGTTGGATTTAATTGTAGAAATAGTTAAAAACTACGATATAGATGGTATTCAATTTGACGACCATTTTGGATTACCCGCCGAACTAGGCTATGATTCCTATACAGTAGCGCTGTATAAAAAAGAAAATAGCGGTAAACTACCACCCAAAAATCCCCAAGACCCACAATGGTTAAGTTGGCGTGCCAATAAAATTACAAACTACATGAAACGGGTATTTACAGCAATTAAAGCTACCAATAAAGATTGCCTAGTATCAGTATCCCCAAACCCACAACGCTTTTCCTACGACTTTTTCCTCGCAGACTGGCAACGCTGGGAACGCATGGGACTAATCGAAGAATTAATTATACAGATATATCGTAATGACTTAAAAGTATTTAACAGCGAATTAGACCGTCCAGAAGTCAAAGCAGCACGCAGCCATATCCCCGTCAGCATAGGCATTATTAGCGGCTTAAAAAATAAACATGTACCAATAGAACAAATTCAAACGCAAGTCCAAAACGTGCGTGCGCGTAAATTTGCAGGAGTTTCATTCTTCTTTTACGAAACCCTATGGAACATGAGTAAAGAACCAATGCAACAGCGTCAAGCAGGTTTACAAACCATGTTTCCTGCACCAACAACATACCCACATTTATTAAACGGATGGAAAGCTAGTAGATAATTGTAGGTTGGGTGTAGCGCCAGCGCAACCCAACACCCTAACTCAAAAATAAAAGTTTCAAATGTCAAGTTACGAAAACATATATAAAATAGTACGCGAAATACCCCAAGGAAAAGTAGCCACATACGGCCAAGTTGCAGAACTAGCTAACCTTTGTGGTAAACCTCGTTTAGTCGGATACGCACTTTACCGTGTAGACATATCATCAGACATCCCTTGGCATCGAGTAGTAAACGCTAAAGGTGAAATATCTTACTCCCCGCTACGTCATGGTGGTGACCACACGCAAAAAGTACTCCTAGAACAAGAAGGAATAGAATTTAGTCCCAAAGGAAAAATCAACTTGCGTAAACACTTATGGCAACCAACACTAGAATATTAAAAATATAAAACTCTCTCCTAGCATTTAGAAGAGAGTTTAGAAAATACAAGTTGTAATATCACAGACTGCTTCAAAAAGCGCCTAGCAATACAAACATGGTAAATAACGACACGATTCCCATACCTGTCATTACGATTGTAAAGTAAGGAGCATGATTCGTTTTATCTAAATACTCGTTTCTCTTCCGGTCTTGTTCAGTTAAGGTTGTAAAGCTCATTTCTCGCATAATTACCTCCGGAGCGCTTTTGTAGATCACAAAATGGATAAAAACTAACTTTAGCCCTATTTCCAATTTAACTACAATCACAGTAATACTTACGAGTAAGTATAAGAATATGCACAAAACTATAAATAGTTTAATCTCTAGTAATAAAACTTTAATATGTGATACTAACTGATACAACGCACGTATTTTTCTAAAGTAAACACTAACATAATATCTTTACCATAAGAAACATTATTTTTACTAATTATAGGCACCAAACCATTCAAGTGCAGAACTTGCAATATCTATAGGAACGGTGTGAAAACCATTAAATTCCTGATAAACTAAATCGTAGCCCGCGCGCTCTAACTGTGGCACAATCTTCCGACTACAATGTTCAATTGATAGAATACTATCCATTTTGCCGTGTGAGATAAAAATGCGCGGTTGCCCACGTTGTGAAGCTGGCGCCATAAATCCAGGTGAGAATGCGATAATATGGTTAAATAAGTCACCGTTAGTGATACCAATACTAAGTGCATAAGAGGCGCCATCAGAAAAACCTTCAACTGCAATGCGTGTGGGGTCAATTGCTACACGGCTAAATGTTTGTGCTAGTGCTTCATCGATAAATGCGATATCGACGCCATACTCACTGTAAAGTATATCCCAGGTTTTTTGGCGTGAAGGAGTTGCCAGTAAAATTATCCCAGTCGCATCTGCAAATTGTAGAAATGGCGCCAAACCACCATGTGCGTCACCACCGGCACCATGTAGCATTAGTACTAACGGTGCAGGTTTGTTAAGCTTATAGCTTTTAGGTATGTAAAGAAGTGCGTCACGCTCAACATCTAATCCTAGAGGTTGTAAACCATAGGATACTGGCAAGTTTGTCGGTTGTGACGGTCGTACCGACAACCGTCCTTCTTCATATGCCAGGGTAAGCGCATTTCAAACCCTATTGACAACAAGGCTTTTCAGCATCATTATG
>NZ_MRCD01000162.1 GCF_001904745.1 Calothrix sp. HK-06
AATTATAAGATTTTACGTATTATTACTGAAAATTATATACTTTTTAAAAAGTCTCCTTTTTAACACTTGCCATTTAGTTTATATATTGTTAAGCTTTAGTAGACTGAAATCAGTGTGAAACACAATAAAAGAGAATAAATTATCGAATTTATGAACTAAAAAAATTGTAGATTAGAAGTAAAAATAGTTGAGATCACTACTGTTCTATCTTTCAACAGCAGAATTAATATTACTAATGAAACGATTGTGTAATTGTTTTAAATTGAGGATAAGCACACGTGTTATTTTGTTTGTCGCTTTTATTTTATTAGCAAGCGTAAAGTGTGGGTTGCAGTTGGCTCTTTTCTATCGCTCGAAGGAATAAGAATATGAGTGGTATTGTGGGAATTCACAGTCTAGAGGGCGCCGATATATACCGAAAAGATTTGGAAAAAATGGTCGATATATTAGCACATCGCGGCTCTGATGGCGCCGACACATGGGTTAATGGTTCAATTGGGCTTGGGCATCGAATGCTTTGGACGACACCAGAATCATTATTGGAAAAATTACCCTTTTTTGACCAAACTAGTGAATTAGTAATTACATCTGATGCTCGTATAGATAATCGCGAAGAACTTATAGATATATTACAGTTTAATAGCTGTTCAGTAGAAACAATAACAGATAGCCAGCTAATATTGGCAGCGTATAAAAAATGGGGTCATTCCTGTCCAGAATACCTTTTAGGCGATTTTGCTTTTGTAATTTGGAATCAGCACAATCAATCTTTGTTTTGTGCCAGAGACCATTTTGGTGTCAAGCCTTTTTATTATTATTACAAACCTGGTAAAACATTTACTTTTGCTTCAGAGATAAAAGCGCTATTCACATTAAAGCAAGTACCTAGGCACCTTAACGAAACCAGAATGGGTGACTACTTGGCATTTATGATGGAAGACCAAGTGATTACCTCTTATCAAAATATTCTCCGTTTGCCACCTGCTCACTGTATGGTGGTTAGTCAACAGTCAATACAATTGTGCTCTTACTGGTCGCTTGACCCCAACCGAGAAATAAAATTACCTTCTAACGAAGCTTACGCTGAGGAATTTAGAAGAATTTTTACCGAAGCTGTACGCTGTCGTTTACGTAGTGCGTTTCCTATTATTAGTCATTTGAGTGGTGGGTTAGATTCTTCTGCAATAACTTGTGTCGCTCGCTCAATATTGGCTCAAGAAATGAAAATTCCATTACATACTATCTCAACTATCTACAATAAAATAAAAGAGTGCGATGAACGTCCCTATATTAATGCTGTTATTGATCAAGGTGGGCTAACTCCTCATTTTGTTGACGGTGATGTACTTGGCCCTTTGTCAAATCTAGACATGATTTTCGAGTACGAAGATGAAGCTTTTCTTGGTCCAAGTCATTTCTATCCTTGGCTTGTTAATCGAGAAAGCAAGCAATTAGGAATGCGGATTGCACTTGATGGGTTTGACGGTGACACTACAGTTAGTCATGGTATAACTAGACTTAAAGAACTCGCAAGTCAGGGAAAATGGGAGACTTTCTTTCATGAAGCTAAGGCAGTTTCTCCTAATTATGATGTTTCAGTAGCTAATTTATTTCAGACTTATGCTTTCGCAAGCTTTCAAAAGCAAGCCCAGCAAGGGCAATTATTGGCTTTCCTAAAAGCAGTGCAGTTAATTCATAAAAATTTTGGTGTATCACGCCAGCATTTACTCATTAATTACGGAGTTAAACCCATTTGGGGGCAAATGCGGCAATTTATAAAGGGGTTGTTTAGAAAACACTGCAATATTCAACATACTACCCAATATGGTAATTTATCTCAATCATCATCTGTATTAAATCAGCCATTGATTAACAGTGACTTTGCTGAAGAGATTAATTTGAATGAGCGTCTTCTTAAAATGATGGAATTAAATAGCAAGGCGCCTGAAAGCTTGCGACAAGAACATTGGCAAAGTCTAACCGTGGGCTTAATGGCATATACCTTGGAACAGATGGATCAGTATGCAGCAATGTTTTCTGTTGAATCACGCCATCCTTTTATGGACAAGCGATTAGTAGAGTTTTGTTTGGCTTTACCTTCAGAACAAAAATTGTTCAATGGATACGGACGTATGGTTATGCGCCGCGCGCTGGAAGGAATACTACCCGAAAAAGTTCAGTGGCGTGGTGGTAAAGCGGATATGAGCGCAAATTTTGACGATGGTTTATTCAACCGTAACCGTCAGATTTTAGACGAGGTTATGTCCAGCAAAATTAAAAATTTAGAAAAATATGTCAATCTTGAATATTTGCAAACTATGTATCAAAAAATAATATTATCAGAAAATAAAACTAACAATAACGAATGGATAATTATTTGGCAGTCGATCATTTTAGCATTATGGTTAGATTATAAAAAAATAACACCGTAACATTTTATATTGGAATTTTTTTAATTAGTTTGAGCAGTAAATTTAATTTCTTGGCAGGTTGTGGTTTGGAAAATCTACCAAGTTGCGCTGTAAGTCCAAGATTCGGTGTACTACCTTAAGTCCGTGGCCCTATTAATTGTAGACTCAAAATAAGGAAATCTGACTAATGAAGAAACAGTACGAATCACCTACTTTAACCGTTCATGGTAGTGTTCAGGAAATTACACAGTTCTTTGGCAACAGCACAACAGTAAAAGACTTTTTGTTTTTTGCTGGAACTAACACTCAAGTTAACTCAAATAATGCTAATACTTTTGGTTCTGTAGATGGTGAGTTAACTATTACTGGCCCTAATGCTGGTAAGATTACTCCAAAAAAATAGGAGAATAGTTCCATAGTCTTTCAGTACTGCTCAGTTAAGGATGATTGTAGGTTGGGTGGAGGCTTTGCGTAACCCAACAAAGCCTTACTACCAATTTTTATATTTTTAGCTTAACCGGGTAGTATTGCATAGCGTTTTACCTAAATAGGGCTTAATCAAAGCTAAAGTTTTAGGTGAATATAGCAATCCGTTCATCTACCTAGAGACGCGATTAATCGCGTCTCTACAACGTGCGGATTTTACAAATGGTGCGCGAATTGCTATAGCGTAATTATGAATTGATATAAATCTTGTATAGAATTATTACATGAAAATTTATCAAGGCTACAACTTATATATTGCCTCTGAGTTGGAAATGCCAGAACTAATCGAAGCTGAAGGAAAACCAGATGTAACTATTCGGTTTGGTTCAGTTGATGATAAAACAATAAAACAAAGTAATAATAGCGATTGTGTAACTGGAGAAATGCCTGATATAGGTAAATTTTGTTTGAAACAAGGATATGAAATTATTGTTGAACCTCTACCAGAAGTCGATGAAGGTATTCTCCGTACAGTGCTTTTAGGTCCAATACTATGCATATTACTACGACAACGTGGACTTTTAGTGCTTCATGCGAGTGCTGTCAATATTAAAGGTAAAGCGATCGCATTTATAGGAAGTTCTGGTTGGGGTAAATCGACTTTAGCAACAGCATTTCATACAGGGGGTTATGATGTTTTATGCGATGATGTTATGCCTGTACAAATAAGTACAAGACAACCTTTGGTTTTTCCTGCTTATCCTCAATTTAAAGTCTGGAAAGATGCTGCTACTTCTTTAGGACATAATATAGAAAATTTGTCTCCAATTTTTAAAGATGCACCAAAGTTATCTTACCGATTTTCTCACGGTTTTCAACAAACACCTCTACCATTACATCAAATTTATGTTTTAGATAAAGGTGATGAACATGAAATTATACCAATTAATGCTCAAGAAGCTTTTGTGAATTTAGTTCGTCATTCTCGTACAATTGACTTGCCATTGCATCAAGATTTCGTTATGAAACATTTAAAGCTTTCTACAGAGCTTATTAAGCAGGTAAATTTTCGTCGATTTATACGCAAACCTGCTTTAGAAGATTTGCCGGAACTTGTCCAAATGATAGTAAATGATGTAGTAAAAGTTACTGTTAATAAGTAATCATTATAGGGTTTGGATATTTTGAAAAGTAAATTACATAGTGCTAACACTATACTTTCACATTTAACAAAAACCTTGAAACTTGTATGGTCTGCATCTAGTTGGTGGACTATTGCTTGGGTAGTGATGTTAGTTGTCCAAGGTGTACTGCCAGCTATTTCTATTACTCTTATCCGGCAGGTTGTAGATAATTTAGTAGCAGTCAGTGGAGGTGGTATTTCTAGCGCTACTATTAACAAACTTCTCACACCGATAGGTTTGATGGTGGGTGTAATGTTGATAGGGGAGTTTTTTAATAGTGCAGGTGAGTGGATTCGGACGGCACAGTCGGAGTTAGTGAGCGATCAGATAACAGGTCTAATTCATAAACAGTCGGCTGCTTTAGACTACAGTTTTTATGAATACTCAGAATATAACGACAAGCTAAACCGAGCAAGAGAAGGAGCGACTGGACGTTCGTTGGGATTATTGCAAAGTATGGGTAGTCTCGTCCAAAATAGCGTTACCCTGTTTGCAATGACTGCTGTTTTGCTTCCCTATGGCTTGGGTTTACCTGCGGTTTTACTCATTAGTGCTTTTCCAGCATTTTACATATTGCTATATATAAGTAAAATTCAGTATAAATGGTCACATAAGACAACTGCTGACCGCCGATGGTTGATGTATTATGATTATTTATTAACAAACAATGCGACAGCAGCAGAATTGCGATTGTTTGATTTTAGCGATTATTTTCAAAATTTATACCAAAATCTGAGAGTACGGCTGCGAAAAGAGCAATTCAATTTATTAAAGTTACAAACTCTAGGTCGTTTAGTTGCAGCTGTTATTGCATTGACGATGACTGGTATTGCATTGGCTTGGATGGGAAGACAAGTCTTACTTGGTATTTTGAGTTTGGGTGACTTAGCGCTATTTTTTCAAGCGTTTAGCCAGGGACAGGGAATAGTTAAAGATTTAATGAGTAACCTAGGACAAATCTATCGCAATAGTTTGTTTGTTGGCAATTTATTTGAGTTTTTACAAATTCAACCCCAAATTATAGACCCTCTTGAAGCTGTAGCAATACCACTGAAACCTCAGCAATGCATTAGATTTCGCCAAGTTACTTTCCGCTATCCAGGTAGTCACGAACCTGTTTTAGAAAATTTTAACTTAACGTTACCTGCGGGTAAGGTCGTAGCAATTGTTGGTGATAACGGCGCCGGGAAAAGTACGCTCATTAAGTTGTTGTGTCGTTTTTATGACCCGGAATTCGGAAGTATTGAACTTGATGGAACTGATATACGTAAGTTTTCTGTAAAAGCTTATCGTAAATTAATTACAGTTTTATTTCAGTCACATATACCGTACTATACTAGCGCTGCTCAAAATAATGCGTTGGGTGATATTTCTGCTACATCTAATCAAACTGATATAGAAGTAGCAGCCAAAGCTTCGGGTATTCACGATAAAATTACTCACTTACCTCTTGGCTATAACTCGATGTTGGGTAAATTATTTCCTGATGGACAAGATTTAAGCGGTGGACAATGGCAGCGTTTGGCATTAGCGCGTGCATTTTTTAGACGTGCCAACATAATTATCCTTGATGAACCAACTAGCGCAATGGATCCTTGGGGAGAACACGACTGGCTAGAAAGATTTCGCAATTTAGCCGCAGGTCGTACCTCCATAGTAATTACTCACCGTTTTACCTTAGCAATGCGTGCAGATATTATTCACGTTATGCGCGCGGGTAAAATTGTGGAATCAGGTAGCCATAATGAATTGGTAGCTCTCGGTGGTTTTTATGCTGAGTCGTGGCACGACCAAATGCAGACCACGGCAAATCAAGTCACACAAATGTGAATTATTTATAAAATAATTTAATAGATAAACTCTTGTTCTGACATTATATGTAACGTCTCTAAATGCATTTATATACGAACATATCTATAATAATTTATAAACTATGTCTTTAGACAGATGCCTGTAGCATAGATACACCGTCTAACGCCAGAACAAAGTGAAAAATTAGATTCTTAGTTTCCCAATAAAGTCAAGAAATATAAACAATGCAAAGTATTATTATTTAACCAGGCATAATTTCCAGTTTCTAGCAATACTTCATCTAATTTTTACACTTTAAGTATTTTCCCCAGAGTTTTGTATATTTTCTGAGAAGTCTTATTTTTTACGTAGCTTAACTACTTGTAGTTTGCTAGACTTTTGAAGTTGGAAGTTAAGAAAACGAACATGTCAAAGTCGTTCTCTTGCAAATAGGGAGCCTGCCAATGCAAACAAAAATAGGGCTGTCATTGTGAACGTAGCATATGGCAAAGCTTAAAGACCAGGGTAGAACCTGAAAGATTTGGAAATTCTAATAGGTAATTTATTTTGCTGTTCTTAGCTAACTCATAACAATTAACTTGCATCTAAGCAGACGTTTTCTATAAAACAAAACCCTAGCTAAAATGTAAGTATAAGTACTGTTATGATTTAATCTATTTTGGGTTGTGGTAACACAATTGACAAATAAATTTTTGTATTTTACGGAAACAATTCCGGATATCAGTATAAGCCAGTGAAGAGTTTATACAATAAAAAAGAAATTCAGTAAATTTACCAAGAGAATACGAAGCATATGATTTTAAAACAACTAGATCAAAAAATATTACAGTCTTCGGTAATAGTTGCATCAAGCGAGCAAATTTCTTCTGACCTTGGTGAGGAAGCAGTAATTTTAAACCTTAAGTCTGGAGTCTACCACGGGTTAAACGAAGTAGGCGCCAGTATTTGGAAGCTGATTCAAGAACCAAAGACAATCAAAGAAATTGGACAAAAACTTTTGGAAGAATATGACGTTGAACCCGAACAGTGTCAAAGCGACTTGATAGCACTACTCGAAGATCTTTTAGCAGCGGAACTGGTTGTGATTAACAATGAAACGACTGCGTAATTTTTTGAAGATGAGCAACCGAGCGCGCGTCCTGCTGTTAGCAGCATTAATATTATTAACAGGTGTTCGATTGGGTTTGTTGCTACTACCGTTTCGTAGATTGATTAAGCTGGTAACACTTATAAGTGAAGGGTTATCACACGAAATAGCTATAAACAAAGTTTCTCTCGGTCAAATTGTTTGGTCAGTAAACGTTGTTACTCGCTATACACCAGGTGGCGCCAAATGTCTTGCGCGCGCTTTGACAACCCAAATATTGATGAGTTGGTGCGGATATAAACCTGAACTCCGAATTGGCGTAGCTAGAAGTGAAACTGGAATTTTTGAAGCACATGCTTGGATTGAATATCAAGGACAAGTGATTATAGGTTACCTTCAAGACCTTCCACGCTTTGTGCCCTTACCATCTCTCGAAGGAGTCAAAATATGAGCGGCATTATGGGGATTTACCACCTTGATGGTAGTCCAGTAGAGCAGGAAAACTTGGTGAAGATGGTCGATACCTTGGCACACCGAGGGCCAGATGGCGCCGACATTTGCGTAGAAGGTTCGGTGGGATTTGGACATCGTATGCTATGGACAACTCCTGAATCTTTGCTAGAAAAGTTACCTTTAACTAATCGAACCAGTGGTCTCACCATTACAGCCGATTGTCGCATTGATAACAGAGAGGAGCTAATTTCGCTGTTACAGTTTGATAACTGTCTACCTGAGAAAATTACGGATAGCCAGTTGATATTGGCAGCTTATGAGAAATGGGGTGAAGAATGTCCGCAACATTTACTTGGTGACTTTGCCTTTGCAATATGGGATGCAAGAGAACAGAAGTTGTTCTGCGCGCGTGACCATTTTGGGATAAAGCCGTTTTACTATCATTATCAACCAGGTCGTATATTTGCTTTTGGCTCGGAAATCAAAGCTTTATTGTGTTTAGCGGAAGTACCACGACAACTCAATGAGCTAAGAATCGCTGACTACTTGTTTCCAGTTGTAGAAGACAAATCGATTACGTCTTACCAAAGTATTTCACGCCTTCCTCCTGGGCAAAATTTAACAATAAGTTACAAAAAGGGTTTACAAATATCTTTATACTGGTCACTCGAAATTGCAGAAGAGCTTAAACTTTCTTCAAATCAAGAATACGCAGAAGCATTTAGAGAGATATTTACTGAAGCTGTACGTTGTCGTCTGCGTAGTGCATTTCCAGTCAGTTCTCATTTGAGTGGTGGATTAGATTCTTCCTCAGTAACATGTGTAGCAAGAGACATCTTAGTTAGAGAAAAAGGTAGTCAACTTCATACATTCTCAAATATCTTTGATGATGTTCCAGAGTGTGATGAGCGTCCTTTTATCAATGCGGTTTTGGAACAGGGTAGCTGTATTGAGCATTATGCCCATGCAGATAAGCTTGGTCCAATATCTGAGTGGCAGGAATTTTTTAAATACGAAGATGAAGCTTTTATTGGTCCTAGTCATTTTTTGACTTGGGGTTTAAATCGAGCAACTCAACAAGCAGGTATCCGAATTTCTTTAGATGGTTTCGATGGAGATACTACTGTTTCTCACGGAGCTACATACTTTGCTGAGTTAACACGTCAAGGAAAGTGGAGTGATTTGATTGCAGAAGCAAATGCAGTCTCGAAACACTTTAATACCTCATTATCGGGAATATTTCATCATTATGTTGTTACTTATCTTGAGGAGCTTGCACAAGCATCAAAATGGATAACTTTTGTTCAAGTAGCCAATGAGATTGGTAAGCAATTTCAAATTTCTCGTCGGAAGCTCTTTTTAGAGTATGGTGTCAAATCTTTTGCACGCCTATATTTTAAACGCAATAAGTCTTTAGCTTGTACCGATACTCTGATTAATCCTTCATTTGCCCAAAAACTGAATCTAAGTAAGTTTCTTCCTCAGAATCAGAAACCACCTGTTACAGTTCGAGAACAGCAATGGCAAACCTTTAATTCAGCTTTATTTACATACTCTTTAGAACTTATAGACCATTCGAGCGCAGCTTTTTCTATTGAGTCTCGCCATCCGTTCATGGATAAGCGATTAATCGAGTTTTGCTTGGCTTTACCACCTACACAAAAACTTCATCAGGGATGGTCACGTATAATTATGCGTCGAGCAATGGATGGTATTCTGCCTCCTAAAATACAGTGGCGTGGTGGAAAAACAATGATGACACCAAATTTTTTACGTGGTCTTTTACACCTAGACCAGAAAATTTTGGATGATGCTATGAGTAATGATTCGTTTTTGAATCAAGAGTTTGTGAACTTAACTTCACTATGTAGGTATTATCAACATCTTCTATCAGGGAAAGATTTGACTAACGACGATGTAATACCTGTTTGGAAAGCTACTACATTAGCTCTTTGGATGCACTATAACGGCATACAAGTATAAGTCGGACTAGGGGCTGTGCCCAAAAGCCTGCTCCTACCTGGACTTATAGCGTTAACACCTGAGAAAACGGTGCTGAGTAATGCAGTCCAAAACTCCAAAACAGCTGAAATTAACAACAAGGAAACAACAAACATGAAAAAAGCTTACATTTCTCCCAAGTTTACCGTCCACGGAAATGTGGAAGCAATCACCAAAGCATTTGGATCACCAGGTGCTGAAGATACCTTTGACAACGGCAATGGTCAAACTTTCCCAGGTTCCAGTGTCGGTCGGAGCGGTTCCCGAAGCGGTGTTCTTATTCCGGCTGGAAGCTAAACTTTTATAGGCTGACTCGTTCCTAGGTTCCTGCCTGGGAACAGGGAGCCGAAAAAGGATGCTTGTCTTTATAACTGCCTTATAAAGTCTAGCTTGTAAAACAAGAGGCAGGGGGTTTTCTAGCAAGGGATAGGGAGAATAAAAACCCTACAAATACATTCCTCAAGGGGGCTTTAAGAGGGACAGTATAACGCTCCTAGGGTTTTACAAATGGCGTTGCATAAATGCGGGATGAACTAGAAGCTGAAACTATTAGTATTTCGTCTAAAATTAGGCAAAATCATCCCCAGAATCAGCAACGCCTTACAAATAAATACCTTCTGCTTTAAACCACATTTTTCTGCCTGCCCCCTGCTTTAATGCACCCATGCTTTTTTGGTAACGAGATGCACAAATGTAATATTTAATTCCAGTATGTACGTATATACAGGCTTTAATTTAGGTATTCACTCTGAGTTGCCTTTACCCGAACTCACAACTAGTAATACGCAAGCAGATATAACAATACGCTTAGGAAATTTAAATGATTTACAAGGTGAACATAGCAATAGTAATGACTACTTTCTAGGGAGTATAGAAGGTGTCGGAATGGTTTTAGTCAAGGAAGGCAGAGAAATCATTCTAGACCCCAATCCAGAAATTGATGAATCTATTTTACGTCCTTTTATTTTAGGCGCCGTTATTTCTATACTACTTCGGCAAAGAGGGTTACTTGTACTTCACGCAAGTAGCGTTGCGATAAATGGAGAAGCAATAGCTTTCATCGGTGAATCTGGTTGGGGCAAATCAACTTTAGCAGAAGCTTTTCACTCACAAGGGTACAGTATTCTAACTGATGATGTGATGGCGGTTTCGGTAGATGGATATCAACCATTAGTAATTCCGAGTTTTCCTCAAGTTCGACTATGGTCAGATACTGCTGCTGCTGTAGGACATGCTCCTGGTAGCTTACCTTCACTTAGTATTGAAACACCAAAGCTTTCTCACATATTAAGTGACGGGTTTGTGCAAACACCTCTTCCTCTCAAGCGTATATATGTACTTGATTTTGCCGCCGAATTTAAAATTATTCCCGTAGATATGCAAACAAGTTTTGTAGAGTTGATGCGTCATTCACGCGAGGTTCAGGCACTTAAAACCCCTGAACATATGAACGCTTATCTTCACTTATGTACGAGTTTACTGAAACAAGTTCCTGTATATCGATTACAGCGCAAGCGTTCATTATCAGCACTTTCTAATTTAGTCGATTTAATTACCAGCGATATCTCCCCCGTTCAATGCTATGCCTAAACTTACAGGCAAATATTTAAAACTCAAACTCCAACAAAACTTTCGCTTTTTGCCCGCATTGCGTTTAGTTTGGCAAAGTAGTCCGTGTTGGACTATTGCGCGCGTAATCTTGCTAATAATTCAAGGAATTTTACCGTTAGTATCAATTTATTTAAGTAAACTTATTATTGATATAGTTAGTACTAGTTTCAATGCAGCTAACAAAATCACTGCTTTTCAACAGATTTTATGGCTCATAGTAATAATGGGTGGAGTTACGCTTCTGAATACGCTATGTAATGCCATAGCAGAACTAGTCACTACAGCACACTCAATGCGGGTAACTGACTACATGCAGGGTATTATTCAAGCAAAATCTATCGAAGCTGACCTCGAATATTACGAAAACCCTCGTTACTACGATACCTTAAAGCGCGCGCAGCAAGAGGCGCCCTACCGACCACCGCAAATTCTAAATCGTTTAGCACAAGTCGGTACTAGTGCAATTTCCCTAATCGGAATGCTGGGATTACTAATATCACTTTATTGGGGGATTTTGCCTATTTTATTTGCTGCGGCAATTCCTGCCATGCTTGTGCGGTTGAAATATAGCCGTATTATGTACAATTGGCAGAGAGAGAAGACACCTTTGGAAAGACAGGGAATGTATTTGGCGTGGATGCTAACTTCCGACCAATTTGCCAAAGAAATTCGTTTGTTTGGCTTAGGTAATTACTTTAGCCAATGGTACTTACGTACACGTCAGCAAATATATAAAGAAAGCCTTAAGATTTTTACAGGACGTTCAATTGCAAATTTTGCTGCCGAAGTAACCGCTGGAGTTTTAATTTTTGGTATATACGCTTTTATGATTTATCAAACAATTCACGGTATACTTCGCTTGGGCGACTTAGTTTTGTACCACCAAGCCTTACAACGTGGACAAAATGATATAAAAGGTCTTTTAGGTACTATATCTGCCCTTTACGAAGATAATTTATTTCTTGCCAATCTTTACGAATTTCTAGATATAAAACCTAGGCTAGTTGATCCAATACATCCTGTTCCTATTCCTCGACCAATGCATTCCGGTGTTGCTTTTCGTAATGTAAATTTCAATTATTCAAATACTACCCGTCAAGCACTTAAAGATATTAATTTAACTATTGAACCGGGAGAAGTTGTAGCTATAGTTGGGGAGAACGGTTCGGGGAAAACCACTTTAATCAAGCTTTTATGTCGATTATATGACCCAAGCTCTGGTAGTATTACTATTGATGGTATAGATATACGTGACTTTAAAATTGCTGATTTACGCCGAGAAATTAGCGTAGTTTTCCAAGACTATGCTAAATATTTTTTCAGCGCACAAGATAATATTTGGTTAGGTAATATAGACGTGCCACCACAACGTGCGAATATTATTGAAGCTGCACGTTATTCAGGCGCCGATGACGTAATTACAAAGTTGCCCCAAGGATATGACACGATGTTAGGAAAATTATTTGATAAAGGCGAAGAATTGAGCATCGGTCAATGGCAAAAAATAGCCTTAGCGCGCGCATTTTTACGGCATTCCCAATTGATTATATTAGATGAACCTACAAGCGCGCTTGACCCTAAAGCTGAATATGAAGTGTTTGAGAAATTCCGTCAGTTAATCAAAAATCAAGCAGCAATTTTAATTAGCCATCGTTTATCAACAGTGAAAATGGCTGATAGAATTTATGTAGTATCCAATGGCTGTATTGTAGAAAGTGGAACGCATGAAGATTTGATGCAATTGGGTGGAAGTTATGCATTCTTATTTGAAACTCAAGCACAGCAATATAAACTATAAGTTACGCTATTAGTCTAAGTAACGCACCATCACTATTATTAAAAATAATTATATAACATATACTAACCGTAAAGAAAAATGTCAAACTTACTAGGTCATAGTATTTCTAAAGAATTTGAGTTACTCGTAACTTGCGCGCGTACTAGTACAAGCGACGAATGCCGATATAAAATCAAAGATTTGTTAAAAAATGATATTGACTGGCAGCAATTTGTGCAAATGGCAGTAACGCATAAGGTAATGCCACTTGTACACACAAACTTAAACACAATTGCGCGCAATGCAGTACATGAAACAGTGCGGGAGACATTTCGCAGTCTTTTCCAAACAAATGCTCAACAAAATTTATTTTTAACCGCAGAACTACTCAAAATCCTGGCATTACTCGAAGCAAATGGCATTACAGCAGTTCCTTACAAGGGCCCTGTACTGGCTAGTTCTGTGTATGGTAATCTAGCAATGCGACAAGGTGGGGATTTAGATATTATTGTACAATTACCTGATATCCTCAAAGTTAAACAATTGTTGCTAGATATGGGATACAAGCGCAAAGCTGAATTAACCTCAGTTCAAGAAATAGCCTATTTTCAATCGAAACGCGAGCATACTTATGACTTTGTTGATTATGACAAAGACACTTTTATTGAAATTCACTGGAGAATAACCCCTAGATTTTCTTCACCTATAGAACCTAAACACTTTTGGAAATACCTAGAACCATGTGCGTTTGGCACCAAAACTGTAAACAGTCTACCGCTTGATTACTGGTTGCCAATTTTGTGCGTTCACGGTTCGAGACACTGCTGGGAACGCTTAGGGTGGATTTGCGATGTTGCCGAATTAGTTAGGCGCCATGATATTGATTGGGATAAAACAATAAATTTCGCCTCTTCGTTAGGCTGTCGGCGAATGCTGTTCCTTGGTCTGTTCTTAGCTAACGAATTGATGGGAACTGTTCTACCCTCGTTTATATTGCAGCAGATTCAGGCTGAACCGAAAATACCTACACTTGCTGCTGAGGTTGGAACACAGCTTTTTAAGCCAGAGAATGCCAAAGCTAAGTTTATGGGCACTACGCTTTACCACATCCAAGCTAGAGAGCGCTGGCAGGATAAAGCTATGTATTTACAATCGTTTATCGATTGGTTAGTACACCCTGATAAATGGAACTGGAGTAAAAGTATTGAGGCATGACGTAGAGACGCGATTAAATTGCGTCTCTACCAACCAATTTATGTGAAACGAGGGATCCTAACCCTTCCCAATATCAACGTCGCTTATTTGGCTTGACATATAAAGGAGTACTCGCTCTTGCTGCCCCACTTTGACTTTCAAAATCGGGAGATAGCGTAACTCCTAGACGCGCTTTCTTGCGATTTTGCCGTTGATGCCACTGCAAACCAATTAATATTGCTATAGTTAGCGATTGTCCGGGTTCTTCCATTTGGGTGATAATGAAACCGTAGACAACCATCGTCAACACAAAAAGTTTGGACAGGTCATCTCGACAAAGATGATGCCAGACAATATAGCCAAGATACAAAAAAACACCCAAACCTAAAAATCCTAAATCTCCCCAAATACCAGCCCAGGTAAACATTGGAGAAAACATTGAGGACTCCAAAATCAGCCAATTAGATGTCATTAGCTGCCATGTTTGTAAAGAAGCAGGATGAATTGTAGCCCCTAATGGTATCAACATATTTTTATAGTCTCGAAGTATCCATCCCCCTAATCGTCCCACAGTATGACCGGGACCAAGACCTAACAACCAATTCAAGGGTGATTGAAAATATGACCGAATAATATTAATTCCTGCCATCTTAGCATTAACGGCTTCACCATCTGGACCGTAAAGTTCGGTTCGACTAAACCAGTATTTAAAAGCATTGAGTCCGGCAAAATCAACATTTTCAATTGCCCAAAAAAGAGCAATTATGAATAAAGTTATCGCTATAAAATAAAAAACAAATCTATCTATTTGATTGAATTTAGTAAATACTAAAAGCAACCAAGCGATAACAAATACAATTAATATTTGCTTAGAATCAGAAACTAATAGCTGATAAAATGCTGCTATAAGCCAAAATAGGCGCCAACCTAACGAAACGCTTTTTGCATCGATTAAATAATATAATGCAACGCATAATGAAACTGCAACAGACACATAATTACCAGCACCGCTTAAATAAAATACACCTTGAACACCATCAGCGGGTGAATAACCAATAATGCGAAGTTTTCCAGTTTCAATTAGAAAGTATTGTATAATAGCCAATACTACATTGGTAGCGGCAGAGACCAAAAGCCAAGTTCGTAATTTCGCTAAACTAGCAGTTGATAAAGGCAAACAAATTATTGCCAGTATCAACAGAAATGGCTCGCTGAGGAGGACAAAATCTAAAAAAATATTGATTATTCCTGCTTTATTTAAAAGCGCACTAGCTACCATTACACCTAGTAACAGCAGAGTCGCTACGATTATTTGCCAAGAAATTGCGATTTGTCTTCTATCTTTAATTGGAGTTGTGAATATTGCTACTCCTAACGTAAAGGGTACAATTAAAAAATGAACGAAGTTGATAGCTGGAGGAAAGCCAATTGTATCCAAAATTCTTGGATAAAAAACACTGCAAAATGCAATAATTATTAATGTTAAATTTTTGACATTACCTTTGTTATCATCAATATATAATTGTTGGTTCATAAGTAAATAAATTAATTTTATGATATAGAATTAAAGTAACTATGATTTTTTATATATAATTATTTCATATAAATTCAGAATAAAAGTTTATATACTTTTGTGCAGCGTAATTTTTTGA
>NZ_MRCD01000163.1 GCF_001904745.1 Calothrix sp. HK-06
GGTAAGAGTTTCAGCCCTTTATTAGTTCGTTTTTTGGTACACCTTAACAGGGGTAGGCAAGGATGCCCACCCCACAAGATGTTTTATCTAATTTTTGGGAGTGTTTTGTTTTCCTAAAATTCCCCAGCTAGTGCGCTAACACAACGTTCGCATAATAATGGGTCTTCTTTTGACTCTCCAACGTGGGTTGAATAGTTCCAGCAGCGGTCACATTTTTCTCCTTCTGCATTAACTACCCCAATACCCCAGTTTTCAGATATTGAGTTATATTTTAACCCTTCAAGTTGTTGTGCTGAATCTAACACTGTTGCTTGCGAGGTGATAAACAAATATCTTAATTCATCGATACCATTAGTATCTATTTCCAGTGCTTTTACTGCTGAACGTAGTTTTTCATCAGTTACGTACAGTAACACCTTTGCTTCTAAGGATGAACCGATTTGTTTATCAACGCGCGCTTGTTCCAGCACTTTATTTACATCATTGCGGATATCGCGCATTTTTTCCCAGAATGTTGCAAGTTCAGGGTTTTCCCATTTACTATCTAGCTTTACCCAACCAGCTTCAAATACTGATTTATAGGGTGTTTTGTAAGGGAGAAATTGCCAGATGTCTTCGGCAAGGTGACATAATACAGGTGCTATTGCGCGCGTCAAGTTATCCAATGCATAGTACAACACTGTTTGACAGCTACGGCGCCTAAATCCATCGGCTGTACTGATATATAGTCTATCTTTGGCGATGTCTATATAAAAGCTAGATAAATCAACAACGCAAAAGTTTTGGATTGTTTGGAAGAAGCGGAAGAATTGGAAAGTATCAAATGCGTCTGTTACTTCTTTAAATACTTCCGTCATCCGGTGCAACATGTAACGGTCAACTGCGGGTAGTTTGTCTAGGGGAACTAGATGTTTCTCTGGGTCAAAGTCATGCAAGTTACCCAATAATACCCGTGCGGTATTACGGATTTTTCCGCGTATATCTCCCAATTGCTTGATGATATTTTTACCGATACGCTGGTCAGAGGTGTAATCAACCGATGATGCCCATAATCTTAAAACATCGGCGCCATATGGTGGTTCTTCTTTCTGATTTTTACCACCTTCGATAACAACGTTCGGGTCAAGCACGTTACCCAATGATTTACTCATCTTGAAACCTTTTTCATCAAGAGTAAATCCGTGGGTCAACACTATTTTATATGGCGCCTGGTCATTTACAGCAACGCTAGTTAATAAACTCGACTGGAACCATCCCCGGTGTTGGTCGGAACCTTCTAAATACATCTCTACAGGATAATGTAACTCACCCCGTTGTTCGGCAACTGCTGCCCACGATGAACCAGAGTCAAACCATACGTCCATCGTATCGGTTCCTTTACGGTACTGGCGACCGTTATTGCGGTATTTTTCAGGTAATAATTCCTCTACCGATAATTCCCACCATACATCTGAACCTTTTTCTGCGATGATTTTTTGAACGTAGTTGATGGTTTCCTCGTTCAACAAAGGTTCGTTAGTTTCTTCATCGTAAAACACAGGGATAGGTACACCCCAATTACGTTGACGTGATATGCACCAGTCCGAACGGTCGGCTACCATTGGGGTGATGCGATTTTCACCTTGTGCAGGTATCCAGCGTACTTCAGAGATAGCTTTGAGTGCTTCGTCACGGAACCCTTCTACCGATGCGAACCATTGTTCGGTCGCGCGGAATATTGTGGGTTTCTTGGTTCTCCAGTCGTAAGGATATTTATGTTGATATGGTTCTTCTTTTAATAATGAACCTGCTTGTGTTAAAGCATGGATAACAGCTTGGTTGCCATCACCAAGTACATTCAACCCAGCAAATTGTCCAGCCTCAGCAGTAAAATTACCACCATCATCGACTGGCGCCAAGATGGGTAAACCATAACGTTGCCCAACTATATAGTCCTCTTGACCATGACCAGGCGCCGTATGTACTAACCCTGTACCAGATTCAGTTGTAATGTAATCTCCACCTATGATTACCGGACTTTCACGGTCATATAAAGGATGTTTGTAGGTAGAATGTTCTAATTCTTTCCCTTTAACAGTGGTTTTTACTGTTAATTGTGTGCTGAGAGTCGTAGATAAACGTTCTACTAAATCATTCGCAACGATTATATATTTGAAATTGATACCTTCAACAGGCGCCTCAACTACTGCATAATCCAAATCAGGGTTTACAGCAACAGCCAAATTTGCAGGTATCGTCCAAGGTGTCGTCGTCCAGATAGCAACACCTAAATCCGGCAAATACTCGCTAAACTTAGCTTTGACTGCATCCGATAAACTTGTCATTGGGAACGCAGCATACAAAGACCGCGAAGTATGCCCTTCTGGATATTCCAACTCAGCTTCAGCCAAAGCAGTCCTTGAACTAGGACTCCAGTTTACAGGCTTTAGTCCTCTATATATATATCCCTTTAACACCATCTGCCCAAACACACCGATTTGTGCAGCTTCGTATTCAGGCGCCATCGTTAAATACGGGTGTTCCCAATCACCCCATACACCGTAGCGCTTAAAACCTTTACGTTGCTCATCAACAGCTTGCAAAGCAAACTCTTTCGCCTTTTGGCGTAACTTTAAGGGTGTTAATTCTTGCCGTTCTGCTTGTTTCATATTTTGCAGAACCTTAAGTTCGATAGGCAACCCGTGGCAGTCCCAACCCGGTACATAACGAACTTTACGACCTTGTAAAAGCTGATAGCGATTTATGATATCTTTGAGAATTTTATTTAAAGCATGACCTACATGCAGCGAACCGTTTGCGTAGGGTGGTCCATCATGCAGTATAAATAATTCGCCTGGGTTCTCTTCGGAGAGGCGCCCGTATATGTTGTTTTCTTCCCAAAACTTCTGTATTTCAGGCTCACGCTTCACCGCATTCGCGCGCATGTCAAATTTCGTTTGCGGCAGATTAACTGTTTCTTTGTAACTTTTTGCTTCTGTCACTGTACTAATTGCTTGGATTTATATAGGGTCAGATTTTCACTATTATCGTTGGAAATGTGGGGAGTGGGAGATATTCTAATGGGAATAATGTCCATATATTTGTACCGCCTAGATTTTTGATTATTGTAGCATGAGTGTAGCATATTGGCAACGGATGCAACGGATGTAACGGATGGGCTGTAGGCTGGGTGGAGGCTTTGCGCAACCCAACGATGATGATTTAGTATTTAGGTTACGGCGCCTGATATTGTGTGTATTGAATCGCGCAGCACGGGAGAACATAATAGTAAAATAATCATGTGTTATTTATTGCTGGCCATCTGAAGTATAGAAACGCTAGAATAGTCCTAAAACTACAAGATTTATTGGGAAAAGTGCCAGCTATTGTCAAACTACAACTCTCATTGGAAGCTTTTGCAGAAGCAATATCTTCCCTTAATTTAGAAGAAAAACGCCAACTTCAAGAGATAATTGAGCAACAAATTTTTGAAGCTGAAGAAGCACTGTACTCAGACGATGTAGAAACACAGGCGGAAATTCAAGCAGTTCGTGCTGAGTATGCAGTTGGAGAATATGCGACTATGGATGAATATCTTGCTAAACGTTTAAATCAGGAATAATGAGTTATACTGTCGTTATTTAAAAGTCAGTACAAAAGCAGATAGACGACTTGCGAAATGATGTTAAGGAGCGCGTTGTTGAAAAAATCCAAAATCTTGCTTCCGAACCACGTCCTGCTGAAGTCGTCAAATTAAAAGGTTCTGATAACGAGTATCGTATCCGTGTTGGTGATTATAGAGTTCGCTATGAGGTTGATGATGATAGTCAACTTGTGCAAATTTTACAGTGTAAACATCGAAAAGATGTTTATATATGCTCAAGAGTAAGGTTGAAATTTATGTTAAAGTCAGTTGAAAGAATTTACAAAAACGGTGCTAATGAGCTATCCGAAGTACCATCTGATATATCAGAAAGTCCTGTAATTGTTACGTTTTTGTCGGTTCAACCTGTCAAGGTTACTCCACAAAATATGTACTTCGGTATGTTGTCTACTTCAAATCAACAATCAACTGAGGAAGATTTTAAATAGCAGAATCTCTCTAAATTTTTATATTTGCTTAATACTATTTTACATTTCATTAGGGAAAAATTCTATAAATGTCTTTGCGGTGTGCAACTCTTTGACAAATTAACGTGTGTACATCCTTGTCAACGCTAATACCTATCCTGTAATTACCCACACGAATTTTGTATTTATTATCATACCCCTTCATTTTTTCTAGATATCCTATATCAAAAGGATTTTCTGACTCAACTTCTTGAAAAACAATTGGCTCGATTTTAGCTTGAATATCTTCTGATAAATCTGCTAGGTCTTTCAAAAATCTTTTTGTATACTCAACTTTCCACATGCTTTTTTTTCAAAGATTGGTAATATTTTAAAGCTTCTTCTTTTGAAAGACGTTCATCATCATCTGCTTCCATAAGCTTTACCAAACCATAGTTTTCTAAGATTTCTTCAATTTTTTCAAACTCCGCGATGGGAATTTGTACAGCGATTGGTTGCTGATTTTCATCTGTAACAAAATTTTTAGTAATTTCTAGCATTTTACTACCTTATGCAAGCTAATCAGATTTTTATTTTAGCTTATAACCACCCAGAGAAGAACCCAAATTAAACAATAAAACAACAAGCTATTTAGAAGGAATGAGTGCTGTAGGTTGGGGAGCCACCTCCGTGCGGGGTTCCCCCCCGTTAAGGAGAGTGGCGTTGGAGCGGAGCGCGGAACCCAACGATGGTGTATTTGTTGAACGGTTATGGCGCTTGGTTTTGTCTTAGGGACGGGCAAACGGAGCGCTCATCTCACTCATTGGTTTATTATTGTTATTATGCAATCTAAAGATTTTTTAGCTTGGTAATTATAGATTTTGCGATTGCATTGCAAACCGCATCGGTTACAAACCCAATGCTAATAGCGGAAGTCCTCTATAAGAGGGCTAGAGTGAAAACAGAACTTTTGTTACACCTACTTGTCAGTTCGTTGTTTTCTCAAGATAATACTAACTTGGTGTTACAGTGCCTACCATTTGAAACATAACAATTATCGGCGCCACTGTAATTACTTGCAGCTACTTAGTAATTATCCTTTAAACAGAAATTTTTAATTATGTTTAAGAGCGGACATCATTTGTTGCTTCCTTTCTTCTTTACCTAAACAGCCATCTTTACAAAAGCCGCAGCCTGGTTCTGGGCAAATTAACTTACCACATATGTGACAATTATTGTGCTTACCTAATATAAGTGGAGACAAACCACATACTACGTTCGTGGTTTCTAGGCGCCCGCCAACAGCAACGGTTGAACATTTCTAGCCTCTTCTTTATCTTTATAATAACTTGCATTAAAAGTAACTAATAAACCTTTACCTTTATACCCTTTTATTTCTTCAATTGGACATCTTAACCCTTTCCAATGTACTTTTATATTCTGTGAATCTGGCTTTTCTACTCGCTTAATATAACCGTAATTACCTCTATCTCCTTCTTTAGTAGAATCGCCAAACCATTCAAGCATCCCAATCTCGACATATGTCTCATCAAAGCTTGTCATATAAGTTTATTAAAAATATATTTGTAAAAGCTCTTTTTGCTCCCAAAGAGATATAAACTCTGGTAGCTAAGAATACTATAGCTAATCATAATAACTTACTACTTAGACAAATGGCTACAAGTTAAATTAAATTACGTACAATCACTTAAAGTAGCAAAGCTTTAGTAGGCGCCATTGAAAAGCCTTGAGGTTATAGGTAGTCAATATTTTAGCGAGCGAAAACCTTAATTGCTTCAATTTGACGTGGCACAATATAATATAAGTTAAAAATATATTCCAAAAAGTAAGGTTGAATTTTATGTTGATGTCAGTTGAAGGAATTTACAAAGACGGTATGATTGAGTAATGCGAAGTACTATCTGATATACCAGAAAGTCGTGTAATTGTTACGTTTTTGGATGTTCAACCTATCAAAGTGGATTCGCAAAAAATGTACTTTAGTATGTTATCTACTTCAAATCAGCAATCAACCAAAGAACATTTTAAATTAGGAGAGTTTCATGATGTAAATAACGACAACTTCTAACTCTCTCATTCCTATTCTAGGATAGCATCAAGTTTAATTAGTATTGTTAAGCCTTCTTCTGGATTGCAAGTTGCAGCCATTGCTTGAAATCTGGTGTAGGCATCAAATTCTGCTAAAGGTATGGTGGACAATTCTTCAATCAACTTATTGACACTTATGCCTTTGGCTTGAGCAAACTCTTTTAATCTGTTGTGTTTTTCGTCTGGTAAACGAATAGTTAAAGTAGCCATTTAATTTTAACTCCTAATAATTTTTTCGAGTTTTAGGACTGATAAGTTAATTCAACATTATAACTCAAACTGAAAAATAAGTTAAACTCCAGTTATAATTATATAGGTATATATATTTGACTTTAGTTGAATTTAAACGAGCATGTATAAAAGATTACACTACCAGTGGAAAGCCAGTCTATATGATATGTTTCTAAATCTTAAAAATGGTTGTTTTTTTGTTGCATAAAATATAAAGCTTCTCGTTCTAATCTTTCAATATCATCTTGCCAACGTGTAAGCTTGATGCTGCGCTGATATAATTCATGGGGAGTCGGATTTTTGATTGTTTTATTAGCTGTGTTTGGGCTGATGTTTTTAGAAAGTAGCCATTCACGACAGAACACTTGCCAAAGGTATTTATGGTCATGCTTTTCGCCACCCATTGCACGGATTTGTTTCACAGATAGCTTTGAAGAACCAAAAAGCAACTGCTGATTTTGATGATTATTAGGGAATAAACGGGTTTCGCTACCTATACCTCGAAAAAATTCCACAACCAACCAGTCGCCAAAATCAAAAATACAGATTTCTGTTTGTTCGCTGCCATCATTTTCTAAAATATCAACGCTCCTTTTTAGTTCACTACCGATGACTTTTTGTGATGTTTGTGGTAGTAAAATGCGAATTTGCTCAAACCGATTACTATAATCAGCCCAAAATTCTCGGCGCCTTACTAATTGGTTAGCTTCCCATTTTTCAAAGTGTATTTTTGCTAATATTAAATCTACTAGTTCTTGGAAATCACCATAATTAACGGCGCCTATCCATTCTCTAAGTCTATGCTTTGCCGTATCAGAAAGTAAATTCCATCCGGCGCCGTTGCGGTAGTTTCGTCGCAACCAGTCAACTAACTGTGGATGTTGACTCGCCAATTCTTTGGAAACATGAGTTAGTAAATGGTTGACTGCCTCTAGTTGCTGTTGTACTGACATCTCATCCAAGCAGCTTAACAGCCAGTTTGCTTGTTGTTCGGTTGGGGAAACAAGTGTACAAAAATAGGGCGAAACATATTTTAGAAAGTTAAGTTTTTCTATCCAAGTAGGTATGTGATAGTGAATCTGATTTTGCAAACTAGTATAATTTAAATTTTTTTGACAAGCTATTTTTGCTAACTCTGAACCTGGGTCGTGATTGCGAAGTGCTAAAATAACTATGACTGCTAGTGATTTAGTAGTAAAGGAAGAATTAACAAAGGTATCAAAAGAATCAGCAAAAGATTTTGCTAATACTTTTTCTCCTTGGTCGTTGTGATATAAAGCTAAACGCCACAAGAGTTGCTTTTGTAACCATGAGTTGTTTATAGCTATTCTCCAGATATTATTAGAGGTTAGATAACTAGTCTGAGGATTTCTTTTATCCCACTTTGCCTTGGCATAAATACAATAAATCCATTCTAGATTTGTAATTTCATGACCATTACCTGTTTGAATAGCTTGCAGTACTTTATCAACAGTAGGTAAGGGAATTTGCGAAGCTGGTAGTTTACTAGCAACCTCGATTAATTTGCTAGGAATATGAGTTTTTAAGCTTTGTGAATTGGGTCTAGGAAAATCAAAATTCATTTTTCAGATGCTTGATTATTTGTGGAAGTATTTTTGCGAAGTTTATTTCCAATCTCTTCGCTACGAAATTGAAAACGAAAAACAACTTTACGGTCGGATGGTTTATCATAGCGTTCTTCTGCTTCTATTTCACCACGTCCTGCGGCTAAAATCTTTTTACTAAAAAGTTTTTGTTTAGAAAATTGCATCTCATAAAATATAAATCGAGTTACTGATGCAGAACGTTGTAAGCTCAGTTGCATGTTGTCTTTATAATCTCCTGCTGAACTTGTATGACCTTCAATCACAACACGGCTAACTTCTTTATCAAATTCGGGTTTTGATAATATAACCTCGCTGTAAACAGGAATAAAGCTCCGAAGAAACGCTTTACCCTGCGGCTTTAATTCAGCACTACCTTTATCAAATAATATTGATTCTCTAATACTTATATCGCCATTCTCTTGGTTGACTTTTACATCTATATTTTTGCTTTGCATGGCTTCCACTACGTTACCAATTACTATTCTCTTTGGTTCATCTCTTTCGGCGAGTTGAAGTAATGCAGTAATAAATAGCAAGGCAAAAAACATTAGCAACCCAGACATTAAGTCACCGATAGAAAGATAAACACTACTATCATCTTCTTCGCTAGTATCTATGTCTAAACCACTGGTGGTAAGATCAGTCATCTTAACTGCCCCTGTTAGTAATATTGTGATTATCTTGAACAGCAACCAAGACTTTAACAGTTTCTAGCAATCCTCCACAAACTTTAGCCATTGAAGAATCAGCTTCTTTAAAGAAAGTTTCTCGTGAAGTTGCAAAGTGGTTTTTCCAATCCTGTAGAGTTTCTCGGAAAGTGTAAGATAATTTACTATATGAATCATTGACGCTCTGTACTTGTTTACCTATATCTTTAGCAAGTTCTTTCATCTCTTGCCAACGTAGTGTATTAGTAAGCCCTGTAGCAATTGCAAGTTCACTAACCTCTTTCGCTGCTTCATGAACCTTTGTTAAAGATTGGTCTACTTCTTTTGTTAGCTCACTGCGTCTGCTTGCTTCTTCTCTAAATGTTTTATCTAAATTTACTACAACTTCAGCTAACCCATTGCGCTGCTTACCCAAAGTATTCTCTAGTAAATTATTTTGTTCTTCAAAGAAACTTTTAAGGTTTGTTTGATATCCCTCTCGAAATTTAGTTAAATCATCTTGTACTACTTTACGGGTTGCGGTTAATGTTGCTACTAAATTATCTTTGGCGCCATTCATAAATTGGCTAGCTTCATTACCAACTGTTGTTAGAGTATTAGTCTGCTTACGAAAGGCTGCATTTGCTTGTGCAAGAATATCGTTGATTTTTGTATGAGTTTCTTGCAGCATTTTTCTTTCAATTTCTGCTCTTTCTTGTAATGCTGCTTGAAGCTCTTCTCGGATACCCTGAAAAGTATGTGCAGCTTCGTTTGCGCTTGCTTCAAAAGCTGTGCGTTGTAACTCCATTCCCTCAATGCTTTTTTCAACCGCGCGATTGATTTCTCTTCCTGTTTGTTCTAAAACACCCTTTGTCTCGCTTTGAAAATTACTTAAAGTATTTTTTAAATCCTCAGCAAAACTTTTCAATTCACCTAATGTCGTTTTTTGAAAATCCTGAATTGTTACAATGGAGCTTGCTAAATTTTGAGTAATATCACCTAATTGTTTATGTAGTTCCTTCACTGCTTCAGAAGCTTCTTTTGTGAGATTTGCACTATCGTCTAATTTTTGAGCTAGTGGTTCGATTAAATCAACCCGCAAATCTTGAATAAGCTGCTCTAAAACTCTTTGACCTTGGTTTTGTTGTAATTCTCTTATTTGCTTCTGCTCGTTATAAATCGCTCTTAACGCTGGTAGAACTATTTCCCCTACAGCTTCCCCAATAGCTCTAGGACTTAGTTGGTGTAGTCCGGATAATTTTTCTGCTACACCCTTACCTACAGCTTCACCTATTGCTTCTGCACTTAAATTTTGTAATTTTTGTGCTACAAGGCTTAACTGTAATGCCACTTCTCGACTTTGATTTTCTGCTGTTGGTATAATTGCAACGGCACTTAACTGCTTGCGTAAGCTATCGCGGTAATTTTGACGTAGCGACTCGCAGAAAAACAAGACTAAAGTAAAAAAGCTCCCTGAACCAAGCCCCATTAAGGAAGTAGAAAATGCTGTCTTCATCCCTACTAATAATTCCTTACTTGAAGCCATTAATTGTTCGGAACTACTAGTATCTAAATTTATTCCTTGTAATCCTTCTTGTATTCCATAAAAAGTTCCTAAAACACCAATAGCTGTACACAAAGTAGTGACAAAACGTAGAGAACTTCGAGGAACTGGACGTGATAAAATCTCTGGATACTTTGCTAGTATATATTTATTATCTTGTTTGAGAACGGCGCCTTCATTATTAATTTGTAAATGTTCCTGCTTCCATCGGCGAATACTTCTATCTTCCCCCTGCTGGGGATTTTTCAGAGATTTAATAGCGGCGCCAGTAATTCCACAATCTGATTTATAATATTGCCATACTCCATACACTTCAACAGATACCGCAATAAATACTACAATTGCCGTTGCCCAGTGGAAAGGGCTATTATCCCAAACAATCCCCCAAATTTTCGCTAATCCCATACAGCACCCCTATACCCTTTTAAATGTTTCTAGTTCTTTAGATGTCAACCACTGCTCGGCTATCCGTACTGGTAAATGGTCTGCATCCTTCCATTCCCCAATCGGTTTTGTTAGACGTAAGCCATATAATGGTTCCGAGGCTTCAGCTTTTGTATCGAGAACCAAATAAACCTGCTCAGGTGCATAGCTTCGTAATAAACGCACCTGTAAACAGCTTTTAAAATCGCGCGTTGAAGTAGATAGGGGTGAATCTTTCCCAAATAATTCACTTGTCGCTTTCCAAGCATGATTAAATGCTTTTATCTCCCGAACCAATTGTTCAAGAGGGGGATGCAGTAAATCCATGATTTCACTGATGATTGATTATTTTGAATATTTTTTTGTACTTATTCGTATAATTCCCATCAACCACCACGAACTAACAAAAACAAAAATAAATTATATCAATACATTTGTACGCACACGATAATCTTGTAGAGACGTTACATGTAACGTCTCTACACGTACCCTATAGCGGTTTTACGGAATAAGCATCTTCATTAAAAAACTATAGCTATTTGGTCAACTGATTTATTTCAGGAGTGTCGGCGCCATTTTGAAAGGTTATACGAACAAGAAGTTGCCATAGCAAATCAAAGTGGCGCATTCTTCGGGTGTTGCAATTTTTGCCACTGGGCTACTGACTTATGGTCGTGAGCGAAATGGCTGTGGATATTGTAACTTAGCGCCCATACTCATTTTTTGTACAGTATTACCTTTGCCACGAGAATTCTGGCTTGTCCAATACCCATTGCAGTTGCGACATCAACTTCTTTTAGCAATTTTAAGCCCAGTTGAACAATAACATCTCCTGGTAAACATAATGTTGTGGCGCCTATATCCACTAATACATTTTCGAGCGTGACAGAGCGTATTTGTTCTGATGATACTGTTCCATCCTTGGTGCGAATTTGATCTGCACGATTTATTACATTTAAGCTTGTTAAAACTTTACACATTTGGCTTTAATCTTCAATTTGCATGACTATCTCCTACGTACCACGCACGATATGGTATTTAAAATTTTTATAATTTTAATTTTAACGTTTATATTAAGGCAAATTTGAAACTAATTTTTTCAGTTTCACACTTGAATGTATAATTCTTGTGGGATAAGCAGAATGCCCATCCCAGTATCCATTAGTACCCTTTACGGTTACGCTCTTCACCTAACATATCTACAACATACCGCTCTGGCGCCAAAAATACTTTAATTCCTTTGTCTTCGCATTGTTTTGATAGAACTTGTGATAATTTAATCATTGCTTCTTTATAAGCATCAAATGGTGTCTGTTGATTATTTGATGATGTTTCAATTTGTGGCACTATTTCTTGATAATCAGGTTCATCTTTCAAAGAAACTAAAAAGTCTTTATACCCTAAAAATGCTAACCGATAAAGGATTTTTCTGCTGAATTCCCCTTGGAAGTATCCACCATGAACGTTCTTTTCAATTACGATGGAATCAAAAATTAGAATTAAGCAATCCACAAAAGAAAGTTTGCTTTGGCGTAATGCTCTAGTTAAAACACCCTCTGGTTTTTCACTGATTTTTTGATTATTAATAATTACTTTATCTCTGTAATCTGTGCAGTCAAAGTAAGTAAATAATCCAGCGATGGCGTAATTTTGAGTTACCTTACTATTGTTTGACAAAAGGTCTGATAAGGTTTTTAGTGTGTTGTCAGAAACAATACCTATTTCTGCCATTGCACTTCTATCATCAGCATTTACACTACCATCATGGTTTTGATTAATAATGCCATAACGCATCGGTGCTGAATTTGATTTGTCATTTTTATCAATACGACTATCTACTACAATATTACCTAATCGAAAACCACGGTCATAAGTATTTGCAGGGAAACTTATATAGTTTGCTGCTGTTGAGGCAACTCGTAATATGACATCTCCCTGGCTACTAAATAAATAAGATTCTTCAAAACGACGTAATGAGGAGCGCAAAAAGTTAGACCTTTCGGGCATTATTGTCTCGATAGGTATATCTGGTGAAGCTAATACTAAACGACCTAATGAGAATACATTACCAATGTTTGGTGATGGTTCTATTTCTACATTACCTTGACTTAATTTCGGTATCGAGTTTTCATCGAATATATCAGAGAGGATGCGAATTACGTTTGTGGTAACGAATGCACCCATACTATGAGCTATAAATGATACCTTAATTCTAGGATTATTACCTTGAGAAAAATTCTTTTTCTTATCATATCGGGTTTCCCCATCCGCCTGCTCTATAATTGCATTATCTATTTGGCGAATAAACTCTACTAAGTCTGGAACCCCGTAGTTAACCGCGCGGTAGTTATCCCGAAAGTATATTGAAACTCTCAGTAATATGGAGCCTAAAACCCAACCAAATAAACAGGCAAAAAAGCCAATTCCTAACGTAAATAAGAAAAAGGCAAACCCAGAAAAGTCGAATGAAAAATTATCATTGATACTTAAGCCAGAAATAGCCAAAATAAAGGCAAAAGCAGCTATCAGTCCCCAACTTGAATAACTGTATACAGTTTTAAAAAAAATTGGTAGGCTTTTAATTGCTTTACCAAAGTGGCTAGTTACCGATTCTTCTTTATCATTTGACTTGAAATTAATATATTCTGAGGGCCAGTAGTAACCTATAAAAGCAACTTTCTTTTGTTTAATCAATGCATCTGTAGTAATATACTGCTGTATCTCTTTTACCCAGTTCTCAAAATCTTTACTTCTTGTATTGTATCCATGAATATGGATGACCACTTCTGCTAGTTTGTTTTTATCTGTTAAAAACTCAGCTATTTTCCTAATTTTTTCGCGCGTGACATCTGGACTATCATCTACATCTAACTTATCATCACTTCCATCAGTATGTTGTTGACTACTAATTTCAACACTTTTTGGTGCATTGCTTGCAACTAAATACGTTACAATATCAGGTGCGTTTTGATTTTCAAGTAGTATTTCTTTGATATCAAATGGGTAATTTGGGTAAGTTGCCATAGATTTATTAATTGAGATTAATTGACATTAAAATTAATGTGTGGTTAGCGAAGTCGGAATTTCATCATTATTGGGATATGGTCTGATGCCGTTTTGACTTTTTTGAGAAGGCGCCTATTTTCAATAGTAGTACCATTGGCACACACGTCTTGATTTAACTTACATATAGATGTTACTATTTTTACATCAAATATTTTCTGCTTAGAATCAAATCTTCTTATATCTTAAAGATTTTTAGGGCAAATCTACCAAGGAGGTGGCATTGATTTTTTTTACAATCTAGGGCGCCACGGTTGGAGTTCAAGCAGGTAGGTACACCAGGTGGTGTAGATGGCACCTGATCTTTCTCTGATGGGCTTAATTCTTGAACACATTCAATAAAATACACAGCCCATACCAATAAGTTACAGATGTTTTTTACTTGTTCATTCAATTTTGAGTTATTAGGGTTGAATATCAGCAAACGAGCTATTTTTAGTAATTAATTTACTAACTAGCTTCCGTAATAAAGTTTAAATGGTTCAGCAAGGATACCTAATATTTTGCCGATTTGATTAATGAAATATTCGGTTAAATCGATTTTGACTACATTACCTTCTAGTATCAAAAATTTCCAGTTAGTGCCTGTTGATACCGCACCATAGATATTTTTTTGTTCTGTTCCTTTTCGAGCGTTAAATATTTGGGCGCCAACCATTTGTGCTATACATTGTCCTAGCCCTATACTAATATCATTATCTTTGGCTTCTACTAGAGTCAGTACAGGTGCTGTAATCAGCGATTGATTGTTTGATGCACTTAATATAAAGTCACACGCACCTGTTAAACCTTTTGATGCATCAATATTAAATGTGTTGCCCGAAAAATAACCGATTTTATTTTTGAAGAGGCGCCGTATTTCTAGCAAGATGGGTGTGATAATCAATTCTGAACGCGCTTTCTCGGTGCTTATGCTGGCTGCCAAGTCTAAGCATTCTTCTAGTGTTTCTTTTAGCCGTTGCGATGGTTCGATTATTGGTATTTGGCTAAATAGGTGGGGAATATCTTCTACTGTTAACTCAAGAGCGGTAACTACTTGCTCAATTTTTGTGAAGTCGCTGTAAGACATATGTTTGTTACGTTAAGTGTATCTGATTTAATCCCCCCTAGCCCCCCTTAATAAGGGGGGGACAAGAGTATTTCTTAGCCCCTCTTATTAAGGGGGGTTGGGGGGATAAATTTGTTTATTGAGTTGGTGGTTGTTCTACAGGAGGAGTTGGCGCCTCTTCGGTTGGTGCTTGTGCTGCTTCTATTAGTTCTGGTGATGGTGGGTTGGGTGGAATAGGTTCAGCAATTTTGGTTTCTGCTGTAGGTGCTGGTTTAATTTCAATCGTTGAATTTACGATGTCGGGTTTTGGTGCTTTAGTTGCAGGTGCCTCTTCAATAAGTGCATCGATAATTTGTGCGGGTGAGGCAGTTGCGGAAGTTGTATCCTGCGGTTTAGCTTTTTTGATTGTTTCTTGTGCTTTGTTCTTTGCTCCAGAAAAGGCGCCTGTAATAGTTCTTTGTAATTGCCCAAGACTTTGAGGTAACGAAAACTTGTTACCATCAACTTTGGCTTTGACTTCTTCTGCACTGGGTAGGGGAGTTCGTTGTGACGCTGGTACAATTTGACGACGTAGTGCAAATGTTTGCCAGCCAAACCAATATAGTAGTGAGACGCTAGCAATGTGACCTAGTAAAAGACCTCCACCTATGCGACGCGCGAATATCCATAGTACTAATGCGTAAAAGAAACCCACACCACTCCAAATAAAATCATTCTTTTTGTGGATTTCAGGAAAAAAGAAAGCTGCTAAGTATAGCGCGATACTGCCGATTCCAACTGCTAAAGCTAGGACATATGCCAGCATTTTTATGTACTCCTGTAAAAAGTAATGAGTGCTGAGTGCTGAGTGCTGAGTGCTGA
>NZ_MRCD01000164.1 GCF_001904745.1 Calothrix sp. HK-06
TCTCTTGGTCAAATATTCTGTACTTTATGATACAAATTTTTATGCGCTTACCCTGGTATTTGGCGCTGTTGTGGGATGGCAAGCTTGGCTGTTCTTCAAACGGCATCTTGACAACAAGCTACCTCAACAAATGTCATCAGACAATACTTTAGCTGGCGCCAACTCCACTTCTTTACCCCCTTCGCAAAATTTATAGTAACCAGCATATTTATAAATAAAAGTTAATTTACTCTAGTAGAAGAATTTCAACTCCTAAAGCTTGAGCGCTTGCAGCCAAACCTTGATCGGCAGTTACCAACCTAATATTATTTTGTGATGCTACTGCTAAATGTAGAGCATCGAGTGTACGCAGTGGTGTTTCAAACCTACTAATCCAGTCGCGCGCCAAGTCGTAGTGAACAGATTCTACCGCAATACGAGTATAAAAACCGCTAACTAAATCAATTTGAAACCTCTCAACTATACCTCCTGCATCATCTTGAGATATTTCGCGCATTCTAACTCGACGTGATAATGCAGAAACAAATTCTACCTCAACTAACTGACTGATACCAAGCTCAGTTTCAGTTAGCACGAGTTCCTCAGCCATATCGCTTAACGCTTCTGCCCAATATAAAGAAGCGAGAACACTTGTATCCAAATATATCAATGACGCTCCTCAATACGTGCATTAATTACTGTAGCACTTAAAGATTCTCCCTTAACTGAAAGTGCATCTCGAAATTCTTTCATACTTGCTAAACGCTGTTGTTTTTGTTGTGGAGGGACTAAACGAGCTACAACTTGATTTTGTTCCAACAAAATGATTTCTTCTCCCTTGGCTACTTGTTCCAAGAGCTTTTTTAAATTAATAGCTGCTTCTTCAACACTAATTCTCAACACTACGCTTCTCCCAGAAAAATCATTAACCTTATAACATGTTATAGGCTTTTATCAGGTTTAAAATTTATGCTGTTAAGTGAATTTATTAACCATTGGTTCCGGAAGCGGTTTAACTGTAGCATTATAAAGCTATGCTTAGACATATATAGCAATCCACGCATCGTTTGTCAAAATCCCTGCGGGAAAATCTGCGATTTACGTATGTTGTAGAGACATTCTTTCAATTGCGTCTCTACGCGAATATATTTTTGTAACCCATGTAGGAATGCTATATTAGCTAGCAAAGTCACTTTTGTGTAGTTTTTACCCTTTGAGTCATGACAGTAAGTAAAAGTCCGATTTTGACTCCTATAGGTTTTGTACGTAGCTCACATCTTGCACCAATAAAATTTGATTGAATTTAAGCACTCAGTATAAATCCTCAAGTCCTTGTTTTAGCGATAAAAGGCGATAAAAATAATGTAGCTTTATTGCGTTAATTTTTAGTTAGTCTGAGTATATACGGAGAGGTGCAAGATATAAGGAGAGAAGCTTGTGCGACCTTGGCACGAACGTCCAGTTGAATATGGCATTAAATCCCCAACCCCGCTTAATAAGCTATCGTTTGGGTACTTCTGCAAAAACTAGATGCTCCCCATCAGAAAAATGGATAAAGTCGAGATAAGATGAGAATAAGCTGAGAAAGAACTGAGAGAAAATATGTCTAAATTTATATAAATTCTCAGCTATAGATAATTTAGTTCTTGGGAATACCATCGATGATTGTTCTTATCGCAAACAGGGACATGTCAAAAGGTGGTTGTATGGACTTAGTAGATTTTTTAGCGCTTGTTCATCCTTTCATAGCTATTTTCTTTGTTTTTCCCTTACTTGGCATCGTGGTTAACTTTGCTTGGGCAACACGTCAGCGTCGTTTACAGAGCAAAAGTGCAGGTAAGAGCAAAATTCCAGCGTCGGTTGGTGTTGAACATAAACAATTGGGGAGTTGGCTAACAGGCGCCATTGTGGGATTAACTTTAATCGGATTATCTCATCCAATTGGTAAAAATCTTATCACGAATCAAGTGTGGAGCAAGGCGCCGTTTAAAGTAATTTTTATTTTGTTGATGTTTGTAGCAACTATTACATCTTTATTATTCCTCTACCGTGCTAATACTAAGCTATGGCGGTCTGTGTTTGCAACTCTCACAGGTGCGGGTTTGATAATTTTAGGCTTTCAAGACGGAGTGTTTCGTCGTGATAACGAATGGTTTTGGTCGCATTACTATATTGGTATGGCTGCGGCAATGCTAATGATTTTCTCTTTAGCTATTGTACCCGAAATTTATAAAGATAAGTCACATCGCTGGCGCCTAATTCACACGATTTTAAATTGCGTTGCTTTATTATTATTTATGGGACAAGCAATGACAGGTACACGAGACTTATTAGAAATTCCTTTAAGTTGGCAAGAACCTTATATTTATAAATGTGATTTCGTCAATAAAACTTGTCCCATATCTCAACCGGAATTAAAAAAGTGAGTAGATTCAATAGATTATTTCCTAAAATTGACTCTTTTTCATTACAATTTCGTTTGACAATCGGTATTATTCTAGTTTTTGCTTGTGGATTAGCTGGTCTTACTACTTGGACTGGTTGGAAAATGCAACAAATTTTAATCGATAGTCATAAGCGGAATATTCAGGAAATAGCTTCACGTCTACCGCGCGATGTCGAAGTTTACAGCGGGATGTTGCCAATTGAGACTGCATTACAAAAAGCAATTGACAATCGAACAGAAAATGACACTTTGTTATGGGTAAAAAGTCAAGATACAAATCAAATACTTGCTAAATCAAATAATTTAAATCCTGTATTTGGCTCTAATATTGCTGAATTAATTTCGTTTACAGAAATGCCTGATAAAGCAGAAATTTACGCAGTTAAAGGACATTACTTTGTTTTATGCGGTGAAAAATTAAGAATCAAAGGTGAGTTAATAGGTGAAATTTATATAGCACAAGATATTACCCGTGACCAAACCATGTTTGTCACACTGCTACACAATGTAGGTATCGCTGGAATTGTGGTAATTGTAATAATATCAGCAACAATTGCATTCTACATTAAAAATTCCCTTCAACCTATACGGCAAATTAGCCAAATGACAGCAGTAATTCAAGCAGAAGATTTAGACTCATATAAATTACACCTTGCTCAGGCGCCGACAGAGGTAAAACAACTCGCTCAAACTGTTAATATGATGTTGTCTAGATTATCTCAAGCTTGGGAAAAAGAACGACAATTTACCAGTAATATTTCTCATGAGCTGCGAACACCATTAACTGTTGTATATGGATATTTACAAAGTGTACTAAGAAGACAACAAAATTTAACCGAAATTCAGAAAGAAGCTTTGCAAACAGCAGCATCAGAAGCAGAACGTACTATTCATATATTACAAGATTTACTCGACTTAGTTAGAATAGATAGTAGGTATGGGCATTTTGATATTAAAGCTTGTACGTTAAATGATATAGTTTCCGACGTTGTGCAGATGGCATATCAAAATAGTAATAGACAAATTCAAGTTGAGGCGCCTACTCATCCAATTATTGTAAAAGCAGATAGCAACAAACTTGAAAAAGTATTACTTAATTTGATTGATAACGCAATTAAATATTCTCACCCAGATACACCTATAGTTATAAAATTAAAGCAAATTAAAAACGAAGGCATAATTGAAGTTTTTGACAATGGTTACGGTATTCCCTTACAACACCAATCTCGAATTTTTGAGCGATTTTATCGTGTAGATGAAGCGCGTAGTTCCAATGGTGGTACTGGTTTAGGTTTATCGATTGTTAAAAGCTTTATAGAAAGTATGGGTGGTACAGTTATGGTGAGTTCTAAAATAAATCAAGGAAGTGTATTTACCATTATTTTACCTTGTTGATGATTTGTAGGTTGGCTGGAGGAACGGAACCCAACATAGGTAAGACTATACTTACAATTGTTCCTTGTTCGGCATTAGATGTAATTACTAACTTCCCACCGTGTGCTTCAACAATACGTTTAGTTATTGCAAGTCCCAGTCCTGTGCCATCCGGTTTCGTTGAATAAAATGGTTGAGTTAGTTTTGATAATACTTCTGGTACTATTACGGCGCCACCATTATGAACGTTGATTATAGCTTGATTGAGATTTGATGCAATATCCAACTTAATCGTATCTCCTACGTTTACGGCTTCATAAGCATTACGAATTAGATTTATTAATACTTGTTTTAGCTTGTCTTTATCTCCGAGTACCTGAACGTTCGTACTTGCAGGAGTAAATTTTATATATCTTCCCTCTGCCTCTGGCATATGCAGAAACTCTATAATACATGTGACGAATTCGTTGAGACAAATTGGCGCCACTTGTAAAGCTTGGGGTTTAGCATAAAGTAATATTTCTTGTAATAGTCTTTCTAAACGATTACCTTCATCTATCGCTAGAGATAATCGTAATTTGGCAGCATCATTCAAATCCAGTTTATTAAAATAATTCAATCCCATTTTCATAGTTGTTAAGGGATTACGAATTTCATGGATAATACAAGCAGCAAATTCACCAATTGCCGCAAGACGTTCTTGTTCAACAAGTTGAGCTTGTGCTACTTTTAATTCTTCGGTTCTCTGCGCGACTTCAGCTTCTAAAAGTCCATTAAATTGCTGTTGCTGTTTATAAAGATGATAATTATCTATTGCTGTAGCGGCACGTTCTGCAAATAATTCTACTATGTTAACTTCTGAAGGGGAAAAAGTGCGCGGTTCTTTATGGAATGAGCAAATTGTTCCAATAACTCCTGAATGAGAAGTACGCAATGGTATTCCTAAGTAAGCTTGATAACCTTCTGGAGCTTGACCATATTTCGTACAGCATTTAGTATCTTCGACTATTAAACTGCGTCCAGTTTCTATAACTGTTCCGGATAATTGACCATGTACAGAATAAGTACCTATTTCTCTACCTAAATCTATACTACTAGCCAATACCTTACCAAAGCCTTGCTGACAAATAGTTACAACAGACCAATCAATACTAATTAACTCGTTTACACCACAAGCTATTTCTTTTAAATATTCGCTTAATTCGCCATTGCGATGACTAAGCGACGATAAAACCTCTATTGTCCGCCTTTGCCGCCAGTAGAAGTCATCAAACATGATATACCTAAATAAAAAAATACCTATCTTATAGATTTAACACCTGATAGGACTTTTTCAGCTAAATAAAAACTTAAGATTTACTGGCGCCGGTGATTAATAATTGTTACATTATGATATAGTTTACAGTATTAATTATCGCGTAATGCATACCCGATACCCCGCACCGTATAAATTAAGCGTTTTTCATTATTTGCTTCCAACTTCAAACGCACATAGCGAACATAGACTTCTATAACGTTAGAGTCTCCAACAAAATCATAACCCCAAACTGTTTCTAAAATTTGCTCTCTGGTAAATACCTGACGCGGGTAACTCATTAAATACTCAAGCAAATCAAACTCTTTTGCTGTTAGTTCTATTGTTCTGTTACCTCGAAATACTTCACGAGTGCGACGGTTTAATCGTAAATCTTCAAATTGTAATATATCAGAACTATCTTCTTGAGTACGACGCAGATGAGCGCGGACTCTTGCCAATAACTCCTCAATACTAAAGGGTTTGACGACATAATCATCGGCGCCAGCATCTAAACCAGTCACACGGTCGTTAACTTCATCTTTTGCAGTTAACAAAATAACAGGAATTTTACTCCCCGTTGCGCGCAGACGGCGACAAATTTCTACTCCAGTTAAACCAGGAACCATCCAATCTAAAATTGCTAAATCCGGCGCCGATTCCCGTGCTAAAGTAATTCCTGTCATTCCATCGTTGGCAACACTAACCTTATAACCTTCGCTAGTTAATTCTAACTCGACAAATCGAGCTAGCTTTACATCATCTTCTACCAAAAGAATATGTGCTGTCATAATTACCCCGAATTAGATACCCGACTTCTTCAACAAGTCGGGTATCTTAATAATCTTATTTTAACCCGAAAAATTAACTACTCATTATTTGACTTCGCTTGGAGCAAAAGCGTTTATTTTACCTTGTTTAACTGCAACAACTACATCGTAAGTTGCACAATAAGCAAATGTAGTATTATTAGCTTTATTATAAAGATTTACAACCATACCTGCGCCACCAGGTTGAACAGCAATTGGTTCCAAATCGCCAAAGAAATAACGACGGAGTTCATCACCACTACCAAACATACCTTTATGTTTAGTCAGCATAGCGATTTTTTGAGCAGGAGTTAAGCCTGTAACATCTTTCATTGCTTCTGCTTGAGCAGAACGCTGAGTAGATGTCATCATTGTGCTTGTTTCTTTTGCTACCGCTTGACCCGACTGTAAGTTAATTGCACTGAGTGAGGCGCTACCAATTGTCACTAAACCAGTTAAAGCAGCAGTAGTTACAATAGTTTTGAGATTCATTTTGGATGATTCCTTTATAAAATCGTCTGTCTTCGATGTTTATTAGTATTGATTGAATTCCTGAGTTTTTGCTGAGAGCAGGATTAGCTGGTGTTAAAAACTACCATTATTTTTTTTAATCTACTTAATGGCAGTAAGTATTTATTCATGCATGACATAATTGAAGAGCTTAAAATTAGCTGAGAAAACCATAAGAACTTTCAAAGGTAAATCTCAGCTTTATAGACTGAAACATTTAGAGCCTTATAACCTTTAACCAGATAGCTTAAGCAACAATCAAGTTAGTTAGTTACAGTTAAAGCAAAACCTATATCACTAACTGATGCTATAACGAGGAATATAAAGCTATGAAATTAAGAAGTTTTTTAATGCTAAGTCTCGCATCCCTGTTGATAGCAAGCTGTGCAAAAGAAATTAGTGCAACTGAAAATCATGTGGCTGTGAAGTCTTCAAATATTCCTGTAGTTCAGTTAGCACAATCTCAACAAAGTGTGAAAGTTGGTACTTTTGTTTCTGGAGAGCATACAACGCAAGGTACATCAAGCATTATAATAAATAACGGCAACTTGTTTCTCAAGCTTAATGAGTCATTCAAAACTTCTGACTCAGGGCCAGATTTAGTTGTAATTTTGCATCGTTCAGATGACGTAATTGGTTCAACTAAGCCACCCTCCTATTCCTTAAAAAAAGGAGATTACGTCATTCTTGGTCGCTTACAAAAATTTAGCGGCACCCAAACTTATGCTATTCCTAAAAATATTGATTTAGAGAATTATAAATCTGCTGCTATTTGGTGCCGTAAGTTCAATGCTACCTTTGGTGCTGCCAAGTTAAGCAATAGCTAATAAATTATTAAGTTTGTCATGGTCAAGAAACACAACAGAATTTCAGGACAGATTTACCTCTGGCTTGCAATTCTAATTTTTGGAGCATCTAGTGCCATTACCCGAAAGTTAACAGAAATTGGCGCCCAACATTTTATAGATGCTCGTAATCCAATTTCTCTATGTAATGTTTTATTTGTCGGTAATATATGTGCCTTATTGGTTTTGATTACTATTTACAGGCGCCAGTGGAACAAAGCGATATTAAAGAAAATATCAAGAAAAAACTGGTTAAATCTGACAAAAGTTGCAATATTATCGGGAGCTATCGCGCCTGCTTTAATCTTTCAGGCATTGGCGCTAACTAATGTTAATAATGTTGTTTTGGTTGGGCGCCTAGAACCACCTTTAACACTAGCTTTATCAGTTTTGCTTTTGAAGCAACGGGTCAATATTTGGGAAACTGTAGGAGCAGTTACTGCCTTTATTGGTGTCACCTTAACCATAATTCTTCAGCCTCCAGGACAATCCACGATGAATATGGGAGGTTTTTATATAGGTATTGGAGAAATATTGGCAGCAATAGGAGCTGTGGCTTTAGCTGTTTCTACAATTATTAGCAAACAACATCTTTCTAAAATTCCTTTAGGAATCTACAGTGTATTTCGTACAGCTTTGGGAACTATAATATTTTTCTTTATTGCGCTAATAATTTATGGTCGCGACCATTTTACAGATGTGTTTTCGCCTTTTCTTTGGCAGTGGATGTTTGTATATGGTTTTGTAATTGTAGTTTTAGGTCAATCCTTTTGGATTAAAGGCTTGAAAGCTTCCACTGTATCGGTAGCTTCTTTAGTTAGCTCATTTACACCACTCGTAGGCATTTTAGCAGCTTACTTCATTTTGGGCGAGGCGCCGACTATGGCTCATTATATTGGTGGTAGCTTGATTTTAATTGGTATCTTATTGAGCCAAATTGGAATTAGGCACCAAGCTTTCCTTAGAACTGGGTTGCCCAAAATGGTTTCTACATCCGCACAACACAAGGTAGAAACAACTATAGGATTTAAAGGAATGTAATATTTTTTATTATTTGCTTTACTGTAGTGGTGGTCATGTCACTGCGCCTGATTTATATTTATTCCTATCAATAATTGCTCTCACTAACTCCTCTGGCTCCACAGGTTTTGTGATGTGAGTTTGAAATCCGGCCTGAAATGCCCGTTGTTGATCTATTTCTCCAGCATAGGCAGTCAGTGCAATTGCTGGGATCATTCCACCTTGATTAGATGGTCGCGAACGAATTTGCTGGAGTAACATATAACCGTCCATCTGGGGCATCCCAATGTCACTCACTAACACATCGGGAATAGATTCTTCCAGTGCTTGCAATGCTTCTAAGCCAGAAGCAACGACTGTCACTTTTGCCCCACTCTGGCTTAGCAGAAAAGCTTGAAACTCACGGGTATCTGGTTCATCATCTACCAGCAAAATTTGAATGCCTGCTAGCGGCAATTCTGAATCTACTTGGGTCTGGATAGGTTGAGATACAATCGGTGATGTTTGTTGCATTGTCGGCAATTGCACAATGAAGGTGGCACCTTGCCCTTCACCCTGGCTCTCTGCTTGCACTGTTCCCCCATGCATCTCTACAATTTGCTGCACAATCGCCAGTCCCAACCCCAAGCCGCCAAACTTGCGCGTGGTAGAACCATCCTCTTGTCGGAAGTACTCAAACACATACGGCAAAAACTGCGGATTGATGCCTTTGCCCGTGTCAATAACTCGAATTTGTGCCAATTGATCGACCTCGTACAGTTCAACAGTCACTTGTCCATTACTGGGTGTAAATTTGACGGCATTGGTCAGCAAGTTCCAGACTACCTGCTGCAAACGGGTTGCATCTCCAGAAACGGAGGCAACTGCTGGAGCAAGATCCAGAATGATTTGAATTTTCTTTGCTTCTGCTGCTAACCGCACTGTTTCTACGGCAGCAGAAATTACAAAGGTCAAACTAACGGGCGCCACTGTTAAAGATAGTTTGCCTTGCATGATCCGGGAGATGTCGAGCAAATCTTCGATCAATTGCGTCTGTAGTTTGGCGTTGCGTTCAATGGTTGCAAGGGCTTCTCTTTGGCGAGCAGCATCGAGTTTGCCGTTCTGTAATAATCGAGTCCAACCCAGAATGGGATTGAGAGGCGAGCGCAACTCATGCGATAGAACCGCTAAAAACTGATCTTTGACTTGGTTGGCGGTTTCCGCCTGTTCCCGTGCATCCTGCTCCTGTGCCAGCAGTCTTTCCCGTTCAGTCTCAGCTTGCTTTTGCTTTGTAATATCTCGTGAGACTGCAAGCAGTTGAGTGATTTGTCCAGCACTATTTCGCACAGGCGTAATAATAATATCCCACCATTTCGGCGTGCCCTTATGGGTGGGGAGGTCGCCTTGAAACTGACCTATGCTGCCCTCTGAAGCAGCGACGAGAGCAGTCTTAGCATTTTCATAATTTTCGCCTTGCCAGAAATTAAGCCAACAGGTATTAAGAACAAGTGTCGGATCATCGACTTCCAACAAACACAATCCACCTATATTTATATAAACGATTTCGCTGTTGAGTGTTAACACTTTGATGCAGTCCTTGCTGCTCTCTAAAATGCGTTGCTTTAGCTCCTCACTCTCACGCAAGGCGCCTTCGATGCGGGCACGTTCAACGTCTGCCCAAGTCCGTTCTGCGGTTTCTTCAGCCAGTTTGACCTCGGTCTCTGTCCACTGACGCGGCATAGATTGCTGAACGGCAAGCAGGGCAACAAATTGATTGTTTTTAATTAACGGTACATCAATGTGTGCAGCAATATCAATCTCGCGGTATCTCGCCTTCTCAGTAACCGTATATTTCAGATTATTAGGAATGTCGGTAACAACCTGGGTACGCCCAATCTCATGGTCGGCGGTTAGGTTGCGTCGGTAGTCTTCCAAACGGTATCGCCCACTTAATTCAGCCACCCCATTTGTGTAGTTGCGATGAACAATGACCTCTTCACCACCCGACACCACTTCGATGTAAATTACGCGCGTTGCCCCTAAAGACTCACCCAAAATGCGAGCGGCGATCGCTTGTATTTCTTCTGCATCGGTGAGCGGACGCAGAGCATCCGCAAGTTTAACTCGGAACGCATTGAGTTGATTTGCTTGGTGTAAGGCTGCCGACTCTGAGGCATTCTGTAGCACGTTAGAGTCTAGCTGCGTCTTTTCGGGTGGCTTTGCTTTATCAAGTTCGGTCAATAGGGTTTGCACCGCCATTTTCAGGTCGTCCGACCAGGTTTCGACGGCGCCTAATGACGTTTGTGACCAATTGTGCGCTCGCAGCAACGCCCCCAACTCGCCGCCTCCAACAAAGAAATTCTCAGCTATTGCCCTGGATTCTTCTACCCTCATGCGTTCAGTTCCTTATGGCAAGTATTTCCTTCGCATTTCCTGGGTCAGCTTTAGAGTTTGCCGGAGTTCTCGAATGAATTAACTGAATTGTTGGCTGCTCAATACTGACGTATTTTTGATGAAACGCCATATTGCTCACAATTTATAAAATCTTTTATATATTTAGATAATTTTAAAACAAAAGCAATATATCTCAAGATACAAGTTATTCTCCTTTCTCTATGCCCTAGAAGCCTCTGTGGTAAAAATCTCTACTAACAAAATTACTGACATAAACTATTAGCCTCCTCCGTGTCCACCTCTTCCAAAGCTACCAAAACCACTACGCCCAACTGTAGAATGACTGCCACCATCACTGGCGCCACTTCCAACCCTACTAGAACCACCAAACCGACTACCTGAACTACCCCCATAGTAGCTTCGACTACCACTACTCGAATTTGGTGGACAGTTGTTTACTTTTTGGTTTGGTTGTCCTTGTACTGCTTGCGCGCGGTTACATTCCTGACTTGTTTCGGGAGTTGATGCACAAGAAGCTAGAAAGGAAATTGTCATTAACGTGACAATAAGTTTTAATAAGCTAGGTTTAAGTTTCATTGGATTTTATAGTTAAATTTCTGGGTCAAACTGCAAAGCTTTAAAACAGTAACTAAAGTAACTACAGTTTGAGAGAACAAAATTTCGCTCTTGTGCGATAGCTAACTGCCCGTTCGATTCTGCGACAGTCTTGTAACCATGTGGCAGAATTTATAAGAGAACAAACATAAAAAACATAAAGTCCTTCCACACTTATATTTCCCAGAATGACCGCAACAATATCAAACACCAACCTCCCTAGCGTTTACGACCCAAAAGCCGCTGAATCCAAGTGGCAAAAGTTTTGGGAAGATAACCATATATATAAGGCAGACCCGAATAATCAAGCCGAGCCGTACTGTATCGTTATTCCGCCTCCTAACGTTACGGGTAGCTTGCATATGGGACATGCTTTTGATAATTCCCTTATCGACACTTTAGTTCGCTACCATCGAATGAAAGGCAAAAACGCCTTATATCTACCAGGTACCGACCATGCGAGTATTGCAGTACAAGCAATTCTTGAAAAGCAACTCAAAGCAGAAGGCAAAACTCGCTACGACTTGGGACGCGAAAAGTTTCTCGAAAAGGCTTGGCAGTGGAAGGCTGAGTCAGGAGGGACTATTGTCAATCAATTGCGGCGTTTAGGTGTGTCGGTGGACTGGACGCGCGAACGGTTCACTTTAGATGAGGGTTTATCAAGGGCCGTATTAGAAGCTTTCGTTAAACTTTATGATGAAGGACTAATATATAGAGGCGAATATTTAGTAAACTGGTGTCCTGAATCGCAATCGGCGGTTTCAGATTTAGAAGTTGACCAGAAAGAAGTAAATGGCAACCTTTGGCATTTCCGCTACCCACTCTCTGATAATTCGGGTTTCGTAGAAGTTGCCACAACTCGTCCAGAGACCATGTTGGGTGATACAGCTGTTGCGGTTAACCCAAACGACGAACGTTATAAAGATTTCATTGGCAAAACTTTAACTTTGCCAATAATGAATCGAGAAATTCCGATTATTGCTGATGAACTTGTTGACCCAACTTTTGGAACAGGTTGCGTTAAGGTTACACCTGCCCATGACCTGAATGACTTTCAAATGGGTAAACGTCACAATTTGCCGTTTATCAATATTATGAACAAGAACGGCGCCCTCAATGAAAACGCCGGAGAATTCCAAGGGCAAGACCGTTTTGTTGCGCGTAAGAATGTTGTTGCAAAGCTCGAAGAACTAGGTGTTTTAGTTAAAATTGAGGAGTACAAACATACAGTTCCATATAGTGAAAGAGGTAAGGTTCCTGTTGAACCGCTACTTTCCACGCAGTGGTTTGTTAAAATTCGTCCTCTAGCAGATAATGCGCTGGAATTTCTAGATAATCAAAATTCTCCAAACTATGTTCCGCAGCGTTGGAGTAAAGTTTATCGCGACTGGTTAGTTAAGCTAGAAGATTGGTGTATTTCTCGACAGTTATGGTGGGGTCATCAAATTCCTGCTTGGTATGCAGTTAGCCAAACCAATGGAGAAATTACAGATACTACTCCCTTTGTTGTTGCTAAAAATGAAGATGAAGCAATACAAAAAGCAAAGCAACAATTTGGCGAAGATGTAAAACTCGAACGTGACCCAGATGTATTAGATACATGGTTTTCTGCTGGGTTATGGCCGTTTTCAACATTGGGTTGGCCTGAACAAACTTCTGATTTAGCGAAGTATTATCCTACTAGCGTTTTGGTTACTGGCTTTGACATCATATTTTTCTGGGTCGCTAGAATGACTATGATGGCTGGGCATTTTACTGGACAAATGCCGTTTAAAGATGTTTATATTCACGGGTTAGTTCTCGATGAGAAGGGCAAAAAAATGTCCAAGTCAGCGGGTAATGGTATTGACCCGCTACTACTTATCGATAAATATGGTACAGATGCACTGCGATATACGTTAATTAAAGAAGTTGCTGGCGCCGGACAAGATATTCGTTTAGACTACGACCGTAAGAAAAATGAATCGCAGTCGTTTGAAGCTTCGCGTAATTTTGCTAACAAACTATGGAATGCTTCGCGGTTCGTAATGATGAACTTGGATGAACAAACTCCTGCACAACTGGGAGTTCCGCAACCAAGTGAAATTAGCGACAAGTGGATACTTTCTCGGTATAACAAAGTTATTAAACAAACTAGTAATTACATTGATAATTATGGTTTGGGTGAAGCTGCGAAGGGTCTTTATGAATTTATTTGGGGTGATTTTTGCGACCAGTATATAGAACTTGTTAAGTCTCGGTTGCAAAGTGATGCTGACCGAAGTTCACGTAAAGCTGCACAGCAAACCCTTGGTTATGTTTTGGAAGGGATTTTGAAGTTACTGCATCCTTATATGCCTCATATTACTGAGGAAATTTGGCATACGCTTACTCAAAAAGGCGCCGATTCTAAAGAAAGTTTATCGTTACAGCGTTATCCAGAGGTTAATGAGGGTCAGATTGATGTGGGGTTGGAAGAATCATTTGATTTGTTATTTGGAGTTATTCGCACTATTCGGAATTTACGCGCGGAAGCTGATGTTAAACCGGGTGTAAAGGTTGCTATTAATTTGCAGACTGATAGTAGTAGGGAACGCGAGGTTTTAGCTGCTGGAGAAGTTTATATTAAGGATTTGGCGAAGGTTGAGAGTTTGAGTGTTGGTGGTGGGGAGGTAAAGACGGGTGAAAGTACGGGGGAAAGCACTGAAGTGCTTACAACAACGGTGCTTACAACCGCGACGAAAAAATTCCAAATTCCTCAACAGTGGCGCCTTTATCTCAAGATTATTGCTGCAATACTTTTAGTTAGAGTTGGGTTTGCTGTTTTTAATGCTATTAATCATGTTGCTGTATTAGCTGGGTTTTTTGAGGTAGTCGGTCTTGGTTTCTCTGGTTGGTATTTGGCAAATAATGTTTTTAACAAAGAAAAAAGACAACAAATACTTCAAACTGCATCCAAGTCGGTAGAAAAAGTACCGCAACCAACGGTAGAATCTGAGCCTAACCAAGAAGAAGAAGCTATTGCAGGTGTTATCGGTACTGTACAAGTTATTTTGCCGTTAACCGGAGTCGTTGACATTGCTGCCTTTTGTGCCAAGCTACAGAAAAAACTTGAAAAAATCGAAAACGATATCAAGTCTCTTTCTGCTAGACTTAATAACCCTGGTTTCGTAAATAATGCTTCCCCTGAAGTTGTTCAGGGTGTACGCGATAATTTAGCCGAAGCCGAAAAACAAGCACAAATCTTACGTGACCGCATTCAAAAATTATCACAATAAATGTAGAGACGCGATCTATCGCGTCTCTACAAACCATTACTTATGTTGTATCTAGCCCAAGTACATAAAAACGAATTTCTCGAACAATACCAGTTACGTTTGTTAGCTCGTAAAGAAGCTGAAAATATGTGGGCTACTATTCCTGAAGAAGCATTTATTCTTTTGGGTAAAAGTAGTGCTATGACCGAAAAGCTACTGGTTTTAGTTGAACTTTCACCCACTGGTGATATTGAACGACTCGAAGATGCTACAAATTGGGTGCTATCGTTAGTAAATACTTACCTAACGACTGGCATTACCCCAGATTTTCTGACGCAAGAAAAAGAACGTGCGGAACAATGGCGCCAAAATTTAACTTTACAAAACCAAGATTTAGCACGTCGCTCATTAGAATTAGAAGCAAGACGCGAACAAATTCAAGCTTTAGAAGAAAGTTTAAAACGTGAGAAAAGCACCTTCTGTAATGGTAGTCATCCTGAAGAAAGCTAGGAGACTCCAATGAACCTAGTTTTACAAAGCAGTACTATGCTACTTTGCTGCTGAGTGTTCGCTTGATTGAGCTTCATTAACATTTCTACTAACCAAGCTAATTTTACCTGTCGCTTGAGGCGCCGTAGCTCCTTCCATACACATAGTGATTCCGCGACTCTCCAACCGTATTTATGAAAAAAGCTTGTTCCTTCAGTAGGAGCAAATAATAAAGTTTTATTTCCACTAGCAAAATATTGGTCAAATATTTTACGAGCGTAGATTTTATCATAATTTTGTAGAGTGTCTGCTGACTCTAACTCAAACAACCACCAGTTCAACTTTGATTGCTCATAAATATCAGCAGCAATAGATGCTACTTCTAGTTCTGGTAAGTAAGAAAGTAGTCC
>NZ_MRCD01000165.1 GCF_001904745.1 Calothrix sp. HK-06
AAATAATGTTCTTGAGTTGTTAAAATTTTGGTGTTGAAAGCGGTAAGGAGTGCTTTGGAGTTGGGTTTCAGCCTCTCAACCGCTCATGTTTTTAATTACAGTTGAGAATTTGGGTTTATGCAATGCGAAAGGGGGAAAAGGGGAAAACTCTTGTATATCAAGGTTTTATTCAGAGAGCGCAACCATAGAAGAGGCGCCACTCGTCATTCTGATGCCTGCCGTCACCACGCGAATGGTGCGGCGCCTGCGGGATGAGGGTGTATTAAAGCCCAAAGTTTACGATTTATTTGATGAGTTACGACGCGCGGGCAACGATGCAAATCATGCGTTTGGTGGCAACCAACGTGTAGCACTTAGTAATTTAAAACACGCTCGTTCGTTAAGTATTTGGTATTGCCGTATTGTTACCAAGGATAGCGAGTTTTATCCCGGCGCCTTCGTTCCACCACTCAAACCCAAGCAGGATAATCAAGCTTTATTCGATGAATTAGCAACGCTACGTAGTGAATTAGAGGCGAGTCGAACAGCAAAAGAGTTGGCGGAAATAAAGTTACAGCAAAAAGCACAGTTAAGGATATCGGCGTCCGAATTAGCGCGCGGACTATCTGAGAGTAAGCAACAAGTCTAATCTATAAGAAGTTACAAGAAGAAGGTTTTAATTATAATTTGACGCTGCGTGATTATCAAATTGAGGCTATACAAAGAGTAGAAGCTGCATTGTCAGATGGCGCCAGAGAAATATTAATTGCAATGGCAACCGGGACGGGTAAAACTAAAACTACCATTGCACTGGTTTATAGACTACTTAAAACAAAACGTTTCCGTCGTGTTTTATTCTTAGTTGACCGTACTGCATTAGATGAGCAAGCATCGAACGCTTTCAAAGAAACTCGCATCGAGAATTTACAAACGTTTGCTGATATATTTGATTTGAAAGATTTGAAGGATACCGCGCCTGACCGTGATACAAAACGACCCGTTGCAACCAGAGAAAACATTAATATTCTGTGTCCCCGACTCCCATGCGGATATAGTAGTTAATTTACTGAAACTAGCACTACAAAATCAATATGGTAGCGTTGAAGATGATGCAGTTATTAAAATAACAGGCGCCGCAGATAATCCACTACAATTAATTAGACGCTTTAAGAACGAACAAAACCCTAAAATAGCGGTTACTGTAGATTTACTTACTACTGGAATAGATGTACCAGCTATCTGTAATATAGTGTTTATACGTCGTGTAAACTCCCGCATATTGTACGAACAAATGTTAGGACGCGCTACACGACGATGTGATGATATAGGTAAAGAAGTATTTGGGATATATGATGCTGTAAATTTGTACGATGCATTAAAAGATGTTTCGACAATGAAACCTGTTGCGGTAAGACCGAATATTAGTTTTGCCCAGTTGGTGGAAGAAGTTATTACTGTTGAAGATACTAATACGGTTGTTGATCAGCTTATCGCTAAATTGCAGCGCCGAATTAACCTAACCCCCCAACCCCCTTCCCTGCGAGGGAAGGGGGAGTACATTAGCTCCCCTCTCCTCGTAGGAGAGGGGTCGGGGGAGAGGTCAAAGGTTGGTGAAGCAGGTGCAACATACCAAAGTAATAATGATGACATTCAACGAAGATTAGAAATATCCGCAGGAATGCCATTTGAGCAATTAATAAATTACTGGCGCCAATCTTCACCACAACAATTAAAAGAATGGTTTAACAAGCGTCAAGGAATAGCACAAATTCTAGATGCTAAGGATGGTGGTAGAAAGCCTGTACTGATATCTCGACATGCTGATGAACTGAGACGAGTTGAAAGAGGTTATGGTGGCGCCCAGAAACCCGAAGATTATCTAGATAGCTTTACAACATTCCTGCGGGACAATCTTAATAAAATTCCAGCTTTGATAATAGTTACTCAACGGCCACGGGAACTTACCAGGGCACAACTTAAAGAACTACGCTTATTATTGGATGCATCTGGTTACACTGAACGTAACTTACAAGTAGCTTGGCGAGAAGCAACCAATGAGGATATAGCAGCAAGTATTATTGGTTTTATTCGTAAAGCTGCGCTGGGTGATGCTTTAGTACCATATGAGGAACGAGTGGATAAGGCGATGAGGAAGATTATGGGGATGCAAAATTGGGCGGCGCCTCAACGTAAGTGGTTGGAGAGGATAGGTAAACAGTTGAAGGTTGAAACTATTGTTGATAGGGAAGCACTTGACTAAGGAGAGTTTAAAACCCAAGGTGGTGGTTTCCAAAGGTTGAATAAGACGTTTGGTGGGGAGTTGGAGAATATTTTGGTGCAGATAAATGAGGAATTGTGGAAAAATGTGATATAAAATATAAATCGTTAAAACGTAGAATATTATATTTAGTGAATGCAAAATGGATATAACAGAAGTAACTAAAACTATTAGTGAGCTAGATAATATCTGTAAACTCTTGTTAGGAAAAAATCAATTAGATAATCAGGAAAAAGAAAATTTACTTAAACGTTTAGAAAAATTGAGAGATTACTTATCTCGGAATTTTTCCTCTGAAATTACTCAGCTAGATTTATACAAGAAAGTTGAAGATATTCAATCAAACTTAAGTATTATACGCAATGAGATGCGTGAAAATATTCGATTCAATGAGTCCTATGCCCGTGAAATGCATGGACTTTTAATGGATGTTCGTGGTGGTAATGTTGCAATTATTAAAATTTTAGATAATATTACTCAGTACCAAAATACATCCCCCTTATCTCCTCGCAACTTGGTGACACCAGTAGGAAGAAGTGCCAGAGGAGAAGGAATTAACTATCTAAAAGAATTTACCAAAGATGCAAGAGAATTGATAATTATAGACCCTTATATTTTTATAGTTAAGTCAGAAGATTATATAGATGCTTATCTTAAGGAGTTTTTCGATGCTATAAATATTAGAACTAATAAAAATAATATTGAATCTATAAGAATTATATATGATAAATGGGAGCCTGACATATCAGATATAATTCGTGATACAATGTACAGTGCCACAAACCCAAGAAAAATATTTAAACTCAAAGCTAGTAAAAAAATACACGATAGGATTTGGATAAAAAATAAAAAATCGGCAATGTTTGTTGGTACATCTTTTAATGGTCTTGGTAATAAACTAAATGTATTACTGCCTCTACCAGAAGACGATTTAAGAAATGTTTTAGATTTTTTAAATTCAGAAAATTTGCTGAATGATCAACCTAGGCGGATTATAAGTATATAGAATAAATTAATATTATTTCCTCAATTTTTTGAGGAGAGTTTTCATTCATAGATATTTAATACTCCAAAGTATTAAATGTTTAGCTCTTCATTATGATGATGTTAAATAACTCCAAATCCTATCATTAATAACTAGGGTCTTTATACCCTTTCCAAGACTTTCTAATCTCAACAATAATGTAATCGCCTTCTGTCCAAGTTTTTATCTTGCATCTACCCCTCTCTACTACTCCCGCAGTTGTCTCTACATGACAGGAACTAATTACATTTCTAATATCATGTCCGGTGGCACACCCATAGTAAAATGAATTATGCAACCCAAATAGCAAGCATCTACCATAACAATGCCAAAACATATTAGCATAGAGCCGCATCTATCGTTAACCGAGCTAGAGCAGCGTTACCGTCAAGCAAGGGATGGTATAGAGAGAAGCCATTACCAAATTATTTGGTTATTAGCATCTGGAAGAAGCAGCCAAGAGGTTTCACAAATAACAGGCTATAGCCTTAGTTGGATTTACGAGCTTGTGGGAGGATATAACCGTATTGGACCTTCTTCATTAGGGGATAAAAGGCATGAGCATCCGGGAGGAAAAACACTTTTGGATGATATACAACAAGCACAATTATGGCAGGTACTACAATCACCTCCTCCAGATGGAGGGCTATGGAACGGACGAAAAGTTGCCGATTGGATAAGCGAATTAGTCGGATATTCAGTAAGTAGACAACGTGGGTGGGAATATCTCAAAGAAATGAAGTTTCGCTTGAGGGTGCCTCGACCTTCACATGAGGGAGCGGATTACTTTGAGCAGGAGGAATGGAAAAAAAAGTTAGCGTCCGAGGTGGCTACTGTCTTGGAAAGTTTTGTGCGAGGAGACCCCGACACACAAACTTTCCGCTGTTCAAGAAAACCATCCCGGCGCCGACGTAGAAGTGTGGACGATGGATGAACACAGGATTGGACTTAAACCAATTATTAGAAGGATATGGGTTTCGGAATTGACACAACCAATAGCTTCGGTTAATTGGAGGTTTAAGTGGTTGTGGTTATATGGTTTTGTTCACCCGCAATCGGGAGAAACATATTGGTGGATACTACTATGAGTAGATACAGAAATTTTTAATCAAGTTTTGGTGGATTTTGCTCAACATTTTGATGTAGGGGATAAAAAACAAATTGTTTTGGCGCTCGATCAAGCCGGGTGGCATACCGCTAAAAAACTGGATATTCCGCAGGGTATTCATGTTGTTAAAATGCCATCTCATTCCCCAGAATAACAAAGGTGCTGAGAGACTTTGGCCACTTACAAATGAACCTATTGCTAACCGAACCTTTAAAGATATTGATGAGGTAGAGGAAGCATTATTTAATCGCTGCCAAAAATTGCTCGAACAAAAAGATTTGGTTCGAGGTTTAACAAATTTTTATTGGTGGCCTCAAGTGACAGTTGCAGCTTGACGGTTTTATTATGGGTAAGCTACCGGACATGATATCAGAGGTTTGTTTGTCAGCAACGCTTCACCGCCTTTGATTGATTGTGCGATCAGACTGACACAACTTTTGGATACGCCGCAGGATATCCCTTTTTTAGCCCCGATGATTATTCGTGAAATTTATTATCGGCTTTTGATGGGCGAACAAGGCGAAGCTGTCCGTCAGATTGCAACATCTGGCAGCAATATGCAGCGCATCGCCGAGGCAATCGAACTCCTGACAGCTGATTTTACAAAGCCGATGCGGATTGAGGATTTGGCTGGACAGGTAAGTATGTCTGCGTCATCTTTCCATCACCATTTTAAGAAAGTGACCTCGATGAGTCCGCTTCAATATCAAAAGCAATTAAGATTATTGGAAGCACGTCGTCTGATGCTTGCCCAAAACTGTGATGCCCTTAATGCTGCCTATCAGGTAGGTTATGAAAGCCCCTCACAGTTCAGCCGCGAATATTCCCGTATGTTTGGTGCGCCGCCGATTAAGGATATTGAACGTTTACGTAAAGCTTGAACTAAGGGAATTGGGAAAGACATTAAATAGATTCTTACATTATTAAGACAAACACTCCTGCTCAATCAAAGATAAAAGATTCTCTTGTACTGGTGTTAAAGGTTTAAAACAGAACTGCGATATATTTATAGATGAATTAGCTAGAAAAATGTTTGACGATGAACTAGAGCTAGCTTATGCCGTGATTGATGGCGTTCAAGCTAGAGGAGAGAGGCAACTACAGTACACCGGAGTGTAAAATTTAACTCTAATGCGTCTTCTTAACTTTTCGTTACATAGTTTGGAATTTTGGCGCCGACTTACTTAAGAATCTGCCTAATATATATGTTCTAAGCCAGGAAATCCCCCCTGACTTAAGCATCTACCTACGGCAGTTATGCACTGAACCCTCCATCAATCATCAGGCTGGCGCCAGTGATGTAACCAGTCTCTGGACCAGCCAGATAAGCGACCATCCCTGCAACCTCTTCGACTGTACCGTAGCGTGGCACCGCCATCTGCTTTTTGAGCATCTCAGCAAACTCACCCTCCTCCGGATTCATGTCTGTAGCGATAGGTCCTGGCTGCACGTTGTTGATCGTAATTCCACGCGGACCGAGGTCACGTGCCAACCCTTGCACAAGTCCTTGCAAAGCAGATTTGCTCATCGCATAAACGCCGCCGCCAGAAAATGGTATACGTTCGGCATTGGTGCTGCCTATGTTGATGATGCGTCCACCTTCTTTCATGTGCTTGACTACAGCTTGTGTAGCAACAAACACAGCACGCACGTTAACGGCGAGGGTTCGATCAAAGTCCGCAAGCGTAAAATTATCAATAAGGCCAACCGCTAACACGCCCGCATTATTAACAAGGATATCAATGCCGCCCAATTTCTCCACCGTGCGTTCAACAGCAGCGACCAACGCACTGGCATCAGCGCTATCGGCTTGGATGGCAAGAGCCTGAACACCTAGTGCTTGCGCCACCTGCAATGTATCGTTGGCTTGATCGGGTGAACTGGCATACGTAAAGGCAACATCAGCACCTTCGCTTGCAAAACGCTTGACGATAGCGGCGCCGATACCACGACTGCCCCCGGTAACAAGCGCGCGTTTATTCTTAAGTGGATAGTTCATATTCTTAACCGTGCAATGATAAATTGATTATAAAAATTATTGGGGATCGTCCAATATTGTACCGTATGCTTGTGGCTCTTCAATACGGTGTTGCATGTACTCTCGTCGAGCGCTATTTCCTGATAAACCTTCTTGCCAGCTAAATTGAGACTACCCAAAGGTGCGTGTTCAAGTCGTGTATGCCAAGGGGTAAACGATAATCCCTCATCCAGTGGCTTCCGCTCCTCAAGTCGAATTTTTGAGATTGAATTTTAATAGTAGCAACCTTGACAAACGGTAATTCCTTATTGCTTAAGTACGTATAAGGATAAAGTTCAGTACTGGAAATACTTTATACGTTAATTTCTAAATAGCAATCAGACTATAGGAAGATGACAAGATATTAACTAAAAATTAGATAAAAATCTAAACTTCAGACCAATATTTATAACTAAAGGGTATTCTCGCGATCACAGACCAGATTTAAAACAATGTGTTTTAGTGACAAAATTTGGGTATAACATAATACTACCGAACTACAAATCGGCCAAGAATTAGTTGCTCTCGGAATTCCTAGAGAAGATATTATACTTGGTTTTCAAGCTCCTTATCTGAGGAAATATACAGATTTTGGTGTTGCATAAAAAGTTATTTTTTAATATAGGCGCCAATCTAATTGATTGTATTATATTTTACTTGCCGCACTTGCCTTTTTATTATCCCATTTTTCTAGAACCTTCTTGACGTGTTCTATTTCTTCAAAGTCTACACGTACAGTGGCGTTTTCAAATTCTACACCTAATACAGTACTGACTTCGAGGATTTCTGCAAAGTTAGCACATTGGTAGTCACTATCTTCGTACTCTTTAACCCTTTGTACCTCAATACCTAATAAGTCTGCTAATTGTTGATGTGAGAGTGAAGCAGCTATCCTAGCTTTTACTAATGCATCTGGTAATTTATTAAATGATTCGACTTTTATTTGAATAGACTTGCTTTTATCACAATTAATTAATCTTTCATATTCTGCTATTTCTTGCTTGAACTCGTCAACCTGGCTTTGGTATGCATCATGATATAGCTGCCATTTTATGGGGTCTACTTTTAAACTTTCATTGCTATCAATTTCGGCTACTGATTTTTCAAACTTTTGTAACCATTCTTTCGTTGTATTATATTGTTGTTCGTTTTTGATTATCACGGTGCCCACCTCGTTAAATCTATTGCTATAATCCCTTTACGGGTATCGGTTCTAGTATCGAATTGAAAAAAATCTATATATAATGTACCAGTTTCATTAGCTGGATAATTAGCTGGAAAGATTTCACCTTTATATCTAGCTTTTTGTTGTATACGTTGTAATGCAAAATTATATATAGTAGGTGCTAATAATTTTAATTCATAAGCATTAATTCCACTTTCCTCCCAACAGCAATCGAAATCACCAGGTGTTGATTTACTTGATGTAAAACTACCATCTATGTAAATTATACTACATCCTGCTTCTTGTAACTCCTGCATAGCCATTTCTAAGCCTGCTATTAACAGCACACGGCGCCTATTGTAACCAAATCGTTCTTTAAACTCCTCCCATTCGCAAACATGTACCCCTGGTGGTAAATTACCATTTTTATCAAATTCGGGAATCATCAACTCACACCTTAACAAATATTCTAATTATCTGCTATTAAGGTAAATATTTATTCATCTGGCATAAACTTGAATCTTGCTTAGTAATTAATTGGTCATGCAAAGTGGCAGGCGCCTGAAAAACTTCTAAGGGCATGAGTAATTATGACTAAACAGCATTTATAATTCTCCTGTTAGGTGTAGCTAACTGCAAATTTTTGTAGATACTAGAAGCAATAACATAAGCAAGGTTGACGGGAACAGCATTACCAATTTGGCGCATGGACTCACCCCAAGTACAGGGAAAATAATAGTCATCGGGGAAAGTTTGCAATCTTGCTGCCTCGCGTACTGTAAAATAACGCACTTCTCAAACAGGGTAAAGCAAGCATGTTTTCTCCGCCAGGAACACCATGTACACCAGCTTTCAATGTTTTAGCTGGTTCATCCAAAGGGCTACCCGTGTGTCCTGGGTAACTTCTCGCCCCTGAAATATAAATATGGTTAGGTATAGATGAAGCTGCATCAATGTTTTCAGGTTCGGGCAGGTCAGAAATGGCATCCCGGACGGTACGCCAAGGTGCGGTCATGCTACCTAACAAGCTGGTACCAGTTTTTTGTAAGCGCGCACGTAGTTTTATTGCATCACCCTTGATTCTCACGCGCTTTCCGTATCTTATCCTGTAATTGCGCCATTACTACTTCACCATCAACTACTTGTCCGCGTTCGACTTGAGCCAGTCCGACAGCTATTTTTTTACGGGTTTCTTCTTCCCACTCCTGATAACTATTGTCCCATTCTTCCAGTAATTTTAATGCTTTGGCAATAACGTCATCAGCATTCTCATATCTACCACTTGCAAGTCGGGTTTGAATAAGTTGCTCATGTTCAGGCTTCAGTTGGATGTTCATGTTTTTTACCTTTGTCTAATAATACCATTACCCTAGTTTTAGCAATTAGACAACGCAAACTGCAATTTTTTCGCTCCCAGACGTGGCGCCTCCCATTCAAGATTATTTGCTTCTTTACAATGAGCGGCGCCACTGCTTATTGAAATGCACTATGGGGTAGGCATTATTGGTGCCCACCCCACAAGATATCTATATATAAGATAAAAATCTTAGCAGAAGACTGTATTAATCTTGCTTAACTCGAACCAAGTACGCTCGCCAACTACACCATCAACAGGCAAGCCAGTATTTTTTTGCAACTGTCTTACAGCTTTTTCTAGACGGTTGCCAAAGTCACCATCAACGGCGCCAATTTCATATCCACCAACTGCAAGTCTTTGTTGAACCTGTTTAACTAAATCTCCTTTGCTGCCTTTTTGTAAGCTAGGCATATCTACAGGGGCGCCTTTGAACAAGGAACGCCAAGTTCTATCACCAACAATACCGTCTTGTACTAAGAACATCCGTGCTTGGAACAGTTTGACTGCGGCTGTGGTTTTGGTGCCAAAGTTACCATCAATTACTTCTTCTCCTGGGAATACGCAGGCGCCGGAACTGCCAATTGTTACATAAGCATTATATTTTAGTAATAGTTTTTGTAGTTCTTTAACTGCCTCACCCTTAGAACCTTCTTTGAGTACGGGCTTTTGAAGTTGAGCGGTTGCGTTAAATGTGTCTGTCATAATTTTTATCCTGTGTGAATTGTTATCTAAGTAATTCATCACAGCGCTTCTCTAGGATTACGTACTTTGTTTGGTACACAACAGGGTACTATTTCTTAAACGGATATACTCTAGCATTCGACGACTACGGGCACACTTTGCTTGATAATATCGCTACAAATCGTCTTGTAATGCTGCATCGGGTTTGAAATTAACAGGGCTTTTGAGGAATGTGATAGGTTAGAGTCACAAACAAAGGAGGGGTGATTAATTTTTGTGGCTAAAGACCGTTTTCACGAAGTTGTTAAAAATGCCCTAATCAAGGATGGGTGGAATATACAGCAGATTGCGAGTAAATGAGGTACAATAGTCGCTAGTACATCAATTACGACAATGAAAGCTTACTCCATCGAGTTCCGGTCAAAAATTGTTCAAGCCTATGAGCAAGGGGACACTTCAATCAGAAAAGTAGCTCAAAGATTTAATGTCAGCAAGAGTTTTGTACAAAAACTGCTTGAGATGAAGAAAGTTCAAGGTAATCTGGAAGCAAAACAGCAGGGCGGAAGCATGAAAAGCGAGTTGAATGGATACTCTACTCAGCTTGCTGATATGGTTGAAAAGTACCCTGACGCAACCCTAGCAGAACCCAAGCGAGTATTGGGGACAAACATATGGTCAATGGGTTAGTACTAGTACCATGTGCCGTGAATTAAAAAAGCAGCAGCGAACATTAAAAAAGCGAAAAGTTGCGTGCGGGGGTTCCCCCCGTTGAGCAAACTTTTCAAGACAAAGACTTTACGTGCTAGCCAAGGTGCGACAGAAAGAGTCCAGAGATTGCGATGCGAGTATTGGGAGAAAGTTAAAGAAGTAGACCCAGAAAATCTTGTATTTTTGGATGAGATGGGGGTTTTACTTGGGCTAACAAGAACTAAACAAAGAAGTCTTCATGGAACTAGAGCCTATAATTTAAAACCATTTTATCGAGGCGCCAAGATTACGGTTATTGGAGCAGTAAGTCTAAAAGAAGTGTTAGCAGTAATGACTTTAAATGGTTCGATGGATTCCAACGCATTTGAAGTTTTCATTAAAGAATGTTTACTTCCGAAACTTTGGCCGGGTGCAGTTGTGATTATGGATAATGTTCCTGCCCATAAAAAAGCTTCAATTGAAGCAAGTATTCAATCAGTCGGTGCAAGTGTTTTAAATTTGTCTCCCTACTCTCCTGATTTTAATCCTATTGAACATTGGTGGTCACAGTTAAAAGCGCAAAGCTCGCCGGACAGAAGATTCTGTCCGGCAGACTTTGCTTTTTTACGTCAGTTTTCTCCTAGAACAACAAAAATGGTTGATATATTAATTGCAATTGCACTTAATTTATTTAATCCTAGACACTTGCGAAATTGGTTTGCTAATTGCTGCTACTGTACCTCATAAACCTGCAATCTGCTGTAACTAAACTAGACGGTTTAGTTTGCACTTTATGACAGCTTCGCTATATTTACCCTTACAAGTGTAATCAAACGATTGAATACGGCGCCGTTTGTAAGCGTAACGAGTGCTCTATCGAACAAATGCCGTTTTAAATCACGGATTTTAGGCGCGGGTGGGTGCAGTAAATGCTGTGCCCATCTATGTTAATCGTTTAATTTCATTGTTGTTAAGCTTGACATTTGAACCATTTGGAAGACTAACCGTAATCTCAAAGTTCGCATTCAATGCGTGCATGTAAGTTACAAAATCATCCCAGGTATGTGAATAATTACAATCTTCCACACGGAAGACCCACTCAACATCTTTATTAATAGCTGCTGCAATTTGTTCATGTGTCATACCACTAGATAACCGCGCATCTATTAACATTTGGGGAAACATGACACGCATTGCTTCCTGCTCACCCACCAATTGTAGTTCTGGCGTATTAGGAATAATAGAGTCAAGATATTTTAGTACATCGGCGCCAAAATGTGGGTTATTCATAAATAAATTACAGGTTATGCTTCAATTACTTTCCACCCAAACTGAGCTGCGAGACTATGAGCAATAGTCAATCGCTTCAATATGAGTACCTACACTGCGGTTAAGAATAGCTCGCAACCACGTGCAATTTTGCGGTAGTGTAGGGAGTCCAACTACTGTAACTTCTGCTAAAAAACCATAAAAATAAGGCTTACGCTCCTCTGGTAGTTGACTAGCTCTTTTCAATCCACAATCTCGATAACTAGCATATGCGGATATCTCAATATCTCTATATACCTCGGTAACTACTTCTCCACTATCCCATAATAAAACAGGTGCTTTTTCTTCTACTTAACCTTCTTTGAGCAATACTGCACGCAAGCTGGCTGCCAACTATTGCCACAGCTTCAGTGGTGTTTTGGGCGGTATAAATTCGCTCTGGTGGGTATTTTTCCCCATTAATGCAAGAACGTTGCCACCAATAAGAGCCATCAAAACAGGTAAAGACTTTGATTAACTGATCCCCTAACTCAAAAGTAATGGTTTGATTATCAAAAGCAGAGATTACCACTTGGGCTTGTTCTACGCACTCGTAAGAGTCAGGAGCAATGCAGAACTGGTTGCTAGGGAGAAAGCCGACAATGACAAACTTATTGTCGCGAGAAGAAACAGAGTTTGTCGCTACTGGGTCAAATGTAGTCCAAGCAGTCCAACCATTACTTGAAGTGTATAGTTCCATTTTTCTGCGTGAGCCGTAGCGTAGGTGTTTATTTTTACCTTCCGTTTGCAGCAGGTATAATTTTTATTCTTATCAAAGCATAAATTTTTTTCTATACCTCTGAGGGCAGACTTTATAACTTTAGACATAAGCCATTAGACATAGTTTTTAGTAATTGCAGGTACGGCAAGATTATTTACTTTGTTCTTGTACCAGAGGAATTTCGATCCAAAATTCGGTTCTTCCCGGAACTGAACTAAATGTAAAAACGCCTTTGTGTTTCTCCACCACTATTTGATAGCTAATTGATAGCCCAAGTCCCGTGCCTTTACCCACTACTTTGGTGGTAAAAAACGGATTAAAAATATTGGCTTGAACAAATTCTGGTATGCCTGAGCCGTTATCGGTAATAGTGATAACTACTCGTTTTTCTTCTGGTTGCGTGTCCTCTTTCAAGAAAGTTCTAATTTCAATAGTTGGACTGGTGTTGTCAATCTCGCTTTCTAAAGCATCAATGCCGTTACACAGGACGTTCATAAAGACTTGATTTAGTTGTCCCGCATAGCACTCTACATGTGGTAAATTACTGTAACTCTTAATAACTTGAATTTTTGTTCCTAGCTGATTTTTTAATCTGTTTTGAATAATTAATATTGTAGAATCGATACCCTCGTGAATATCTACTGCTTTCATGGCCGCTTCATCAAGGCGCGAGAAAGAGCGCAAGGACAAGACAATTTCCCGTATTCTCTCGGCTCCAATTCTCATCGAACTTAATAGTTTAGGTAAATCCTCTAGTAAATAATCACAGTCCATCTCCTCAAGCTGTGATAATAATTTTTCAGACGGCTGAGAGCATTCCTCCTTATAGGTTTGCAGTAGAGAAATTAAATCCTCTACATATTCTTTAATATGAGGTATATTGCCGTAGATAAAATTAACTGGATTGTTGATTTCGTGGGCAATGCCCGCCACCAGTTGCCCTAGTGCGGACATTTTCTCGCTTTGAATTAACTGGCTTTGGGCTTGCTTCAGTTCCGATAAAGTTGCCTCCAGTTCCACCGTTTTTTGTTTCAATAAAGACTCGGAAGCAATTAGTGCGTCCGATGCTTTTTTGCGCGCGGTAATATCGTCAAAAACAACTAGCACGCCCGTAACTTTGCCTTCAAGATCGTGCAAAGGAATTTTACTGGTCTCTGCCCACGTTTGCTTGCCGCTTGCTTGGTACACTGGTTCAATAATGTGCAACTGGGCTTGATTAGTCTCCATCACTTCTTTATCGCAGGTGCGAAAGAAATCTGCTTCTTCTTTTTTCCACATCATGTCATAGTCAGTTTTACCAATTATCTCTTGTGGCTGCTTGACTCCTGCCATTAATGCAAACTTATCATTGCAGCCTAAATAAACTGAGTTACAATCTTTCCAGCAGATATACTGGGGCATGACGTTAATAATCAGCTTTAAAAAGTCTTTAGCATGACGCAGTTCCTCCTCCATAGTTTTACGCTTCGTGATGTCGCGAAAGAAGAAAATGCGCCCGTAGTAAATATCTTGCGTGTAAATGGGGGCGGTGTATCTGTCAATGATGCGTCCATCTTTCATTAACAGTTCATCGTGAGTGGTAACTTCTGGGTTTTGGTATAAATAGTTGACTTTATCTATAAACTCCTGCTCGTCAACCATTTGGGCGATGGCAAGAGTCAACATCTTTTGATGATCCCCTTCTCTGGCGACTTCTTCAGGCAGATTCCAAATCTGGTAAAAGTTTTGGTTGTAAAACAGGATTTGCATATTTTCATCAACTACGATAATTCCGTCGCGACCTGCTTCCTGTTGAGCTTTCAAAAATGCGTTACTGCGATTAAGCTGGGCAATCATATCCTTGCGCTCACTGGCTTTGGCTTCTAACTCTTCGTTGGCTCTACTGAGTTCAAGAGTGCGTTGGAGAACTAGAGACTCTAGTTTGGTATTGAGATTATGTAGTTCAGTATTAGCCAGTTTTAACTTCTCCTGCGTTTTGTTCAGCAGCAGCGGCCCGTCAACCAGAAATGAAAAATAACGCCGCAGGGCAATGTAGGTAATCGCGATACAGGCCGTCATAGAATCAACCACAATTTGCAGTTTCAGCAACAGCGCGGAATGTGCAGTATTAGATAGTGCCATCATTAACACGTGTCCACCGTGTCCCAGAGCGCAACTGAAGAAAACCAGTATCGTTGCCAGCACCAGCGAAGTCTTTTGCTCTCCCCGCAAAAATGGCCGCAAGATTAAAAAAGCAATAATGAAGTAGCACAGCGAGATAATACTGTTGGAGGCAATGAGTAGTCCGTTTAACATTCGCTTTTCCGTAAACTTATCAACAAGTTAGAATCGCTGCAAAGAGGCGCAACATTTCTTAAACTTAAGATACCCAAAGAGAAAGGCTAAATTATGACTGGTATTGAACTTTCTCTATGGAAAAGATAAAGAATATGTAAATAAAAGCGAAATGGGGCTGCAACTCTTTAGTTTCTATCTGGCGAGGTACAAGGCGACTAGGTAAAAGTGGTAAAAAAATACTAAATTTAGCAGATTAATTATGGTATAGTGCTTTGCGTGATGTATTCCTTTTGACCGTTCTGATAACTATATCTAGTATTGTTATAGTATAGTTAGTAGATGCACCCTGTAACCAAGCAATCAAAACTAACAATAGATGGCGACTGAGTAAAGCTTGATTAATTTCGATCAAACCTAATTTGGTATCTTATATCTTGCACCATTGTCAACAAGCTCAAAGAAACCGGGCTTCTTTACGAAAAAGTAGGGGTACGCGCGCAAAATATTTCTCAAGAAGCCCGGTTTCTCGGACTGGTGCAAGATGTGAGGTATGTTGAGTATTTAAATCCTCAAACTGCTGTAGCGATGCCTACAGATTTTGTTCGTCCGACAGGTGCTTTTACAGACAGCAGTCAGGAATGGGTTGTAAAGCTTAATTTAGACGAGTTTGGTATTTATACCTATTCAGGTCAAAATACCAAACAAGGAAGTGATTTAACTCTAAAAAGTCCAGAAA
>NZ_MRCD01000166.1 GCF_001904745.1 Calothrix sp. HK-06
AGAAATATGGGAATAAACAATTATAATTTGGATGGATTATACTATGTTAAAACGTTCTAAAGCTTTGGCTATTTCCGGCGCCTCATTGGCAATTACAGCAATAAGTGCTTTATCTCCTGCATACGGAAATTCTATTTCTATATCTCCTGAGTTGACCGTAACTCGTCAAGTTCAGCTTAAGTGTGTAGCGACATTTGTAAAAGAATTTACACAAGTTCCTTTTATTACTAATAGCACTCAAAAAGATATTCCCGCAGGAACAACTTTAAAGTGGCAAGCTTACTGGGCTGGTAATCCTACTAGTACTAAAGGACAATTAGTTCTTAGTCAACCTCTAAAACCTGGAGCAAGCATTAGTACTCAGTATCAATTGTCAGGAGATAGTAATAGCTGTAAGGCATATTATTAAGCGCGCTCCAGAGGAGAAACGGAGAGCTTGCGCTTGGAGCTTGTGCAGTTAGGTGCAAGATATAAATTGCCAAAGCTTTCCTTAATTTACAGGATATTGTCCGCAAAACTTTGACTAACTCCTCTAGACTGAGTATCAGGGGAGTTAGTTAATGATGTTGCACATCTAGTAATATTAGTAAAAACTCGTAGGTGTAACAATACCCTCGATAGTAAGGGTTAAAAAACGTTTCTTCTTAATTACCGTGAACTAAATCATCTGTAACGTCTAAATCCAAAATAATTTGTCGTGGCGCCTTTCTATAGGATTCTAGAAATAACTCAACCAAGAGCGTTTCTATTGCTTCGGCATCATGTTCAATACGATGATATCTACTATCTGCCCTATTCATGGCGCCGATATCTATTTAGTCTAGCATAGTACTTATGTTCAGAAATGCATAACAATAACCACAGGTTATTTTTAACACACGACTTCAGTATGCTGTGGGGCGCCTATAGTTTGATTAAGCCAAAATTTACGTATTGGACATCAAGTTAATTAGTGCCGACTTATCACTTATTGATGCTGTCCCGTATATTAGCGAAGCCAATTGGCGTTCGGAACTGGTAAATGTTATATGGCGACGTACCAGTTTTGGCTGGTTTGCTAGGATACTCACCTCACTTACATGGATATCGAAAGTTATCATCAGTAAAGGATTAAAGTGCGGACTCAACCAAATTTGGTTACTTTACTGAAGCCTGGAATCCCCCCCAGTAATGGGTTTCTCCAGAACGAATCGCACTTGCACGTATCTCGGCGCCTACCCTTTATCAATTACCTGAGATTTCTGGGAATACTAAATCCAGAAACTTTGAGGATAAGTGTAGTATGGTCGTTACTCTTGCTAGTATTCCCGGATATTGTATAATTGAAGAACTTTATAATGGTTCCAGAACCAGAGTTTATCGAGCAGTTCAAGAAACTGACTCATTACCAGTAGCGATTAAACTACTGAAAAATCCTTATCCCAGCTTCCATGAACTCTTGTCGTTTCGCAATCAATACACTATTGCCAAAAATCTCAACTCACCCTTAATTGTTCAAACCTATAGCCTCGAACCCTTCCAAAATGGCTATGTACTGGTAATGGAAGATTTTGGTGGGACTTCTCTCAAAAATTATTTCGCCAACGTACAGACGTTACATGTAACGTCTCTAGAGGAATTTTTGCTGATAGCAATCGCCCTGTGCAACACACTAGATATACTCTACCGCGAGCGGATTATTCATAAAGATATTAAACCCAGCAATATATTAATTAATCCCCACACCAAACAAGTTAAATTAATTGACTTTAGTATTGCATCTTTATTACCACGAGAAACCCAAACCCTCGTCAATCCCAATGTGTTAGAAGGAACACTAGCTTATATTTCTCCCGAACAAACAGGGAGAATGAATCGCGGGATTGATTATCGCACAGACTTCTATTCCCTCGGTGTAACTTTTTATGAATTACTTGCAGGTGAATTACCTTTTGTGTCAAATGACCCAATGGAGTTAGTGCATTGTCACCTGGCTCAAACAGCACCATTAGTGCATGAAATTAATTCCAAAATTCCTGCGGTTATTTCCAGAATTATTAACAAATTAATGGCGAAAAATGCTGAAGATAGATATCAAAGTGCATTGGGACTAAAATTTGATTTAGAAAAATGTTTACAGCAGCTAAGAGAAACTGGTGAAATTCAGAGTTTTGAAATAGCAACAAGGGATGTGTGCGATCGCTTCGTCATTCCTGATAAAATTTATGGACGAGAAGCTGAAGTAAAAACCCTACTGCAAGCATTTAATAGAGTAAGTCTTGGTGCAACCGAAATGATGCTCGTTGCTGGGTTTTCAGGGATTGGTAAAACAGCCGTTGTCAACGAGGTGCATAAACCAATTGTCAGACAACGCGGCTATTTTATCAAAGGTAAATATGACCAATTTCAACGCAATATTCCCTTTAGTGCTTTTGTACAAGCCTTCCAGGATTTAATGGAGCAATTATTAACAGAAAGTGATGTCCAAATTCAGCAATGGAAAACTAAAATATTAGAGGCTGTTGGTGAAAATGGTCAAGTAATTATTGAAGTAATTCCTGAACTAGCAAAAATTATTGGCGAACAACCACCAGCGATAGAGTTATCAGGAACGGCGGCAGAAAATCGCTTTAATTTATTATTCCAAAAATTTACCCAAGTCTTTACCAGTGCATCACATCCCTTAGTAATATTTTTAGATGACTTGCAATGGGCAGATTCGGCATCACTAAAATTAATGCAGCTATTAATGGCTGATACAAGTCATCTTTTCATCATTGGTGCGTACCGTGATAACGAAACGGCACTTGCTTCAAGCCGGGAAACCCGTCCAACGCAGTGCCTCGTCAATCCAACACATCCATTAATGTTGACTTTGAATGAAATTGCTAAATCACAAGCAAAGATTAATACGATTACTTTAGCACCACTGAGTCAAGTGCAAGTAAATAAGTTAGTTGCTGATACGCTCAAATGTTCGGAAGATGTAGCATGGTATCTTTCTGTATTGATTTATCAAAAAACTAAAGGAAATCCATTTTTTATCACACAATTTCTCAAAGCATTACATCAAGATGAATTAATTCAATTCGACTTTGAGATAGGCTGTTGGCAATGCAATTTATCAGAAGTGACGGTCCAAGCAGTTACAGATGACGTTGTGACTTTTATGAGTTGGCAATTGCAAAAATTACCAGGATCGACTCAAAATGTCTTGCAGTTAGCGGCTTGTATTGGCAACTCTTTTGATTTAGCAACTTTGGCGATTGTTTCGCAGCAATCGGAAATTGAAACGGCTGCGGCTTTATGGAAAGCTTTGCAAGAAGGGTTGATTTTACCAATTGGTGATGTTTATAAGTTTTATGTTGGGCAAGAAAATCAAGCAGGTATATCGGAAAATCAACTGATTGTTACATACAAATTCTTACATGACCGAGTACAGCAAGCAGCTTATTCCCTGATTCCTGATGACCAAAAACAGACGACTCATTATCAAATCGGACAACTGCTGCTACAACAGATTTCCACACAAGCAAGAGAAGACCGGATTTTTGAAATCGTCAATCAATTAAATTACGGTACGGCTTTAATTAGCGAACAAACTCAACGAGATGAACTAGCACAACTTAATCTGATTGCATCTCGCAAAGCCAAAAATTCTACCGCCTATCAAGCAGCGTGTGAATATGTCACAGTAGGATTATCTTTGTTGGCAGAAAATACTTGGCAGCAGCAGTATGAAATGACCCTCGCCTTGCATGAATTAGCGGCAGAAGTAGAACTGCTAAATGCTAATTTTGAGGCGATGGAACAGTTCATTGATACTGTTATTCAACAGGCACATTCTTTATTAGAAAAGGTTAATGTTTACTGTATTAGAATTCAATCTCATATTTTCCAAAGTAAATTGACTTCAGCGATCGCGATCGCCCAGCCAGTCTTACAACAGCTTGGTGCCACTTTTCCTGAAACACCCACACCATCAGATCTGCAACGGGAAATCCAAGAGATTGAGGAACTGATTGGCGATCGGGAAATTGCCGATTTGGTTAACTTGCCACAGATGCGGGATGCAGAAAAACTCGCTACTCTCAAGATTGCCAGTATCATCAGCCCAGCCGCTTACCTCACTGGTTCAGCGTTGTTCCCATTGCTGAATACTTTGTCGGTTAAACTCTCGATTCAGTACGGTAACACATCGATTTCTACTTACGGCTATGCGAATCATGGCAATATTCTCTGCAATTTCTTCCAAATCGTGGATACAGGAACGCAGTTTGGTTCCCTGGCACTTCAGATTATCTCAAAACTCGATGCCAAAGCTAGTAAAACAGATGTTTTGATGCTTTTGGGGTTGTTTATTGTACACCGCAACTCTCACATTCAAGAAACACTACCCATGTTGCAAGAAGGTTACACCAGTGCCCTAGAATTTGGCAATTTGGTACTTGCTGGTTACAATGGGCACAGTTTTTGTCTCAATTCTTTTTGGTGCAGTAAACCCCTGGCTACCTTAGAGCAGGATATCAGCGCTTACTGCCATAGTTTGATGCAATTAAATCAATTGATAACCGCAAATTATTGTCGGATTTATTGGCAGCCAGTTTTAAACCTGCTAGGTTTTGCAGAACATCCCACCCTTTTGTCTGGAAAAGCCCTTGAAGAAACAGAATTTCTCCAGCAGCTACAATCTGCCAATGATGGATATGGATTGTATATTTTCTATTTATATAAATTAATGCTTTGTTTCTTGTTTGGAGAAATTGAGCCTGCGAAAAATCATGCTATTGAAGTCAGGCGCTATTTTATAGCTGGTGCAGGATTAGTTAGCGAACCAGTATTTTATCTTTATGATTCGCTATTGACTTTGGCGCAATTAAATCCACAGTTAGAAGAAACATTAGCAGCATTGCAGAGTGTAACAGAAAACCAAACCCGGTTACAGCAATGGGCGCATCATGCACCCATGAATTACCAACATAAATTTGATTTAGTAGAAGCAGAAAAATATCGGGTATTAGGCAAGAATTATGAAGCAGGGGATTATTACGATCGCGCTATTTCTCTTGCTAAAGCCAACAGCTACATCCAAGAAGAAGCCTTAGCGAACGAACTGGCAGCTAAATTCTACCTGGGTTGGGGTAAAACCAAAGTTGCCGCAGGCTATATGCAAGAAGCTTACTATTGTTACGCAAAATGGGGTGCAAAAGCCAAAGTTGCCGATTTAGAAAAACGCTATCCCCAACTACTTGCCCCCATATTACAACAAACTCGTTCGACCCTCTCAATTAACGAAACCATCATCCCCTTGGGGACTGTCACCTCCACAAGTTCTGCCACTTCTAGCAGCAGTGTCTCAAATACCTTAGATTTAGAAGCGATTCTCAAAGCTTCCCACACGATCTCCAGTGAAATCGAACTGGAAAAATTGCTTTCATCGTTACTGAGAATCGTCATCGAAAATGCGGGGGCTGATAAATGTGTATTAATGCTGTTGCGAGACGATTCGCTACGCGACACCAAAGGTGAACGCTTGTTAATCAAAGGCTCAATTACCCAGGGAACAAAGCCAGTAGTGTTACAGAGAATTCCTGTTGAAGATAGTCAAGATATTCCCCACAAACTAATTTACAAAGTCAAGCATAGCAATCAAACTGTTGTCCTGGTAGATGCGACAGCAGATCCGCTTTTAGCCAATGACCCGTATATTGTGTGTCAACAGCCGAAAAGTATCTTGTGTAGCCCGATTTTGCGTCAAGGCAAGTTGATGGGGATTTTGTACCTGGAAAACAGTTTAACTACAGGGGCGTTCACGAGCGATCGCGTTGAAATACTGAATTTACTTTGCGCTCAAGCCGCAATTTCTCTAGAAAATGCGCGACTTTATGAGCAAGCCCAACAAATGCTAGTAGAACTGAGTGCTAGCAAAGCCCGCTTTCAAAAGCTGGCGGATAATCTTCCTGGCATAATTTACCAGCTTTGCCTCGCTCCCGATGGTTCTGTTTCAATTCCCTACGTTAGTCCGGGCTGCACGGCTCTATATGAAGTGCCACCCGAAGATTTCTTGGCAGGGATCACAGATTTTCGGATGCTGGAGCATCCAGACGATAGCCCAGCGCTCACCCAGGCGTTCATTAATTCTGCCGAGACTCTCACGGCTTTTGAGCAGGAATGGCGCATTATTACGACCTCTGGCACTGTGAAATGGGTGCAGGCGGCATCACGACCGGAACGGCAAGCCGACGGTTCGATCGTCTGGGATGGCGTGATGATAGATATTAGCGAGCGCAAAATCGCTGAACTTGCCTTGCAAAAAGCGCAATTACAAATAATTCAAAGTGAAAAAATGTCGGCACTGGGTAACTTAGTTGCTGGTGTCGCTCATGAAATGAATAATCCTTTAGGCTTTATTGCTGCCAGTATCAAACAAGCTAAACCCACCATTACTGATATTTTTGAACACTTAAAACTCTATCAAGAAACTTTACCTAACAAAAGTGAAGAAATCGAAGACCATGCCGAATCAATTGATTTGGAATATAGCTTAGAAGACTTGCCCAAAATGCTTGATTCCATGACGATAGCCTGCGAGCGCCTGAAAAGCATTAGCACTAGTCTCCGCACTTTCTCACGTGCCGATCGCGATTACAAAGTGCCATTTAATCTTCACGAAGGTATTGATAGTACAATTTTAATTCTCAAACATCGCCTGAAAGCTAACGAACAACGTCCTGCTATCGAAGTTGTCACCAACTACGGTAATTTCCCTCAAGTTGAATGTTTTCCTGGGCAATTAAATCAGGTATTTATGAATATTCTAGCTAACGCTATTGATGCCTTAGAGGAGTCAAATATTGGGCGTAATTTGGCAGAAATACAAGCCAATCCTAACCGCATTACTATTACCACTTCAATGGCAGATAGTTTCGTCAAAATTGCTATTGCTGATAATGGTAATGGGATAAGCGAATCAGTCAAAAGCAAAATATTTGACAATTTATTTACGACAAAAGCTGTCGGAAAAGGTACGGGGTTGGGATTAGCTATAGCAAAACAAATCGTGGAAGAAATCCACGATGGAAAATTAACCTGTTACTCTATTTCAGGTGAAAGGACAGAATTTATCATTGAGATTCCAGTGTAAATTTTTGGCTCTGGTTTATCAATCACCTGAGATTGTGACTAGAGCCATCACAATATTGCTCGGTTAAGGGAAAGAGGGGGTAAAACAAGGGAAACTTAGTTCGTGTTTTATAAACGAGAACACAATAAAACTGTTTATCCTGAAGCTATTAATGGGGTGTGGCTTGTTCCTGCTGATATTAATTTGGCTGCTGCGGAACTCCAACGATTCGGCGCCATTTCTCGCGAGTATCGGTTGAGGAATGCGTTGGCGCCTGTACTTGATGACTACGATTTTATCTTGATTGATTGTCTACCATCGTTGGGGTTGTTAAGTATTATTAGCTTGACTGCAGCAACTCCGGAACTTGTCCCTATCCAGTGTGTTAGTAAGGCTTTCAAACCAAAGCTATTTTGGTATCGAGCCTCCATGTATGTCAAAACCTGCATTCCGGGTCTAAAAACCCTTGTCCTGTCTAGATTTGATAATTTATTACGTGACTAGTCAAAAAGCCGTTTTTTACAACGAAAAATCAAGCTTTTGCTAGCCCGGAATGCAGGTTTTTATAGCTATCTCGGTGCAATACCATAAAAGAACGATAATCAAAAGAGATTTCATTGCTGGTGGCCCACTAGGGTGGCGCTCCTCAAACACAAGCAATTAAATTGCGTTTAAATTGCGTTTTAACTCAAAGAACTTGAGTGGTGTAGATTGGGCGATTGCTGAAGAATAAAGTTAATCGAGGTGGGCAGCCAACTCACCAACTATTCAGGAGATTTATATGAGCAGCAATCACGCAAATAGTCAAAACATGAAACTTGAAGTTATGGTATTGCCCGTCTCCGATGTCGATCGCTCCAAGGACTTCTATAAAACGTTGGGATGGCGACTAGATGCCGACTTTGTAACCGATGAGAACTTCCGGGTAGTACAGTTGACTCCTCCCGGTTCGGAAGCCTCGATCATATTTGGTAAAGGAATTTCCAATTCGGCGCCGGGTTCAGTACAGGGTCTGTACCTGATAGTTTACGACATCGAGGCAGCCCGCGCCGAACTAGTCGATCATGGTGTCGAGGTGAGTGAAGTGTTCCACGACATTGGAGGCATCTTTCCCCACGCTGGAACGAGCAGTGGGGAGTATATCAGAAAGTACTTAAAGACTATACATTATGTACGAGAGGGAATAGCATCAAACAATGCAAACAGGGAACAACACTACAAGCACTTTAATTTTGATAAAAGTAATCCAATAAATTTGGTTTAAATTTATCTTTTCAAGCTTGCTTAATTTATAAATTGAAATTTAAAAATGAAGATGTTGTAAAAATAAAAGCTTTTTAAAATTATTTAAGGGAAGAATTTTGCGTTATAGCGTTTATTATACAAATGAGGTACGCCCAAATCTTTCCTGGCGAACAAGTAGCTTTAAAAATGTACCTCATTCGGTCGAAAATACTATAAAACAAATTCTTCAAAGAACGGATAAAATTTCGGCGCTAGGTACTCAAATTTTTCTCCAATAGTATCAGGGTAATCTATTTTGTAACCTTTAGAATTTAACCAATTATAGTTACTCGGTGAAGTATAAATTAGGTAAGCCGTTCCTTGAGAGCAGTATCCAGATATTGTTATAGCTTGGAGTTTTGGGAAAAAGCAGACTCTAAAATTAATGTTTTTGCTAAAAACTTTTTCGTCTTTGAAAGTTATAGACAAATTATGGCTGCCAATTGCTTGAGATAATAGATATTGCGGAGCTTTTGGTAAAACTAAGGCTGCATCAAAATTGCTAACTTGTTGTAATATTAACTTAAACTTAGTTTCCGGGAAAACTAAAGCTGCAATATTAGCAGCCTCTACAATAAAATCTGATTCTATACTGTAAATCAGTTTCAGTGAATCACAAGACATAATTATTACCTTTTACTACAAGATTGACCAAAAACTAACGTTTACTATGCAAATGGGTACGCCTAAATCTTTCCTAGCAAACTAAGTAGCTTTAAAAATGCACCTCAGTCGGTCGAAAAATACTATAATAGGTAATAACACCAAGCAATGGAAACAGAGAACACACTAAAATGACTTTAATGAAGTCGGAGTCGGAACTAAGAAAAAAGCTATAAGACAAAAAGTTACGTTAAATATATTCATCACTTCCGACCTCCTATTTCCGACTTCTTTTTATTAATATTGCTAAAATTAATTCGATAAATTCGATTTAAATTCATATGCTCAACCTGATTTAATTTATAGATTAAAGCTTAAAAGTGAAGAAGCAGTGAAGAATAAAGCGTTTTATCGTGGTAGTGCCCACTTTTTGAAATCACTTAGTCCGATGATTTCGGAAAGTTCCTTAGCTGATTTAACCTTTTTAGGTCTTCCCATCCCATCACCAAAGATTTCTTCTACTTTGGCAATTCCATCACCCCTGTTTTGCGGTGCCACTTTGGTCAACACCTACCTTCATAAACCTGTGTCGTTACATGGCGCCTGGTATGAGCGCTCCGGTAGTGAAATTTGTAAACGAATACCCGTGCGTCAACATTACACAGTTGCCTCGGATGGGTTGCACAAAGAGTGGAACGGGTGCCTGTTTATCAACCCACCACAAGAAGCAACCAATATCGGCTACGCGCATTCCTTCTTTTAATCCAACTTGTTGCATTAAAAACTCTGTATATGGCTTGTGGATTGCATTGAGAATTTGCAAGCGATATGTTCCTGACTCTCCAGTAGCTAGTGTGTATCCCTTATCTTCCTCCATTTCCTATCCTGCGCGTTGTTATATTTTAGCCATTGTAACGCTGACTCAAAACAATAAGTTGCTCTCATCACTGCTTGCTTCTCAAAAATTAGGCACCGTAATCCGAACTATACAGACTATCTAAAAAAGTTTATTAACCAAGTCTCTGTAACAATACTCCATTTTATTGACTTTCTAACGTTGGGTCATAGGATACAACCTTCTCCTGTTGGTTTGGGTCGTTGCGAGCAGCTAGCACATAGACGGGTTCTGTTGCGCTCAAATTCCGAGGTTGATGGGGAACACCAGGGGGAGTAAAAATAAAATCTCCTGTTTTACACACTTGGCATTGCTTGAGTCCTTCCCCATAACAAATTTCAACTTGACCCTTTAGTAGATAAATTGCTGTTTCATGTTCTGGGTGATAGTGCGGTTCGGCAATACCACCTGGAGGAATAATAGCTAAATACATTGCAATCCCTTTGGCGCCTGTTGTACTTGCACAAATACCAACAAAATTAGGCAAACTTTGCCTGTTTAACGTTTCTGCATCGGGACGTACAATAATTAGTTCTGTCGGCTTTTGATCAAGTTGACCATAGAAATCATGATTGGATACTGGTTTTTCTATCATTACAAACTCTCATAAGGATGATTTGAGACCTCCTTAAATAATTCACGTGCGTAAAAATCAATTTATGCATCTAGAGTAACTGATAGGTGCCGCTCTGTTAGTTTCATTTTAGTCATGGGTATCATAACTGTATAAAATAATCATTCTCAGTTAAAACTTATACATATGCCAACTTATTGCCGTAACCAAGCCAGAGAAGAGCTGACATTAATGATGGGAGGAGGCGCCGACTTATTTATCAAGGTAAATTAGTATTCATGAGCAAAATTTATCCTTTCAAGCAGAAAGTGCCAATTCCTAATTCATATTGGGTACTTCCAGAACAATTTTTGGCAGGAGAGCATCCAATGTTGATGATTGATATGCCTCTTAATCAACGAATTCAAGCTTTTGTCGATACAGGTATCAATCTCTTCATTAATTTAATACGAGAAGAGGAAGAGAAGAACGAATTAGGAGATTATTTACCTCTGTTACAATCTTCATCAGCGGATATTGCTACTTATATTGAACGTCGAAGATTTCCTATACCCGATATGCAAGTTCCTCACCATAACGTTATGGTGGACATTTTGAATACGGTTGATAGGGCATTCAATGCTGGACAAAAAGTTTATGTGCATTGTTGGGGAGGAATTGGTCGAACAGGAGTAGTTGTTGGCTGTTACCTAGTACGGCATGGAATGATGGGAAAGACTGCTCTTTCTAAGATTGCACGATTACGAGAACATACGCGCGATTATCGTTATGCTTCACCAACCGAAGAAAGCCAGCAGCAAATGATACTAGACTGGCGTACTGGTCAATGAACTACTAGGATGTTCAGATATTAAAGACCGTGGAAGTTAACTTAACCCCAAACGTAAATTTCGAGAACCGACACTCACATCTATATATCTGGGTTTATAGCACTGCTCAAGGTGAAATACTAAGGCAGGACGGTTGTGAAAGCGGCTCACAGGACGCGCGTAAACCAGAGTGGAAAGTATCGAACAAGTATGACATGTAGGCTGGTAAACAATTTACCACCTGGTCGGAATACAGCGGTAGGTGTATGGATGTAGCTAATGCCTCGGTCTCTGATTACACCTCTATTGGCCAGTACACTTGTCATGGTGGTGCGAACCAGAAGTTCCGAGTACAGTATGTTCTTGGAATTTGATTAAAACGTTTTATATTGGCGCCTGTACAGCATAGCTACATCTATAAAGGCGCCAAAATTTTTAAGATTTACTTGGAGTTTTAGCTTTTTTAAAAATGCATTTTACTGACACATGTCCACTGCTGGAGTAGGTGCAAGTTGTACAGCGGTTAGTTCCATTTTCCCCTTGCTCATTGGTGCCGGGCGCATTAGTAGTTTCACAAGTTTTCTTTTGGGTCTCACCACCCGAAGGCGCCTTCTTTGGTAGGTTAGAGCTAGGTGTTACTGGGCGTGAACTAATTAACGTTGTGTGAACAGCATCGTTACAGTTTTTAGATATAACTTCTTTATCGGGTCGTGCAGCTATTGCTGTGGTGGAAACTAGCGCGGTTGCTAGTATTGTCATACTTAACGTAGCGTAAATGCGATTTATCATGATGCTTAATTTTGATGCGTTGTTGTGGGGGCTTGGTTCAACCCTTTCATTCGTTGTTATGTCTGGGTTGTATTTTTTATGCACCAAAAACTTCTACTTTGACAACTACGCAGTTTCGGAGGCGCCTCAAACCAATCTTCCCTATGCATATTAACCAATCCTACCGAACGTAACTGTTGTGTCCATCTTAAGAGGTTCGCCTTGTAAAATAATAGCTTTGGCGCCATCGGTATAGTCGCCACCACCACTAAAATCCAACCAAGCTTTCTTCCCTACATATTTTTTAGGAAAAGTTAGGGAGTAACTGCACTTACCATTGTTGAGATTTCCACTCAATTTCGACGAGTAAGCAAATATTGGGGCGCCAGGGAGGTTCAATTCACCTGGTTTTGGAGATGTCGGTTGTTTTTCGTCACTATATAGTACAACACTTAAGTTTTCACATTTAAGATTACCTTTAGATGCGTAGCGACCAAACGTAACTTGTACTTCACCGTATACTTTTGGTGAGAGTGTTTCAAAAACTTTAGGATTTACTCTCAAGTCAGGGTTAACTGGTATATTCCTTTGAATTTGGGCGCCTGCGATTCCAATGCTGCAAAGAATTGATGTAATAGCTGCCATTGTTAAAACACTTGTATGGATTAAGTTAAATTTCATAGTTACCTCGGTTATGTAATATAAGCTTTGACGCTTCGCCTTGTACTAAACTCGTATGTCCGGCGCCGTCAGTTTATGCACTTAACCCCCAAGGTTTGTTAAAGTAAACTGTATTAATTTATGTAAAGTTATGTTGAGAACCGTGTCCTTTTCATTGAGTTATTGCATAAATCATGAAAGGCAAACATTTAAGTATTAGTAATGCGTGCATGGTAGATGCAGTCATCTACAAGACATATGAGCAATAACAACGAAAACAAAGATTTTTTTCGTGATTACGATAAACCCCAGGATAAATTATCAGTAGATATTCCTGCTTTTAATCGACCTACCAATGTAGAAAAAATCCCCTCTGCTTATGACCCAATGGGAGAAATCTATGCAAGAGGTCGAGCTATGAGAAGCATGTCATCTGGAGGAATGCCTTGGTGGGTGCTGATTTCAGGCTGGGTTTTGTTCGGAGGTTTATTTCTACTGCTCTTAAGTGTTGTTATATTTTCATCTCTAGCGGCTCTGCCTGCTTTGCTTTTTGCTATGATTCCTTTACTTATTGTAATTCGAGGCACCAACGCAAAGCTATCTAATGAAAAACGTCGGAGAAGGTAGTTTTTACTTTTTGTGGCGAGTAGGTGCCAGCTTTTGGCAGCAGTGTAATTGAGAGTTGGCGCCTAAAACAGAGTGCATACTTGCACAAGTCATGAAAGGTGTCAGTTGATAGTGTTTATTTTTTCCAAAAAAAGCTAGTAAGTAGTTAGACAAAATTATGTAATTAACTTTGTCTAACTACTTATTTAGGCATCAAAATTTTATTTTAGGAATAAATATGCTTACTCGAAAACAATTTTGTATATTTATTGTTCGGTTTTGTAGAACGCTCAGGTAATAGATAGGAGACCAAAAACTACTCAGAAACTTCGTAAATCCTATACTGGTTCGGCGCCTCTGAATATTTGTCTTTATGTATAGTAACCATGTAATCCCTCCAATAGTAAAATTAGCAGCATTGCCAAAACAAAAAACGTTGATATAGTAATACGGCGCCATTAGTAATGAATACGGTACCAGCATTAATGCACCTTACTAACTGGGCTTGAGTGATTAAGTATGGAATACAGGCACCGTATTTAAAACTATCTAAAAAATAGCGTTAAATTTTCCAAAATCGTAAAATCGCGGTTGTAGTAACTATTATACAAATGATTATTAACTTCTTATATTAAAGCGTGCGGGTATACCGCAATCAAACCCAGTCTTTTAAAGGCTGGGTTTTGGTTACAAATTGTAAATGTTACTACACGCTCACCTGATACGAGTTTAAATATGTGCAAGAGTTTTGGTTTCGAGAATTTCAAGGAGTGGATTTTATTAACTAGTGTCGCTCCCGTTAGACGATATAAGATCAAGAGTATTTAAGTATCGCGCGTATTTGTAAAAAATATTGTAATTAGAAGCGCTTTTTCCGAAATGGGCGAAAAAGGATTGTATATAAAAATACTACTGTAAAACATTATTACGAAATGCAAAAATTATTCTTGATTTCAACAAGCTTGTTAGTTGGTATAACAACAACTCTGTTTAACTTTTCTCCTTCTTTAGCTCAAAATCAACTTCAAGGAAGTACACTTACCAGGCGCCCAACGGTTGCTTCCTATGAATGTAGAGGCTTTAGTCCTACCATCTATAAAATTGTTTTGAACAAAAACAAAACTTATAGTATTCAATCGCGCACTGGTGATAAGAAATCTACAAATATATCTAAAAACTTACCTGGTGGTAAGTATGTTCTTTTCCGTAACGGCGCTCGGTTCAAAACTGGTCAATTAAAAAATCAGTCTATTCTACGTCAAGGTGACAATATTTATCTTGTAGCTACATCTGATGAAGCTAGAGCAGCGGAAGTTGCAGCTGCTGATGGTGCATTATTTTGTAGTCAAACTTGATACATGAAAAACTAGGTTTTTAAGAACGTGACAATTTCCTTTGATTGGAAAGTTGACGATTGAAATCAAATTTAATGACCGTAGGATAGTACATAATCACGTGCTTTGAAAGGCGCCCTAATAGAGATTGCAATAGCGATTCAGGATGTCGATGGTGGCGTTAAAACATAACAGTGCCGTTTAAATCCAAAGCTTAAGCACACTGATTAATGAACAATTTTGTTTGTGAGTCCAGCGTATAAAAGTCTTAGTACATCAAGTATATTTTTATATTCAATAGCTGGGCGAACAATCTTTCGTATCTCACATCTTGCACCAGGTCTAGAAACCGGGCTTCTTGACAAAAACTTTGCTATAAAACGTTGATTTTT
>NZ_MRCD01000167.1 GCF_001904745.1 Calothrix sp. HK-06
AAAAGATATTTTAAATATTATTGTAATAGAAACCCGGTTTCTAACGAAGAAACCGGGTTTCTTTGGTGAAATTAAGGCTCTATAGAAGTCGAATCAGCAGGGCAACTTATTTTATTTGTACTTAAAGATAATATTGGCATTGCTGATTGTTTTTCTGTTGGTTTGGTTCTTTGACAAATACCAGCAACTGTTATTGCTTCACCGTTAACATTTGTCACAAAAACGGCGCCTATATAGCTTGGTGACTCAGGTTTTTTGGGAGTAGCAGTTACAAATACACGCGCTCGGCTTCCAGTGGGTTGCTGTATTTGGTAACTATATTCAGCATCATTAGATAGAACACCCAATTCTAAATCTTTCAAATTGGTGCTAAATTTAGATTTTTCTAAGAAATATGCCTGTTGCGCGCGGTTAATTGCGGTTATATACATTTGAGCTTTTGGCACTTCCTTGGTCGTTGAGCCTGAATCTGATATTAACTCTACACCTTCAGGTAATGTTGTTGAGTCTGAAACTTTTGTAAAGATTGTGCCGTTTTTAAATTGAGATGGTCTTGGTGTACCTGGGTTAGTACCTTCTAACTGCATTCGTATTTTTCCATCGGCAGTATATTCAAAAATCGTTTCTACAGGTTTATTCGTTCTTGGTAAAAAAACATCAAGATGCATCGGTTTCGGCGCCAAGCTTATCTTATATCTTAATTCTGTCGCAGTACGTGGAACATTTGTTTCTTGCGACGACATAATAAAAAGTTTATTACCAGGGGCAAAAATAAAAGTTAAAGATATGCCATCCTGATTCATTTCCCATGACCCTAAATGCTTTTGGTCACTCGTAGTGGCGCCTGGGGTTGGGGTGGTTTGCGCGTATGATGGAATTACAAAATTTGGAGCAATCATGCTTGTGCTGCATAATGTCAGCAGCAAAGCAACAGAAGATAATTGACGCATGTACTTTAATACCTAAAACTGTTTGCTTTCCGAAGTATCTAAATACTGAGTAAAATTTTTTACTTTATATGAAAAAACCTACAAACCGTTCTATCATAACCTCACCCAATACAAAAGCGCATATTTTAGACAACGATGCGGTAGCTGCGTGGATATTTCTGGCGCCTGCCTTGATATTGCTAGGGTTATTTATTATTTATCCCATCGTATATTTATTCTTTTTGAGCTTCACCGCAGGCAGTTTTACATCGCGCGGTACTTACTGGGTGGGTTTAAGAAACTACTTGCGGTTAGCACTCAACCCTGATTTTTGGCAAGTTATAGGAAACACCCTTTATTTCACCATTGCCACCGTCATTCCAAGCTTAATTATTCCTTTGGGACTCGCAGCACTACTCAACCGCAGTATGGCACTACGCGGAGTTTTACGAACAACTTATTTTTTACCCTCAATAGTCTCACTAGTTGCCGCAGGTCTAGGTTTTCGCTGGCTATTTCAAAATGATGGGCCAGTTAATGCTTTCTTGAGTAATTTTGGTATCGCACCAATATCTTGGTTAGGAGATACCTTTTGGGCAATGCCAGTATTAATTATTTTAAGTATATGGAAACAACTAGGCTTTAACATGGTAGTCTTCCTAGCTGGACTACAAACAATACCACCCAGCCGCTACGAAGCTGCCGAACTTGATGGCGCCAACGCATGGCAACAATTTTGGCACGTCACACTACCAGGTTTGCGACCAACATTAATTTTCGTCATCATCACCACAGTCATCTTTACCCTGCGAAGTTTTGAACAAGTATATGTAATGACAGGTGGTGGTCCCCTCAACTCCACAAACCTACTAGTTTTTTACATATATCAAGAAGCATTTGCTCAATTTGACTTCGGTTACGCTGCTGCTGCCGCAACCGTATTACTAGGAATCACCTTAGTACTAGTATATTTACAATTAAGAACCTGGACTGAAGACTAAAAAATTCCCTCTTGTGGAGCAGGCATCCCTGCCTGCCTCTTAATATTTATATATTGATATAATGATTAGACAAGCAAAACAGGAAGATACACAATCATTAGCTACTCTGCTCAAACAACTAGGATACATCCCAGATATAGCTCAACTAGAACAAGTCTTAGTTAAAAACAACGGCGCCAGCCGAATTTATTCCGAGATAAAAGCCGTTTATTCCCTAGAAATAACTTAAATATTATTGGTTCGGTATGGGACGGGGCAAGAGAAGCCTATTTCATAAGAATATAAAATTAGCATAACATCTTTATATTTAACATCTGTACTCCCGCAATTACATGATTTGTAATTTAAATCAAGTTCCATAAATACCCATATAATTATAAATATAGAGAAGTAATATTTTATAGCTTTCTGCATGTGAAGAGTGGTAATATAGATAATAATTAAAGGCACGAAGGACGTTCATTATTATGACAATTGCGGCGCCTACAACTTTAGAAGAGTTTCTCAAACTGCCAGAAACAAAACCAGCATTAGAGTTCATTGAAGGTCGCATTTATCAAAAACCTATGCCCCAAGGTAAACATTCGCGTTTACAATTAAAGTTTTGTAACGCGGTTAATCAAATTGCAGAGGCGCCAAAAATTGCTCTTGCATTTCCTGAATTGCGTTGCACATTCGGAAATCGTTCTATTGTACCTGATGCGAGTGTGTTTGTTTGGGAACGTATTCCCTTTGATGCAGATGGTGAAGTGCCTAATATGTTTAATATTTTTCCTGACTGGACAGTAGAAGTTCTTTCCCCTGAACAAAGAACAACTAAAGTAATCAGTAATATTTTACACTGCCTTAAATATGGTTGTCAGTTAGGGTGGTTAATGGATCCAGATGAACGATTAATTTTGGGCTTTACTCCAGGACAAGAACCTGTAGAGTATACTGGTAGCGATTGTTTACCTGTACCACAATTTTTAACACTTAATCTAACAGTTGACCAAGTATTTGGATGGTTGAAAGTTGTTTAGGTATATTATATGTATCAATTAACGGAAATTCTGAATCTAATAGAGTCGTGGGTGCAGAAGTATAACTCAGATGAACTTAGATGGGTTAAGATGCGTCCAGGGCTGACAATTGAGCAAATAGAGGAAAAGTTAGTAGGGCAGCCATATAAATTGCCGAGAGAAATTATTGAACTTTATCAGTGGCATAATGGCGGTCATGAATCTTTCTTACCTTTACCCAATGGAGGTTATGATCTCCAAACATTCTTATATTTAGATGAAGCTATCTCGACTGCTATAGATTAGAACAACAGTGTGTTTCCCAACATGAATGCATTTCCGCTCTTTTCTGTAGAAGATGTAATTTATTAGACTGTGGGTTCTTTTGAACAACAAGATTTAGCACCAATTTACAGCAGCGATGACGGCGAATTTCCATCTAGTCCTGATGCTGCTAGTTTAACTATATTTCTTGAAAAACAGGTAAAGCGCTTACGGTTTATATGGAAAATAGAAAATTAAATAGTAAAAGCTAACACTTCGCTTACAGCCATAGAGAGGCACTAATTGTATTAAAATTACGTAATCTATGAATTTAAGTTGATTACATGTAAATTTGAGTTGTCCGGTTGGGATTAATAAGTAAGTCAGCTATTATCCTGGGCGCCTTGCCGGAATCTACTTGATGACTACTTCACTCAATCCTCTTACATTATCCTCCGTTCCATTATCTGAACGAAAGCATCTCCCAGAATGTGCAGCTATCTATTTTGCAATTGATGCAAATAATAGAATTCTCTATGTTGGGAAAGCCAAAAATTTAGCGGCTAGATGGAGAAATCATCACCGTACTCGTCAACTAGAAGAAATTGATCAGAAGTTCCCGGTTAGATTAGCTTGGCAACCTTGGAATCAAGAGGACTTACCTGAAGCGGAAAAAATATTAATTCAAATGTATCAGCCTTTGCTGAATAATACACAGATAGAATCACCTGCTGTTACCCCATCGGAAGTCGTATTAAGAACATTTCTAAAAACTTTTTCGCGGCGCCTGATAATTATTGGGGTAGAGCCTAAAACTCCAGATAAATGCGAAGCTGTTTATCTTCAGTATGATTGGCAAAATTGGACATCTACAGGAACAGCAGCAAAAATTAAAGAATATATTAAGCAAAATCAGTATAATACTAGTTTTAAATTTAAACGTCATAAATACAGCGTATTTAATGAGTTTGCTGGAGAAGTTTTCCGTCCAGGCAGTCGCGCACATCGAACTACAGCACGGCAGCATCGCTCATACAATAATCATTGGGAATTTGCGTGTAATGGTGTTATTTTCCATATTACGCCAACTGACTTCTACGGTGAGTACAAAGATAAATCTAACATGACAAAGTTAGCTGGAATAAATTTTCGTGTCATCACCGAGGAAGTATTTGCTGAAGCAAAGAAGAAAAATAGTTACGACTTTTCTAAACTATCTTACTTTAAAAGTGATCCAGTCCCACTACTGTGGTCTAATCTGTAAGTTAACCTGGCTGCTTGTTTAAAGTGGTCGCTGTGTTGGCACACCTACCGCACGCGGGTATTTTGCGGGTGTTTGTGAGACTTTTCGTAAATAAATACAGTGACGAATACTGTTTGTTAATGGTGTTGTAAATTCTTCTATGTTTTCAATTACACCTCCAAGTTCTTCAACTGCATTTTCCAAAGCAAGGTTTTCCTCTGGCGCCCAAGTTCCGCGATAAATTACAGCTAAACCATTTTGTTTGAGCAAAGGCAAAGCATACTCAGCGCAAACTGTCGCACCTGCAACTGCCCTAATTAAAGCAACATCATACTTTCCGCGATAAGTACGTTGTTGACCGATTTCTTCTGCCCTACCTGTAATCGTTCTAACGTTACTTAAATTTAATTCAGCTGATGTTTTTTCGAGAAAAGTAATCTTTTTCTGAGTTGAATCCAGTAAATCTATAGTACAATTGGCTACTGTTATTGCAGTAGGAATACCAGGAAATCCGGCGCCTGTTCCTATATCAATTACAGCTAACTTTTTATTTGCATTTCCGAAAAACTGCTTAATCCCCCGTAAAGAATCCCATAAATGTTTTTCCCAAAATTCTTGTGGGTCAGTAATACGAGTAAGGTTGAGTTGTTTGTTGCCGATAATAATTAATTCATACAACTGTTGAAACAGTGATTGTTGTTGAGCATCAGGTTGCCAACTAAGGGTTTGCTGCCAGATATCAGTCATTTCCGGCAATTTAGGCGAAGTTAAATTATCCACAAGCTAAAAACAAACGTTAAATAACAGACTTCCATCAAACACATAAATTTAGACGTAGGGTGTGTGATGCTAATCTTACCATTTAAACTAAGTCCTGGCTGTGGACACTACCAACGTACTTCTGTTACTCAATTTGCTTCAGTTTTTCTCTCAAAAAAGCTTCTACCTCATTTTCTGGGTTGGCAAGCTTAAAAGGAGAAGGTTGGAGGTTCGCAGGATTACGGCGACTCATCAACACCTCTAACCCTGCCCGAAAAGCTTCTTGGTCATTTCTATGTTCGGACAAATACCGCTTTAATTCAACAAAAGTCATTTGAGACAGATTCGGTGTCATATAATAACCTCTTAGCTCGCGTACTTATTTATAGTAGGCACCTTTTGTTAGCTAACTGCATCGATATCTGCAGATAATTCGGCAAGAACTTGCTTTAAAGAAATATTTTTACTGCGGTCTGATTTATTACTCTTAGGCTGTGTTGAAATTTCGTTATCAATATCTTCGAGTGATAAAACTGGTAAGTCGAATGCTTCTCTAAACCATTGGACTAGTTGCATTAGTTCTTGAACAGAGGCACCGACTACGGCTACTGGTGCTTTACTATAGTTAATAATTTTTTTATCTCTATTATAGAAGACTTCTCGAATTGAATAACGTCCTTGGTTGTCACGGAAAACGCGATATGTCCAACTCATGATTACTATCCCTCTTGTCCACGAAAGAAAACTATATTATTTGGCTTTTCTCCAATTCTTTCAATGCTAACAATTTCTACTTGTTCGTCTACATTGTAAAAAACCCGAAAGACTCCAATCCGCAGTTCCTAGTCAGCAATATCTGGTGGTTCTCGTCGAAATCTATTTTTAGTTTCTATTGTTGGCTCATAGGGTAGTTGAGTCTGTATGGCATCGATAATAACATTTTGCTCAAACTTTCTGAAATAACGTAAATCAGTAACTGCTTCTGGTGTAAATTCAATTTCGTACATCGCGTGCGAAGTGATAAGTCTTTGGTGCGTGATGCCAGATAGATTATATTAGTACCTTGATGGATTGTCGTAGGCATCACACACCCTACGATGTTTTTACTGTTAGAACGTGGGGTGGTGTGGAGTCTGGTGGATATATTAAGTCTACTTGAACTTGGCGCCTACTATTTGCAGGCATTGTTAGTTTAACTAGTGGTTCTATAATTTGTCCTGTGCGGTGCCATAGGTGTACATAGCGAGTTAGTTGTTTGCCTTGGTCGTCGGTATATTTGACTCGGACTGTTCCTCGGAAATATGGAAAGTCTAAGGATGGTTTGCGGAAGCGTAAGTTACCTTGAGAGAGTTTGTCTTCTTTTAATGGTGTTTCTAAGGTGATACCTACTGTTTGTGTTTTATTGGTGTTGTTGTGTAATGGCAAATTGAGATTATATTCAATTCCATAGTTACCGTGTGCTTCGTATGCGGTGTCTGGGTAACGCACTAACATTTTTGCTGTTTGATTTTGTTCGGTACCTAAACGACCTCCTCGCAATGTGACTAAACCGTAAGAGATGGTTTTTCCTGGTTGGGGTATTTTTAGGAGTGTGGAGTTTTTATCGGTGAGTGTTGCTTGCCATTGTGAACCGGATGATACTCCTGCTACACGTCCATATATTAATTGTCCACCTGTTGCGTCGGGAGGTGTGGGGATTTTGTCACGTGGGCCTGCGAAGTTTCCGGTATTTAATAAATTTTGCCATTCTGTAAGATTCGGCGCCCGTTCGCTGCCATCATTATTTTTACGAGCAAACATTGCCATGCTAGCAGCGTATATTTTGCCACTGCTTTGTAGACGCATAAAGCTAGAGCGTCCATTTACTGGTTTTTCTAGTCCACGCACTGGTATAGAACCATTCATTAACATTCGATATGAACGTGGTGGAATTACTATTTTTGCCGGAAATTCTTTTTGCCGAACTCCACGCAATACATCCGCAACTGCTCTGGCGCCTGGACCTGAGTAAGTTTTGCCGTCGTTGTTCTCTATATATGGAGGTAGAGTTACAAACGGCGCCTCTGTCATTAAATAACTTGCTGCTTGTAGTACATTAACGGTTACTGGTTTACTGCTGGGGTTGTGTAATATTACCCCGATATACAGCGTTTGTAAGTCTTTGGGAGTGTGAGTGTAGTGATGCGCGAATAAATCAAAGCGTCCTTGAAATGGATAGTTGAGGTGTGCCGCTGGGGTTGTTTTACCAGTATTTGGGAATGTGGAGAGTAATATTCCTTCTTTTTTTATCCATTCGGGGCTGTTACTGTTGAAAACGGGAATTGTATCAAGTTTGCCAGGTAATGGGCGTACTTCTCCTATTTGTAAAACTTCTTGTGGTGCTGGTTTGGTTGGTGTTTGGGCAATTATTGTATTTGTTGTGGTTGCGTGCGCGCATCCAAAGTTAGAAAATATGGGAAATACAGATAAGAGTATTAATATTGGTTTAAGTAACCGATTCGACATGAGTAGTTATTATTAAGGAAGATTAGGTGTAAAAGATGACTATTTAGACCTAGAAGTTCCTTTCTCTCTGTGCCCTCTGTGTCTAATAAGGTAAAAGTAGGGTGGGCAATGCCCACCTTACAAATTACAAGTAGTTTAAGAATTGTTCGGGTACTAGTCTTAATTCTCCTGATTTACAGCGATTAATATCAACCCAGACAGCTACTTTTTTACGTTCTCCTTCGGTAAATTCTTGACGTTCTTGCTCATAATATTTGGGGTCAACAAAATCACATTCGTATAGCTGAATAATTTCATGACCTGGTTTACCGTTGAAGGTAAATAGATTTTCTAAACATCCGAGGTAGCGAATATTTTTTAGTTCGGCTTGAATTTCTTCTTGAAATTCACGCTTTAGTGCCTCTAAACTAGTTTCGCCAAAGTCAACGCCTCCACCCATCGCACGGTAAAATGTATTTTGTTTTACAGGGTCATAACCTTCAGATACAAATACTTGATTGGCGCCGTTGCGGATTAAACCGAGAGCGATGAGTCTAATTTCACCTTCTTTATACATTGTTTTGAGATACCAAAATATAAGTTAATTATCATATATGAAAGAAGGGCGGCTTTCGCTGTCTTCGACTGGCCAATCTGGATTTTCACCACCGATGTATAATTCTTCAATAACTACGTATTCTTCACTGATTTGGGCAAGGGCGTTGATAATAACATCTAGTGCAATAGCATCACTAGTACCTAAATCAAACCAACAGCGTCCCCATTGTCCTTCGTACTCAAATTCACCCATGTTATGCATGAGCGCTTTCAAGCTTTTATCGTAAGCGTCTTGGTCATAGCTCATATAGCTCAGTTCTAAACCAGTATCCTGAACTTGAAGATTCTCAGCGTTGAAGGCGCCTAATTTACCTAAATAAAACCAAGAACTGAAAGCCTCTTCAACAAATTCTTTCTCACGTTGTGATGGTACGGTACTAAATTTAAACCAAATCCAAATATCAAAAGGGTTAAACTCACGGAACTGTACAAGCATAGGAAGGAAGGGGGAAAGAAGAGAGTCACAATATAATATACTTCCTTCCTTACCTTGCTTACCCTATTTCCCTAAATTAGCTACACTACTATCGGCGTTACGTCGTTCGCGCTCTATCTGCTTGACCAACCCAGACGGAAGCTGAGATTTCCTGCTTAAAGCTTTATCGAACATGCTTACAGCTTCGCGCATCATGGTTGGGTTTTTGTCTTTATTGGCTTTCGCGCGTAAAATCTGTGCCTTCAAATATTGTACTTCTGGATTATCTGGTGTACCCTTTAAGGCTCTATCGGCATATTGAAGCCCTTTATCGTACTGCTTTAAGTCGCGGTAAGCAATGGCAATACCTCTATCTGCCAGATATTGAGGAGCTGCATTTTTTTCTAAACGCTGGATAGCTTGGGATGGGTCGGCGAATGGTAAGTTGACGGCTAACATCAAGTCCATGTAACCCTTCAATAAATTCAACTCTGGGTCTTGCGGTGATATTTTTTCTGCTTTATCTAAAAGATCATACACTTTTCGTAGTCTACTCAAAGCAGCAGGCGCCCCATTCACTGTTCCCTGACGAGTTAAAATAACTGCTCCTCCCAAAAACTCTCCAACTGCTGCGTATAAATTACCACGTAGTGCATCGGTAGAAATTAACCTTTGAGCAGTTTGTAGGGTTTTCTGACTGTAAGTATCAAGCCCAGCAATATCATTATTTGTATACGCCAATGAAGCTTTCATAGCATATGCGAGGGGTTCCGAAGGCTCCGTAGCTATTGCCTTTTGTAAAAAACGGTCAGCTGCTTGATAATCTCCCTGTAAAAAAATTGCTTTAAATGCGGCTTCTGTATTGTCGCCAATGTTACGCGGTTGAGTCGTTCGGAATGGATCCAAAGCATTGGCGCCTAGTGTGCTGCTAAGTGTAACAAATACCGCTAATCCTGCACTTGCGAGTTTTGTTAAATTAAAAGTGTGGATTGATGGATAACAAAATCGTTTGTCCATAAACTTCCTCAGTGATTATACTATTGTAGCTGTTTTATGTGTTACTTATAATCGCAATAACTATCCCCTATTGCCAGCGCACAGGTTGCGTTCGTTGCTCCTACAGTAGCTGACAATGGAGATTTTTATAGGTTCCCGCGATGAAAGTAGCTATTATAAACATGCGCTCGTTTGCCACAATAGAGATGTAACTGGTATGAACTATGAATCATCACCAATCCCAACTATAAGAATTTTTCCATGAATCAGGGAATCTTTCGGAACTTTATCGTTGTTTGTAGTGTAGTTAATAAGTAAGTTGCTGCCTTTTTTTGGTAATCTTAACAAATGCTCTATCTTAGAAACCTGACCTATCATCCCACGGCTTGCCCAGACCCAATTCTCAAATCTGTAAACCTAGACTTAGAATCTCAAAAGCTCGGTCTAATTATTGGGCCAAGCGGTTCTGGTAAAAGTACAATGCTCGAAATTTTATCTGGACTAGCCGAACCGACCTCTGGCAAAATGTTTTGGCGCGAACAAGAACTTGTCCCAGAACAGATGCAGCAACTAGCTGGATTAGTATTTCAGTTCCCAGAACGTCACTTTTGTGGTGGGACAATTTTAGAGGAATTGCGGTTAGGACATCCAGAGATAGGTAGCGAAAGAGTTAGAGAAGCACTTGCCGAAGTTGGACTAGACCATTTATCGTTATCGACCAAACCACATGCTTTGAGTGGAGGTCAACAAAGGCGCCTAGCACTAGCAGTACAATTAATTCGCCAGCCACATATATTATTGTTAGACGAACCAACCGCTGGTTTAGATTGGTCAATGCGGCGCCAGTTAGTAAACCTACTCGCCAAATTAAAACAGCACTGGACACTATTAGTAGTCACACACGATGCAGGTGACATGCTAGAAATAGCAGATTATTGCTGGAATATCAGCCACGGAGAATTAAAACCCATCGACCCTATCGCGTTACAAGCCAAAACCAAACAACCATTACCAGCAGCTTAATATAGTTAGGAGTTAGGAGTTAGGAGTTAGGAGTGGCACAGGCATCTTGCCTGTGCAGTAAATGCTACACACTTTCAATTTGCCAAACACATAACACAAATTCGCCGTGGTCAGGCGCCCAAGCAATCCATTCATGGTTGGAAATTTGACATAATAGCAACGCCTCGTCATAGCTATACACACCAGGAAGCTCTTTCAACTCTACCCAAGTGTAGGGTTCTAAATTCTGCCTCTGGGTTAATACAACATTGTTGATATTACATAAATCTATTTTCATAGCCTCTCGATAGCCTGACTTAACAGACTAATAGCAATTATTGTTCTGTAACCTAGAATACAAAATTAACATAAATTTTGGAAATAAACTGTTTCATAACTACTATCAAAGCTATCCCGTGGTTACATCGTTATTTTAGGGATTGTTACAAACGTGGTCATTGTCAGCAAAATAGACAAATAGTGTACCAGCAGAAAGCTTATAGCTGTCAAAGAATATCGCGTTATCTGTTCGAGGTCAAAGTACAAGGGTTAGAACGTGGTCAGCGTATTAAATTAATCGTTAAATCAAATCGAATTATTACAGCCCAGATTGCGCGTAGATTTAGTGAACCAGGTACACTGGCAAATAGATAATATTCTTTAATTAAATTAAGATATGTCAAGGACTTCTATGCCCTCAGTGCGTGAGCAACAACACCCACTTATTCGTCAATTAGCTGATTGTATCGAAGAGGTTTGGCAATATAAGCTCGATTTATCGCCTTATACTTTGCCCCCAGAGCTAGGATATGTTGAAGGTAAACTAGAGGGTGAGAAATTAGTGATTGAAAATCGCTGCTATCAAACACCTCAATTTCGGAAAATTCATCTGGAACTAGCGCGCGTAGGAAACATGCTTGACATTTTACATTGCGTGATGTTTCCTCGCCCTGAGTATAATTTACCAATGTTTGGTTGTGACTTAGTTGGTGGTAGAGGACAAATCAGCGCTGCAATTGTAGACTTGTCACCAGTTAATTCACGCACTTTACCAGAAGCTTATACTTCTGCACTATCATCACTCGAACCTCCAAACTTTTCAAACCCGCGCGAGTTACCTCAATGGGGCGATATATTTTCTGAGTTTTGCACTTTTGTACGTCCCTCTGGTGACGAAGAAGAGGAAAAATTTGTATCGCTTGTTCGAGACTTTTTGAACATACACTGTCAAAATGCCGTTAACTCTGAACCTGTCTCACCACAGCAAGCAGCAGAAATTCTAGCTGGACAGCGTAATTATTGTACTAAGCAACAGCAAAACGATAAAACCCGTCGGGTTTTGGAAAAAGCTTTTGGTTCTGATTGGGCTGACCATTATATGACTACGGTTCTGTTTGACTTACCAAATTAAAACATAGAAACCGCTAAGAAACCGGGTTTCTAGCCAAAATCGTCATTTTTTTACAAGATTTTGATGAAGAAACCCGGTTTCTGGTTTCTGTTTGATTTGCAACATTATTATTGTATTAATTGTTATTAGGTGTTTTCAGAAAGTAAATTTAATCAAAACAGCGATATATTTTACATTAAAACTAATATTTATCCAATCTTTAAATAAAACGAATAAAATAAATCGAAATCTTGATAATAGATATATAATGGCAAACAACAGTTAGCTCTACATGAAAAAACCGAGTTTATACGGAAGATTGTTGTTTTTATTACCAGATATCAACGAAGAAACTCGGTTTTTTACAATTTTATTTTCATTCAATCTATTATTCAATAACTATGTCATTTATATCATAAGGTTAGCAATGAGCATATTCTATTTTGAGAGATGATTAAACTTAAAATAAATCATGACAAAGGTAAGTTATTATTATGCTATTTGTCTCTTAATGTACAGCTATTAATTAACATTTAACTGAAAATAAACATTGCTCAATCAAAATAATTTCATCAGTAAGTAAACAATATAAATAATCTCAAAACCTCTTTACACCTCATATTAACTACCAATTACTAAAAGAGCTAATCATGTCAAGATGGACAGAAGAGTCAGGGACAGAAAGACCTAGAGAACGACGGGAGTATACATGGGGACTTGCTGTAATTGTGCCTTTACTACTTACAGCAGGGGTGTTAACAGTTGCAAAATGGCAGCAACTTCAAAGCCTCAATAACCCGGCGCCTATTAACAGACCAGTTGCTAACAGCGTCAATGCTGTAGGACGGTTGGAACCGCGCGGTGAAGTGATTAGAGTATCTGCTCCCACTTCTGGAATACAAACTTCAACTCGAGTAGACCAAATTTTAGTCACGGAGGGAGAAAGAGTCAAAAAAGACCAAGTACTTGCTGTTTTGGATAACTTTAAGAGTAACCAAGCTGCCCTAGAAGAAGCGAAAGCAAAGCTACTTGAAACTCGTGCCAATTTAGGAAGTGTAAAATCAGGTTCACCTAGAGAACTGCAAGCGCAAAATGCGGTAATCAATCGTTTGCAAGCTCAGTTACGAGGAGAAAGCGAAGCTCAACAAGCTGCTGTTAACCGTTTACAAGCGCAGTTGCAAGGAGAACGTATAGCTACTCAAGCAACAGTAGATAGAATTGCAGCAGAATTGCGTGGGCAAACAGATAGTTTAACTGCCACTGTCGCACGTACTCAAGCTGAACAGCGTAATGCTGAAGTTGATTTTGAACGATATGACACTTTATTCCGCGAAGGCGCCATATCAGCACAGGAACGTGACAGAAGAAGATTAGCTGCACAAACAAGTTCTTCACAAGTTACTGAAAGTCAAGCACAGCGTCGTCAAGCGATTGCGACTTTACAACAGCAACTTGCTGAAGCGCGCGCAAATCAGATCAAAACAGTTGCAACATTACAGCAGCAAATTACTGAAGCAAGAGTGAATCGTGATAAAACTATTGCGACCTTACAAAAGCAAATTGAAGAAGAAAGGTCTAGATTTAACAAACTCCGCGATGTCAGTCCAAGTAACGTTCAAATTGCTCAAGCTCAAGTCAGTAGTGCAATTGCCAATCAGCGCAAAGCCGAAAACGAACTTAGTCAAAGCTACGTCAAGGCGCCTATTTCTGGGGAAATTCTCAAAATTCACACTAAACCCGGAGAAGTTATGACTTCAAACGGGATAGCAGAAATTGGACGTACTGATGAAATGTTAGTTGTCGCTGAAATACCAGAAGACAATATTGGTAAAGTTCGACTCGGACAAAAAGCAACAATTAGTAGCGAGAACGGCGCCTTTAACGGACAGCTACAAGGTATTGTTACTGAAATTGGTCGCGTAGTTGGTAAAAGAGACGTACTCAACACAGACCCAGCAGCAGATATTGACGCTAGAGTTGTTGAAGTCAAAATTTCCTTACCCCGTGAAGATAGCGAACGAGTATCAGGTCTAACATTTGCAAAAGTTCTTGTTGAAATTGGAATTTAAAGAGTCAAAATGTTGCGTAAAATCCCTTTAGCTTGGTTACAACTTACTCGTGAGCGAACTCGTCTTTTGATAGCACTTGCGGGAATTGCATTTGCGGACATTTTAATATTTATGCAGCTTGGTTTTCAGGACTCTTTGTACTATAGTAATGTTCGCTTTCACGCCAGCTTACAGGGAGATGTTGTATTAATTAGTAATCAATCGAGTTCTTTAATCTCGATGAAAAATTTCTCGCAGCGTCGTTTATATCAAGCTTTAAATTTTAAAGAAGTCGAATCGGTTCATCCTATTTATTTAGATTTTACCAGTTTTAGAAATCCTATAACTGGTTTCCCTCGTAATATATTTGTCATGGGTACTAATCCGCAATCGAATATATTTGATATTCCTGGGGTTGCTGAAAATGTTGATAAACTAAATTTACCTGATGTAATTTTATATGATCGTGCGTCACGCTCAGAATTTGGACCCATTGCTCAAAAATTTGATGCGGGTGAAACTGTTACAGCAGAAGTCAGATTACGACGTATCCGAGTTGTGGGGTTATTTACGTTAGGCGCCTCGTTTGGTGCAGATGGAAATATTATTACTAGTGATATTAATTTCTTAAGGATTTTTAACAATCATCAACAAGGTTTAATCGAAG
>NZ_MRCD01000168.1 GCF_001904745.1 Calothrix sp. HK-06
AAATTGTATTCTTTGCTACAGTTTTTCGGGTTTTTGAAAACTTTGCGATTTACTGTCCGTTGCAAGTGGGTTTTGGTATATTTGGTACATTAGCCGTTTCGTAAACACACCATATATACAGTTCATCAAAAACTTAACTTATACTTATATTTAGAATTCCGTAAAATCTGTAATACTATCAAACAATAAAAATGTGCCCTGTTACGGGCACAGTAGTACTAATGTTGCTTACAGTATAGCAGGTTATTTTAACTGCGGATGATTTTTTTTGAACTAATATCGAACAGGTACACTCAAATTAAGAGATTGACCGGGGACTTGACTGGGAGTAGGTTGTACAGTTGGAGTTGTCAAGGTTCCGTTTCCAGCAGCATTAGTAGAAGTTAAAGTACTCGCAGAAGGGTTAGCTACTGTATTAAAAGTACTTGGTGTTACTGCGGATGTTTGGGGTAAAAGAGTGCTGTTGGGCAAAGGTTGGGTATTGAATGTTTGTTGAGTAGTGGTACTGGCGCCGTTTACGTTACTGTAAGAAGTGACTGATTGAACAGAGTTGATGGTGCTGGGGTTAGTGTAAGTAGGTATTTGAGTTGGATTGGCACCGTTAAAGTTACTGTAATAAGTAGAAGGTTGAGTAGTGATATTTGGTTGTACAAACTGTGTTGGTAGAACAGAATTATTTATAGCTTGAGGTGCAGTATTAAAATTATTATTACTTGGTTGAGTAGTAAGCTGACTACGGCTGATGATTTGATTAAAAGGAGTTTGAGTTGGTAAAGGAGTTAGAGATGATGAATTGAGTGCAGCTTCTAAAGAACCGCTAGCAACTAATCTTTGCGTCGAGTTAGTGGGGTTAAAACCTTGACTCAAAATTGAATCAGGTTCATTTGATTGAGCTTGATTGGAAGAATTAGCAGCGTTTAACCCAGCTGACCGACTATTTCTATCACGTAAAGCATTGCCAAACTGCAATAAATTCTGAGCTTGGGTCAAAAAAGGATTATCGTATTTGAATGAAGGTGCAGGCGCCGTTGAAACTGCTGGATTAGAATTTGATTTAACAGTATTAGAAATATTTTGATTTTTAAGTGCTTCCTGCAAAGGATTTTGATTACCCTTCTTAGGTTGAGAAATGGGTTCAGCAATATCTAAAGCAGATTCCTCAGTCTGCTGAGAATCATGTGCCAAAATAGGTAAATTATCAATATCAGCTGCAATAGCACGGTCTTCAGCCGTAAGCGTCGAATTCGCTTGTGGTTGGGTAGCTACGGGTTTAGATTGTCTACTAGCTAACATATCCGGACGCATCCAGAACTCTCTAATAGTCAACCCAATAACAGATAAAAAGATAGCAGTTCCCCAAAAGCCAGGACGGGCTAAATTCCACAATCTAGCTTTAAGGTAGCGAACATACGGAGAAGAAAGACGGCGATTTGACATGATATAAAAGCAAAAGCTTTCCTAAATAGATATAGAAAACCTAAATTTTATCCTAGCCTCTCCACAGTTATTTAGTCATCTGCCAAAAAGATATATATCAAAAACTTTACGTTTTAGACCATATTACAATACATTCGGCACCTATCTATATTGTCCTTATAAGCACAAAATGCCATTACAGAACCCCAATACAAATAAGCAGACATCATTTGTTTTGTTCGTTTTATTACAATTGTTAACACGAGTATAAAAAAAGACTCTGGAAATATAGACATTACCAGAGTCTTCAAGTGGATCATCTACCAAAAAACGTAAGCGAAGGTGCTACTTTTTTGCTATAGTTATTTTAACCTATAAAGTACAAACTTTCTAGTATAAGTAATAAAAATATAAATATTGCCGTATTTCTTTGCCTCCTTACTAAAAATCCTAACCTACAGCAAAATCAGTTAATTGCCTTTTAAAAGGAGAATGAAATCTAATTACAATATCATGTTTAGGAACTCGCATAGCAGCCCAAAAACAAACTGACTAGGCTATTACTATTTACCGTACTGATTAACCCATCAATATTAGAAACATTTCCACCAGCAACGCGACTAAATATAGTTGTGATATTTGGCGTATTAACTAAATCAAAAGTTGCCGATGTATTAGTCGGTATAGTAAAACTACTGAAACTATAAAATAAATTATTACCTTTCTCAATACCATCAACAATAGTAAAATTACTATCATTTTCATTAACAACAGTATTTGTAGTACCATCAGATGTCACCTGAGCCATCACAGGTAACAATATTCCACTCACAAAAATTCCACCAACCAAACCCAAGCACAAAGAGATTATGCTCATCACCCCTTCTCCACTTATACTTTGTGCTTAGGATTCCCAAAATTAAATCATTTTAAACACTTAGGCGCCCATAGCTGAAACGGTGCCTAAAACTGTACGTGTAGACTTTGAAGAAATAGAACATACGCTCGAAAGTTATAAAAAAAGGTAAGAACGTAGGGTGCGTAACAGCTATAACAAACCTCAACACAAACGCTCATATTAATCTGCTGTTACACACCATCCTGGGAATGACATTAAAAACGCTGTCGTACTACCGTTCGCCTTTATCATAAGAGATATAAGAAATGTAGCTTAGGAATGATGGGATTAGCATGGGCAGTATTTGGGAACTAGATTTTTACTCACGGCCAATTTTGGATGAGAATCAAAAAAAAATATGGGAAGTGTTGATTTGTGAGAGTCCTACTTCTTACGGCGCCAATCCCGAATCTTTGTTTCGTTTCGCGAAATATTGCCCTAGCACTGAAGTAAACTCAGGGTGGTTACGGACGGCAATTAATGAAGCGGTCGAAAAAGCGCCAAGTCCACCCGTTCGCATTCGCTTCTTCAGGCGCCAAATGAATAATATGATAACCAAAGCCTGTACTGATGCGGGAATTGCCGTACAACCAAGTCGGCGTATCTTAGTATTATATAAATGGCTCCAACAACGAATGGAAGAAGTGTATCCAAATGAACCTGGATACCAAGGAGGTACTAATCCATCGGTACGTCTAGATGCTCCTATACCACAGCGTTTACCCGATGCATTAGAAAGTGAAAAGTGGGGATTTGTAACATTAAATGCGAGTGATTTTGCGGAAATGTCCGAATGGGATATTGGTTTTGGAGAAGCATTTCCTTTATCTATGATTGGTATTGAAGATTCTACCAAAATTCCAGGTATCTTATTATTTTCAGGACGAGCATTACCATTAGCAGCTTGGATGTCAGGTTTAGAATTAGCTTCTTTAAGATTTGACCCTAGTTTGAACGGAAGATTAGTACTAGAAACAGGCGCCACCGAAAGTTGGGTATTAGCAAGCACTCGTACACCACAAATGCAAAGCGAAGCTTCTTCATTTGAAGAAGCCAAACAAAAAGCTTCGGGAGTGCATTTTATTGGCGTCCAGTCAAGCCCCGAATCAGAATCTTTTGCAGGATTTTGGCTTTTGCAAGATGTCGTTCTACCGTAAAGTGATTTAGGAGGTCAAGTTAGGAGTTAAAAGTTAAGAGTTAGGAGTTTTATTCTGCACTCATAACTCATAACTCATAACTCATAACTCATAACTCAAAATCAATCATGGCGCCTTATCAATTTCCACGTTTACCTCTTCCTGAAGAACTCTTAGAACTTGCCATCAAGTCAGGAGCAACTTCTGCTGAGGTATATCAATCACAGTCTTTATCTCAACCAGTATTTTTTGAGGCAAATCGACTCAAACAAATCGAAACAAGTCAAGCAGAAGGCACTGTATTACGGTTGTGGCACAATGGCTGTCCAGGACTAACTGTCGCATACGGTTCGGTTGACCCCAAAGCAATGGTAGAACGCGCGCTTGCTTCATCACTACTTAATCCATCCGAACTTATAGAGTTAGCACAAGTTAACGAACCAGTTTTTGGAGATGTTGGTTCATCTGTACCTTTATCTGTACTAGTTGATTGGGGAAAAGAAGCTATTGCGATTATCCGTGATGCTTATCCAGAGGTTTTGTGTAATGGTGATTGGGAATGTGATTCAGAAACGACACGTATTGTAAACACTGAAGGTTTAGATTGTTGCTATACCGATACTACACTCTCTTGTTACTTATCAGGTGAGTGGGTACGAGGCGAAGATTTTTTGAGTGTTTCTGATGGTGAAACTAATCGCGATAGTTTACACGCAGAAAAAATAGCACAGCAAATTATTCAAAGATTAGACTGGGCAAAAGAAAATGTGACGTTACCAAGTGGACGGGTACCAATTTTGTTTACATCTAAAGCAGCGGATATGTTATGGGGTACCGTGCAAGCTGCACTCAACGGTAAACGTGTATTAGAAAAAGCTTCACCGTGGGCTTCGCGAATTGGTCAACCTGTAATGGATGCTCAGTTAACTATATATCAAGACCCTGTAGCTGGCCCTTATAGTTGTCCATTCGATGATGAGGGTACACCAACACAGCAAAGAGTATTTATTGAAAATGGTGTTTTACAGAATTTTTATAGTGACCGTGCCACTGGACGCAATTTAGGTATAAACAGTACAGGTAATGGGTTCCGTCCAACTTTGAGCAGTTATCCAACTCCGGGTTTATTTAACTTGTTAATTCAGCCAGGAACTGTACCGTTACAAAAATTGATAACTCAGTTAGACTCGGGCTTAATTGTAGACCAAATGCTCGGAGGCGCCAGTGGAATATCTGGAGATTTTTCTGTCAACGTTGATTTAGGATACTACGTCAAAAATGGTGAAGTTACGGGTCGAATCAAAGATACGATGGTAGCAGGAAACGTTTACACAGCCCTGAAACAACTAGTAGCTTTAGGTAATGATGCTGATTGGAATGGTTCATGTTATACCCCCTCTTTGATTGTAGAAGGATTATCAGTTACAACAAAAGTTAACAACGACTTGTAGCACAGACCTTCTTTGCCTGTGCAGTAGTCTAAAAAAAAACTATCATTTACACATTACTTAATCTCAGGGTTTTCCCCTTTTAACCAACAAACTTTATGGCTTCTCCGGTTCTTCCTCAACGGTTTCGCAATTTATTGCAACCGAGAAGAGGTTTAGCGATAGCCGAAGCTTCGCTGATTGGATTAGTTGCTGCTCTATCTGCGGTACTGTTGAAATTAGGTTCAGGTGCTTTAGGTACATGGCGAGTTCACACATCGCACTTGTTACCACCTTGGATAGCACTTCCAGTAGTCGGCGCCCTTTTTGGATTTATGGCAGGTTTCCTTGTCGAGCGATTGGCGCCGGAAGCATCAGGGAGTGGAATTCCCCAAGTTAAAGCATCACTCGCGAATGTACCAATTAAACTATCATTACGAGTAGCATGTGTAAAGTTAGTTAGCGCCCTGCTCGCCATCGGTTCTGGCTTAACACTAGGGCGCCAAGGTCCAACAGTACAAGTTGGCGCCGGACTTGCGGCAGCATTAAGTCGCTTAGTTCCAACTTCACCCGACCATCGGCGCCAAATGATAGCAGCAGGTGCAGGTGCAGGACTAGCAGCAGCATTCAACGCCCCAATCGCGGGAGTTTTATTTATAGTAGAGGAACTACTTCAAGATTTATCCGGCATCACACTCGGAACCGCTATCATTGCTTCATTTATCGGCGGAGTTGTTTCAAGATTATTAGGTGGTGGTACTTTACAACTCGACCTCCAAGCTAGTTACAGCACAAATCAAAACTTCAGTACTTTTGCCCTTATAGATATCCCTTTTTACCTACTTCTAGGTCTTCTCGCAGGTGTTTTCGCGGCATTTTTTAATCGAGGCTTAGTTCATAGTATTAAAGTATACCGTAGGTTGCATATTAGTTTACCTTTACGTGTAGCGTTAGCAGGATTATTTTCTGGAATTGTCGTAGCAATACTGCCAGAGTCATTTCGTGATAACACAGGTTTACGCGAATTTATAATTAGAGCAAATGAACCAAATATACCAAATATACCCGATGCACCATTAGCCTTGCTAGTATTTGCAGCGCAGTTTCTTTTAACTTTAGTCGCATTTGGTTCCGGCGCCCCAGGAGGATTATTTGCACCAAGTTTGATATTAGGTTCATGTTTAGGGCATTTAGTAGGGGCATGTCAATATTATTTACTAGGAGAAAGTTCAATTACCACGTTTGCTTTGGCAGGAATGGGGGCATTTTTTAGCGGTGTCTCCAAAGTTCCTATAACAGCCATCGTCATCGTGTTTGAAATGACGACCAATTTTACTTTAGTATTACCCTTAATGATTTGTGCAGTCACATCATATCTTGTTGCCGAGAAATTAGTACCTGGGTCACTTTACGATAAGCTTTTAAAATTAAACGGTATAGATATAGAACAAGCAAAGGCGCCTGAAGGATTATTAACAAGATTAACAGCAAGAGAAGTAATGCAAAGTCGGGTTGAATCGTTAGATGTGGATATAACCATAGAAGAAGCAATTCAAGCTTTTTCCCGGTCACACCATCGAGGATTTCCAGTAGTCGAAGAATCAAAGCTAGTAGGAATAGTAACGCAATCAGATTTACTAAAAGTGCGTGAATTGAGTTTATCGCAGGAGCAAACATTACGAGAAATAATGACACCGCAACCAGTATCGGTAACACCCAAAAATACTTTAAGTAATGTACTATATTTACTCGACCGCTATCAAATTAGTAGATTACCAGTAGTAGAAGGGCGCCGACTAATTGGAATAATCACGCGCGCGGATATAATTCGTGCAGAAGCAGACCATCTCAACTGTAAAAACCCCCAAACAGGCCCAACACCCGAACCATCTTACGTTGTATATCAAACACGTTCCCCAAGTGTAGGAAGAGGAAGATTATTACTTCCAATCGCAAATCCAGAAACAGCCGTAACATTAATTAAAATGGCAATAGCAATTGCACGTGACCGACATTACGAAATAGAGTGTGTACAAACCGTAATCGTTTCTCGTTATAGTTCACCATCAGAAAGCGAAGTACGTACAACAAAAAGTAGACGTTTGTTACGTCAAGTCGAAGCACTAGGCAAAAAATCAAAAATTCCTATCCATACACAAATTCGCGTAGCGCACGACATTTCTCAATCTATCTTAGAAACAGTAAACGAACGTCATATAGACATTGTTTTAATGGGATGGAAAGGTAGCACCTCCACACCGGGACGTATATTTGGTAACGTAGTAGACGCAGTAATTAGACAAGCGAGTTGTGAAGTAGTGCTTGTAAAACTTGGGGTAAGCAAAGAATATAAACCAAAAAGTTTAAAATCCAAACTTATGTCAGCTTCCATACGAGAATACGTAAAAACAGGTAAATCGCCAGAATTTTCTTCAAATACCGTAATATTACCAACACCTCATACACCCGAACTTAAATTCAACAATTGGTTAGTACCGATGGCAGGAGGACCAAACGCATGGTTAGCAATAAAATTATTACCAGCATTAGTAACATTAGGTGAAAACTCAAAAATTCGTCTAACCAGAGTTTTTAATACAAGCGAAGACAAACCTGACATGAAAGTATTAGAAGAAGCAATACGTCAACTTATACGTAACCGAAAACTTCAGAGTACCGTCATTGCAGAACCCATAAAATCAGACTCAGTTAGCGAAGGAGTCATTAAATTAGCAAACAAAGAACACTACGACGTAGTAATTATAGGCGCCTCACGCGAAGGATTACTACAACAAGCAATAAACGGAAACATACCCGAAGCAATAGCATCCGGTGTTGAAAGCACAGTCATTCTAGTACGAGGCGCCGTAAATAGATAATTACTCTTGTGGAATGGGCATCCTTGCCCGTTCCATTATTATTAATGCTGTAATGCTCTTAGGCGTCGCGCATTAACCAAGAAGAATTATTAGCTCTAAAGGACAAAATAGCATATATGCCTACATTATTTCAACAATATGTAGAGAAAGACCATGAACTACGAATAACATGTGTTGGTGAGAAAATCTTTGCGTGTCGAATATATAGTCAGGAAAAGGAATCAACTGCTGAAGATATGCGTTTTTAAATCAGTAATTTACGCCTTGAGATGTGCGAATGTCCTGCGGAAATTGCTGATAAATTCATTGCGTACATGAAGGCTTTTGGTATCAATTTTGGCTGTTTTGATATCGCTTACTCCAAATCTGGAGAGTACGTATTCTTTGAGTGCAATCCTAACGGGCAGTGGTTATGGATAGAGGAATTAACAGGGGCGCCTATCAGCAAAGCTGTAGCCGATATGCTAATTAATCATGTTGAGTTGCAAAATATTACACCTAGCCTCGCAAAAATAGCCTAATCGCCATTTAGTGTTCTTAATAATAGTATTACTTAAAATGACACCGCAATTGTCGGCTCCGTTCAGGTAGGAAATATCAATAACAATCGCGCGTAAATGTTTCGAGTATTTTTAGTTTTGCGAGTATTTCGAGCTTAAGCGATATACTTATAGAGTGTGACCATCGCTCACTGTATAAAGGAGAATATGTATGGCTACTCCGAGTCCTATCGAACCCTATACCCCTACCGAGTCAGCAATCACGCTTGCAAATAAAGCCTTGGAATCTATAAAGGCGTTAGGAGAGAATCCTCCTGATACCATCACCATTGCAATCCTTGACCCCGCTATGCAAGATACCCGCATCACCATACCGAGTGACATGTTTCAGTTAATGGTAAATATACTGCAATCAGTAAGCCGTGGTGAGCCTGTTACTATCTTGCCTCATAGCACCGAACTCACCACCCAAGAAGCAGCGGATATATTAAGAGTCTCACGTCCCTATCTGGTAAAACTATTAGATGAAGGCACTATTCCTTCACGAAAAGTGGGAATTTATCGCCGCGTACTGCTCCAAGACCTGCTTCATTATCAAAAAACTGAGAAACAACGACAATCCGCGATCATGGAAGAACTAACTCAAGAAGCACAAGATATAGGGCTTTACGATCTACCATGACTTACCCTATTGCCCTCTTAGATGCGTGTGTCCTTTATTCTGCACCACTACGAGATTTATTGATGTGGTTAGCTATAGAAGGTGTGTATGTACCAAAATGGTCAGAGATGATTCATGAAGAGTGGATTAAAAATCTACTCTTAGCACGTCCCGATATCTTGCCAGATCGTCTTGACCGTACTAGAAAGCTTATGAATGCTCGTAATCCAGATGCACTGGTAACAGACTTTGAACACCATATCCCCAACATTACTCTCCCTGATGTAGATGATAGGCATGTCGTAGCGGCTGCTATAACGGGCAACTGCGATGTTATCGTCACCTTTAACCTAAAGGATTTTCCCGATGCTGCCCTTACAGCTTATGGACTAATCGCCGTGCATCCTGATAATTTCATCCTACAATGTTTTACGGATTCTCCGGCTTCAAGCCTCACGGCACTACAACAACAGCATGAAAGTCTACGCTCTCCTCCTTGCACTATGACAGATCTCCTGCAAAAGCTTATTCGTTGCGGCTTACCAAAGACCGTTACCTACCTACAAACAGAATGTGGATTATGAGCAAAACGCTTAATTTACCGCACTTAGAACTTTTTCTGCATAATTCAATAGGGGTCATTTTCTCCTGCTTGTAAAGAATTATCTTGAACGGTGCCTGTTTGTGAATCTTCAAGCAATTTCTCTAAATCATTCAACAGTTTTTCAACCTTTTTACGCTTTCTTGCATCTGAGAGTACTTTAGCTTGCTTTAACCGCTTACCTATATCCGTATATCGTTGACTTAAAACTTTCTCAGGCGCCACCTCTTTGACTGGCTTTTGATTATCAAGTTGTTCGATTAATTCCTTGATTTGGGTAAGAGATAAATCTTCATTAATCGTTTTATCAAGTACCATTCCGCGTGCTTCATTATCCTTTACCCTTCCAATTACTCGCGCTTTTGTATATTCCAATTTACCCTGACGCAATGCTTCTAATACATCAAGAGGCAACTTACGCAAAGGAAGACGAGTAGTAACAAACGATACCCAATTGATTGTACCTAAAGCATCAAATACTGCCTTAACAGTTGTATTTTCATCTTCTCCGGAAACGTTTCGGGTAACTTTACCCTTCGCCTCATTCTCCATTTTGTACAGTAGCGAAATCACATCCTCAGTAGGTCGTTGTAACTGTATAGCGAGCAATTCAAGAATGCCTTCGGTTTCATCCAAAGGGTTTAGGTCTTCACGTTGGAGGTTTTCAATAAGCCGCACAGTATGGGTAGTAGCATCATCCATATCATGTACAACAACAGGCGCCTCACTTAGTCCAGCCATTAAAGCAGCTTTCAGGCGCCGTTCCCCAGCAATAAGTTCATACTCCCCATCAGGTTTTGGACGAACGAGTAACGGTTCGAGAACACCAAATTGTTGAATTGAACGCGATAACTCTTCAAGCTTTGCTGGGTCAAAATAGCGTCGGGGTTGAGATGACGGCAGCTTAATAAGATTCAAAAGTACCGTGTTAGTAGGCGCCTTTATAGATGCTTCTGTACTTGTAGGTTGGGCGCCAAACAGTACAGCAGGTGTTTTAATTTGGGTATATGGTTTTGTATGGAGAACCTTAGACCCTGTGGCCGCATACTTACTTGCTAAAGTTGAAGATGTAACAACTCGTAAACAAGCTGAGAAATTAGCGCAAACTTATTACCAATATATTAGCGAGCGAGTATTGGAACCAAATGAGTATCTTAATGCAACCAACATTAAAAATTGGGCAGAGCAGTCATTCTCCAATGTTGAACGACACTTACCAACCCCATTACCTCCTAAACAAATTAACGTTAACTTGCTTAGAGATTTCAGTAAAGCTCCAATTAAAAATTGGAGGGTAGTGCCAGTAGAGGTTGGTAACGAAATACAGTGGTTTGACCTAGCAGTTTTTCCGCTTGCAATTTGTCAAAAGCCAGAAAATTGGCAGACTGATTTTTTAAATACCTATGATTTTACACTTCATGCAGAAAATCGAGTTGTTTCATCCTCGATTTATATTTGACTATTGCACTTTTTGCAAAGTGGTCAAAACATTGTTACGTGCTGTTATGGAAATAAAGATTCTCAGAAATATCTTTTTTCTTTCAAACCCGATGACTACTCGGAAAGTACAGAGATAGATAAATCGCCTGCATCTAAAAACGGCGCCGTTCACCAAACATTTAAATATCAGCAAGTAAGCCTTGAGCATCATCTCTCAAATCCTGTATATAAGCTGACAATGCCATCAACACATTATCTTGCGTGCATCTTTCACCAGAACCAAAAATAGCTTTTAAAGCCTTATCATATTCCCTCGCAGGTATAACTTTAACTAAAGTTACATCAAACCCTTCAACAGTTATAATCTTTAAAATTAACTGTTCCAAGCAAACTAATTTACCAGCCGGTCTCTCTCTAATAGCTACCAAAGCAGGTTCATTACTATTAGCCAAAGCTATAATGCATCGTTTATCACCCCTAGTTAAATAAAATGATTCTTCATGCTCCGTAGCAGAAATTAAAATCATCTCACCTGGGTCTAAACCTTCAATCTACAAATTCTTAAGCTCCTGACTTAATGAAGGTTCTATTTTTTGACATCTTTCTACAATTAAAATTGCACTTTCACGAATCTCCAAAGGATATTTCTTCGCAATTCTGCGACTGTTACGAAAAATATATTTTGCATCAACTTGAGTTTGTATCATGGAACACCTCTTTTTGTATCTTGCAGAATCAAAGAGCGCTAAACGCAATTGTAATACACTCTGGCAATTAACCAGTGATAAACTTTTTATACTATTGTACTATAAAATAAGCACTTTTGCTCTCATCCGCGCACGCGCCACTCACAAAAGTATGATAAAAAGTCCACTACGTTACCCAGGTGGCAAATCAAAAGCCATTGACCAAATAGCCGAGTATATACCAGATAGTTTCTCTGAGTATAGGGAACCCTTCATAGGTGGTGGCTCTATTTTTATATACCTAAAGCAAAAGTTACCTCACCTCAAATTTTGGATTAACGATTTAAATCGCGAACTCTTCCTATTCTGGAAATTTTCTCAATCTCACCTTCCTACTCTTATAGAAGAAATACATCGCATCAAAGATAAATATACAAACGGCAAACAACTATTTGAAGAATTAACCAAAGTAGACATTAATAAATTATCTGATTTTGACAGAGCGGTGCGCTTTTTTGTTCTCAACAGAATTACCTTCTCTGGCACCGTTGAATCTGGAGGATACTCCGAGCAAGCTTTTCACAAAAGGTTTACAGAATCATCTATCTTACGTTTAGAAAAATTAGAGAGTATCTTAACAGCAGACGTAAAAATTACCAACTTAGATTACAGCGAACTATTACAAGCAGAGGGTCAAGACGTATTTTTATTTTTAGACCCACCTTATTTTACAGCCACTAAATCCAAACTATATGGTAAAGAAGGAGATTTGCACATCTCATTCGAGCATCAAAGATTTGCAAAACTCGTACAAAACTGTCCCCAACGCTGGCTAATAACTTACGACGACTCACCCTATATCAAAGAAAACTTTAAATCTTCTTACATGAATGAATGGGAATTTCAATATGGAATGAACAACTACAAACAAAGCGGCGCCAAAAAAGGTAAAGAACTATTTATAACCAACTACGAAATTAAACCCAACTCTAACTCGACCAGGCATTTTAACGCGGGTTCCCATAATAAACGATAGAGAGACCGTACATGTACAGTCTCTCTTATATATTCTCATCTTTATATAACCACGTTCAAATTAACGAACGCGAGTACCAGAAGTACCAACAGTACCTCGGTCATCATAAGCAACAGTTTCTACATTTTTCTTACTTCTACGACCTAGCAAACCAAATAAACCAAGTAAACCCATTAATCCCCAGTCACCATCAGACAAATTATTATCAGTTGCGCGGTCAGCATCATTCACAACTGTTCGTTCGGTAGTAGTAGTTGTTGTATTGGTATTACCAGTCTGAGCAGAAGCGCGCATAGTAGCAGGTACAGTTACCAAACTAGCTACTAACAAACTAGTTCCCAAGAATTTAGATACATTAGAGCGTTTCACGTTCAAGTTCCTCAAAATTAATATTTATCGCCATCCATACACACAAGAATATTCAATTTTAACTGGCGCCAAATCACCCATCAGTCAGAGATGCTTCTACGCTTGAAGTTACATTTAACTTATTAGCTTCACAAAAAAATCATCATCAATACCTTTACCCTGCGCTTTAATTAATAATGCGACGAATTCTTTAAAAAGATGCACAAACCTTTAACTAGACGTACTTTTCTCAGCCTCTGCTCAGGGATAGCTTTGTCGGTATCTTGTTCACAAAAAACTCAAGCAGGACAAACTCTCAGAGTGCAGCAAAACAAACGTTTTTTAGTTCAAAAAAATGGTAGGCCCTTCTTCTACCTTGGAGATACAGCTTGGGAGCTATTCCATCGAGCAAATCGTGAAGAGGCAGTTATATATTTACAAGACCGTGCCCGCAAAGGATTTACCGTCATTCAATCTGTTGTTTTAGCAGAACTGGATGGTCTTAGGCAACCCAACGCTTACGGAAACCTGCCGCTAAAAGATAACGACCCCACCAAACCCAACGAAGCTTACTTTCAGCATGTTGATTACATTGTAAATCAAGCTGAAAAACTAGGGCTTTATATCGGAATGTTACCAACATGGGGAGATAAATGGAAAAAGCTATGGGGTGTTGGGCCAGAAATATTTACCCCTACAAATGCTGAAGCTTTCGGCGCCTATCTTGGCAAACGTTATAGAAACAAGCCTATTATATGGATTCTAGGCGGAGACCGTAACCCTGAGAACGATAATCATTTAGCTATAATTCGGTCTATGGCAAAAGGGTTAAAACAGGGAGATACAGGAAATCATCTAATGACCTACCATCCACAGGGTGGCTCAAATTCAGCAACCTGGTTTCACAACGATGATTGGCTCGACTTTAACATGTTTCAATCGGGTCACATGGCTATTAATATACCCAATTATAAAGTTACATCTCAAAACTATCTCTTAAATCCGTCAAAACCAACACTTGACGGAGAACCATGTTATGAAGACCATCCAATTAATTGGAAACCAGAAAATGGTTGGTTCGATGATTTTGATGTCAGACAAGCTGCCTATTGGTCAATGCTAGCAGGCGCCTGTGGTCACACTTACGGAAACCATAACATTTGGCAGATGTGGCAACCAACAAGAGAGCCAATATCAGCAGCAAGAACACCTTGGAAAAAAGCATTGGCACAACCAGGGGCAACCCAAATGGGTTATTTAAAACAATTATTTGAATCTCGACCTTATACAAAACTCATACCAGACCAATCTATTATTATAAACGGTACAGAAGATATAAGAGCAGCAGGCGCCTCAGATGGAAGCTTTGCATTTATTTACACACCAACAGGAAACCCTATTACAGTTAAACTATCAAAAATCAAAGGCAATCGAATCAAAGCTCAATGGTACAATGCACGTCAAGGAAAAGGAACAAAAATAGAAGAATTTTCCAAGACAGAAACCAGAAAATTCACACCACCAACCAAAGGACGGGGTAACGATTGGATACTAGTATTAGACAACGCAGCCAGCAAATTCCCGTCATTATAAAAAATTAAATTGTCATTCTTCGCTACACGAAGAATCTAATATTTAACACTATATATTTTAGATGCTTCACTGCGTTCAGCATGACACGAACAGTTATTTTTCAATCAACCTAACAAATTCTTTTAAAATTTTACCATAGCGATTTCCAGCTACATCAGTAAAATCATTATGACTGGCG
>NZ_MRCD01000017.1 GCF_001904745.1 Calothrix sp. HK-06
AAGAAACCGGGCTTCTGTACGAAAAATCAACGTTTTATAGCAAAATTTTTGTCAAGAAGCCCGGTTTCTAGGCCTGGTGCAAGATGTGAGCTACTTGAACGATAGACGAAGAGACGGAAGTACCTAAAATTAATGACATAGATCACTAGGTAGATAAAGTTTGTTGCAAAATTTGCTACTGTTATCTCTGTTCACTATTAAGTGACTGTCATGAGTAGTCAAACAGCGCGCTCCTACGCCTTTGTATCAATTGCAGCAGCATGTGTTACTATTGCCTTGAAGTTTGGAGCTTACAAACTAACACGGTCAGTGGGACTGCTTTCCGATGCGATTGAATCATGTGTAAATCTAGTCGCCGCGCTGGTAGCACTAGTAGCTCTAACGTATGCAGCCAAACCAGCCGACGCAGAACACACATTTGGACATTCTAAAGCTGAATACTTTTCTAGCGGCGCCGAGGGTGTGTTAATTTTAGTGGCAGCTATTAGCATCGGCTTTGAAGCGTGGAAACGTTTGCTTCATCCAGAACAGATTACTCAGGTAGGATTAGGATTGGTACTTTCCTTAGCTGCAACCCTAGTAAACGGTGTTGTCGCTTTTATTTTGCTGCGAGCAGGGCGCCGACTACGTTCGATTACACTGAGGGCAGATGCTCATCATTTATTTACAGATGTGTGGACTTCAGGTGGTGTAGTACTTGGAATCTTTTTGGTTAAAGCAACAGGCTGGTTAGTACTTGACCCCATTATTGCACTAGTAGTAGCAGTAAATATTGTTTGGGCAGGACTTCGTTTGTTGCGAGAAACAGGTTCCGGGTTACTAGATGCAGCTTTGCCCAAGGAAGATATGGACGTAATTAAAAGCATCCTTGACAAATATGAACGCCAAGGCATCCAGTTTCATGCTTTACGGACTCGCTTGGCAGGAACGCGACGCTTTGTTGAGTTCCATGTTTTAGTGCCTGGAGCTTGGACTGTGTTACAAGGACATGATTTATGCGAAGCAATTGAGCTTGCCATTATTCAAGCACTACCGGGAACCAATGTTACAACTCATCTAGAACCAAAAGAAGACCCTGCTTCTTGGAATGATCACGAATTGGATCGGGTCTCTACCTAGACAAATTAACAATCTGACCATACATAAACCGTTGATATAAGCCAACTAAAGAAAGCTGTGCTAATTCCACGACTGCCATAGTCTTCCTGCACAAATAACTCATTGATCGAATGGCACATCTGAGCCAAACTCATTGCTCCAAAAGAATACTCGGATGGCATACCCGACTAGCTCACCATCGGTTTCAAATAGGGTATTTTTTTATTCGGAATTCCCTAAATGTTCTGTAATAACTACCAAGTTTTACGTTTGGTCGCTTTAAGATGGGTTGTAGGGCGAGTAATCAAGCAATTCCCACTCAAACGATTGTGGTAAACTTGTTTGCAACCACTTTTCAACAGCTAAATTCCAGTAACGTTGAGTACCACCCGTTTCATGCGTTGAGTCGTCTAACTCCCACAAAATTTCTGGGCGCCCAATTAATTGCAAACTTCGACCGCGCTCAAAATCCAAGAAAACTAAACCTGCGTGGGGATTTTCAACAAAATTCCCCAAAGTGTTAAACATACCATTGCCTGCATAATCGGGAATTCTAAGAGTACTATCATCTAAAACTCTAATAAAACCAGGATTACCACCTCGGTGCGATGCATCAACTCCACGATTTTGATGTGCGCTGGCAACAAAAAACATGTCAGCAGTAGCAATAAAAGCTCGTTGAATAGGTTCCAACGTTCGTCCAGTTCGTGGTTCTTCCAAGCTATGAAGAGTTCCTTGGTTGCGAGTCATATGGCGCCGGGTTATAAACTTCGGGCAATTTGGATAAGATTCGGCGACATCCACATATAACCTTTCTTTTGATTGGTGAGTTACTTTACCATTGATGCGAAAACGGCGCCGAGTTGCAAGTTCAATCACTAACATGCCAATTTGCGAATTACGCTCAATATTTGTCCAAAAGGGGTCTTGCCAATTGGGAGCAGCAATGCCCAAGTCAAACTCAACAGTGCGTTGATTTACTGCGGTCATAAAGCCTGGAGAGCCAAACATAACCGAAGCCCAAACGTTTTGCTCATCATCCACACTGCCTAACACGACCATTGGTTGCTGTTCGATAAACGCCAGGGCGCCACTCATAATTGTGTCAGCAATTATACGTCCGTTGCGTTCTGCAATTTCTGACTCACCAAAGCGCTGTTGCACCAACCGCTCACCATCATGGAAAGGATTAGCAATTAACATTGATATTGCCTCCGTCAATCAATTTTGGATTTTGGATTGTCGTAGGGGCGGGTTTACAGATATCCTAAAACTGAACTTAAAATCTGAGTGAACCCGCCCTTACTAAAACGTCAGGACGTGATAACCGTCCGCAATCAAATTCCGTAGACTGGGCAACCTAGTTGTACCTGGTACAGCATTATCTTTAATCAGGTCAAAACCCGATTTCACCGCCGAATCGGTGGCGCCGAAAACATCCGCACAACCACATGATACACCTGCAACGTTGTTTTTAATTGCCCCCTTATTTTAAATCAACTTTACAGAACGTTCGGTACAATATGAAGACACAACAAAAATATTCCAATAAATAAATTACCCATCTTGTGGGATAGGTGTCCCGCCCGTCCTTTAATTTCTGCTTTATTTAATTTCTGCTTTAACTCTTGCTATTTTGTACCGAACATTCGATACAGTAAACTATACCGAACGTTTGGTACAATGTCAATAGGTAAAACAAAAAAATCAAATGGATAAAATTGAAGCATCGCGAAGGTTAGTAAATGTGTTTCGCCAGTACGGTTACGAAGGTGCAACTTTATCCCGCATCTCAAAAGCAACGGGGTTAGGTCGTGCAAGTCTTTACCATCACTTTCCCAATGGAAAACAAGGGATGGCAGAAGCGGTGTTAGAGTATGTAAACCAGTGGTTTAATGAAACAGTTCTCAATCCTCTGCGCGTTGGGGGTGAACCATTAGAACGTATTCAGGCAATGAGTTCTAGTCTTAAACAGTTTTACAATTGTGGGCAAGATGCGTGTTTATTAGCGGTGTTTAGCCTTGGCGAGTCAAATGATTTATTTCACAAGCAGGTAAGTCAAGCACTAAATGCTTGGATTGATAGTTTAGCGCAGGTATTAAAAGAAACAGGGTTGTCTGAAACAGAGGCACGTCAACAAGCAGAAGATGCTGTCATGCAAATTGAAGGCGCCTTAGTTTTAACGCGGGGACTAGATAGCACGGCGCCATTTGAAAGGGTGTTACAGGAACTTCCAAATCGGCTTTTACAAATTATTTAGATAAAACGTTAGTGCGCGTTCCAAATTACAAAAATCTGCACTAATTTTAGTCAGTGCAGATTTAGAGATTGAATCGGATGTTAACTATTACTGTTCGGCATTAGCACTTCTTTCAGCAGTGTCAGGGTATACTGAGCCGAAATCTTTTACGGCTTCTGCGGTTTGTTTGCCTATTCTTTGAAGTCTTTCACCAGGAGCATCTTCGGTTTCACGAGCTTCCTTATTCCAATCCCCTGTTGTTTTTGGTCTTTGGGAATCGTCTTGATGTACCAAGTCGTCAATCTTGTTGGTTAGAGCTTTGTTACTACCATGTTCAGGAGCGACGTTTGTTGTCAGTAGTAAAAACCCAACTAGAGCAACAGCTAAAAAACGCTTTACTTGGAATTGTTTAAGCACGTTACTGATGTGAGAGATTGTGCTTGAAATTAAATTCGTCATGACTTGACTCCGTTAGTTCATTCTTAATACTTTTTCAGATTAGTTGTAAAAAGGTAATCATTCCTCTAGCAGAAGTCATAACTTGGTTAAGGAGTGATTGTAACTTTCTTCCAAATCCTATGCATCTTACGATATCAAGAGGGCATTATTAGGTAAAATGTCAATACCACCCAGTGCTGATAGTGGTGAGGAAAGCGACTCAGAAGGTGTCTTGCTCTTGCTCGATTGTAGCGTAAAGGCGATCTAGGTCTGTCAAGATTGATACATCCCCTTGAACAGCCATGACATTCTTACCAATCTTCTGCTCTGACCCCCACTGGCGACAATTAGTTTTGTTTCACGAGTACTTTGGCGGTGATACTGCTACAGGTTTAGGCGCCAGTTACCAAACTGGATGGACAGCGTTAATTGCAAGGTTGTTAGAGGATATTGTAAGAAAAGTTCAACGTCGGCTTCTAGTTAAAAATAAAACTTAAAGAACCGGATTTGCTACGGAACACCTGCGTGAAGCGCGTTTGTTTTGATTTTTAATTTTTCTAACACGCGCAGTTTCAACTAAAGCTTCAAAAATACGAAACTGGTGTGGGTTATCAATTGCAAGTTCCGGATGCCATTGCACTCCAATAACCCAAGGGTGATATTCGTATTCTATAGCTTCAACTACACCATCAATGGCACGTGCGGCAAGGCGCCATCCAGTAGGTAAAGTACGTATTGATTGGTGGTGCATTGAAACAACTTCCACAGTTGTTGCTTCCATAATTGAGGCAAGATGACTTTGAGGGTTAATAGCAACTTGGTGTTTAACGGTTTCTTCGGAATCCCCTGTATGCGCTACCAATTTACCAAACTCCAATGGAATATGAGAGATAAGACTGGCACCACTTGCTACTGCCATGACAGCAAGTCCTCGGCAAATACCTAGGATGGGGATATCACTGCTCAAAGCTTGATTAAAAAGTTTTAATTCAAAAGCATCGCGAGTGCTGTCAACAGAAGAAATAGCTGGATGATACTCGCCATTATAAGTTGCTGGGTCTAAATCGCCACCACCAGAAAAAATTAAACCATCCACAACCTCTAAAATTGCATCACTTTCTTCTGGTTGACCAGGGGGTAATAAGATAGGCAAACCGCCACAACGACGTATTGCTTGTACAAATGTATTCTTTACGTGATACTGACCATCTTCATTTTGATTAAATGTAGTAATACCGATAGTAGGTTTTGTCGATTTGTTCATAGAGTTAACTCTTAAGCAAGCTACATATAGCTTGACAAACAAAAATGACAACAATATGTCAAACTTATGTTTACGCACACTTAATATATCTTTGCATTATCTAAGTGAATATACTGAAGACTCTAATGTAATGCAAAGTTATTATTACCGATGTCTAAATATAAAAATAAATCATCATGTGTGCTTAAAAAAAGCTGAATTTTTAAAACAATAAAGATTTTTCCAATTAAGTATTTTCTTTAGGCAATTATAAAATAAATATAAAAACACAACTTAACAAATCTTAAGTATAATATTATACTTATGCAGAATTAGAAAAAGGGGTCTATCATGACAAAAGTAACTTTGAGAAAGATTACGAATCTTAAAAAAGCCAGAACAATCGCTTCTCGCTATCCGAAATCAATTGTCAAAGTTTCATATGCCATTATGATTATGGTTTTCATTTCACTTGCGGGTTTGGGAATTGCACAGTTATATGGGCAAGAATTAGAAGAAAAGCAACAAGACATAAATGTGAAAGCAGTTGATGTTGATGCATTGCTTAAAACTACGTTGAACAATGCGATAGTACTACGTTCTCAAGCCGAATATTTGGGAAATCAAGGTCAGTCCGAGATGAGTTTGTCACTTGCACCCCTTTTACCTACAATTTATAAGCAGTTGCCAACAGAGGCAAGAATTTATTACACTTCGATTGCTGGTACGCTTGATGTAATTTATCCAGCGATACCACCAATGACTCGTAAAGAAAATGTAGAAACCTTTCAAAAAGCGATTCATCAAGAATTTATTACATCTGGAATAAAAAATAATCCTAGTCGTAAAGCTTATTTTACTAATCCTTATCAAGATATTTTGGGTAAGAAGCTAATAGTTACAGCTAGTAGTCCTGTTTATCAAGGAAATAACCATCTTGGAAATATTGGCATAGATTTTCCTTTAGAAAGCTTAAATCGTTTTGTTAAAAAGCTTGGCGGTAGAAGTGCGATGATTTTGACAAGCGAAGGAAAAGTATTGAGTCATCCCAACTTACAACCTCGCTATTTGAAGCCTGCTGAGTATTTTATTTCAGATTTTAGCGTTCGAGCAAAGTTACTCAAATTATTAAAAACTGGAAATAAGGGTCAAATTACTATCAATGGATATTTAATAACATATCAAAAATTAAACAATGCACCTTGGATGATTGTTAACATTACACACAGAAAAATTTTGGTTAAAGATATTATTAAAAAACAGTTACCAATAATTTTAGGAGTCATACTTGGTATGACTATCGTTTTATTAATAAGTCTAAGAATTATAAATCAAGTATTTACACAATGTCAAAAAGCGCGTATGGTAGCAGAACTTGCAAACGAAAAATTACAAAAAGCATTAACTGAACTAGAACGGATTGCATCAACTGATACACTAACAGGCGCCTGGAACCGTCTTTATTTTGAGGAGATAGTGTCTGGTGAGATAGAACGTCTTTTACGCCACAATCAATTATTATCACTTTTAATATTAGACATCGACCATTTCAAAAGCATCAATGACAACTATGGACATCCAATTGGTGATTGTGTACTAGCAGGGTTAGCTCATTTGTTAAAGGAGAATATTCGTACATCGGATGTTTTGACTCGTTGGGGAGGTGAGGAATTTGTAATTCTTACTCCCTCAACCTCTATTGCAGAAGCTTACGAATTGGCAGAAAGACTACGTTTGGTTATTGCGAAACATAGTTTTCCAGAAGTTAGAAATATTACAGCCAGTTTTGGCATTGCCCAGTTTGAAACTGCCGAAACTTTATACAGTTGTTTTAAACGGGCTGATGATGCATTATATCACGCTAAAAAAAGCGGCAGAAATACTGTGGTTGCGGCGCCTTCCATAAGGAGCGTATATCAATTAAAGCAGCTTGCAGGTTGAATTTTTACTATTTAATCTAAAAAATATAGTTAAAAAATGTATTTAAATTGACTATTTTACTAGTGGTGCCTCTAATAGATAAATTCTAGAAGCTATATATAGTAGGCTTTGTGGAGTGTAAGCTTGTCGAAGTTGATTATTATTGGCGCCTGAGTATAATTGGATTTAGGCTAAAAAATATCTTTGAAAAGCTTTAACATAAAAAAAGCTTGGCGCCTGTTGGCTTTTATTACCTATAATCAAGCTCGGAGTAATCCCAGGAGTGCATTTGTCTGAAAGGTAAGCCCATCTTTTGGAAAACATACTTCTCTTTAATACCAGAAGCAATCAAGTCAGGTTTCTTAGCCTTAACAAACTCCTCGAACTCATAGGCAGTTACGTCATCATAGATGATGGTCGCATTGTCGATGTAGTGAGTAGTACGTTTGTAGTCATCGTTGTGTGCAAACTCGTAACCAGTACCAACTACCTTGATACCGACATCTTCAAATGCAGGAACAACGTGACGAGGACGTAGACCACCAACATAAAGCATTACGGTGTTGCCTTCGAGACGAGGACGGTACTTCTTAAGAACTGCGTCCATGACAGGTTGATACTTAGCGATAACTTTTTCAGCATTAGCTTGAATTTTGTCATCGAACTTAGCAGCAATTTCACGAAGCGATGCAGCAATTTTGGTAGGACCAAAGAAATTAAATTCCATCCAAGGCAATCCGTATGATTCCTCTAAACTACGGCAGATGTAGTTCATTGAGCGGTAGCAGTGGATTAAAACTAACTTAGCAGCAGGTCCTTGAATAAGTTCGTTAATGGTACCATCCCCAGACCACTGTGCCACAACGCGCAATCCCATTTCTTCGAGTAACATCCGGCTGGCCCAAGCGTCACCACCGATGTTATAATCTCCGATTAATGCAACGTCGTAAGGACCGGGTTCAAAGTCAAGTTTGTTTTCTTTCTTAGCTTTGTCAAAGTGAGGGAATACCCAGTCACGGATAGCGTCGTTAGCAATGTGGTGTCCTAGAGATTGTGACACACCACGGAAACCTTCACAGCGTAAAGGAATTACTGGTTTACCGATTTCTTTCGAGGTTTTCTTCGCTACAGCTTCGATGTCATCCCCGATAAGACCGATAGGACATTCAGATTGAATCGAAATACCTTTGTTGAGGGGGAAGAGTTCTTCGATTTCGTGAATGATTTTGGTGAGTTTTTTGTCACCACCAAATACGATGTCACGTTCTTGGAAGTCGGAGGTAAAGTGCATGGTACCGAAAGCATCGACACCTGTTTTACCAACATAGTAGTTACGACGACCAGACCATGACCAGTAACCGCAACCAACAGGACCATGACTGATATGAATCATGTCTTTGATTGGTCCCCATACCACCCCTTTAGAACCTGCGTAAGCACATCCACGCGCGGTCATTACACCAGGAACCGACTTAATGTTAGACTTAACGCCGCAATCAGACTTGCCTTCTTCGTGTACGTTAAGGTGTTTAGCGCGTTTTTTCTTAGATTTCTCAGGGTAAGCTTCGAGAACTTCCTCGATAAGCTTCTGCTGTTCCTCTACTAAATTCTTGTCAGGAGGTGTCATATTTAGCCTCGGCTATTTGTAATTGTTAGATGTGGAGATAAGTGCGTTTTTTGGAGAGGGGGGAAAAGGGGAAGGGGAAAGGGGGAGAACTTATCTTCCTTTTCTTCCTTATTTCCTTTTCTCCTTTTTTAGATTGTCAGTTATTTGGTAGCTTCAGCAGGCTTACCGATAATTTCTGCGTGCTTGCTGTCGTCATCCAAAATACCGTATTCAATCAACAACGCTTCGAGGTCGTCCATTTCCATAGGTGTTGGAATTGTTAATTTTTCGTTGTTGATGATCTTCTTAGCTAACGCGCGGTATTCTTGAGATTGGTTACTGTCAGGTGCGTACTCGTTAACGGTCATACGACGCAATTCAGCGTGTTGAACGATATTGTCGCGAGGTACGAAGTGAATCATTTGGGTGTTGAGACGTTCAGCCAAGTTTTCGATCAATTCAGCTTCACGGTCAACTTTACGGCTGTTACAAATCAAACCACCTAAACGTACACCACCGGAGTGAGCATATTTCAAAATACCACGAGCAATGTTGTTAGCAGCATACATCGCCATCATTTCACCAGAGGTAACGATGTAGATTTCTTGCGCTTTACCTTCACGAATAGGCATAGCGAAACCGCCGCATTCCGCTAATTACCACAAAAAGCAATATGATGCTTAAACCTTGAGTTGGCAAGTCATTAGCTCTGGTTTATCTAAAGTGCTTCAGCTTTACAGGAAAGTCTTAATGCTTCCCAAGTCCGCGCATTTACAGTACCAGTCGCAGGTAAGTCTTGCTGCTGTTGAAAGCGAATCACCGCCAGTTTGCTAGCTTCTCTAAAGTAACCTGAAGGACGAATTTTGAGGTAGCCTAAATCGTATAAACGCTGCTGTAGGTCTCGCGCCCTCGTCTTGGCAGTCAACCCGGATTTAACTCGAAACGAGGTGCTTCAGTTTATGCGTGACACCTGCGATCAGGTGGGTGGTGTCGTCTATGACTCTAACGGACATAATGATAATTATGGTTTTGGTCGAATAAATGCTGCAAGAAGTGTTTGCGAAGCTGCATTACTCGTCGAGTTAACAACACCAAGTATAAATTTTAACGATATACCATCGGGTGAGACGACTGTTCGAGCAGTGGTGTTCTCGGTACGTTCTTGTCGTGCAGTGCAGTTGCAAATCGTTTCCGGACCAACAACACTGACAGGCGCCGCGAACAGCTTTGGTACACCGATTGGTACATCTGTTAGCTTAGGAACAACTACCGAGATTACACCTCGCACAGCCCGCATCTGGATTTCTTACACCGCAACAAATAACGGTGATACTGCGACAGGAACTGTTACAATTCGTTGCACTCAAACCGCTCAAAAATGGACAATTCCAATTACAGCCAACACAATTAGCCGTCCCAAGGCAGCAGTTGTTATGGTACTCGATAAATCGGGTAGCATGGATTTTGATGGTGGTGATGGTCGTAAAAGAATCCAAATACTCAAAGACGCGGCGCCAGTGTTTGCGGAAGTTATCCAACCAGATAATGCACTTGGCATCGTCAGCTTTGACCAAGATGCTTACGATGTGATGCCCATTACCCCCGCAGGTCTAGAAACATTTGGTGCTGGTCGGATAAATGCCAAAGCTGCAATTTCCGCTCATACTCCCAACCCCAGTGGTACAACGAGTATCGGTGATGGAGTTGACCTTGCTCACCAACAACTACAACCAATTAGTGGCTATGATGTCAAAGCGATGATTGTCCTAACTGATGGACAAGAAAATACTCCAAAATATATTGCCGACATCATGTCCGAGATTAACGAACGAGTGTTTGCAATAGGTTTGGGAACAGCAGAGCAAATTAACCCTGTTGCCCTGACAGCGCTGACGAATGGTACAGGTGGTTATTTACTGTTAACTGGAATTTTGGATACTGACGACTACTTCCGACTCAGTAAGTACTACTTGCAAATTCTCGCTGGTGTCACCAATACCGAGATTGTTTTAGACCCAGAAGGATGGTTGTATCCAGATCAAGTACATCGGATTCCCTTGCAGTTAAACGAAGCTGATATCAATAGCGACATTATTTTGCTGACACCAAACCCACGCGAGATTCGCTTCCATTTGGAAACGCCCAACGGAGACATCATCGACCCAACGACTGTTAATCCAAGTGTTAAGTATGTAGTCGGTGATGGTGTTAGTTACTACCGGATTAACTTGCCAGTCGCAGTTGCAAGTGGCGCCGCGCATTCTGGTACATGGTACGCAGTACTATCACACCAGGATATTGTGATTCCTGTCTCACAAGCGACTACTCAAAAACAGGGCATCCGCTACAGCCTCAACGTGCATTCGTACTCCAACCTGCGTATGCGGACTAGTTTGTCACAAAACAGCTACCAACCAGGAGCAGAAATTACGCTGCGGGCAGTTTTAAGCGAATACGATTTACCTGTAGAGTCACGAGCAACAGTACGAGCATTGTTAGAACGTCCAGACAATACAGAGACTACCCTCAGCTTCACAGAAGTCGAACCTGGTGTATTTGAAACTAAGACAATGGCGCCTGTTCCAGGTATTTACCGTTTGAGAACACTCGCAAATGGTCGAACTTTACGCGGGCGCGCTTTTACTCGCGAACAGTCATTAACTGCTGCGGTATGGAAAGGTGGAGACGAACCACTGCCTACTAGTAAGGGTGATACTTCTGAATGCTGTCAGCGTTCGTTACAACTGCATAAATTACAACTTTGGCTATTAGCCTTGTTGGTGTTTATCTCTGTTATGATCTCGCTGTTGATGCTAATCAAATAAGAACATGCTTGTAGTGAGCGATGTCTTCGCGCGCATTGCTCACTACAAACTACAAATAAGGTAATGGTCTAGCGAAGCGGTAGTAAGGTATCAGTATCTCCAATTTTAGCTAATCTGGGTCAAGTGGGTTTTGCCGACCAAGTATTAGATGCAGATGGTAAAATTCGTCGTGCCTTGCTTTCAGTGCGAGGCGCCAATGGTAAAGTAAACTTGAGCTTAAGTTTGCACAGTAAATTATTTGGTTCTGTAGAACAAATGCCTGGAGTACTTATCCACGCAAATATTACCAGTCAAATTGTCAAGGCAGCAATATCTGGTAAAGGAATAATACGAACTTGCGCTCAAATATGTGAACCAAATAAATATCAGATACTTTACTACAATATTTCCAATAGTTTAGAGCAACCATCAGATATTAAAGTATCTAATTGGCAAGCGCAAATTACATGGTCATTAACTGCAAAAGAATATATTTCTGTTATGGCTGTTTACAATGAATTAATATTTATGATGTATTAACATGAGGTTCATGCTATTAGTCAACAAGGTCAGATTGAAACAATTTATTCTGTACCTGATGGTTTTTATTGTGGTGGAATTGATACCCTTGGAGCAATTGATAATTATGCAGCAAGTCTGATTATAGCTTGCAGTTCTTGGAACGAGCCGAAACAAACACAGATTTTAGTATACCAGATTTAGCGTCAGATAGTGTTCTAGTATTTTACATGTATAAGGTGAGAGAAAGTATAAAGGCGCCAATAGACACCGCGCGTGAAAGTTAGCTATTAAAGAAGAGTATATTTTAACATTGTTTTATTTCAATAGTAATTCTCTTAAGCAAATCATCTTCATATTGCCCCTATATAGGAATTTCCTTATCATCGACTTGTTAGTAAAAATTTAAACTATTGTTTGGTCAGACTTACTTAACAAAGAAGCAAATGTATTTGAGCTATTTACGTCTCAGTTCCCTACTAACAGAAATTTTTCAGCAAGTAACTAACCTAAAAATAATTAGATCGATACAGAGCAATGATAATTTCTAAAAAAGTAGCAGATATACTGTTGGCAGCAGCAGAGAGGTACTTGGCTTCTTTGCCAGAAGAAGAACGAAATCAAATTTTGAGTCGTGCGGTAAAGAACAGCAAGCAACCTGCCACTAAACAGCCCGCTTCCTCAACAACTTTATGAAAAGTAAACATGCAATTTATATTAGTTCTATCCTGATGCATCCCCAGTAACTATGAATACGTATATGGTAGATGCACCCTAATAACGACGGCGCCTTTTATTATTTATGATTGGCGCCTTTTTATTTGTCAGCAGAAGTTCTTGTATTTCATGCTTCGGAAGCTTCTCTAATTCGGCAGTTTTTCCGTTGGATGACAGTAACCGTCGGAAATCGTACCAATTAAATTTTGTATTAGTTTTATCCTGATACGTCTCTAGTAACTATGGATACTTATATGGTAGATGCACCCTGATAATGACGGCGCCTTTTATAGTTTATAATTGGCGCAGGGCAAACGCATCTTAAACTAGCTTCAGGTAAGGAATAGCGGTCAAAGTATAACACAATTTTTGATTTCAACTATTTATGATTATACAATTATTTAACTAAATACTAGTTAAATCAATCAGTTATCAAATAATATTAATATACTAATAACAACTCAAGAATCGTGCGATGAATATGGCTTCGTCATATCCGAGCCACTGGCGCCGAAAAAATATGGATACGTTATGGTAGTGTCTAAAAAGATAGCCAGGGTGTAAACATGACTTATTTAACAATGGAACCTAAAAAGAAGCGAGCAATAGCTGATTTTTTTGAAAATATCCAAGACCCTAGAATTGAACGTACTAAGCAACATAAACTTATAGATATAATTACAATTGCGATTTGTGCAGTAATTTGTGGAGCCGAAACATGGATAGCAATAGAAACTTATGGTAAAGCGAAGAAAGAATGGTTAAAACAGTTCTTAGAGTTACAAAACGGTATACCTTCTCATGATACTTTTGCAAGATTATTTGCGAGAATTAATCCTAAAGAATTTCAACAATGTTTTTTAGAATGGATAAAATCAGTCGCACAAATAATTAACGGCGAGGTAATTGCAATTGATGGAAAAAATTTAAAACGTTCATATAACAAAAAATCATCAAAGCGTGCAATTAATATGATTAGTGCTTGGGCTGTAAGTAACAGATTAGTGATGGGACAATTAAAAGTCAATGATAAATCAAATGAAATAGCGAAAAGTTTGCGCGTCCGGGTTTCCCGGCGCAAAACTTTTCAAGACACTGCAATTCCGGAACTTATAAATGTATTAGATATTTCTGGTTGTATTGTCACTATAGACGCTATAGGCTGTCAGAAAGAAATAGTTAAAACAATTGTTCAAAAAGAGGGAGATTATGTAGTTGCGCTTAAATCAAATCAAGGAAATCTACATCGAAATGTAGAAAACTTATTTAAAGAAGCTATTTCCAAACGATGTCAAGGCTTTAAGGCGAGTAGTTATAGTACTCGCGAGTTTGGTTATGGGCGTGAATAAATACGTAACTATCTAATGCTAACAGATATTTTTAAGCATATTGAAGATAACGAAAAATGGGAAAATTTTCAAAGTATTGGGATGGTTGAATCAGTAAGAATAGTAAATGGAGAAACAACGGTTGAAACACGCTATTATATAACTAGTCTCGGTTTAGATGCGAAAAAATTTGGAAATTCACTTCGTAGCCATTGGAGCATCGAGAACTCATTACACGCTTGTGTTAGATGTTGCATTTCACGAAGATTACTGCCGTATACGTAAAGATAATGCACCGCAAAATTTTGCGATTCTTCGCCATATTGCAGTTAATCTTTTAGGAAAAGATAAAAGTAAGAAATTTGGGATAAAGAATAAGCAGTTTTTGGCTTCAATGAATAATGAATACCTTGCTCAAGTTTTAGGATTGAATTTATAGCTATCTAATTCTTTTTAATTTTGAATCAACTCTTGATTCTACTAATTATAATAACAATAGCTTAATATTTATAATTGTAGTCAATGGGCGCCAATGGCTCGGATATGGCGAAGCCATATCCATCGCGCGATTTTTGAGTTGTTATTAGTATATTAATATTATTTGGGAGTGTTAGTTAATATTATTTTATTTGAGAGTGTTAGTTAATATTATTTGAGAGTGTTGGTTCATATTATTTGATAACTGATTAATTTAACTAGTATATAGTTAAATAATTTTATAATCATAAATAGCTTAAACAAGAAATTGTGTTATGGTTTGACCGCTATTCCTTACCTGAAGCTAGTTTAAGATGCGTTTGCCCTGCCCTGATAACAGGGTGCGCCTTTTATCGTTAATTGATTGGTGCATCTACGATATTGCAAAAGCTTTACTTAAGTGATTACCAACCAGTTTTCTATTTTTAGGTTTTGAGCAACAGTACTATAAATGTCCTTAGAGGTAACTCTGCTGGATATAACAAAATAAAAAATCCCAGTTTCTTAAAAAACTGAGATTCTGAATTTTCATGAATTATTTAAGATAACTGCCAAAATTTTCTTCTTTATTAACTAACTGCAAAACCATCAAACTGCCGCATAAACGGCGAGTGATATGCCAACACAATGTCGTCTTTTGCAACTCCTAGCCTTACAAACTCATCTGCAAATCCAATTTCAGTGCCATCATGCTGTATCCAAATCTTGCTATCTTTAATATCAATATGTACAGAACACCCATAAATTCGACGCTCGTCTTTCCATCCTGCACTAACAACTTGATAGTGATCTCGTTCTAAATCAAAAACAGGCATCACTTCAATTTCACCTGATGAGAATTTATAGCTTGCATATTCTTCTAGAACTTGTTTTACTAACTCTCTGTATTTCTCTACTCTTTCCATTCTACAATGACCTCCTGCTTGGGATCATAAATCAAAAGTTTTATGCTATATTTATTTACCATTCTTTGCACAAAGCGTTTTTCAAAAAAGCTTTTATAAGCCTGCTTTGGCACAGCTAAATACAAAATTCGTTCTGGTTGATCGAGTTCCAAGGCTTCCTGATAGTTGAGGAATTGTCCCAAAGCTGTATGAAAAGTTGAAATGGCTGATGCTTGGAGGAAGGTTTTAATTTCTACAGCAATTTTTTCTCCTGACCTTTCTGCCGCCAGCAGTTGCTCTGCTCCCAAATCAATCAGCAGTTCGACTTCCTCAACTAGAAGGCGCAACGGATCATTCGTAATTGTCCAACCGTCTTTTTCGAGCGCTCGCCTAACCGCGTCATGAAATGCATCTCTCGCAGACATAGTGATTGAATGTGCAACCGGACGGCTAAAACTTGGCCACTACTATTATATAACGTAAACGACAACATCTGTCTATTTTCTTATCTTCTCTGTACCACATCACTATTGGGAATGGCGCCCCTTGCCTGTAACAGGCAGGGATTAGAGTTCCACAAAATGAATAATTTAATTTTTGGAAACACCTGGAGCGCCAGTCGAGTAGAAGGTGTTGACAAATTAGGCATACCATGTATAAGTAGGCTCTGTGAATTCCTCAAAGCTTTATACAACCACTACAGTTTGATGGTTTAAAAGAGGCGCCATTCTAGAATGAGGGAACAATAATTTAAGTTTTACAGAGAATCTTGCTTTGTTGGGTCTCGTTCCTCGACACCAACCTACAAATAATCAAAACCTACGCAGTATTAGAACGAAATCAAATTTTAAGCAGCACGCTGAATAATTGTGTTCGCTCTGTTACCGAACAAACTAATTCCTCAACTAGTTCGTGAAAAATGGCAGTTAGTTCTTCCCTTGTAACTATCTCCCAAAACCCCTCGCTCATCGCAATGCTACGTAATACCTGGTTTCTACTGGCATCTGCTACTATATCAAGCTCTGAGGTTTTGATTAAGGCTTCTAATTTTTGCTCTTTTATTTTAATAGTGCTGTGAAAGTCGGGGTCATTTAGTTGTTTTAGTTTTAAGATTTGTTGTTGTAACTCTAATATCTCGGCTGGTACTACTTCTGTGGTAACGATAGGCATATTATCAGCTATACTGTCAGCCTTTTGTTTTAATGCTTGAATTGCAGCATCAATGGCGCCTTCTAACCGAAAATAAGTTCGTACATCACATTTTTTAGGTTGACGCGGTTTTGGATAGGCGCCTGGACACTTTAGGTGTTCGTAGGTTTTACCATTGATTTTTGTAGACCGTTTCTCCATTGTCGAACCACACTTGGCACATTTACACAACCCTACTAATGGGTTTGTAACATATTTACGCCTCCCACATGGATGCGTTGCCAAAATTTGAATTATTTGTTGATGTTGTGCAATCGATATAATTCCTTCATGGTCTGACTGTATTGTTATTTTTTTCTCTGAGTTGAACGGGTAGTAGCAAACCATCCCACATAATTGAGGATTTTCCAGCCATCGACGGAATGAAGACACATCTCTAGGAAAATCCTCAAACTTAAATTTACCAACCCGCTCTAAACCATATTTATCTGTTAGTTTTCTAATAGTTTTCGATAATTCTCCCGACTCTATGAACATTTCAACGCATTCACGTGCAACCGCAGCATGTGTTTTATCTGTATTTCTATATTGTTTATTATTCGGTATAACACTATCGCCATCTTTAACAAAACCGAATATTGCTTGGTAAATCTTTCTTTTCTCTTGAAAATATCGATGTCCTTGCGTCGCGTTATATTTATTTTTATCTCGAACCTGTGCAGACATCGCAGCTAATATCCGACTGGTAAATAACCCCTCTGGGGTCTCTAAGTCCAAACTTCCACCATCAAGAAATACCAACTCAACACCAAACTCCTGTAATTCCTGGCGCGCAACCTCCCATCCTAGAGCCGAGCGCGTAAATCTATCAAAACATGGCACGATGATTTTATCAACCTGACGCGACCGTACCAATTCTAATACTCGGTTATATCCTTTGCGCTTCTCGCTGGCGCCTGATTCTATATCCCAATGGATTTGTTCATCGGTCAACCCATATTGTTTTAATCGGTCAATATAACGCTCCAACCCGTGACCCTCTGTATGCTGTCTTTGGGTGGAAACTCGACAATAGCCCAATGCTCTCGATAAATCGCGCATAAATACTGTAATAACACGATTTACCAATCATATATTATTTGGTTGTTTTTAGCGAAACCGCCACATACAACGTCACCTAATACGTCGTAAGATACGAAATCTAAGTCTTGGTAGGCGCCGTTTTCTTCTAGGAAGTTAATAGCGGTGATAATACCACGACCTGCACAACCTACACCTGGCTCTGGACCACCAGACTCTACGCACTTAACACCACGGAAACCAGCGAGCATTACTTCTTCGAGTTCGAGGTCTTCTACGGCGCCGCGTTCAGCAGCCAAGTGCAATACGGTGGTTTGTGCCTTAGAGTGCAACATTAAACGAGTCGAGTCAGCTTTAGGGTCGCAACCTACAATCATAATTCGTTGACCCATTTCAGCCATTGCAGCCAGGGTATTTTGTGAGGTTGTAGACTTACCGATACCGCCTTTACCGTAGAAGGCTATCTGTCTAATTCTTTCTTCTGACATGATGAGTTAATCTCCTGCAATTGGTTGATTATATGGGTCTTTGAGGTTTACGGAGCGCATCTGTAGGTAATGGTGCGAACCGGGACGATGAACGTTGCCTTTTTATTACGGTGGCGGACGTTCAACCGCTTTTCGAGAATTTGAGTAGGACATGGTATTAGGTACGTGGAGTATTATTGTTTTTAATTTCTTGTTGGCGAACCGACTGATTCAACAACTATATTAGGACTAATTCTTTCGCGTAAGCGCGCTTCGATGGCTATTTTTAGGGTCGCTGTGCTGCTAGAACATGAACCACAGGCGCCTTGGAGTAATACTTTAACGATATCGCCATCTACATCGTAGAGTTCAACATCTCCGCCATCAGCGATGAGAACGGGGCGAACTTCTTCATCTAAAACTTTTTGAATAAGTGCTATTTTTTGTACGTTAGTCAGTGCGCGAGGCGCCGATTGAATAACGGGAATCACTGAGCTACTAGTAATATTTACTGCTGTCGCGGTGAAAGCTTTCTCTCTAACTTCTTGAATTATATCATCGATGTTTGCCAGACAGGAACCGCATCCGCCACCAGCTTTGACATAATTTGTTACATCCTCAGCACTGGTTAAATTGTTTTCTAAAATCACACGGCGAATCTTGTTCTCGGTTATACCGAAGCAACTACAAATTAAGGCGCCTTCGTCATCATCTTCATGAACATCGCGCTCGATGCCACGATAATTATAAATGGCTGCTTCGAGTGCTTCTTGTCCCATAACTGAGCAGTGCATCTTAGCTTCGGGTAAACCACCCAAGTAATCAGCTATTTGCTTGTTTGTGACTTTTAAAGCATTATCTAAAGTTAAACCTTTTACTAGTTCTACCAATGCTTCTGATGATGCTATTGCACTGGTACAACCAAATGTTTGAAATCGTGCATCAAGAATTTTATCGTCTTCTACATCTATTTTAAGGTGTAATCTTAAGGCATCGCCGCAAGCAATACTGCCTACTTCACCTGTTGAAATTTTAATCCCTGCTTCGCCTTGGTCTTCTAATACGCCTTGATTTTTGGGATTATAGAACAAATCCAGTACTTTATCGGTGTATTCCCACATAGTTTTAAGAGAGTGATGAGTTGGGAGTGATGAGTCATAAGCTTTGAGCCAGTGCGTGACGCTATTAAATGGTTGCTTCGTTTTTAGGTTATTAATAGCGCCACGCACCCTACTTGATTGCTAAGGTTTTTTCGTGTTCTTGTAACCAAGCTGCTTTGTCGTCTGTGAATGGAGACAGTGCGCGTAAGCGTTCAATGATGGCGGGTAATACTGCAATAACTGCGTCTATTTCATCTTCTGTAGTGTAACGACACAAGCTAAAGCGAATTGAGCCGTGTAAAATTGTGTAGGGTAAACCCATTGAGCGCAGTACGTGGGAAGGTTCGAGTGAACCGGAACTACAAGCTGAACCAGAGGATGCACAAATACCGTATTGGTTCAAACCGAATAAAATTGCTTCACCTTCGATATATTTGAAACCAATGTTAGTTGTGTTGGGTAAACGTTCAGAACCTCCACCGTTAACTTCGCAGTCAGGAATTTTAGAAAGTATTGCTTGCTCTAATTTATCGCGCAATATTCTTTCACGCTTGGTTGCTTCTTCGAGGTGCATTAATTCCAACTCAGCAGCTTTTCCTAATGCGATAATTCCCGGTACATTTGGTGTTCCTGAACGGCGCCCGCGTTCTTGTCCTCCACCTATTAGCATTGGACGGAAGCGTGTACCGCGTCTTACATACAGCGCACCAACTCCTTTAGGAGCATGAATTTTGTGACCTGACATGGTAAGCATGTCAATGGTGCTAGTTTTCATGTCGAGCGGTATTTTGCCTACTGCTTGCACTGCATCAACATGAAATAAGGCGCCGCATTCTTTGACTCGTAACCCAATTTGCTCGATGGGGAAAATAACACCTGTTTCGTTGTTTGCGTACATTATCGATACAAGAGCAGTATTACCTGTTAACGAAGCTTCAAGTTCGTTTAAATCTAACTGTCCTTGACCATTAACCGATAAATAAGTAACTGTATAACCTTGGTTTTCTAACTGCTTACATAAAGCTAAAACTGCTGGGTGTTCTACCTGAGTTGTTACTATATGACGCTTATCGGGTTGAGCCAAGAGTGCTGCCTTGATTGCCGCATTATCTCCTTCGGTACCACCACTTGTAAAAATAATTTCTGATTCGTTGGCGCCAAGCAAGGCAGCCATTTGTTCACGCGCTTTATTAACTGCTTTCCCAACTTGCCCACCAAAGCTATGCATCGAGGAAGGGTTGCCGTAATAGTCAGTAAAGTAGGGCAACATCGCTTCAACAACTTCAGGGTCTACTTTTGTAGTAGCATTATTATCTAAGTAAATACAATCTTTCTTCATCGCTTTCAATTATTAATAGTGAATGGGTAATAGCTGTTGGACATAGTTGGTAGTTGATAGTTAATAGCTTTATAGAGCCGCCACTAGCTATTAACTATTAGCTACGAACTATTCGTTACAAACCATTTATGCTGCTTGCGAAGAACGTTTCTTTTCTAATTGCTCTGAGAATTTTTGGGAGTAAGATGCAAACCAGGTTTCCCAATAGTCTTGATTTTTGTTGGTCAATTTATCCATGCACTTTTTATAAGTGTCAAACCAACATTCCCAGTAATTAGTAGCTTGCTTAACACAACCATCGCAGGTGGGACATCCCGCTACACATTGAGGAACTGTGTAAAGAGTATCAACACAACCATTGCAAAGATTAGGGTCTATTGTCCGCTGACCATCTATTATTGAAATGGCGCTTGTAGGACAAACGGGGAGACACAAGTCGCAGGAAATACACTTAGAGGTAATCTTGTAAGACATTTTAGATGCTCCTCCTAATTTTTATTAGTTAGAAGTTAGGAGTATTGAGTTAGGAGTTGTAAATTAATGATCTAGAAGTCGATAACTTATAACTCATAACTCATAACTCTTAACTTTCTTGGGTAAATTCTTGATGAAATTCTAAAGCAACCTTCTCAATCACATCGTATGATTCAACAACTTGAATACCAGCGTTATGTAGTTTTTCTTTAGGTGATTCGCCAATTTTGGAAACTAATACAGCTTTGCAATCAGAAATTGCTTCGATAATATTGTCCATAGTTGCTTTTTCACCGTATCCACCTTGACAGAAGTGGTCTACTTTGCGATGACCTACATACTTAACTTCGCTGCCATCAACTTCGTAAACTTGGAATTCTTTCGCGTGACCAAAATGTTGATTAACTAAACCGCCACCTTTTGTAGCAACTGCAACAAGAACTTTTGTTCTTTCCTTAACGGCACCAGCATTCGATGCTTTATCGAGAGTAATTTGTTCTTTAGCTGCTTTAAGTTCGGCTCTAAATTTCTCGATGCCTTCTTGCACTTGTTGACGATTTACTAGGTCGTATTCAGGCGCCTCTTCCATGAATTTATCCTTAGTAAATTCTTGGCTGCGATCTTCGCCCAATAATCCTACCGCATCTGCACGACATTGACGACAGTGGCGCATCATTTTCATGTTACCAGAGCAATTGTCCTGTACTGTCTTCAACTCAGTACTAGTTGGACCACGCTGTCCGGTTAAACCGAAGTGAGTTCCATGTTCGGGTGCAGAAATCAAAGGCATAATGTTATGCAAAAATGCACCGTTTTGACGAATCATCTTATTAACTTCAACAAGATGTTGGTCGTTAATACCCGGAATCATTACCGAGTTGACTTTACAAAGAATATCTGCTTCTTTCAGTGCTTGTAAACCTTCTAACTGTTTCTCTAAAAGAATTTTAGCACCTTCAACACCCTTGTAGCGTTTCCGTTTGTAGTGAACCCAAGAATAAATTTGGGCGCCGATTTCAGGGTCTACAGTATTAAGGGTAATTGTAACGTGGTCAATATTTAATTGTTTGATTCTATCAATATATTCAGGAAGCATCAAACCATTAGTTGACAAACAAAGCTTAATATCAGGTGCCTTGTCAGCTATCAACTCAAAGGTGCGAAAAGTCTTCTCTGGGTTTGCCAATGGGTCACCAGGCCCAGCAATTCCCAATACAGTCATTTGTGGAATTTTACTCGCAACTACCAGTACTTTATGTGCTGCTTCTTCAGGGGTTAGTAATTCACTAACTACACCAGGACGGCTTTCGTTAGCACAGTCATATTTTCTGTTACAGTAATTGCATTGTATATTGCAGGCAGGCGCCACAGCAACGTGCATCCGAGCATAATGGTGATGCGCTTCTTCGCTGTAGCAAGGATGCTTGGCAATGCGCTCCTTAATGCTTTCTTCCATTTCTATAGACGCGCTGTTACCTGTGCATCCACAACCGCTCTTATTTGATGTGGTTGTTTTAACTTCCGCTAACCCAGTAGATTGTAGTGTCATTATATAAGGTAATGTTGGGTACATAGGTCGGCGCCTTCAGGGAGATGAAACAAAATAAAAGAAGTCGCGTCTGAAGCTCACATTATCCTGTTGAAGCTAGTACCCAAAGGTGGGTAAGTTTCTTCTTCAGGTTGTAAACCCTTGTAATGGGCGTCGGTGTGTGTCAACGCGCGTTAATGCGGGTGAATTATAGTTATGTTGTGTTCAGCCGCGACTTCCAGTCCACAGGGGCATGGTGCTATCTCATCCCTCCACTCACTTGGGGCGCCTGCCACTTAACCAAATCTATTTATTAAGTTCGATTGCTTGGTGGCGCTCTTTGTGATTGGCGATATAAGTTTTATATCAGCCACCTTTAATGAGGGGGAATATGCCTTCTGGATAAGAGTTATTGGATTTATTAAGTTTTGTACTCAAATCTCAAAACTTATATACATCAATGCTTAAGAGATTTTAAAATTTTTTTTTCGGGAACAGGTACTAGTATTTCCGGGTGAAGCCACGAGTATTTATGGTATGTGGGATATGTATTGTTGTACTCACCTGTAAGCCTTACGCCGTAAGGATATGAAGCCTATTTTTAAGTTTCGTAAACTGAGTGTATTGTACTCGTTAGGAGTCTATATACTAAGGATGCAACCGTCTAAAGTTAGAGTTTCAAGTTGTAAAGAGTCGCTCTACACTTTCATAATCATTCAGTTATGTAACCAACATATCATTTATTTTCTGCAAAAAAATATAGTTTATATTTTCTTAATATTTTAATTTTTAATGTGTAGTTATATTGCGATTGCATGTCACAGTAAGGATTTCGCCCAGAAATACCAATCAGATAATTGATAAGAGTTCTTGACAAGATAAATTTTTGTTTGCATTGAACTGAACTAGCAGGTGTAAGCGAAGGATGCCCACCCCACAAGAAAAATTTAGTTCAAAAATTATATTCACGAACAGTTTAGATTTGCCCAAACGCTACCTTAACATGTAATAGCGTCACTATCTCATCTTATGGATTTAAATGTACTATTTTTGCTTTTGGGGTTAATACTCGGATATTTGCTTTCTGGTTCTAAAGGCAGCCTAATTCAACTTAATGTGTATGTAAATTTGAACTTCAGCGACAACTTCAATAACAACGGTAATAATAGCGGTAATAACAGCGAGAACTTTAGTAATAACGGCAACAATAACGGGAACGATAACTTAAGCAACAACAAAGGTAACAAAGATAACTTAATGAATTACAATGACGACAATAATGATAACTATTAACGTTTATAAGGTTGTGCTGGTGCTGATGCCTTCTTAACTGAGCCTTTATTCAAAAGCAGTATAAAGAAATTGTAAAAAAATTGCTAAACTTAGCCATTGTTATTGTCAAACTCGTCTAAACAAAGCAAGTTCTAAAGTAGGGACTTTAAAAGGGCTAGGGGTGAAAGCGTATGAAGATATTGGTGTTAAGTTGGGAGTTTCCACCGCGCATAGTTGGGGGTATTGCGCGTCATGTAAGTGAACTTTACCCAGAGTTGGTAAAGTTGGGACATGAAATATACTTAATGACTCCTGAGTTTGGCAATGCTCCCTTGTACGAAATTGTAGAGGGTATTCAAGTTCACCGTGTACCCGTGGCGCCTGGGAATGATTTTTTCCATTGGGTGGTTAATATGAACCATAGCATGGGACTACATGGGGGTAAACTGATAGCAGAAGAAGGTAAGTTCGATTTAATCCACGCTCATGACTGGCTGGTTGGAGATGCAGCTATTGCACTCAAGCACACTTTCAAAGTACCCCTCGTTGTCACTATTCACGCTACCGAGTGTGGGCGCCATAATGGCATTCACACAGATATCCAGCATTATATTAACGGTAAAGAGGGACTATTAGCTTTTAACGCATGGCGAATAATTGTTTGCAGCGACTATATGCAGCGTGAAGTTGAGCGCGCATTACATAGTCCGTGGGATAAAATAGACGTAATTTACAACGGCATACGTCCAGAAAAGAAAGCTCACCACCAAGACTTTCACGCACAAGATTTTCGTCGTTTCTTTGCTGAAGATGAAGAAAAAATCGTTTACTACGTTGGTCGCATGACCTATGAAAAGGGTGTATCCGTATTACTAAATGCAGCGCCTAAAGTTCTTGCCGAAATGGGGGGGAACGTCAAATTTGTAATTATTGGTGGTGGAAATACAGATAATCTCAAAAAACAAGCTTGGGATTTAGGTATTTGGCATAAATGCTATTTCACAGGATTTATGTCAGATGATTACTTAGATAAATTTCAAACAGTCGCCGACTGTGCCGTATTTCCTAGTTTATATGAACCCTTTGGTATTGTTGCATTAGAGAGCTTTGCCTCACGTGTTCCAGTTGTAGTATCAGATACAGGTGGTTTACCAGAAGTGGTTCAACATACTAAAACAGGCATTGTAACTTATACAAATATTCCAGATTCTTTGGCTTGGGGCATTTTAGAAGTCTTAAAAAATCCAGGCTATCGACAATGGTTAATAGATAACGCCTACGAAGATTTAGGGCGCCGCTTTAATTGGGCTAAACTTGCACTTTCTACCGAAGACGTTTACACAAGGGTAGTCAAAGAAAGACAGCAAATAACTTGGTGAGTTAAAAGTGCTGAGTGCTAAGGAACGGAGTTAAAATTTAGAAAGCGCGAGTGGGGAGCGAGGATTTAATACTTAGCACTCAGCACTCATAACTATTTAAAAGCTTCAAGTTGCTCTAGACGCAGCCAAATGTTTGGTGTAGGGACTTTTCCAAACTTAACAAAAGCATAATCACCTTTGATATCAACGATTTCACCTTCACTATTAAACAGATAGGAAGGGAAACGAGTATCGCTAGCTTGTGCCTCAAGGCTGTTTTCAAGCTTATCGCGAACAACGCGAACCATATCTCCTCTTTTGACTGCCATGATAGTTCCTATAAGCGCGTACAGTATTCCACTAAGGATTGTAACTTGCGCGCTCGTTTTTGCGGTTATAAAGATAATTTTCTTACCACAGAGGCACAAAGTACACAAAGGCACCGATTTTAAAATTAATGCTTACGTCAATATTGTTACTTATTTTTTTAAATTTTAAGTATTATTCTCCTCCGGAGACACTCCGTGAACGCAAAAAATGCGCTATTTTACAGGATGAATCTCTATAATTATTATGATTTGGATACATTTAGGGCACAGTGTGCTGTTTGATGAGTAGCTATAGCGCCAATCTCTCTTCTCTGTGTCTATGTGGTAAAAATAATTTCATGCACTGCACAGTTCGTATGCCTGTGCTACAAGAACGATAGGTTACTTTTGACATTCGGCACAAAAATGGCTGGAGCGTCCTGCTAAACGAGTTCGTTGGATAGGAGTAGTGCATACTTTACATGGTTGTGCTGCACGATTATAAACCCATGCTTCACCACCGTAGTTTCCGTTAACACCCGCTACATTTAAGAAATTACTAAAAGTTGTACCACCAGCTTCAATACTTTTTGTCAAAACCTGAATAATAGCTGGGTGCAATTTCTCGATTTGTGCGAGTTTTAAATCAGTACACAGTGTTTCTGGACGAATGCCACTCAAAAATAATGCTTCATCGGCGTAAATATTTCCTAGTCCTGCGATTATTGATTGGTCGAGTAATGCTGTTTTTATCGGGCGCCGACAAGTTTTAAGCTTACCAGCCAAATACGCCACTGTAAATTCAGGTGAGAAAGGGTCAGCAGCAAGCTTTGCCAAACCTGTAATTACCTTTTCAACTTCAACTTCAGGTTCTACCCACCACATTTGACCAAAAGTACGCTGGTCTACAAAGCGCAATTCATAGTCGTTTTCAAAAAATATCCGCACGCGCGTATGTTTGTGCAACGCAGTATCGCGATTTAACCATAATAATTGACCCGTCATTCGTAAATGCACTCCCAGGTATGAGGGGGAAGATACAGGAGATAAATTCGCTAGGAGATATTTTCCATAACGGCGCCAAGTTGTAATATTCGTTTTGCTTATACCTTCTATAAATTTTTCAACTGAATCAGGATGAGCGACGGTACGATGTAACAGTACATCTCCACCAATTATTTTTTGATTTAAGGTCAATTGATTTAAACCGCGTCGTACTGTCTCAACTTCTGGTAATTCTGGCATTGTTATCGGGAAGGAATAAACGAGTATTAAATTTAATCTAGTAAAAAAATTAATGGGGAGACTTGAAGACGGGAAAAGCCAAGGGAACTCTTCTACATCATCTTTGTCTCCCCATTTAGGTAATTAAATTATCTCACAATCGTACTTGAGTTATTTTGACGCTTAAGCGCCTGGTTTGGGCTTGGCTTTAGGCGCCTCTGTCTCGAGCAACTCGTCTTGGGCAAAGTTATTCGTGTTGATACCAGCGTAGTTAACTTTATCAAAACGAACGATAACAGGGTATTTAATACCGCTTTGGTCAATTGACGCTACGGTTCCTACATCTTGGTACCAGTAGGACTCGGGGCGAAGAACACGCACTTTAGAACCACGTTGAACCATAAGTTTTTCCCTTTTGATTATGAATTGTCAAATATCAGGGTCTGATGTCTACACTTTACAACTAGCAAGGGACGCATTGTTAGATTGTTAAGTTATTTGAAAAAATGACTGTTGAGAATGCAAAAAACAGACTATTTCAAAAAAGGTGTGTCCTCCTCCTTGACAATGCACTCGTTATCGAATAACTTTTTTGGTCACAAAGGAAAAAATATTTAGGAGTACTTATGCCCTAGTCAAGACGAATACACTACCCTCGTTACCACGACCAATCCGTAAATCGTTGTCTATGTAAGTAATATCGAGCCATCCTTGTTGGTTGGTGCTGTTGATTGGGAAGTCAATAGCGGTAAACTTTTTACCACTCTCGATTTGTTGGATATACGATGAAGGAGACTTAAAGTCGATTAAACGGCTTAATCCAAGTATCGAACGCTCGAATTTTACTTGGACGCGCTTTGATGAGACAGGTTCAAAGGAAGCGACGACACTGATAATTCCTTCTAAGTATGGCAATCCGTAAACTGATGCTATGTTGTATACACTGTTGGTGTTGACGCGGATACATTGATATATTTGACCTAATTTATATAAAGGTAGCCGATCAATGTTTAACAATCCCTTACTTGTGGTGTATAGTAGTCGCCAATCGCCATCAAGCATTTCACTTGCCTCAAGTGGACGCGGTGTTGGGTTCTGGTCTTCTAGATTCGCAACCGCAGCTAAAATTGCTTGCTTGTCCAGTTCGGTCGCTAATAAACCTCGATTTGTGGACGCAATAACGTTTAGAAGTTGAGTTTTTACTAGCATCGTTTTTTACCTCAAATGCAGGTCAGTAAATAGTCATTATTGAAAAGAAAAAAGCCCCAATGTGTACTGCCATACCAAAAACTCGATATTCCACCAAGATTTTCCTACGGATATTAAATAATATTTTTTTTGACGGATTTTCTTGGAAAAGAGTTGAATGAATAACTAAAATCTCTTGTATCAAGTGATAGACTCTTATTGTCCAGCTACGTTACTTACTTTGTGTCTTTGTCGATATGCTTAATTCTCCATTACGTGAAGCTCCCCGCAACCAACGTGCAGCTGTAATTCCATTAAAGCAAGAAACATCACTTTTAGACTGGTTACAAGCTAGTGGGCGCCTTATCGCTCGCGCAGAGCAAGAACCAGACTTTGGCGATGATGGTGAAGAAGAAATATCAGAGTTTTTGGGTGGTGATGATGGTATTGGTTACGATGACGACGATATGGACGATGATGTCGATATTGATGAGCCGTAAGCAAAGCCAACTATATCCTTAAGACAGAGGACTTGTGGCAAGCATAGTCCCTATTAATAAATAAGCTTATTCATTAAGCTAAATCTTAAAAAGAGTGTGGAGTGAAGGGAAACTTACGTGGACGCAAAATTATCTCCTAACCAAGGGTTGAATATTACTGGTATCGGTTTAGTCTCGTTACTAGGTGTGGGGCTGGGTGTGGCAGCACTAATATTGGATGTGATGGCAGGTCGTCTACCTTGGCTTGCAACATCATTAACGATGCCACTTCTACTGTGTGCGTTAATTTCTGCCGCAGTCGGTTATTGGGTGGTACCCTGGCTCTCTGCCCTCAAAGCTGGGCAAGTGATTCGTGAAGATGGTCCACAAGCTCATCTCAAGAAAGCTGGCACTCCAACAATGGGCGGTATCTTTTTTATTCCTGTTGCCGCAATTGTTGCTTGTGTATGGTCTGGTTTTGACCGTCAAGTCCTCGCCGTTTCTGCATTGACATTAAGCTACGGTTTCATTGGTTGGCTCGACGACTGGCAAATTCTTCGTCGCAAGTCCAACAAAGGTATTTCACCAAAGACTAAACTAGCGCTGCAAGTTGGATTCGCAGCACTATTTTGTCTGTGGTTAATGTATAGTCAACCTTCTAGCATTACAAGTATAGCGTTTCCTTTGGGTTTTTCTCTACCCCTTGGATTATTATTTTGGCCCTTCGCAGGATTTGTGTTGGTCGCCGAAAGTAACGCAACCAATTTAACTGACGGAATTGATGGTTTAGCTGGAGGTACGGTAGCTATCGCGATGCTCGCTTTAGGCGCCTTAACTGCTCCAACTTCACCCGAATTAATGATTTTTTGTGCCAGCATCAGTGGAAGCTGTCTAGGTTTCTTAGCGCATAACCGCAACCCTGCCCGCGTATTTATGGGAGACACAGGTTCCCTCGCGTTGGGTGGTGCATTAGGAGCAGTCGCATTACTTACAAATAGTCTCGCAGCATTATTTATCTTAAGTGGCATATTCTTTGTTGAAACCTTGTCTGTAATGGCACAAGTTGGTTACTACAAAGCCACTAAAGGTCCCGACGGTAAAGGCAAACGTCTCTTCAAAATGGCGCCGTTACATCACCATCTCGAACTTTCTGGATGGTCTGAATTGCAAGTTGTTGCAGTCTTTTATATAATTGGCGCCATTTTAGCAGTATGCGGTTTCACAATCGGCAAATTTTAATAAACATGAAATAAAGTTTTCGACAAGACACTTCAGCCTCCTCTTAATTGAGGGGGCTTTTTTTATTTTTAACTTTTTATCACCCAACCTTTAATTAATCACAAATTTATCAATCCACCTGGTAACTACTTAAAAACAATATATTATATGTATTAATTTTGACACTAATTTGACAATATCTCGCTTAGAATTTCAGTGAAGTTGGGGTGTAATTAATGAATATGATTTTATATCTACTAATTAGTATCTACCAATATATTTATAAACAATGCAAAGTTTAAAGTGCTTAATTTTTGCAATACAAAACCCATTTGGATTAGCTTTTAAAGTAACTCGCAAAGGAGTAAAAGAAGAAAGTAAAAATTATAACTTAAACCATACATATCCCTTGTTGCTGGGAATTGTGTTAATGGTTCTTTCTTTATGCTTACACTTAATTGGTTATCGTGTAGGAATTTGGCAAACAGCAGTATCTAGCGAATTTGGATTGATGTTTCTCCTACTGATATATAACATCATAATTATGGGAATAGCTTTTTAGCAGGTATCGACCAACCCGAACGTCGCGCAATGGATAGATTCCCATTACGAACTACATGTAAAATGGGAGCAGGAGAGCATACTTTCATCGGATATACAAATAATATCTCAGAAAGTGGCGCCAGTATCACACTTGCAAATGATGAATACGTTCCATTTGATACACAATCTGCCAAAATTGAGTTTACCGAACAAAATTTATGTATCGAAGGTAAAATATTACGTATAAATTCTACTAAAAAGCGAAATAAGAAACAATACAATATTATTATTGAATTTACCAATGTAAGTTTAGAACAGAACCGTGCATTGGTTGAAATGCTTTACTGCGATATGACTTGGTGGAAAAAGGCAAAAAGACCAAGTGGAGTTGATGTATTTATCGAAATGATGAGTTCGCTTTTTGGTCTACGTTCACTCATGACAAAATATTAGGCAACGCATACAACGGATGTAACGGATGAGTTGTTGGTTATAAACTTATTCTCGCACATTTGAGACAGATGTGCTACAGCTTATCAAATTTAATAATATGAACTACTAGTTATTTAAAATCGACTATCCGTTACATCCGTTTATCATCCGTTGCCAATTTGTCCAACCAGATGAACAATTTCTGGTAATATCAATTTTTCCATTGCTAAACGCACTGCATTACTCGAACCAGGAACTGAAAAAATTACCTTACCTTGATAAGTACCAGCAGTAGCACGCGATGCTATTGCGCGTGAACCAATTTCTTGATAGCTCAAATATCTAAATATTTCCCCAAAACCGGGTAAAATTTTCTCTAGTAGTTTTTCGACTGCATCATAGGTTGTATCTCTCGGTGCAATTCCTGTTCCACCATTTAATATAATTACATCAACGTCCGTTCGTTCTTTTAATTTTTCTATTTCTGTTTGAATTAAAGTGGGTTCGTCTTTAATTATTGCGTATGCGGTGACGGTATGATTGGCGCCTTCGAGTAATTGATGAATTAATTGTCCGCTTTTATCGCTTTCGATAGTGCGTGTGTCGCTGACGGTGATGACGGCACAGTTTATTGTTGTAGGTGTGTCGGGATGAGGATGATTTGCCATTATAAGGGTTATTGAGAATTCTTCGTTTGGTGCGTGGCGCTACGAGACTATTTGCTTCGTTTTAAGATGTTGGTGGCGCCACGCACCCTACTTAAGATTTTCCAAATTCTAGGCCGTTGTCTTCGGCGTAGCGCTCCATAAACCGCATGAAACGGTCCCACTCGTCAGGTGACCTCATGATGTAGACTGCTTCGAGTGCTTCTGGTTTTCCATTGATGAATTTGCCTTTGACTTCGCGAGTGATTATTTCACCCTCTTCATCAATCATGTACATCCCGGTAATATCTTCGGTATTGCCACTGCCCAGTGCGTTTGGATTTTGAAAAATAAACGTCGCGGTTCCGCTCTCACCAGAGCGCGAGCGTGTCAAACGTATATCTGGGATAACTTCTTCATTGACACCTCTAGAAAATTGAATCTTAGCCATGATTAAGTAATGTTAAAGTAGCGTGATACCTAAATTAAGATTCTCTCATCATTTAGTACCAACAGTTCATTACTGCCCGAATTCTTTCTCAAGTATCAAAGTGACGGGGCCATCATTTTCTATACTGACCTGCATCATTGCTCCAAATTGCCCTGTTTCTACTTGCAACCCGCTTGCGCGCAGTTTTTCGACAAATCGATTGTATAAGTCAGAAGCTATAGAAGGCGCCGCGCTCCGGTCAAAAGAAGGCCGCCGACCTTTGCGACAATCTCCATAAAGAGTAAATTGACTAACAACCAATAATTCCCCATTAATTTCTTGTATCGATTTTTGCCATCTGTCTCCACCTTCATCATCAGGAAATACCCTTAATTCCAAACATTTACGTGCCATCCATTCTAGTTCAGCATCAGTATCTGTATCAGCTATACCAACAAGTACATTTAAACCCCGCCCAATTTTACCAATAATTTCACTATTAACTGTTACCTGTGATGATTCAACTCGCTGGATAATCACGCGCATAGTACTGAAAAACTACTAAAAGATATGATTTGGTGTAATTTAATTTAATTAATAATTATCATTCAATCGGGACTTAATGATAATTCTTTTTTATAATATGGTATTTGTGCTATTTGATACAGCAGTAGAAGAGATTTGAATATGAGTAATTTTTTCTTCTTGGCTGGTGTGGTTTACTGATGAGCGTTGCCGATGCTTCCAAAAAAACCGTAACATTTCTTTACATTCTAGTACACTAGCCAACCTTGTTTTTTTTGCGGATCAGGGTATTTACTAGGTATTTTTTCCTACTTTTGGGGTGGTTTTTAGTAAAACACACCCCTTTTTTGAAGAAAAATCCTGAAATCTATATAAATTAATGGTTTCATCTGTTCACTTCTGTCGTATAAACCTTAGAATGATTCATTGAAAAGTCGAGCCAACAGGAGTTGCAGCAATTTTAAGCAAAAATACTCCTTTTGGTAGACTTTGTAAATCTCTTAACAGAGATTTAAGTGAATTCTGATCAGGGTGTGTCTGTTACACAATCCCAAGTAAACCTCAAGGAGTTTGACATGAACAAGGGCGAATTAGTAGATGCAGTAGCAGAGAAAGCTAGCGTTACCAAGAAGCAAGCGGATGCAGTCCTTACTGCGGCGCTAGAGACTATTATCGAAGCGGTTTCTTCGGGCGATAAGGTTACACTAGTTGGATTTGGCTCATTTGAGTCACGCGAACGTAAAGCCCGCGAAGGGCGTAACCCGAAAACCAATGAGAAAATGGAAATACCTGCTACCAAGGTTCCTGCTTTCTCTGCTGGTAAGCTATTTAGAGAAAAAGTGGCGCCCCCAAAAGCTTAGTTAGTTTTGAGTGGAGTAAATTATCGATGGGGAAACCTGCACATGGAGGAAATTTAGTTTGGGCATCGGCGCTGGCTGGTTGTCCTCCTAGTGCTATTCTGGATTTTTCTGCCAGTATCAGTCCGCTGGGACCACCGGAGAGTGTATTGAAGGCAATACAGTCCCAGCTAAGTCATTTACGGCACTATCCAGACCCCAGTTACAGTGATTTGAGTTTAGCGCTCAGTCACTTTCATAATCTACCTTCTGAATGGATTCTGCCGGGTAACGGCTCGGCGGAATTACTTAGTTTAGTCGGCAGAGAGTTATCAGAATTTGAAACAACTACCTTAATAACTCCAGCCTTTGGCGACTATTACCGCGCGTTAGCTGCTTATAACGCCAAAGTGTTGGAGTTCCCTTTAATTAGTGGTGAGTGGAAAGTGCTGAGTGCTGAGTTTTTAGAAAGACTCAGCACTCAGCACTCAGCACTCAGCACTCATTACTCAGCACTTCTTATTAACAATCCTCACAACCCCACAGGGGTAATATTTTCACGGGAAGATATTTTGCCCTGTTTAAACAAATTTGCTTTGGTGGTAATAGATGAAGCGTTTATGGACTTTTTACCACTAGACCAACAACAAAGCCTTATATCGGTTGTGCAGGATTATTCAAACTTAGTAATTCTAAGGTCGCTGACTAAGTTCTATAGCATACCCGGTTTGCGATTGGGTTATGCCATAGCACATCCTGACCGTTTACAGCGCTATAGGACTTGGCGTGACCCTTGGAGTGTTAATACTTTAGCGTCTGCTGCTGGGGTAGCTGCACTCTCTGATACAGAGTTTCAAGCTAGTACTTGTTCATGGCTACCCAAAGCGCGCAAAGAACTATTTGAGGGTTTATCTCAAATTCCAGGTTTACAACCGCTTCCAAGTGCCGCTAACTTCTTACTAGTCCAGTCCGAACATTCTTGCGTGGAGCTACAACATCGATTACTTAAAAACCATCAAGTTTTCATTCGCGACTGTCAGAGCTTTCCTCAGCTTGGAGACCGATTTTTTAGAGTCGCTGTTCGTACAGAATTAGATAACAAGCGGTTATTAACTGCATTGCAAAGCGTTTTATTATAATTTTAGCCACGCGAATTTAATTCTCTGAAGAATGTGATTGAATACGATATTGTTATTATTGGCGGTAGTAAGTCAGGACGTTATGCAGCATATGCGGCTATTCAGTTAGGCGCCAAAGTGGCACTTGTTGAGCCAGAAAATAGTTCCGAATTATTATATTCCAGTGCCCTGAACCATATAGCTTGTGAATATCGTCCTATTGTGTCTAAAATGGCGCCAAGTGAATCTATAGATTGGGAAACAGCAATGTTATGGGCACTTGGAGTAGAATCTCAAATTGGCGCCTATAACGAGCTTGCACTAATAGCAGCACAAGGTGTTGACGTTATTGTTGGTAGCGGTCAATTTCAAAACAACCCACATCTAGCGTTTTTTGTCAATGACCGTTTATTAGTAGGACGGACTTATTTGTTAGCTACTGGTTCACATTACTTGGCACCAGATATAGAAGGATTACACAAAACAGGCTTTTTAACGCTTGGAAATATAAGTCTTTCTCTTGAAGATAAGCCTAATAATTGGGTAATTTTAGGTGGTGTACCCCAAAGTATTGAGCTTGCACAAGCTGCTTCGCGTTTAAATTGCAACGTAACGTTAATTGTTGAGGGTTCCAAAATTATCTCACACGTTGACTCCGAAGTCGTTCAGCTACTTGAAGCACAGTTAGAAGCTTCGGGTGTACGTATATTAAAACAAACTAAAGTTACACAAGTTTTATCTATTGATGGCAAAAAGTGGTTACAAGCAGGTGATAAAGCCATTGAAACTGACGAAATAATTGTGGCAACACAAACACCGAATATAGAATCACTCAATTTAGCGGCAGTTGGAATTAAATGGCATAAAAATCGCTTGCTTGTGAATTCAAAACTGCAAACTACAAATAATCGTATTTATGCTTGTGGAGATGTTATTGGTGGATATACGCTTACTAATTTAGCAAATTATGAAGTTAATATTGCTTTAAGAAATGCTTTATTTTTCCCGACAAGAAAAGTTGATTATCAGTATGTTCCTTGGGGAATAGCAACTCAACCTCCTTTAGCGCATGTCGGAATTACTGAATCACAAGCACAGCAATTATATAATTTTGATGAAATAATAGTTTTACGACAATATTTTAAGTCGTTGCCATTAGCCAAAATTAATGATGAAACTACAGGTGTTTGTAAAATAATTACTCTAAAAAACGGCGAAATTGTAGGAGCTTCAATATTTGGATTAAATGCGGGAGAATTAATAAATATAATTTCATTAGCAATCAATCAAAAAATTAAAATTTATAATTTTCACAAAATAGCACTTGCTTACCCAAGTGTAGGAGAAATTATATTACAAGCCGCACGCGATTGGAATAAAACCAAACTAGATAAAAGTAACGCACTACAAGAATTACTAGAAGACTTTTTCCAGTTTCGTCGCAATTGGAATTTGTAGAGACGCGTAATCCGAAGGATTTCCCGAAGGGATTTATCGCGTCTCTACATTCATATTTATATTTACGGTTTTTTATTCTTTCCTTCTAAAAACGAAACGCTACCAATCCCTTGTAAAATTCCACGTCCAATTAAACCTATACCGCGTCCTACTACTTGCGTTAAAACAAATACTACACCGCTACCTAGAAAAGATAACAATGATTGTAACCGAGGCGCCACGGCATCACGAAATTCTAGCATTAAAGTTACAAATAGTGGAATACCTCTAAGTTGCGTCAGTTCATTACGTCTCGAAGCGTATATCGAAGTTTTGGCAATGCCACGCGGTGCAAAAACAAATATTTCATAACGACTTTCAAATATTGCCTGTGGTTCCTTATAATAATTTCTAAGACGATATTTCCACGACAAGTTATTTCTAAACCTTTCGATTTCTCTAGTTGAAATATATTGACGATCATAATAATCTTTTTTAATTGACTCAACATCAGCTAATCGATTTAACAACGGCTGAATAACACTGTTAGCTACTTGAATAATTATATTTTCTAAAATCATTAATGCATTCGCTCTAGCTTCTGTACTATCAGCCGAATATATTGCATTATCAATATACCAATCATTCTGAAAAATTAAATATGATAAAAATTCGCTAAATAATGGTATATAATTCAAAATTTCCGATTGAACAGCATCAGTATCTTGGAGTAATAAATTAACTATTTCTACATAATTACCATCAACGCGAATGCGCGTAAATTTGCCAAAAAACTCAGCGGTCGCTGTTTGCCACAAATCACGTAAAATAATATGCTTGAATTCTTGTAATTGATTAATCTCGACTTGAGAATTTCTGAGTTCGTCTAAAACTTCGGCTAGTTTTTGCAAAATTAAGTACAGTAACTCACGTTTTTTGTCAACACGTAAAATATCTATTTCTAAGGCAACATCAGTAACATTGTGTAATGACAACTGAAACTGCGACACACAAGAAGCAAATAAATCTGATTGTAGCGACCGAGGACTAGATAACTGCGGCGCCTCCTGAACTAAAACGTTGGATGGTTCAATAATATTAGTAGAAATAGTAGAAGGCGTTTCAACTCGTTCTTGTTGGGGCGATACTGACAATAAATGATTTAACAACCATCGTGCGGTCTGTAGTTCGCGAACTTTGCCAGCTAAAACCGCGCGCTCAAGTGTCGGTATTCCCGGAACTCCCAATTCTCTTCTGATTTGTCTCAGGTTGGCTTGAATATAATTGTTACCCGACAATCTGAGATTATTGATAAATCTTGCTGTGCGTTTAGTAAGGGGGGGTGAGTAGACATTCTCTTGATAGTCTGTGGCGATATTTCGAGAAAGCCAATAAACACCACCAGTTGTAACGGTATTAATAGCTGTTACCAATTCTGAAATGGGGGCGCCTTTAGCGCAATAACCTTCAACCCCGATTTGTGCTGTAACCGCTAGCTGTTGCAATGGTTGTGAGCTTAGTAGCAAAATTGGTAAATCTGGATACTGGGCTTTTAACTGCCTACATAACTGATTAACGGTGGAGTAATGAGCTAATTCCAAAATAACCAAATCAAGTGTATGGTTGGGTTGCATCAATGAAACTAGTTGCAGCGCTTCTACATCAGTTTGAGCTTCCCCAACTATTTCTAAGCTCGCTTCAGCTTCCAACGCTACCCGCAGTCCTAATCTAAAAATTGGGTCGGGGTCAACTAAGAGTATTCTGATAGCGTTGGTTGTGGTCATACTAGTCAAATGCACAATTCCCGATTAGAGATTAAATGAAGCATAATTAAATTTGAAGGCTATTTACTGAGTTAAAAATGAACTTAAGTATTCGCCATTGGCTGGCGAGCAAATTTATCAAAAATAACTACAGAGAAGCACTTAACCCAAGTTCCATCTCTGGAATATCCCTACGTATTATCAATGAGATTGAAGATAAAAGTTTAACTTTTTTTGACATATGTAGTCTAGCAGAAATACTTGAGTTGCCTATAAGGTTAGCGTGTCTTGAAATTCCTGTAATTATTCAACTAACCCAAAGTCTACTATCCAACAGTAGTCAAAAAAAACCGTTGAAGCGGAATGAGGGAACGTGGCAGGGATTTCAAATTGCGTATCTACTAGCTCTATTACAAATTTTAGAGCAGGAGATTCATTTAAAAAAGCCCTGGTTAAACCGAGCAATGTTTTGGTCGGACGTAGAAACTTGCTTTCCTCTTACTGATGGGATGTTACAAGCTTTGCTGAAAACGCTTCAAGGAGTCAAATTAACTGATACTCAAGCAGAACAAGCGCTCTTATTAATGGCTGACTCCTTTTTAGTGCAGCAAATGAATAGTGCGACTGTAGCTTGGTTAAAAGCAAACGGCGCCGAGGAAACCGAAGCCAAATTAATGGTACAGCGATTATCACACGCACTACCAGGACATTTACTCGAAGTAATTGCCCAAAATGCTGCTGGTTTGGCACAACTACAAAAATTTGTGCGGTTGCAGGTAAATTATACAAGTGGCACAAGCGCTAATTCACATGTTGTGTCAGGCGCCACCAATACAGATAAATCACTCACCGTCCACAGGTCAAAAATAGACTTACACTGCGAGCAATACCGTGCTAGCTTAATCAAATTTTTAGCTGAACCCCTATTTTTAGAATCATTTTCACTTAAAGATATATATGTACCACCCAAAGGATTAGTATTTGATACAAATAGCCAATACGAACCTAAAACAGTTCAGCTAGTTGATTTAACAACATGGTTACTACAAGAACTCGAAAATTCGGGTGATATCACTTTTATTGAAGCCGAAGCAGGTTATGGAAAGACGAGCTTTTGCCAAATGCTTGCCGCAAAAATGGCTCAAGAAATTTACCCAAGCTGGATGCCTATACTGATAAAATTACGTGATGTTTCTGAATGCAATAGTTTTATTGAAACTCTTTGCTCTGCACTTCCAGAAGATTTATCTATCCACCTGGCACAATGGTTGAAACATGAATATCCAAGATGTTTAATAATCCTCGATGGTTTCGATGAACTACCCTTCACAACAAATAAAATATTAAAAACAAAGTTTATCAACCAACTACTTAACTTCCAGTCGCAGTCGCAGCACAAAGTTGTTTTAACTTCGCGACCAATCGATTTAACTGATATTACAGATGAGACAACACCATTGCGACGCATTAAAATGCAACCGCTTGAGCAGGAGCAACTGCGAATTTGGTTTCAAAATTGGATTGCTGTACAGTCGGCGCCAATTGCTCAAAACTTCTTCATGTTCTTAAAGCAAGCGGGGTTATTTTCGGGTAAATCAAAGTTACCTGAATTAGCAGCGCTAGTACGTCAACCCTTAATGCTATATTTACTAGGTATTTTATACCGAGATGGATTACTAGAAGATGACATTATCGAACTAGCTTCTTCACGGCAAAACGGTGGCGCCTTTGTAATGTGGGAAATTTATCAGCGTCTCAACCGTTGGTTATTGGGATATCCTTTAATAGGTGGAATAAAACCGATATTAATACGTGAAGGAACAGCCCATATTCACCGCACCCAAGATGCCATCATAAATCTTCTACAAAACCATCATCCCAAAGATGTACATACGCGGATGCTATCCCAGGCATTAAAAATATTGCATTCGCAACAGGATATAGAATCAGAAGCATCAGACATTTTGCCCGCATTTTATTTTGATAACTATACCCCAAACAAAATCAAATTCTCTCATCCAAAACTAGGTGAATTATTATGTGCCGATGCAATTGCTACACAGCTAAAATTACTTACTCAACGTCAGCGTAATGATTACGGCGAATCAAACTTTATAATCGACAATCATACAAGTATTGCACAGCACGTTTATAACCTACTAGGATATGGAATTATCAGTTCTAAAATAGGAGAATTAGTAATCGAAGCATTACGCCAATGTGAACTCAAAGATATATTCGCAGTATTATGTGACCGTTTACTAATCGTCTGGCATGGCTACTGCCAAGGTCGTTGGCTTGATGAATTTGTAGTACACAACGCTCGAAATTATTATAAAGATTTACAAAACCCGCTCAACGTTGAACAAATTAACGCCGCAGTCGGGCTAAATTTATTTTTCTTGCTTTGCGACTGTCACCGCATGTCCAAGCGTATATTTAGCCCCTGCCATAACCCCCAAGTATTAGCACAATTAATTTCTAGAACAAATATTTTGGCACCACATGCATTTAGTGAGCGAGCAAATCGTAAAACTTTTACAGCTTTAAACCTATCAAATGCTGACCTGACCCAAGTTACTCTAACAGGAGTTTCTCTAGAAGGAGCAAACTTAACAAACGCCAAACTAACAGGCGCCAACCTAGCTTCTTCAAACCTAAGCAGCGCCGATCTAACAGGTGCCGATCTTACAGGCGCCAACCTAGAACGTGCCAACTTAACCAATACAAACTTATCAGTAGCCAATTTAGAGCGTGCGAACTTAACAGGCACAAGGTTAACATCAACAGTCCTGACAAATGCCTGCTTATATAACGCCATACTATCGGAACTAGATAAAGAAGCGGTTAGTTTACAGGGAGCAATGTTCGCACCCGAAGAATACCGTGCGCTCAAAAAAATATTAGCGCATCAATCACAGTTAGAAGGTTCTTATACTTCCGACTCAACCACAGGCACAAACATTTGGTTAAACAATACACCAGAAATAGGAATGATTGAAAGCGTTGAAGGAGAAATGCTACCAGAAGATTTATATGAAGACGAAGTAGATGACGAAACCTTCATTGGAACTTACTAAAACTGGAACTTATTAAAACTGCGAGCAATGTCATTCTGAGCGTAGCGAAGAATCTCAATAATTCCGATACTTAAGAGATGCTTCACTGCGTTCAGCATGACAAACATAGGCGCTTCCGCTAACCTTGTGTATTGCGGTAGCCAACGAAGTTAATACTGTAATCAGTAATTTTAACTCCAGTTTGTTCTTCGATTTGACGAATTAAATCTTGGGGGAGTTCGACATGGACATCAAGAATTTGGTTCGTATCCAAACAGTTGACGTGACTGTGAGAATCACTAATATTACCGTAAAGGCGCCCGTCGCAGCGTTCAATACACTCGATGATACCCTGTGAAGAAAGAGCTTCTAAGTTTTGATACACAGAAGTATGACCGATATCTTTGCCTTGTTGGTTGAGACGGTCGTAAATTTCTCGTGCTGATAGGTGTTCTTGCGCTTGCCACAACAGTTCGAGTATAAAACGACGTTGACGGCTAACGCGCATACCCAGGTCTTGACACCGTTCAAGCGCGTCTTCAAGGGAGCGAATAGGTTTTGATGTTATCGATGTCACTGGATTTTGCATATGCGAGTTTGTTAATGGAATAATTGTGCAGCAGGAGTGTTTTGTTATATATGCAACTATTGTGCAACTAATATCACGTTTATTGCTACCTGTACTTCAAGATGTCGTGACACATGAAATTACAGATACAGATTTGTTTCCTTTGAACATCGAGTACGATAAGTTATTTCATTAAATTCTAATTCATACTCATTACAACTTTAGCTTAAAAACCATAAAATCGTCTATCAAATGCAAACACTTTTACTGATTGCCACGACAACATACCATGCTTTGATGTGTTGCTTAGAGGATAAAAAGTCGGCGCCAGGTCAAATCGTGAATATTGGTTGTTGTAAATTACACATCTATAGCAAAGGTGAAGGCAGTCCCACAGTAGTCATCGACCACAGTCTTGGAGGTATCGAAGGTTATTTTTTAATCGACGAATTAGCGAAAATAACAAGGGTTTGCGTATACGACCGTGCGGGGTTTGGGTGGAGTGATATAAGTTGGCGCCCACGCACCAGCAAAAACATAGTCACAGAGCTAGATTTACTACTTACAAAAGCTAACATTCAACCACCGTATATTCTCGTAGGTAATTCATTTGGAAGTTATAACGTGCGACTTTATCGAGAGCGATTTCCCGAAAAAGTAGCAGGGATAGTGCTTACCGACGGGTTACATGAATCTAACATGTTAAAAATGCAGTTTGACCTACAAGCGTTAAAATACTTCTTCGCTTCAGGGTTTGTAATGTCGGTTATAGGCGCCACGCTAGGTATAGTTAGAATATGTAAATTATGCGGAATATTTAGATTACTCAAACCAGAACTAGGCAACTTTACTCATGAAACGCGCGAACAAGTAATGCATTCATTTTGCCGTCCCAAACACTGGTTAACAATGGCGAGAGAAATTTTAAACTTAGATACAAGTAGTAAACAACTAAGAATAGCAAATAACTTTGGCACCTTACCAATAATTAGTATCAAAGCCAACAGTTTCTTCAAACCAGCACTTTGGACTAACTTTATCCCACTAAAAAGTGCCAACAAACTACGCGACTCAATGCACGAAGAAATCATGAAACTATCCACAAACTGCACTCAACTTCAAACAAACAACAGCGGTCACTTCATATGGATAGACGAACCACAAATAATCACAACAGCAGTAAAAATGATTATCGAAAACCTTCAATAAACTTAACAATCTCCCAAAATCAACATCTTATAAAATACATCTCTTGTGGATCAGGCATCCTGCCTGTTGATTTATATTCATTTATGTTCATTTATATCCATGTGTGCTTCTTTTTATCACTGCATGTTACACTTGTAGTAAATGTAGTTAAGCAAAGTGATTATTTTATGTCAGACGATTGGCATCTTACCGTCTACAGCCGTAAAAAGCAAATGGTGTTAGGCATACTAGCTAAGAGAATATTAGAGACTTCACCAGAATGGGCTGCAGAATATAGGTATAACATCCTCTCACATGATATATTGCCAAATCCTCCATACCTTCTATTTGCTTTTCCTTGTAGGCTATACTTATGGAAAAACTCGGATGCATCAGTCGATAATATACTGCCAAATTATAATATTGACGCTTATCCTATTTTGAAACCATATTCTGATAAAATAAATGTTGAATTAGAACATATTTATTGCAATACTACCTTTGAATTTATAGTCGAATCTTGGCTTGGAAAAATCATGGATATAAAAGAATCACCATCAAATTTAGATACATCCGAACAATGGTTAATAGAATCTGGACTTTACACAGCAATCAAAGGAGGAAAATTTGCCACTCAGTTATGGCGTGAATATCGTGAAGATATAGATTATTAAAATCATTTGGATGAACATCGCTTATAGTTCTTAGTTACAGTTTAGCAAAACCGCATAAAATTTATTATAATAGAAACTAATTCCTTTACACCAACTTTGTTATTATGTCAGACTGGGATATTAGTATTTACAATAGTTATAATCAACTGGTCTTAGCAGCAGAAGTTAAAGCTGGGTTAAACGCACCATTAGAATGGGCAGCAGAGTTTAGGCGTAATATATTTTCGCACGGACTTTACGCTCCAATGCCGTATTTCATGTTTATTTTTCCAGACAAAATATATATGTGGAAAGACCCCAGCACATCAGATAAAATCACACTACCTGATTACACTATAGATGCTTATCCTCTTTTTGCTAATTACTATGAGAGAGCTGGTATTGACCCTAGTCAAGTAGAACGTTCAAGCTTGGAATTTATTGCATCTACATTGGTTGGGAAGAATTATTAATTTCTCTAACTCACCCGATGATTTAGATGAATATCACCAATGGATGATTGAATCAGGACTGTACAATGCTATTTCAGGAGGACATCTTTCACTCGAGGCAGTTGCGTGAAAATTTATGTTGAAACGAATTTTGTTTTTGAAATCGTTTTCGAGCAAGAACAATTTGCTAGTTGTGAACAAATATTACAACTTATTGAAGCTGGTCGTATACAGCTTATAGTTCCTGCTTACAGTTTAGCAGAACCGCATGAAAAATTGATTCGTCAAGCAAGAAAACGGATAGAAATACAACAAGCAATTGATACGGAGCTAAAACAATTACTACGCACAGCATCTTATCAAACCCGTTTTAATAGTACAGACAATGTTTCAAATTTACTACTCCAAAGCATTCAGGATGAAAAGCATCGTTTTAGTCAATATCGTGATAGGTTTTTAAAATGCGCGGAAATAATCCCAATGAATGCGGATGTAATGCGTGATGCTGCGACAAATGAAGTTGCCCTTAAATTTCAACCCCAAGATGCAATTATATATGCATCGGTTATGTTTCACTTACGCCAAAACCCACCTCAAATAGCTTGTTTTATCAATCGAAATGCAAGAGATTTTCATAATCCTATTACCAATAATGATTTAAACAGATTTAATTGCAGGATGATACCAAGTTTTGATGACGGTTACAACTTTATCCAATCGCGAATACGATAATTTTAAGTCAAAATAACTTGTCCCAACCGCTTCATAATTTGCAACACTTCCCCTAATTCATGGCGCCTCAGAAACAACGAAAAAGTTCTTGACACTTAAACTTTTAATTTGTTAGTCATCCCTTGTGTAGATACCTTCTGCTATCAAATATAGTGTAAATACTAGTATACATGCACCAGCGATTGCATCCAACCAAATTAGCGTATGCATTTTGAAAGAAAATGGTACTTTGGCAGGAAAGAAATAATGTCCTGGACTAAAGGCGCCTGTTACAGAGTAAATTGCAATACTAAGGTAGGCAAGCCAGAAAACTCGGTTTATGTATAAAAAATATCCGCTTATCCCTATTATTGTCAAAATGACCCAGGCTACCCAAACGTCTTGTTGAGTAAGCCAAATAGGGGCAGAGTAGTGTTCAAAATCAAGAAAGTTATCAGTGTAGTGAAATGCTGTAATTACTATATTAATTACCAGCAAAATCAGTAACCACTTCTGATGCTGTTGTATTTTATCCATGTTTATTTCCTTTTGACAGCAAAAACTCGACATGCTGCCTACAATACACAAGCAAGAAAACTATGTCTTGGTAATTCTATGGAAAATTTGTCAAATCTTACGATTTTAAATTTGGTTTCGATATTGTTTTGGAGTTACTCCAACATGTTGACGAAAAAGTTTAGTTAAACGACTTTGGTCAAACAATCCTACATTCTGAGCAACTTTGGCAATACTAAGGTTTGATTTTGCCAAGAGATGCTTTGCTGTTTTGATACGGTAGTTGATTATATATTGATAAGGTGTGGCGCCTGTTGATTGTTTAAAAAGTTGCACAAAATAATTTGGACTTAGCTGTACAAGTGCTGCAAGTTCAGCTAGACTCAAATCACGATTGAAATATGTATGAATATAATCTAATACAGACTGTAACTTAGATAGAGACAACCCGCACGTAGGAAGGCGCCATACGGTCTTAGTAGTAGCGTAATATTTAATTAGGTGAACGCTTAAAAGTGTAATTGCAGATTCAATGTATAGATTATTACTAATGTTATCTTCTTCAAGTTCAGCTTTAAGTGCCAGACCAATACCATAGATAAGTGAATCATCAATTGCGAATTGTGGCGCCAGTTCAGTAGTGTGGATGTTTAATTCCTCATTGACAAAATATTTTAGCATTTGTGGAGAAATACAAAGCTGAACAAACTCAGCTTCATTACTCCAAGAAATTGTTTGAGGAATAGTTGCCGGATGAATACCAATCTTGCCAAAACTGTAAGTACCTTCAAGCAATCGTCCTTCTAAATGCCGTGTGCCTTGTATAGGTTGACCTGTATAAATCATAATACTATGCTGTGCAAACGATAATTCAGGTGTTTTCCAAGATGGTTGACGGTGATGAGCTAGATAAATTTGATTCCACCCCTTTGTAGCACTGGAAATAGTGGGAGCGACAGGAAGCGCATTCAAGAGCGTTCGTTCTTGAGTGACATCAACAGCAACAGGATAGCTATCTGACATAGTTAGGATTTGCCTATGAGGAGTTAGAAACAAAGAATATAAGCTGATATATTGTAACTAGAACTTGTTTAAGCTAATTTTATGCCTATTTGTTCAAGATGGAGTACAGGGTTTGATGCAAGTTCATCTAACTGCCCTAATTGCGGTACTGTATGGAACGCAAACGCTAAGAGTCGGAGTAACCGAACAATCTGGCGAAAAATGACAACTTATTCACTAATAGTTGGAATGATTGTTTCATTTTTAAGCTTTATTGCTAACTTTTTTGTTGGCTGGTACTTTATTTTTAATAACAACGTATTTCAAGGATTCTTAATTATTTTTATAGGAATGCCACTTTCATTTGCACAACTAACAGTATTTTACTTTGTCTTACAAAAACTTGATTCATAAAAATAATTCCTTCCCTCTCTTTGCGCCCTTTGCGTCCTTTGTGGTTCGTTAAATAAACCTAGTTTTTATCAAAAATGTACGAAAGCCATAAATAAAATTATAATGTGCGACCGAAAGCTTTTAATATTAGACCTTGATGAAACACTTATCTACGCGACAGAAACACCCCTTGCACGCGAAGCTGATTTTATTGTTGAACCATATTATGTTTATAGGCGCCCACATTTAGGACAATTTCTTAACACCTGTTTAAATTGGTTTGATGTTGCTGTATGGACTTCCTCTACTAAAGATTATGCAGTAGAAATTGTTGCTGCTATATTTGAAAATCTTAATTCTTTGGCTTTCTTATGGGCTAGCGAACGCTGTACAATTACTTACGACTATGAGCTACTCGTACATTATTCACGTAAAAGGCTGAAAAAGGTTAAACGTAAAGGCTACGCTCTAGAATCTATTATCGCCGTAGATGACACCCCGCAAAAATGGAGTCAAAGTTACGGTAATTTAGTCCAGGTTAAACCCTTTGAAGGTGATGAAACGGATGACGAGTTGCCCCGTTTGCTGGTTTATCTGGATAAATTAAGGAACGAGAAGAATATACGTGCGGTTGAAAAAAGGTCTTGGCGATATATGTAGAGTTGTGGAGCAGGTGTCCTCACCTGCCCCCGCATCTGGAACAGGCAAGGATGCCTATTCCACAAGAGGATTAATTTAATTTTTGGGAATATAAATATTTCTTTAAAATACCCCTTGACTACAGGATACTACGTCATGTAGTATAAAACCTTCGGAAGCTTACCACTCACACAGTAAAAGTGTGCATCATGGCAACCTTAAAAGATGTTATCGGTTATTTTCGCCCGTACTGGAAGTTTAGTATTTTTAGTATTGTGGCATCTAGTGTTTACGAAGTTATTGATTTAGTAGTACCGTATGCGATAGGTCAAATTTTGAATGTACTGTCTAATCAACCGTTAGACAAACCCCTTACAGGATTAATTACATATTTTGCGAACATTACCAATTCTCCGGTAGATAAACCTCTAACTTTAGGTATATTACTTGGAATGATTTTCTTGGTTACAGTTGTGCGGGCGCCGACACAACCCTGGTTAACTTTATGGTTCCACTGGGATATTGCGTTGAGAGCTAGACGAGACCAGTCAAAGAGTGCAATAGCAAAAATTCTCACTTTACCCTTAGAATATTACGATGAAAACAACCCTGGACGTATAGCCGGAAGGGTTGCGCGCGGAGTGTCGAACCATACTTGGACTTATCCTGAAATAGCAGGACAAATGATTCCCAAGCTGGTACGAGTCTTGGGAATTTTTGTTTTTATTCTGTTTGTTGAATGGCGAATAGCTGTTTTGTATTTAATCTCGTTTGTAGTGATATTAGGATATACGCTAAAAGATTTACGGCGCCTAATTTGGCACGAAGAACGGTTAGATAAATATATGGAAGACACCGAAAGTCGGACTTCCGAAATTATCAGCAATATCAAAACAGTCAAAGCATTTGCTACCGAACCGGAAGAACTCAAGCGTCAAGAAACCCGCTTAAACCGTGAGTTTAGAGTTGTAGACGACCGTATTCACAAAGGTTACGTTGTACTAAATACTACGCAGCGCACAATGATTCAATTTTGCGTATTTGTAGTATTTGGTATGACCCTAGCTGCAACAGTAGTGGGACATATATCGCTTGGTCACTTCATCATGGTTTATACTCTAGCTAGCATGGCTTATGCTGAGTTAGAGCCAATAAGTAACCTAGCAGAAATATTTTCCCGTCGTATTAGTTCAATGCTGCGGTTCCACGAGTTTCTTCAAGAACCATCAAGTGTTGATTCTAATCACATATTAGAGGCTAAGAGACAACCAAATACACCATACAGCTTTACAGGAAAAGTTGAGCTTGCGGGTGTAAGCTTTGGTTACGAAGAAAATCGTCGCGTATTACACGACATTAATCTATTAATTAAACCGTATGAAACTGTAGCGTTAGTAGGACGTTCAGGTTCAGGTAAATCAACACTGGTTAAATTACTACTGCGTTACTTTGACAATTACGAAGGTAAAATTCTAATCGACGGTGAAGACATTCGCAACTTGGATGTTAGTAAATATCGGCGCCGTTTGGCAATAGTTCACCAAGAAGTAGACGTGTTTAACGGTACGGTACTCGATAACTTACGTTATGGTAGACCAGAAGTAACCTTTGAACAAGTCGAAGAAGCCAGTCGTATTGCACGTTTAGACGAAGTAATCAAAATTCTTCCTAATGGATACTACACCGTAGTTGGAGAACGCGGAGTCAGACTTTCGGGAGGACAACGGCAAAGACTGGGTATTGCCCGTGCTTTACTCGTTGAACCCGACGTATTGATATTTGACGAAGCAACATCCAGCTTAGACTACGAATCTGAACGCGCAATTCAATTAGCAATGCGTTCTTTACAAGGAACCCGCACCACAATTGTAATTGCTCACCGTTTAAGTACAGTCAGGGAGGCAGATAAAATAGTTGTACTTGACCAAGGCAAAATTATCGAAGTAGGTAGTCACGAAGAATTACTGCGTCATGGTGGTATTTACCACAGATTACACGCACTCCAAGAAACTGGGGAATTGTTAACTTAAACCTTACCCTGATTGATCCTCTCTAACCCCCCCGCGCTCTCAGGGGGGAACAAGATGTACAAAAAACCGGGTTTATTGTTCACGCTCACACGAAGATTGTCAGTGCAAACAAACAGAAACCCGGTTTATCGCCATTAACGAGTAGTTTAAAAAAAACTTATAGGCACGGTTCTTTTAGCTTGAGCTATAAGAATTAAGCTTTGAGCGGACTCTATACACATAGGGAGAGCGGGGAGAGGGACTTGAGGCAATTTTGTTCGATTTAGTTAAGATTTGGGAATAATAAATCTGACAGATAAACCTTACCCTTGATCTAGCACTGCTAAAAGAGGCATGAGTTTTAAATAGCAAAAGCTCTACTAATTACGGCTAATCATCTTTATGCTCAACGATGTATCTGTAGCTTCGAGATTCAACTACCCCGTTCACACTACGCTTTATATTGGTTCAGTTTCTAAGATAAAAAAAACTGTTTTACATCCTGGGGTCAAGAACGAACTACAAAATGCAGAACGAGATATTGATGATGAGGAATATGAATCATTGTCAAGGAGAATTAAGCTAGACCCAACAAAATATATTGATGCAATTGAATATGAAGCCGCACTTGTTTATGCGCCAGAAAACTTGTTAGAACCCAATGTTAAATTTATAAGAGTTACTTGTGACTGTTATTTATGTGGGGAAGAAGAAGTTTTAGAGCAACTATATACAATGACAACAAAGCTGAAATTTTTTGTATCTGTCATTGCGTTAGTAGAGGGAAATAATTACGAAAGACGAGTTATTAGTAAACCAGGGTATGGTCAATTCCATATTTCTGATATTCGGATTGTAGACCAAGACAAAGAATTAGAGAGATTTAGTGAAATTCTAGCTTAAAGAATGTTTTGAAGAGCTAAGAAGGAATAACTTGTCTCAAGCTGAGTGCAGTGAGGCTTGGGAGTAAAAGACAAAACTAGGGTTATAACCGCATACACCAGAAGCTGCCCTTTAGTCCTCCTGCTCCGCTTTACACTGCACTCCTCATGACATTCCAAGATACTTTTAAAATATTCTCTTAGAAATTTACAGTAGCTATTAGTTGGGTATAAATTTTGTGCAGCGACATTATAGGAAATTGCAAAACTTAACAGGTTAACTACGGAGAGGACAAATTATCGAGCAAATCATCCAATTCAGCAAGCGATGTCTTTACACAAGCACGAACTCCTTTCCAATCATGTTCTGATAAATGTCCTATAACTACCATATTAGCTGAACGTGGCAAAGTGACTATAAAACTACGAAAAACAGACGCAACCCGTAAACCAGCGCTCTGCCAATTTTGAAGTACGTAGTCAGTAGCGCCCAAATCTGTTGTTTGGGTAGTAATTAGTCCAATTATTACATCAGGACGATTTTGATGATAAGTAGTTGATGACAAAACCACAGCAGGACGACGTTTAACACCTGTAACCCCTGGAAAATCTACCGTAACAACATCACCAGAATTAAACGTCACAACTACATATCCTCGCTTTCAGGAAAAATCGTTGCAGCGTATTGGAGAGAAAAGTCTGTTACATCAATTACGTCTTGCTCACTCCAGCTATCACTTTGATCAATTACAGACAGATTTTGGTCAACTAAATCGTTAAGAATAAGATTTGCTAAACGCAGTCGCTCAGTCGGTGGTAAAGTGCGAAGAATATGTGTATAAATTTCTTGAGCAGTTGTTGTCATGGTAAAACCTCCTACTTCTCATTTTATTGTAGTTATTGAAAAAGGTTCTACTAGTTATGGTGCCTATGTGCCTAATTTACCTGGATGTATAGCTGTTGGTCTTTTAACGACACGGATGCTACAACTGTACCGAAGAGTGGTGTTGTTGCGTTCAAAATAGAAGTAAAATCAGCAGGTAACAGCGTTGACGCAAATACAAATAATACAAACGGTATTGCGGAATTTATGCATCCAACAATTAGTAATTTTCTGGCATTAGAACGGATTTCATTTAGAAGACCAAGACGTGCTGTAAATAACAGTAGTACCAAACCAGCAATTAAAACGCGCGCTTCAATTAACCAAACTGGCCCCAAAACAGGCGCCGCAATCCGTAAAAATAGAAAAGAACCACCCCAAAGTGCAGATAACAACAAAAGCTCGAATATATCTGTAACTCGCATAAAGACTTTTATTATACCAATCCCTTTTTTTCCAGTTCCAATAATTTCTGCTTTCTCTCCAACCCCCACTCATACCCACCCAAACTGCCATCGCTTCGTAAAACACGGTGACATGGGATAATTAATGCTACAGGATTGGCGCCACATGCACTTCCTACCGCACGTACAGCATTTGTGCCAACTTCGCGCGCGATATCTTGATAAGTGCGTGTTTCTCCGTAAGGTATTTTTTGTAAAGCTTGCCAAACTTGAATTTGAAATGCAGTTCCACGAATATCTAAAGGTAAATCCAAATGCGGTTGTTCAGCTGCAATAAACGAAAGTATTGCTTGTATCCATTCTTGATGTGCAGTATCATCGCGCTGAATTTCTGCTTTTGTGAATTCTGCTTGCAACAAAAGTTCTAATTTTTCAGCATCATCTCCTAACTTGACTGCACAAATACCTTTCTCTGTCATCGCGACTAGTAAATAACCAAGTGTTCCGGAGATAACTGTATAACTAATAAACATTCCTTTACCATCGTGTTGATAATTTTTAGGTGTCATTCCTAACTTTGAATTGACTTGTTCGTATACACAGCTACTCGACGTATAACCAGCTTCGTATAATGCGTTTGTCACATTTACACCCTCTTTTAATTCAGCTTTGAAGCGTTGTAACCTCTGCGCTTCTGCATATTGTTTCGGAGTAACACCTACAATACGCTTAAAAGTACGTTGCAAATGATACGGGCTTATACTAAAATGCTGGGCTAATTTTTCAAGCGTTGGTGAGTTATCTAATTGCGTTGTGAGAAAATTACAAATTTGCTGTACTAACTCTATATGTGGTTGTGCAACAAAACTTTCATTAGGATGACAGCGTTTACATGCACGGAAACCAGAACTTTCTGCTGAATAACAATTTGAGAAGAATATTATATTCTCGCGTTTGGGTAAACGCGCGCAGCATGAAGGACGACAATATATTTTAGTTGAACGGGCGCCGTAAACAAATACACCATCATATTGTTGATTCTTTTCTACAACTGCCTGCCAGTATTCATCCATTAGCGTCCCCCCTCACCTGAGTCTGTTACTGTATTGAGAGTAACTAACAGTTGGTAAAATTCGCTATCGGATTCTTGCGCTCAATATTAAGCAGGTGAATTGAGATTAGTCTAATAATAAAAATATTCGCGACTAAAAAGTAATAAAAGCAACATTCAATTTAAGTCCTATTACAGAGGACTTGGGCTATTAACATGGGACTTAGAGTCCCAATTGCGGGTATGAACGTAGTCATATGTACGATATGTTTTTTAAGAGTTAATAGATTAATGTTGGGTTTCCCTACGGGACACTTCGTGAACGCTACGCTACACCCAACCTACAATGACAAGATATTTTGAGGTGCTGATACAATGGGTTTTTATCAAAAGCGAATTCTTCCTTATCTTCTCGATTGGTCATTATCTGCTCCCATAATTGGTAGATATCGTCAGGAAGTTTTAGCTTCAGTGAGTGGGGAAGTATTAGAAATTGGTTTTGGAACGGGTTTAAATCTTTCTTACTATCCAGATGATATTTACAAGATTGTTACGGTAGACCCAAACCCAGGTGTTCATGTACTAGCGCAAAAGCGTATCAAAGCTTCTTCTATCACCGTAGAGCATCAGATATTAAGTGGTGAAAATCTACCAATGCCAGATAACTCATTCGACAATGTTGTTAGTACATTTACACTGTGCAGCATCGCGAATGTAGAGCAAGCACTTAGAGAAGTTTACCGTGTACTTAAACCAGGGGGAGGGTTTCATTTCCTTGAACATGGATTGAGTCGAGAACCAAAAGTGCAGGTGTGGCAAAACCGTTTGACACCGTTACAGAAAATTATCGGTGATGGCTGTCATTTCAATCGCAATATTCGCCAACTTGTTGAGACTCAGTTCCAAAATGTCCACTTGGAAGAGTTTTATCTCGAAGATGTCCCCAAGGTTTCAGGATATTTGTATAAAGGCGTTGGATATAAAGCTATATGACATAATCGAACGGGCATTTCTTGAGAATGGACGCTAGAATGGAGAACATTTGGCGCCATTCGCTCCTAGTGCAGATAGTCAAATAAAGTAGGATATTTCCGGATTACACTGCGAAGTATCCATATATATAGTAAAAAATACCTATATTAAAATTATAAAATGTTAGTACGTAGACCTAAGAGAAAATCAGGGAAATTAGTTCTTTACTCAAAACCCCAGCAGTACACGCAAATCAAAGCGGCAATTATTGCTGTTGCAGTTACAGGGATGACAGCAGTAACAGTACCAGCGTTTGCACTTGTTCAACCTGCATTCGCACGCGAAGCTATTATGCTTGTACAGCGTTCTTTACAAAACGGTAATTCTAAACCAGAAACAAAACTTGATGTTTTGCTGCGGGAGTTGGCAAACTTGGAAGTTGAAAAGGCTACGTTAGATGTTAAACATACTTCTAGCAACGAAGCTATCGAAGAAATTGATGCGTCTATAGAAGCTCTACGAAACCGTATAGATGAAATTATGCCAAAAAGCAATGCTGCTATAAGCAATGTAGTTACGGAAGCGCTTGTTTCTAAGATTGCTGCATTGGAAATTGAAAATTCCTTGCTCGAAGCATATCATACTCCATATGCTGAAGTTGTAGTATCTACAGAAAATCAGATTCGTAGACTATGGCGCCGAGTTGCTTCCATCACACCACAAAATCCTAAAGAAGTAATCAACCCAGTTGTTAGTGCTATTCTTGATACCGAAGTTGCTAACCTGAAAGCAAGACGCGCTTCGCTAGCAACTAGATATACACCCGATGATATCGGAGACTTATTGACAATAGATTTGCAGTTAGGCAGTTTGGCACAAAGGCAGGCATTTTATAATTCGTAGCAGAGTCAGCCCGTGCGTGAATTTCCCTCTTTAAGAGGGGTTTGCGTGCGGGTTAACAAAATAACATTATTTTTACGTCAATACTGCTAGGTTAATTACCGTCTAACCCTTCAATTTGAAATAATTGATGAAATATTGTAATCTTGCCGTAACGTTATTTGGCACCAAACGATAAATTATATACCATCAACCATCGTTGCTACTGAACCAACCGCATGTATAATTTGATGGTAAATCAAATTTTTTATATGTGGCTATACACAAAATGAGTCGAAAGGGACTCAAGATAGCGATATTTTTATTGATACTCGTCTTAACTGCTGTTATTGTCTCACTACTTTATCCTCGACAACAGCAGATAGTTCAACGCGAAAGTAATTATGCTATTCACGCGCGGCAAGATTTTAACCAACCGAGTTTTTACCCGATTACTCCAAATACATCTAATAAGTTATACCGACCGACAGGCGCCTGGGTAGGAAGATTAATTTTGCCTACATCACAGGAAGATAATACAGATTGGGTGTTAATGGAAGTTGAACATGCGCCACAGAAAGCACAAAATTTAATTGGAAAGATTGTACGGTTGGAATGGAAAAATGATAAAGATGCTCTTTCTTATGTACAAGCTGTTGCGCGAGATGTAAATTTCACACCTGATACTATTAAAAGCCAAAAACAAGGTAATATCCACCCGTTTCGTTTAAATGGTGTGAAGAGTGTCTCTGTATTACGTTCTTTAGCAGGCGCCCGTCCTCAAGATGATGTTATTGTTACTTTGGATGATGCGACGGTTGTTACTGAAGGTGTAGGAAGAGTAACTTTGCAAATCGCGCGTGAGCCTGTTTTAACAACTGGTAGATTTTACGGTTTAGTCAAAATCATTGAGTCAACATCAAAATCTGATTCCCTATATCAAGTAGTACATTATAACCCGGCATCAGGAAACTTTGATGGCACTGAAGGCGCCATTCGTATTCCTAAACAAGTTATAGACACACGTAATATACCCAGTTCAACACCGTTATTAATTGAGAAATCACCAGTAGGTCAACAAGGGTGGTATATTTACGGAGCTAGAGATAGTAAAGGTATATTTACTGTTCAAGCGCTGGCACCACGTAGTTTATTCCAAATTCAGCCTGATAAATTAATTACTAACGAAAATATAGCGTTAGGCTATCTTAAAAACCAGCATTGGCAAAACACACCAGCGCAAAAAGGCAAAATTGACACAGTACTTTTAAATTTCGATGTATTAAAATCAACTTCAAGCCTCCCATACCAAGGCGGGTTAGTTGGATTTCAAAACTCTCCTGCTCTTCTTAATTCTCCTACTCCCTCCAACCCTTCACAAGGGGGGTTAGGGGAATACCAATGGCAAGAGAACGACAAAGCTATTGTTTTACATTTATTTGGTGGTATTGGTGGACGTAAAAAAGAAGCGCTTGGTTTTCCTGCTACTATTACCGGACACTTTGCTTTTGGAATAGCACGAGTCATACGTGATAGTTTCACGTCAGAATTACGCTTCGATATTAAATATCATCAAATCTATGCCCACAACTCTGATGGAATTATTGCCGGAACTCATACATGGGTAGATTATATGGGTAATTTACAACGTGGTTGGATGTATACTCGCCCAGTTTCAGATATTATGATTAAATTCGACCCTGTTACAACAGATTATGATTTTGATAGCGTAAAAATATCACCATTAAACGAATTACAGCGACAATTACAAATAATGATGGCACGTTACCGTGTTGGTGATGGTACTGGAGGCGCCACAGTATCCCCAGGAACTTCGTGCGGACAAGACTCTGCCCAAGCACTTTATGCAACAATTACTACAATTAAAAACCAAGTTTCTAATGCACCCCAAATTCAACAATGGTTTGATACACATCCAAACGACCCTCAAACTTTACGGTTTCGTCAACTAATATTACTCGGCGCCGAACTCGAAAAACAATTGGCGCCATTAGGTATAGTGCGTGCAGATTGGCGCAGCAGTACTAGTTTACTTGCTGGTACTGGAACTGGTGATAATCAGCCATTTAGAGATGGTAGCATCTGGGCAGGTTTAACGAGTTGGCGAACAATGATGCCTCGACAAATACACGATGACCTTGCTCTTTTATTTTTAAAGCATGGCGGCAGTTTACAAGTATTGCGAACCAATCAAATTGGAGGATGGCAAGCTGATATTGCACCATTGGCGCCGACAGTATTATTCGGTCAGATAAAAATACCTTATACAGAAATATCTCCACTAGGAATTTTACTCAATCGTGTATTAGCATCTTTAAAAATTCCTACACAACAAGATTGGTTAGTTCTAGGTACAACACTGTTAGTTTATAGTATTATTGCTCTTCCTATTGGATTGAGATCAGGATTTTTACAATTACAAATCTGGTCTGCTAACTATACAGATAAGTTTTTATTAATACTACGGTGCTTATTCCTCCCTGCCATCTCAGAAGAATTATTCTTTCGTGTCCTACTAATTCCTCACCCCATTGAAATTACAAATTGGTTGATTTGGGCACTGTGGGCATTACTAAGCTTAATATTATTCATTATTTATCATCCTCTGAATGCCAGCACCTTTTTCAAGCAAGCAAATAAAACGTTTTTTAATCGTGTATTTTTAAGTTTAGCTACATTATTAGGAATTGCTTGCACAATTGCGTATGTACTTACAGGCTCTTTATTTATTATAGTAATTATTCATTGGATTATAGTAGTTGTTTGGTTAATGGCTTTCGCAGGAATGGCAAAATTAAATACGTAGAACACAAAGAAATAATTAGATGTAGAAACGTTACATGTAACGTCTCTTCTATGAAGATTTTATTACGTTTACTTTATCGAACGTGATATTAATTCATTAATAATTGTACTAGCTGCTGAGTAATAGGAAAACCAGTTTGCTGCTCAAAATATATAAACATGGGACTAGGGTTCGCTTCTAAAAAGACATATTCTCCTGTTGGCGCCAATCTCCAATCAATTGCCGTCCATTCCAGGTATAATGAGTCAACAATTTCTCGACACTTTTGTTGCAATTCCAAAGGTAACTCCACTGGTATTAATTCAGCATTTACATCTTCGCGAAAATCTAGTGATTTACTACGAATCTCCGAAGTATATACAGAATCACCAATTACATAACTACGAATATTAGTACCTGGTATATATTCTTGCAAAGTCACAGGAGATATACTCAAAGCTAAATCTAACCGTTTTGGTTCGAGTAATGATTCTGTTAATGTTTGAGTATGGGCGCCACCATAAACAGGTTTAAAAATAGCATTTTGATGTGATGCAGCAAATTGTGTAACTTGTTCTGGGTCATTAGTAACTAAAGTTTCTGGAATTTTTATACCTAGTTGTTGAACAGTATATAGTTGTAAAGGCTTTTCTTTGTGAAATTGATAAGCTTCCCAAGAGTTTACCCATCGCGCGCAAGTAGCTTTCATAAAAGTTCGTAACAAGCTCATTGAATCATTAAATGCAATAGTTGAGGTATGGGATGCAACCAAAGGAACATTCACACTAGAAAAATTACGCCAGTAAACACTGTGAATATCCGATATGTTAAATTGATAGCGCTCTGACTTGAAAGTACCGAACTGTGTATTCGGCGCCCAAGACAAACGTAACTGAGTCGGAAATAAATCAGTATCTAAATAGTCTACAGTTGCTCCTGCTTCTGTGAGAGCATTCTCGATATGTACAGCATGGGCATCCAAGGAATTACCCAAAATTAAAATATTCATTATATATAAATCCTTTAAATTACACAGTGTTAAGATTCCCAACTTTTTAAACAAGTCAGGAATCTAATTTTTTATCGGCGAATTATTGAACCTCCTTCCTCACCTACAGCTTGGGTAGTTACCCGACCTCCACCTTCTTCACCTACAGCATAAGTAGTGACTTTGGTTCCACCTTCTTCACCCAAAGCTCTAGTGGTTACTTTACCTCCACCTTCTTCACCTACAGCATAGGTAGTTAAAATATTTCCACCTTCTTCACCTACTGCGTAAGTAGTGACTTTGGTTCCACCTTCTTCACCTAATGCTCTGGTACTTACTTTACTTCCACCTTCTTCACCTACTGCTTGTGTAGATACTGCATCATTAGAAGCTAAAGTCTTATCAACTTCTTTCGTATCAGCATATTGAACATGCACAATCATGCTTTCAAGCTTATGCAGTTCCATTTGGAATGGATGAACGTAATCCATATATATATGTCTCCTAACATAAAATCTTTTTAACAACAGTAAATCAATTGAAATTTGACACAGTGTAAACTTTGCTGCATTATTACACAGCAGATAAGGATAAGTACGTAAGTTTTAATTATTTATAACCCTTAATTACAGCACTTGATGTGTTTTTTATATACACAACGAAATATCCTGATTTCAGAAACCAGAAACCCGGTTTCTTTATTAAAATCTTGTAATAAAATAATGATTTTGCTTAGAAACCGGGTTTCTTCACACCAGCTAAGGTAAATGCAATTGCTTCTTGAATATGCTGTTCTAACATCGCTTTACTCAACAGGCGCCGACCTTGAGGATGTTGCTGAATGTTTCCGGCACCTATAAAGTAAAATAAACAAGTCCCCATGATGTTAATTGCTGCTTGAAAAGAATCGAGTTGTCGAAAGGCGCCACTTGCAACACCCCGGTCTAAAATAGCCATCAAAGTTTTATCTATATTTAGAGAGCTACTACGCTTATAGTATTTTCCCTGATTTTGCACTGCCTCATGAAACATTATCGTCGGCAGCTTAGGATTTTGCGACACACATTCAAGTAATGCAACCAGAAATTTCTCTAAAGCGACTTCTGGCGCCAAATGCTCTAGCGAAGAATCTAATTGTTGAATAACATGTAGTAAATTCGCGTGCGAACGTTCTAAAACAGCCTGATACAACCCTTCTTTATCTTTGAAGTAGTAGTAAATCATCGACTTTGCCACACCAGTCTTTGCTGCAATTGCTTCTGTCCTTGCAGCAGTCAAACCATGAATAGCAAACTCCTCTTCTGCTGCTGCCAAAATTACAGCTTGAGTAGCTTCTGAATCTCGAACTTGCTTCGTATTTGACTTATCTGGTTTTGCTGCACGTGGCACAATTTTATAAAAATCAACAAACTTGTCAGTCAGTATAACCTTTTTACGCTCCTCCAGTCCCCCCCTTATCAAGGGGGGTTAGGGGGGATCAAAATATTGACAAATTTGCCAAAAACTTGCTTTGATAAATAATAACAAACTGACAAGTCAGTCAACTAACTTGTAGAAAACCCTTATAAAATGGTAAAAACTAAGAAAATAATCATTATTGGTGGTGGAATAGGTGGCGCCGCAACTGCGTTAGCACTAAACCGTGCAGGGTTCGATGTTAGCGTTTATGAGCGCGCACAAGAATTAAGAGAAGTAGGAGCAGGAATTGCACTATGGGCAAATGCCACTCACGTTCTCAACGAATTAGGTTTACTCGAAGATGCAGTTCGTAATGGTTGTTTAACAACGCATTATCAATTCAATACCCAGGATGGCAAAGAGTTAGTCAACATATCTGTCGATAAGTTTGAGTTACCTGTTATAGGTATTCATCGCGCGGACTTACACAAAATTTTATGGAGTCAGGTTACAAGTAAGTTTACTTTGGGACAAACATTCGAGCGATTAGAGCAAAATGGCGCCAAAGTAAGTGTTTATATGAAATCTGGGTTACACGATGAAGGTAATGCTTTAATTGGCGCCGATGGTTTAAAGTCACAAGTACGGGCAGCATTATTTGGTGAGAGTCCACCTATATACCGCAATTTTACTACATGGCGTGGTTTAACTAATTACATACCTAATCAATATCGTCCTGGTTATATTCATGAATTTCTCGGACGTGGTAAAGGGTTTGGTTTTATGATGCTGGGTAACAATAGAATGTATTGGTATGCAGCAGCTAAGACGAAACAAGGACAGAAACATGAGTTAGAAGTAATGTTTCAAGACTGGTTTCGCGCAATTTCGGAGTTAATAGCAGCTACCGATAAAGCAAGTATTATCCAAACAGATTTATATGACCGTGTACCATCACGACCTTGGGGGAAAGAAAATATGACTTTATTAGGTGATGCAGCGCATCCAATGTTACCGACATTAGGACAAGGAGCGTGTATGGCATTGGAAGATGCATTAGTTGTTGCCAAATGCTTACAAGAGTCAGATGATATAACTAAAGCTTTTGAGCAGTATGAGTTACAAAGATTTTCGCGCGTTAAATCAATTGTAGAGCAGTCATTACGGTCTGGACGTATGGGTGAGTTAGAAAACCCTATTGCTGTGAAATTACGAAATCAGTTTATGAAGTTAATGGGGTCTGTGATTGCTGATAGCTTTACAAGTTTTCATTCATTTAGAGCATAAACTATTACCCATATAGATTGCTTATCGTTGGACAACCAAACAACGTAATACTTCTTCTCTAATTTTTGCGCGCTTTTATATGCCTAAATTTCCGCCCAAAGACTATATTCAATCTACATCGTTTCCGAGTGAGATAACTTTACGTCCCATTGGTGTCGTGCATTCTCCCTACAAAGAGCGACATGGTACACCCAGACAGTCACAACTTCGCACTGTACCAGAAAATTATCAGCCTGCTATTGCCCAAATCGAACTTTTCCCCGATATTATACCCACGATTGCACTTAAAGATATGGAAGGGTTTGAGCGAATTTGGATAATTTCATGGTTACATCTTAACTACCACTGGAACCCAACTGTGATTTTACCACGTGGACCAAAAGTGAGACGCGGTACACTTGCCACGCGTGCTCCCCATCGTCCTAACCCTATTGGTTTATCAGCGCCTAAACTCCTCAAAATTGAAGGTTTGGTTTTGCACGTCGAAGGAATTGATTTACTCGACCAAACACCTGTTCTCGATATTAAACCTTATGTGCCTTACTGTGATGCTTTTCCAAACGCGCGCAGTGGTTATGTTGATGACATGGAAGATGCCGCAATACAAGAAGAAGACATATTTGGCAATAATGGGCGCCCTTAAACTCCAACTATATATTGTTGCTTTTGATACTTTTTCTCAAGTGTCATAGGTTTGACACACGAAGTACACACTATCTTCACAACCTTTAAATATATTTGCTGCAACTGCTTAATATTTTGTAATATTAGCTATAGGTGTTACTCTATGGTGTTGAGTCGTATGTATTGTTTCTGATGTCAAATCGGGTATGTATTAGCTAGGCTATGAGCGGGTTGTTCTACGGAGCGTCGTAAAATACATCGAATGACTGGAAATTTACGGAAAGCTAATTGATTGAGATGGAGTAATCAATGAATTTCTATGAAATATTTTCTAGGTTAAGAGGAATCTTACTGTGCCAATAAAACGCATTATTGAAGGACTGAATGAGTTTCACGATACTTATTTCGTGTCCCACCGCGAAATGTTCGAGCAGTTGTCTCAAGGTCAATCCCCAGAAGTATTATTCATAACATGTTCTGATTCTCGTATCGACCCTTGTTTAATTACCCAAAGTCAACCTGGTGAATTATTTGTAGTTCGTAATATCGGTAATATTATCCCTGCTTACGGCGCCTCGAATAGTGGAGAAGGCGCAGCTATTGAGTACGCAGTGGGTGCTTTAGGTATAAAAGATATAGTTATTTGTGGTCACTCGCACTGTGGTGCAATGCGAGGATTATTGCAAATAGGTAATCTTACTCAACAGATGCCATTAGTCTACGACTGGTTAAAAAAACATGCAGAGTCAACTCGTCGTCTAGTTTTAGACAACTATGAAGGTTGTTCTAGTGAAAAACTCCTAAAAATCGCTATTGAGCAAAATGTGTTAACTCAAATTGAGAATCTGGAAACATATCCGATAATCCGCTCTAAGCTTCATGGTGGTAAAGTCACTCTCCATGCTTGGATTTATGAAATCGAGACTGGGGAGGTTTTCGCTTACGATGGCAGCATCGGTCAGTTCAAGCCTTTAGAAAATCGTCCCTTCCCTGTAATGAACCCTCTAATTTGTGCCCACGCCGAATAACTCCTACACAAATATATATACTTAAGTATTAAGTTAAGTACAATATTATGCTAATGGGCAAACAAAGTTATATTACCCATTGGCTATTATTTTTACAAAAATAAAATAGTATGTTCTACAATAGTAGCTACGATATTAGCTAACAATATAGAAGCAGTATATTATTATGGCGTTGAAGTCTTCTTCGATGGCAAAAAGTACAGGCTCTTTACGCCATAAGATAATAAACTTTTGGCGTTATTCCTTTGCATGGTTTACCGATACCCCAGAGCGCGCCTTAAACGATGCATATAAAGCAGCTACAATTATACGAGAAATCGAAATTGAACAATTTAGCGGCAAGAAAATATCAAGAGAATCTGCCAATTATTCCATTAGTGTGATGAATTACTGGCAGTCAGCCTTAAGTAATAATTTAAATATTGTTAAATTTAGACTTGCTGAGTTTAGATTAAGTCGCTCATTGATAAAATTATCTAATCAAGAAATATTAGAAAAACTAAAGTATATTGACGAAATTGTCGCCAAGTATCTTCAAGATGATGAATTATTAGCATCTAGCGCAATTGTTCCAGTAGACACTACAAATATTACAAAGAATACTAATATTAATAACCAAGTATCACAAATTGAGCGTCAACAAGTGATTCAACCACCCATCAAAGTGCAAACAGCGCAAGATAGGGATGTTGAAAGTATGCGCGTCAAGCCTGTTTCTCAAAAAAGCGGAATTTTACCACGGTCTATAGGGAGAACTTTTAATCGCCTAAAAGATGATTTTGCACCCGAAGCAGAAGAAAAATATGTACAGAATTTTAGAGTCTCACGAAGACGAACCCAAGCTTCGGTCAAATTTTTAGTAATGTTAGTAGTTATACCATTGATAACGCATTTACTAACTAAGCAGTTTTTAGTCAGTCCAATAGTTGAGCGTACACGGGGTGAGCATAACCCTAATATATTTATCAATACCGAAATGGAAGATGAAGCGCTTAATGAACTAAAAATTTATGAACGTGGGCTAAAGTTTGAAAGCTTTATATTGAAGGCGCCGACTCTAAGTCCAGAAAAGATAGGAGAACAAGTCAAAGAAAAAGCCATCGAGATAGCAGAAGAATTTCGACATAAAAGCAACAATGCAGTTAGTAACGTCTTCGCTGATATGTTCTCACTCGTTGCCTTCGCAGTCGTAGTTGCTACCAGTAAGCGCGAAATTGTAATACTAAAAGCATTTATAGATGATGTAGTCTATGGCTTAAGTGATAGTGCAAAAGCATTCTTAATTATTCTATTTACCGATATATTTGTAGGTTTCCACTCTCCCCACGGTTGGGAAGTTCTATTAGAAGGAATGGCAGAACATTTAGGTCTACCTCCTAACCGTAGTGCCATATTCCTATTTATTGCTACCTTCCCTGTTGTACTAGACACCATCTTTAAATACTGGATATTCCGCTACCTCAGTCGTCTGTCTCCTTCTGCATTGGCAACATTGAAAGAAATGAACGAATAAGCTTGTAACGGATGTAACGGATGTAACGGATGATTTATTGGTTACATCCGTTACATCCGCTCATCATCCGTTGCCAATCTTCCCACCCACTAAGTTAATTGGCGCCGTTACTAGTACTACTGGTTAAAGTAAACAGGTAGTACTGTTTGTGCTTTTAGCATTTATATATACTATTTAGTACAACTATTGATATAGCTTTGACGCAGCATTTATCAAGGCTTTTACTACATAAATAATAAATTTTGTAAATGTTCTTCATCAAGATTTAGTTGGCAAATCAATAACTTCGATTAGAATGGGATTCTTACACTTTGAAGTATCAATTTCAATTTTTCGATTATAAGCAAGGCTGGCGCTTCGGTTATATGGTAACGATGAATGCATTAGATTTGGCTTTTACCCCGGCACTTGAGATGGCGGACTTAGTTCGTCGGCGCCAGGTATCGCCACTGGAGTTAGTAAAAATATACTTAGAACGCATTGAGCGTTTAAATCCTTTGCTCGGCAGTTATTTTACAGTGACGGCAGAGCAAGCAATAGCTGATGCTGAAATTAAAACCGAAGCGTTAGTTAATGCGACTAATTTACCTCCATTTTTTGGTGTACCAATTTCAACTAAAGACCTCAACTCAGTTGCTGGTATACCCTGTACTTACGGAACTAAGGCGTTAATAAATAATATCCCCGAATATGATGATGTTGCTATCGCCAAGATTAAACAAGCTGGGTTCATTATTCTTGGTAAAACTGCTACGTCTGAGTTAGGTTCATTTCCTTACACCGAACCTACGGGTTTTCCTCCTTCACGTAACCCGTGGAATCTTGAGTATACTCCTGGAGGGTCGAGTGGTGGCGCCGCTGCTGCTGTAGCTGCGGGGTTATCTCCAATTGCACAAGGTTCAGATGGAGGTGGTTCCATTCGTGGACCTGCTGCTTGCTGTGGATTATTTGGTATAAAACCATCGCGCGGTAGAGTATCACCAGGCCCTGCTGGCGATAAATTTAATGGTATTGCTACAAATGGGCCAATTGGTCGAACAGTTGCAGATGCAGCAGCACTTCTTGATGTAATATCGGGTAATGTAGCAGGTGACCCTTATTATTTGCCAAGTCCTGAATGTTCATTTCTTGAAGCTAGTAAACAACAACCCGGTCGTTTGCGAATAGCTTACTCTACAAAGTTTTTACCTATCGGTGAAGCAGATGCAACTTGTAAGCAAGCTGTTTTACAAACAGTTAAGTTACTCGAAAACTTGGGACACACTGTTGAAGAAAAATGTCCTGACTTTAGCGGTTTAATCGAACCATTCCAGATTATATGGCGTAACGGTGTAGCCGCAGGTGGTATTCCTCCTGAAATGCTGCAACCTGTGAACCGTTGGTTAATGTCAAAAACAGATAGCGCAGTTGATTATCTCAAAGCTGTTGCTAAGATGCAAATTGTATCGCGGCAAATTGTTACCTTTTTCGATAACTTCGATGTTTTGTTAATGCCTGTTTTCTTACATTCTCCCATCCGTGTTGGTGAATGGTCACATTTGAGTCCTGAAGATATCTTTGAAAATATTGTTCAGTGGGTCGCACCTTGTCCACCTGCTAATGCAACCGGACAACCTGCTATTGCAATTCCTGTTGGCTTTGATAGTAAAGGCTTACCAATGAGTGTACAGTTTGTGGGTAAACCTGCCGCTGAATGTACTTTAATTCGTCTTGCTGCACAACTCGAAACTGCACAACCTTGGATTAACAGGCGCCCAAATTTAGACAATATATAGGTATATGTAGTATATGCAGTATCTGTAAGGTGGGCAATGCCCACCATACATATTATTTCTCCATTGCATTTTGTTGTATGTAATAATGTTTTCGATTCTCTTCTACGTGAGTCAGATAAATTAATAAATGACTCTATCAATATCGGTATGAATAAAGTCATTACCTTTAGATAACAAAGGCTGGTTTGTAGATTTTGCCAAAGCATAGGAAAAGCAATCTCCCATATTCAGTTTAGCAGGGTGGCGCCCCTTACCATACTTCAAAAATGCTTCACTAGCTAACTGTGCCTGCTCTGCACTGAAAGGTACGATAATTATGGAAAGTGCTTCAATCAATAAATTTAAATTTTATACACCCTGCTCACTATGCTTAGTACCTACAACTATGGATGCTTCAACATAACCTGGAGCAGAAAGTAGGCAATCTTCACTTTCGTTAATAAGTTGAATAAATATCAATTCTTCAGATTCAGCATAAATAATTGCCATGATAGCAGAAGGGTCAATAACCATTATTCTGGAATCCCAAATTCGTTATAGGCAATAATTTCATCGGGAGTTCTGCTATCAAGAATGGGTAAATTTCTAATCTCGTTACAAATACTATGAACAGCATTAATATCAATTTTTTCCCCTTTCAGATTTTGTGAGGAAACAGGATGAAGTTGATACATAAGTTTTCCTTTTATTTCCATACCTGCAACACTTGGAGGCATTTTTAAGTATAAAACACCATTCTCGTCTACACGTCCATCTACGTCGATTTGCTGCATTGACTTATGCTCCCTCATTCAATTACCTGACTTATTTTAGTATAAATATCTTTACCGTCGCGCAATGCTTTCCCATGAACATATGTTTTATATACCTTTATAGTCACTGTAAACTCATTTTTTCGTAGTATAATATATTAATTCGTGAAACTACATTAAGACAACGGCTGAGAACCTTTGCAATTGGCGCCTTTGGGTGTGGCATCGGGGTAGTATGTAATGATGGCGCCTTCTCTTCTAACAAAGACTGTAGGAAAAGTTTTACCTGTATCGTTATCCTGAACATTGTATATACAGGCGCCTTCGTTGCTACCCTGCTGTTTAAATATTTTAGTTACATCAATGAGTATTTCTTCGGCGTTACTCAAATAGCCATAACCTTTGATGACATCTGTAACAGTACGATTTGGTTGTTTAATTACTACACCCATAGTGTAAATGATACCTGGCACAACTTCTTGATTTTTCTGATTATTCGGCAATCTACCACCTATACCTTGCTGTTGTAACTGTAAGTACCTACCATGAAAATGTAAACCCCCAATATCGTTAGCATTATAGATTTCACCACAGAATATGTGTTCAAATCCTTTACGCTGAAACCAGATATTCGTCAAATCTTGGAGAAAATCAGACCGACGTTTACGTCCAGGACGAATTTCACCTCCAACCGTTCTTTGAATTTTCTCTAGAACATCAGGGTATTTTCGCAATAACTGCTTGAATTGATTTGGTAATACATTAGAACCTATTGCCCCACAAGCTTTTAGAACATCTTTATCAAATATGTTTAATTTAGGTGCTGGTGGTGAGATATCAAGCTGTTGATCTGATGGGAAATTTAAGGGAACAGGGTTATCCTCGTTATCAAAAAAAGGTATTAATTGTTGATTTTGTGTTTCTTGAGCAGTACTTGGAAGTTGCAGCAGTACTCCAAAAGCTAGTAGTACAGCTAAAAATCCTGGTTTTGCTTGTAAGGCTGATAGCAACATATTATTTACAAACAATCACATAATTATTTTTCCAACATCAATATTATGTTGCTATGATTAAGGTTTATTTAATGTAAGTAAGTTTCGTTGAGCTATTCTAGTAGTTTATGTCATTAATTATAGGAGTAGGCGCCTTCTTCTACCTTTTTTGTAACATTTTATGAAGTTTTTCAAGAAATAGTATTATTTGTGACACTCATGTAGAAATTATGATAAGCTGGCTATATCATCGAGTTCGGTGTCGGAAAAACATAATCTAAAAAATAACAGCGATTTGCATTACGGGTGATAAGTATTAAATCCTTGCCTGAAGTATGGGGGTTTAGACGTAAGGTATTGGGTTTGATGAATGAGAATTGCGCTAGTATCGGAATGGGTGCTGTTGCGTATCTTAATTAATTTGCTGGTTTTGAGAATAGGAACGGCTAAACTATAACTTTCATCTGCTATCTCGTAGTAATTGCAGAGGATAACTTTATTATGCCAATTACACCAACGTATCCAGGTGTTTACATAGAGGAAATTCCTAGTGGTGTTCGCACTATTACAGGTGTAGCAACATCGATTACAGCCTTTATCGGTCGTGCCGCGCGGGGACCTGTAGATGAGCCGATAACTATTAATAGCTACAGTGATTTTGAACGTATTTTTGGCGGTTTGTGGATAGATAGTAGTTTGGGCTATGCGGTGCGGGATTTTTACCTGAATGGAGGTTCTCAGGCAATTATTGTCCGATTATATAATACTCAACAAGGAAATTCTTCTAAGTCAGCATTAAAGGTTGCAGAGTTAACACTGGAAGCAGCTTATGAAGGCGCCTGGGGAGAAAATTTACGTGCGACGGTAGATGCGAATGTCTCTGAAGTTGTAGCAACACAAATGGGGTTGACGAAGGCTAATTTATTTAATTTGACAGTACGAGATATAAGTTCTGGAGGTGTGCAAGAGCGTTTTCTGAATCTGACAATTGCTTCTGGGAAACCCCGCAGTATCGATAAGGTACTGAAAGGCGAGTCAAGATTAATACGTTGGAATCGACCAGTACCTGATGTAGCAACTCCTGAACTACCAGCTCCTATTCTCGCAGCTCATACGGCGCAAAAACAGCTAAGTGACGCTCAACAACAGTTAATTAACGCTAAGAATGCTAATCCACAAGTGCCTACAGATATTGCCGCAGCCGAAACAGCAGTAACAAATGCTAAAACGGCGGTGACGAATGCCAGTAAAAATTTAGACGATGATGTCACCAAAGCCGAAAAACAATTAGAAGCAGCAATGAAAGCAGTTCCTCCCGTACAAACGGATATTAATACGGCTAAACAAGCGGTGGAGGCTGCCAAAAATGTCATGCGGGCATCTAACGGCGGTCAGTTCTTGACAAAGAATGATTTTACGCCAAATAATGGCGAAAGTCAGAAAAAAGGACTTTATGCGCTAGAAAAAGTTGACTTATTTAACTTGTTGTGCATTCCACCTTATTCAAATACTGGTGATGTAGAGCCAAGTTTAATTAGTGAGGCAGCAGCTTACTGTGAAAGGCGCCGAGCATTTTTGATTATCGATCCACCCAGTACTTGGAAGACCAAAGACGATGCCAGAGATGGAATAGATAATTTAGGCACTCGCAGCAACTATTCAGCAGTGTTTTTCCCCCGTATTAAACAACCTAATCCTTTACGTGACAACCAATTAGAAGATTTTGCTCCTTGTGGTGTTGTCGCTGGTAATTTTGCTCGTACTGATGCTCAAAGAGGTGTTTGGAAAGCACCTGCGGGTATTGATGTTAAGTTAGTAGGAGTACCAGAGTTAAGTACACCTTTGACAGATAGGGAAAACGGAGAATTAAACCCTTTAGGAATAAATTGTTTGCGAGCTTTTCCTGGTGTGGGTAGAGTTTTGTGGGGTGCAAGAACGTTACAAGGAGATGACCGTTTAGCATCGGAGTGGAAATATATTCCCGTGCGACGTTTGGCTTTATATATAGAAGAAAGTCTCTACCGTGGTACTCAGTGGGTAGTATTTGAACCGAATGATGAGCCATTATGGGCGCAAATTCGTTTGAATATCGGCGCCTTTATGAATAATCTATTCCGTCAAGGTGCTTTTCAGGGTAGTACACCCCAGGATGCCTATTTTGTCAAATGTAACAGTGAAACTACTACCCAGAATGATATTAATTTGGGCATTGTTAACATTGTTGTAGGTTTTGCCCCTTTGAAGCCTGCGGAATTTGTAATTATCAAAATTCAACAAATTGCTGGTCAAATCGCTACCTAATAAGATTTTGATTACCGTAGGGGCGGATTTACAAATATCTTAAAACTGAATTAAAAATTTAGTAAACACGCCCTTACGTGATTTTAGGTTGTGTGAATCGATTTACTGCAAACATTTTTATCCAAAGTTAATTAGGAGGTTACAAATATATGGAGTTTGCTATTAATCCTCTGCGGTTTGACCCTTATAAAAATTTTAAATTTCGGGTTAAGTGGGATGGAAAATATGTGGCTGGAATTAGTAAAGTTGGCGCCCTTAAACGTACTACAGAAGTGGTAAAGCATCGGGAAGGAGGAGACCCTAGCACATCACGCAAATCACCGGGACGGACGGAATATGAAGCGATTATGTTAGAAAGAGGTGTTACCCATGACTTAGAATTTGAGACATGGGCTAGTAGGGTGTGGAATTATAGAAATGCTCAAGCAGGAGCAGAACAGCGGAATAAAGAAGTTTCTCTGGCTGACTTTCGTAAAGATATTATTATTGATGTCTTTAACGAAGCTGGTCAAAAAGCAATATCTTATAAAATTTATCGCTGTTGGGTCTCTGAATATCAAGCTTTACCAGACTTAGATGCTAATGCGAATGCAGTTGCTATTCAGCATATTAAATTAGAAAATGAAGGCTGGGAAAGAGACGAAGAAGTGAAAGAGCCTAAAGAACAAAGTTTTTAGGTGGATATAGTTTATGCGTGTATTGTCTGCTGGGGAATTATTAACCGTTTGGGAAAAAGGTTTCATGCAGCAACCTGTAAAACGAGCATTAGCTTTGTTAACTGCTGCATGTCCAGAAATTTCAGCTTCACAACTAGCGCAGTTGAGTATTGGACAACGAGATACTTTGTTGTTAACTTTGCGCTCTGGGACTTTTGGTTCACAAATTCACAGTTTAGCTACTTGTAGTAAATGTGGTGAACGTCTAGAACTCAACTTTAGTGTGGCAGATATCTGTACTAGTCCTCCAACACCTTCAGAAACCTTTTCGTTGCGGGTTGCAGGTTGGGAAATTGAGTTTCGCTTGCCTAATAGTTTAGATTTAATGGCGCCCGCGTCTGTTGATAACCAACCTAGTACACTTCTGGAACGCTGTTTGTTACAGGTGCGCGAACACGAGGAAATTCAACCCGTGGAAAAATTACCAGATGAAATAGCTAGTACTGTGATTACCCAAATGGCAAAATTAGACCCCCAAGCAGACGTGCAACTTAATCTCTGTTGTCCAGCTTGTGGTCATCAGTGGCAATCTACCTTTGATGTTGTCTCCTTTTTCTGGAGCGAAATCCATGCTTGGGCTATTCGCACTCTCCGAGAAGTGCATATTTTAGCGTCTACCTATGGTTGGGGAGAAGCGGAAATTTTAGCAATGAGTCCTTATCGACGACAGTTGTATTTGGAGATGGTAGGGCGATGAGTAACTATCTTAGCAATATAGTAGCTAGAAATAACAATCAGTTAGAGACGGTGCAACCTCGACTACCATCTCTATATGAATCTAGTATGCTCACTAGAGATTCAATTATTACAACAGAATTTGACCGAGAGATAGATATTAATTATCTATCAGGAGAAAATACTCAAGAATCACCCATACTTAGTAGAAATTCGATTCCTGAAATTCATCACTCAGAAGAATATCTCCCTTGGCAACAAATACCTAATTCATCCCAGTCTCCTTCTCCTGAGAAAGAAACTCACATGGAAAGGGAACCTCAGAGACAAACAGAGTATATTTTTACTCGTCATAATGATGAATCCTCAACCAATCTAGATTTGGGATTTGCCTATCAACCACAAGCTTTTTCTCAAGTAAATCCAACTGTTGAGAGTCAGCAAAATTTGGTTATAAATAACACAAGTAATTATTTTCAGGCAGTAGAATCACACAATTTAAAATTGACAGAACCGACAGTTATTCAGCAATTAATTACTAAAGAGACTTTCACAAAGGAAATTGTTGCCTCAAAAGATACAGCATTAACACCAGAAATTCAACCACTGTCGCAGCAACCAGCAACTCAATTAGTGGAACAAGTTATATTACCGATGAGAGAGACGACGCCAAGTAATACAGAAAAATCTCTGATTCAGGAGAAAATATCACAAACATTAATCACACCGAAAGTTTCAGTAGTAAAGGAGTTACAACCAATACCAAATAAATCAGAAGCGGCGCCAACAATTCAAGTTACCATTGGTCGAATTGAAGTTAGAGCAACAACTCCAGCAACAGTGTCACCATCGACTAAACCTAAAGAAAAACCTGCTGTGATGAGTTTAGAAGAATATCTAAGTCAGCGTGGAGGTGCTAAATGAGTAATTCATTAGCAATTGCAGCGGTAACAACTACTTTACGTTATCTGCTGCAACAACGGTTTGATAGTAATGGTTCTGGTAGCGTCACAGTGACAACTAAACCCCCAGATAAAGCTCGTGATAATAACGGGAATGCAAACAACCAAGTTAATTTGTTTCTCTACCAAACAAAAGAAAATGCAGCTTGGCGAAATATGGATATCCCGAACCAGGTAAAACCAGGAGAAACGGGATTACCTCCTCTAGCATTAAATTTATACTACATGCTGACAGCTTACGCTCAAAATGATGACTTCCCCGAACCAACAAGTCATAATTTGTTGGGGGAAGCGATGAGTGTATTTCACGATTATTCCGTTCTTAAACCTGAAGATATAAAAAATGCTTTACCAGCAGCAGATATAGCTAAATACGATTTATACAACCAAATTGAAAGAGTCAAAATTACTCCTCAAAGCTTGAGTTTAGACGAACTCTCGAAAATGTGGACGACCTTTCAAACTCAATACCGAATTTCCACTGCCTACGAGGTATCACTAGTATTAATAGAAAGTACTCGCCTGCCAAAAACACCTTTACCAGTATTATCTCGAAGTTCCGGTGATACAGGAGTAACCACCCAAGCTGACATAACTCCTTCCTATCCCACCTTGTTTACTGTCAACTTTACGGCAATTGAACAAGCAAGGGAAAACTTACCAGCTTACCAGAAAAAATTGTTACAAAAACCTGCCGCAAATTTAGGAGATGAATTAACTTTAACTGGTTATAACTTGGAGGGTAACAACGTCGAAATTGTATTTAACAATCCGCAATTAACGGCGCCGAATATTATTACCATCCCAGCAACCGCGCGGACAGCAACAGAAATTCAACTTACAATTGATACCACCCAACCAGACAAATGGTGTCCGGGATTGTATACCGTTACAGCAAATATCGAAGACCGTAGCAGTAACGGATTACCATTACCCATAGCACCGACGATTGAAAATCTGGCTTTTGACAGTCGCGATAACAGCGACCCTAACAAACCCAATAATGTAATTGTCCAGGTAACATGTAATCCACCAGTATTACCAGCACAAAGAGTTTCTTTAGTCTTGAGTACCCAAGAAACAGCATTAGTAGAAATAGGCAATCGCGAATTAATAGCCAGAAATCATCCCATTCAAACCGATACCTTGGAATTTGAATTAGGAGACATACCCGCAGGTACATACCAGGTACGTCCACGACTACGAGTAGACGGAGTAGACAGCTTAGTTATTAACTATAACGTTACACCTCTCGTCATACCACTTGCCTTTATATCAGAAATTGCATTGGTAATTAGTTAGTCAGATTCCCGACTTTTTAAAGAAGTCGGAATCTTAAACCCACCGATTTTGAACTATGAATAACCTAGAACAATGGCAACATAACAACGAACAATACTTGTCAAAAGCATTGACATGGTTACGCTTATGCCTTAAAAAACAGGTACAAAAAATAGAACAAGAAAAAGAGACATGCATAGAAACATTACCAACAAAACATCGTTTCCTTGGACGTAATTTCTTACCTGCCTTACCTCCTGCCAATAATCTAATTACAGATGAAAAAATTACTGCTGCTGCCAGAGAAATGTCTCGCGCGGAAACCTTATCACCACCTCCAGCAATGGTGATATTAAGCCAACGTCTTGGACTATCACCTTTTGAGCAAAAACTTTTATTGCTATGTGCCGCAATTGAATTAGATACCAGTATCGGCGCCGTCTGTGCGCGCGCTCAAGACAATCCCCATCAAAATTATCCTACCTTTGCCCTTGCTTTTACTCTTTTTGAAGATGCTTCCTGGGATATACTCTCACCAGAACGTCCACTACGCTACTGGCGCCTGCTAGAAATTAACCAACCTGGCGCCCAACCTCTGACTACTAGTTGCTTACGGATAGATGAACGCATTCTTAATTACCTGAAAGGACTAAATTACTTAGATGACCGATTAGTTTCGCTAGTTTCACCGTTAGATAGTAAAAATATAGAGTATCAATTACCACTGTCGCATCAAAAAGCAGTAGAGGCGATAACCTCAAATTTACAACCCTATCAAACTCCTTTAGTTATTCAACTTCTCGGTTCAGACTCAGCTAGTAAGCAACTTGTAGCACAACAAGCGGCGCAAAGTATAGGTTTATTTGTTTATCGTTTATCAATAGAATTATTACCTACTACTGGCGCCGATTTAGAAACATTTATTCGTCTCTGGGAAAGGGAAAGTTTACTTTTACCAATTATCCTTTACCTAGATGCTCAAGAAATCACCACCTCAACAGAAGCACAAAACGCTCACCTTTACCGTTTCTTAAATCGCATCAACAGCTTATTATTTCTCAGCAGTCGAGAAATTCACTTTAATAATGCTCGTTCAACCATTCCCATAGACATTGAAAAACCTACTTCCGATGAACAAAAGCAGCTTTGGGAAAGAGCATTAGGCAATATGGCAGGTGAGATTCCAGCCCAATTAGCCAGTCAGTTTAACCTTAATTTACCTACAATTTACCAAATTACCCAAACTGTACTAAATACACCAAATAATAACCTATACAACCAACTTTGGGTTACCTGCCTAGCAAGTACCCGTCCCCAATTAGATATCTTGGCACAGCGTCTTAACGCCAAAGCTACCTGGGAAAATATCGTTTTACCTTCAGAAGAAACCAGCTTGTTGCAGCAAATTGCCGACCAAGTAAAACAGCGTAGTAAAGTTTACCAAGAATGGGGATTTGAAAACCGGATGAATCGCGGCTTGGGTATTAGCGCTTTATTTGCAGGGGAAAGTGGCACGGGTAAAACAATGGCGGCTGAGGTAATTGCGAATGAGCTACGTTTGAATCTATACCGGATTGATTTATCGGCAGTAGTGAGTAAGTATATCGGAGAAACTGAGAAAAACCTGCGGTGCCTATTCGATGCGGCAGAAGACGGTGGGGCAATACTCTTTTTTGATGAAGCTGATGCTTTGTTTGGTAAACGCAGCGAGGTAAAAGATTCTCATGACCGCTATGCCAATATTGAAATTAACTATTTATTACAACGAATGGAAGCGTTTCGCGGTTTAGCGATACTAGCAACTAATATGCGAAATGCTTTAGACAATGCTTTTGTAAGGCGCCTGCGGTTTATCGTTAATTTCCAATTTCCTAACCCTAGCGAACGGCAGAAGATGTGGCAAAAGGTGTTTCCTAAAGAAGTTCCGACAGAAAACTTAGATTTTGCTCGGTTGGCAAGATTAAATTTAACAGGAGGTAGTATTCATAACATTGCCCTTAATGCCGCTTTTTTAGCAGCACAGAAAGGGACAGGGGTAACAATGCCTTTAGTTTTGCAAAGCGCGCGGGCAGAGTTTCGTAAGTTAGATAGACCGATTAATGAAATAGATTTTCGCTATTCAGAACCAGTGGGGGCGCTTAGGTAACTCACTCTTCTTATTATTTGAAAATTAGGAGATAAAAAAATGACAGCTAACCACGAATCAGAAGAATCCCAATCATTGACAACCTTTGCAGTCAGCGAAGAAGTTTTCCGGCAAGTTTACGATTCCCCTGCTTCTTTACCAGGTAAGGAAAGGTGGGTGACATGTGATGAAGATGTAAGAGAAATTGAATATTTGTTAGGAATGGATCCAAAGACTATTGGCGCCCCATTGTGGGTGAGTGGAGATACTAGATTTTGCCCTAACTGCGGTCGGGAAACGAATTGGCTGGATATTGTTAGTTCTGCACTAAATCAAGTGCATAGCAAAGAAATGTTAGCAAAAGTGATTTTGGGAACAAAGAAATACATTAATGTTGAGGCGCCGCGCGCGATTGCTGATTTAGCTTGCTATGAATGTCAAACACCAATTATCGACCTCAGAAGTTTTAAATGTCACAACTGGGCTTATGCCATAGGTGATTTGCGGAAAGTTTTGGAACAAATTCGGAGCAGGGTATGAATATTAATGTGCAAATTGAGCGATTGATTTTAGATGGAGTGTCTGTTCCGAATGCCCAGCGACCTTTGTTACAGGCAGCAGTGGAGATGGAATTGGGGCGCCTTTTGGCAGTTGGTGGGTTAGCTCCAAGCTTGGTAGAAGGTGGCGCCGTGCCTCGTGTTAATGCTGATAGCATGGAAATTGCTGATACTGGTAATTATACGCAAATGGGGCAACAGATAGCCCATGCTGTATATCGGGGGATGGGGTCATGAGCAAGCAGACAGTAACCCAGCAAACACCAACAACATCACCGCTTTCTCAGGGCGGGATTTTGCAGAGGAAATGTGAGACGTGCAGGCAGCATACGATCGCGGGTGGTCAGTGTAACGACTGTCAAAAAAAGCGCCTTCAACGCCGTGCCACCCATCAGGAAGCGCTCTCTGAAGTTCCGCCGATTGTCCATGAAGTCCTTCAGGCATCTGGACAACAGGGTGCGGCTATCCTCTTCAACATGGATGCTCAAGTCGATTATTTGGTCACCGAACTCCAATCTACCTACGCTGGTGTCTATAACGTTTTAACGAGAGCTGGTGTCTCATTGAACGATGCGAGTGATGAAGTTGTTTACCGCTTTGAGGTTCCAGGGGCTGTTTTAGATGGTGCGGGGAACCTCCTGCCACGCAACAATCCAGCGGTTCAGGCAGTGTTTACGCGACGGAGAAGCAACTCCCAGCGAGCTTTGCGGGTTTTTAGCGCTGCTCAACCCTAGTACTAAGCAGTCTTTTTTTGATACCCCCATAGCCAATAAACTCTCACTCCCCAACCTCAAAATGATGCAAACACTCACCCAAACCCAAGCCGAAAAAGCTTCCTTAACCTCTGTTAATAAAGGACTGTTACAACGGCGTTCTGTTGATAGGGATGAAGTTGCTGAAGTACCGCCAATTGTGCATAAAGTGCTTTCCTCCCCCGGTCAATCTCTAGACTCTGAAAGCCGTACCTTCATGGAATCTCGCTTTGGTCAAGATTTTAGTTCGGTGCGAGTTCATACAAATGATCAAGCCGCAGAATCTGCTCAAGCTATTAATGCACTAGCTTACACGGTTGGGCAAAATGTAGTTTTTAACACAGGACAGTACGCTCCGAAAACTTTTACAGGGCAGCAAATTTTGGCACATGAGTTAACTCATGTTTTACAGCAACAGCATATTACACAAGGCGCCTCGACAGCAAAATTGCACCTTGCCCAGTCTGATAGCTCCCAAGAAGCGGAGGCAAATCGGATGGCTGATGCAGTGACGACACAAAAGCATGAGTCACTTCGCGAAATTTCAAGCGATGTATCAGAAGCTGTTATTCAAAGACTTTCACTTGCGGAGGGAATTGGAGTTGGCTTAGGGGTAGCTGCTGGACTAGTAGGTTTAGGGTTACTTGCCTATTTTTTAGGACGAGAGCATCCAAGAATTCACTTAGAAACCAATGCTGCTAACATTCAACTAATTCGAGACCCAGCAAGTACCACCCCAGAAATAGTTGGTACACTCCCCCAAGGAACGCGGGTTGTAATTACCGATGACGGCAGAAATCGTCCATTTAATTCCCACAACGAGCAATGGGTCAAGGTTCGTGTCACTGTTGGAGCATTTCTGAATCAAGAAGGTTGGCTACATCGCAATCAATTAGTAGAGCGTCCGGAAACCGAAGAAATTTCACCCGAAGCGGCGCTGCAAATCTTTCAAGCTCTTGCCCAGGCTAACATTCTAACAAACGATGGTTCAGCCCCTATACCGTTCCATTATCCACCCGATGGCTGCTATGCCCGTGCCCACCGTATGGAAGAGTTGTTAACAGAAATGGGGTATGCTTCCGAAAAAGTATTTGCTCTAGCTGGTTCGCTACCCCTACGAGCAGAAACTGATTATGGACAGGATGCACCATCAAGTCAAACTCCTGGTGTAACTTGGGCTTGGCATGTGGCACCAATTATTAAAGTTCGTGATCCGCAAAGAGGACTGTTAGAAACTGTACTTGATCCATCGCTGGCAGAACGACCCCTGTTATTGGATGAATGGTTGGATACGATGGAAGCCGACCCAGATACAGTAAACACAACCTTTACTCGACTGACACTAGGAGAAGTGCGGGAGCAAATGCAAACCGGACAGCTAGGACGTAACCGGAGAGTTGCTGTTACGGCTCCTCGCTATACCTATAATCCCGATAGTTTGCTCGATACAGACCCTACCCGTGAAGAAGCACAAAGCAGCGATCGCTCGTCTCGACCAAGAATTACTCGATATGTCCAATTGGCGCCTGTGTTTGAGCTTGCCCGATTGATTCGTGTTGAGTTGCGCCGTGCTGTAATTAACTTGATGGTCATCTTAACTGCTATACGCAACGCCACTCGTTTTGTGCGACAACAATTTACAACACTCTTTGCTCGCTTGCTCGAACAGCTGCGACAACGCCTTACTCCCCCTGACCGCCAACAGGTTGATGCCGCATTGGATGAATGAATTCAAATTATTTAAATTATACTTAAATTCAGTAGAGAGTTACTTTTATGACTGAGCGCGCGCTAGTCCAAACCACCTTAAATCCTGATATCCCTGTTTCTACAGGATTACTCCAGCGCAAATCTGCTAGCTGCGGGCAACGTAGCCTGATAGTATCAAATGATATCGATTGTCAAAAAAGACAATTGAATCTCCAGCGCCGTGCAACTAGTCGGGATAAACCTTCACAAGTTCCCCCAATTGTCGATGAAGTGTTGCAATCGCCTGGTCAGCCTCTTGACACCAATACTCGTGTTGAGATGGAATCCCATTTTAACCGCGACTTTAGCCAGGTACGGGTACATACAGACGCAAAGGCAGCGGAGTCAGCAACAGCGGTAAATGCATTAGCTTACACCGTAGGACAAGATATTATGTTTAGGAGCCAACAATATGCACCAGAGAGCAACTCAGGACAGCAACTGTTGGCTCACGAACTAGTGCATGTGTTGCAGCAAGAGGATAGTAACACCGTCAGCAATTTGGAGTTAGCAATCTCTGACAATGCCTCGTTAGAAGCAGAAGCAGACCAAGCAAGCCAAGCGATTGCAGCAGGTCAGCAGATACAACTCTCTTTAGCTTCCGCACCAGCAGCTATCCAGCGACAAATTGCAGATTCTCGTAGGGAAGAGATTATCCGACTCGGTGAATCCGAAGACCCAGCAAATCGCCAACGTGCATTGGAGCTAATAATAGAAACTTATTATAAACGACCAGATACACTCGCTAGAATTGAATACGATCCGGATTTCAATTATAAGAGTCCCCAGGACGCAGAAACGGGTTTTGCACGTCTAGGGCAGCCTCAAACCATCAAGATTGGTCCTCGCTTCTTTAATCGCTTCCGCGAACGCTTTGACCAACGGGCACGCACTATCGGACACGAACTGCAACATGTCGTGCAGCGGGCGCCTGTAAGCCAACAACAGAGTGGTGGAAGAACTGTAGGTAGTACTTTACTTGGCATTGGGGCAGGAATTCTTGGAGGCGCAGCACTTGGAGGAATTGGTCTTGGCATTGCAGCGGCGGCAGGTGCAAGCCTTAGCCCCCTTGCCATAGGGCTAGGATTAGCTGGTGGTGCTGTCTTGGGTGGTGTCATTGGCGGGATTGCAGACCCTTTTAGTTCCAGAACAACCGAACAGAGTCAGGAACCTATCCAGAATTCACATACACGCGAATTTTTAGCTCTCTATTGGACGGTGACAGCTAACGTGTCTGGATTGCACCCGCTAAGTCGAGGTCAAACCCTTCAAAATATTAGACAACCCAATGTAGGTGCATTGGATGAGTATCGCCAAATGCCACCGGATGACCAAAGACGCTATCGAGAGCAATACGAGCATATTCAAAGGATTTTACGAGAACTGGAAAACGAGGAACGTGTCCGTAAAGGAGATACTAGACCCAAAACAGAATAAGAGTATTTTTTTGTGCTTGGCTAAATAATATTAATTCAGTCTCTAAAAAGAAACCAATCGTTATGCGAACAATAGCAGAAACAAAATCTACCTTAAATGTTATATTAAGAAACCTAAAGTAATCAGTATTTCCTCGGTAAAGTGATACAATAAAAAAACATCAACAGATGATTGCTTTTATACACTTTTAGCCAAAGTTCCAAAGCTGTTCTGATCAAGTTTTTCCGCAGTCAAAAAATATAAAGTATTCGTAGGCAAAGCCCCTAGCCATGACTACCTTCCCAGGTTCACCCAGGCTACTTAAAGGTGGCATTGTCTTAATTAACCCCAATACTGCTGTAGTGCAACGCATTATCGTAATGCAATATAACCCCGACACCCTTAGTCGCACATTACAAGTGCAGGGAGTAGGGAATGAAAGTGGTGACCGCCAAGAAGCGCTACGGTTGAAAGGACCCCCAATTGAGACAATTAAGCTGGATGCAGAAATTGATGCAACTGACCAGCTAGAATTCCCCGACCAAAATTCCACCACGGCTGAATCTGGTATTTTCCCCCAACTAGCAGCCTTGGAAATGATTATTTATCCTGATAGCAATCAGATTCAAAATAACCATCGTCAGGCACGTTCGGGAATTCTAGAAGTGTCGCCAATAGAAACTTTCCTTAGCCTGTTCGTCTGGAGTCAGAACCGTATTTTACCTGTACGATTAACAGAATTCAGTATTACAGAGGAAGCTTTTGATACTTCTCTTAATCCAATTCGCGCTAAGGTGAGTTTAGGAATGCGGGTGTTAAACTCTAATGACTTAGGGTTTAACCACAAAGGCAGCAATTTATTTATGGTGTATCACCGTCAAAAAGAACAATTTGTTACACGCGTGCGTGCGGGCACATTTAGTTCTTTAGGAATTAAAGGTATTCCATGATGGACACAATGCAAGCTATGGCAATGCAGAATTTATTGCAGCCAGATGCTTTAAAAACCAATCTTTTTCCAATTACAAGCCGTTATTACGGTTTAGATACAGCCACCCTGAAAACGGGTACTGACAAAACTGTTGTTTATCTGAGACGACGGTTTATACCACCTCCAGAGCAGTTTTCTTTATTACAAGAACATACAGTAACGGAGGGCGAACGCTTAGATAATATCACAGCCCAATATCTGGGCGACCCTGAACAGTTCTGGCGAGTTGCTGATGCAAATAATGCCATGAATCCTAATGAACTAACTCAAACTATAAATCGTAAATTACGAATTACCATGCCAGCAGGTTTATCTGGCCCAATGTTATGAACCGTGGTTTATATCTATCGATTCGCATGGGGTCTTTATTCAACCCCTCACCAGTATCTCAAGCTGTGATTGAAGCCATAACTGAAATACAGGTGACAAATAGCGTTGGTAGTCAAAGCGGTTTTCAAATGAAATTTACTCTAGGAAAACAATCACCCCTTAACAATTTATTGCAATCAGGATATTTTGACCCTAGAACTAGAGTAATTATCATTGCGACAGTGCATGGTACACCCCAAGTGTTGATGGATGGCATTATTACTAAACAAGATGTCACCCCCAGCAACCAACCAGGACAATCAACCCTTACAGTTACAGGGTTGGATTTAAGTGCCATCATGGATTTTATTGACCTGACGGACATTCCCTATCCAGCAATGCCATTATTTACGATTGTGGCTTTAATTTTGGCAAAATATGCTGTTTTTGGTGTAGATCCTCTGGTGATTCCCACTAGTATTATTGCTATTCAAAATCCTCTGGAGAGATTTCGCAAACAACAAGGTACTGACTTTAATTACATCAATGCTTTAGCACAAGCTAGTGGTCACATTTTTTACTTAGAACCTGGACCCGAACCGGGAATGAGTATTGCTTATTGGGGACCAGAATACAGTAAATTTACTACTCCCCAGCCAGCATTGAGTATTAATATGGATGCTGATGACAACGTGGAATCCTTGAGCTTTTCCTACGATGGTTTAGCAGCTAGGCAGTACCTGGCCATCATTCTGGAACAAAACAGCCGTATACCAATTCCAGTACCAATTCCTGAAATCAGTATTTTGAAGTCGCCTCTAGCACAACAAACACCCCCAAATTTGAAAAGTGCCAGGTTGGAAGATATTGCCAGGAATGGTTTAGGAGAAGCTGCGCTGAAAATTTTAGGTGCATTGATGGCAACACCTGATGCTATTAGCAGTAGTGGTCAGTTAGATGTGTTGCGTTACGGACGTATTTTGAAAGCTAGACAATTGGTGTCTGTGCGGGGAGGAAGTAATTATTACGACGGTTTATACCAAGTCAAAAGTGTTACTCATAACATCAAGCGAGGTGAATACAAACAAAGCTTTTCCTTAGTGCGAGGTGGTGTGAAATCATCTATTGAGCGGGTGAGTGTATGACAGATAGTGGTAGAAAATTTTACGGCAAATTCCAGGGAACTGTAGTCAATAATATTGACCCCCTAAAGCAGGGACGATTGCAGGTACTAGTTCCAGATGTGGGCAGTCTTTCCCCCTCCACCTGGGCAAAACCTTGTGTTCCCCTTGGTGGTTTGCAAATGGGGATGTATTTAATACCCCCTATACAAGCAGGTGTGTGGGTGGAGTTTGAAAATGGCGACCCTGATTATCCTATTTGGGTTGGTTATTGGTGGGGTTCTGCCGCAGAAATACCAGCGATTGCGAATTTAAGTACTCCTGGTATGCCTGTAATTATTATGCAAACTCCTACTCAACAAGCCTTGGTAATTAGCGATGTGCCGATACCCCCAATGTTAGCACCAGGAATTATGTTAATGAGCGGCGCCTCGTCTATCACTGTCGATGCTACAGGTGTGACAATTACGGCGCCAAAGGTGACAATTAATGGCGCCGCGATTAACCTCACTGGAGTCACCAACATTAATAGCGGTGCTTTGATAGTTACTTAGAGGAGATTTAACTAGTACATGCCAGGTTTTATACTACATCTCGGCGCAAGTGTTTTATGTAGTCATGGGGGACAGGCACAACCTACAGTTGTTAGCCCTAGAGTCACCGTAAACGGTCAACCAATTGTCACTCAACCTAACCCCTATACGGTAGTCGGTTGTGCTTTACCCCCACCTCCTAATGGTAATGGTCCTTGTGTTACTGCCCAGTGGGTGACTGCTTCTATTCGAGTGACTTCGATGGGAATGCCTGTTTTACTATTAGATAGCCAAGCTGTTTGTCTTCCCACTGGTACACCTTTAATTATTGGTGCTACGCAAACAAGGGTAAATGCAATATGAACATAGATTTCCCCTTCCACTTTGATAATCTCGGTCGAACTGCTACTACCGACTCGGACGACCATATCCGAGATATGATTGAGCAGTTATTATTTACCAATCCTGGGGAAAGGGTAAACCGTCCCGATTTTGGTAGCGGTTTGCTGCAATTAGTTTTTGCTCCTAATAGTCCAGAATTAGCTGCAACTTTACAATTTACCATGCAGGCAGCACTGCAACAGTGGTTGGGTGATTTGATTGATGTGCAAGCGTTGGAAGTTATTAGCGAGGATTCACGCTTGCAGGTATTTTTAGAATATGCAGTCAAACGCACTGGAGAGCAGCGTACAGAAATCTTTACCAGGAGCGGTGTATGATCAACAATTCTTTGTATAGACGTGATATATCACGTCTCTACAATTGTAAAAACGAACAACGGCGCCACGAAGTCCGCAAACGAAACCTGAACGGGTTGGATTATTTAGAAGTTAGCGACGACCAATTTTATTTATGGGTGTATTTTATCGGCGCCTTACCCAACAATATTACCAAGGAGAATATCCGAATTGAAGGTGGTCAGCGCATCCAAGATATCCAAGTAATTGATGTCGAGTTAGAACATCAGAAAGACCCGACTTTAGATAGTTATTTGCGAGTGCGGGTTGATAAGTATGGCGATTTTTCTACCTATACTTTGCGCTTAGTTGGGTTGGAAGGAATTGACCCCCATTATTCTTACCTAAATTTCAATTTTAAAGTTAATTGTCCCAGCGACTTAGATTGTAGATCAGCACATATTTGTCCTGGGGAAGAACGGATTGAACCGGACATTAATTATTTAGCCAAGGATTATGCCAGTTTCCGCCAATTAATTTTAGACCGTTTGGCGTTAATTATGCCCGATTGGCAATCACGGCATGTTCCCGACTTGGGTATTACTTTAGTAGAACTTTTAGCTTATGTTGGAGACTATCTCAGCTACTACCAAGATGCTGTTGCTACCGAAGCATATTTAGATACCGCTCGTCAACGTATCTCAGTACGGCGCCATGTGCGATTAGTTGACTACCCGATGCACGAGGGTGGTAATGCCAGAGCTTGGGTTTGGTTAGAAACAAATGTTGATACTAGTATAAATCTTAAAGATATATATTTTATTACTGCTTATCAGGATATACCTGTTTCAAATCCAGTTTTGAAAATAGATGACCTGAGAAATATTGAGAGTAAAAAGTACGAAGTTTTTGAGCCTATTTTTAAAGAGTCACAAGCGAATATCAAATTATATAAAAAACATAACGAAATTCATTTCTATACATGGGGTAATTGCGAATGTTGTTTACCCAAGGGTGCAACTAGCGCAACTCTATTAGATGAATGGATTTCCTCTACTAATACTTCTACTAAACAAGATAAATGTGATGACGATGCTCCCAAACCTCCTAATTTAGAACGGAAGTTACAATTGAAACCAGGTGATATCCTCATTTTTGTAGAGGTAAAAGGCGCCAAAAGCGGAAACCAAGCAGATGCTGATATTAACCATCGCCATGCAGTTAGACTAATTAGCGTTGAACATGGTGTGGATGAAGTCTATAGAGTAAACGTAAATAATGTTACTCAAGACATGCCCACTCCTATTGTAGAAATTACTTGGGCAACAGCAGATGCATTGCCTTTTCCTCTGTGTATTTCAGCGATTGGGTTGGCGCCAGAATGCCAATTAATCGAGAATATATCAGTAGCGCGCGGTAATGTCATTTTAGTAGACCACGGACGCACGGTAACAGAGAATTTGGGTGTAGTAGCTGCAAAAGCAGAAATAACGCTCTGTGAAGGGGAAAATCAACCCGCAGATGTAACAGCAGTAGCTGCATCTTTTTATCCTTCTCTCAAATATGCACCTTTAACCTTTCGCCAACCGCTTTCCGAGCAAGACCTACATCAGGCGCCTGCCACTAGTTTACTTACACAAAAACCCAGAAAAGCTCTACCACAAATTATCAAATTAATCAGTAATTACCCATCATTGTTTTGGACTCCTCAACTAGATTTATTAGGAAGTAATAGTCAAGACAAGCATTTTGTTGTGGAAGTGGACAATGAAGGTTATGCTCATTTGCGTTTTGGCAATGGAGAACTCGGACAAATGCCAGTAGCTGGAAGTAATTTCTCTGCAATATACCGCATTGGTAATGGTATAGCTGGAAACATCGGTGCAGATACCATTGCCCATATCGTATTTCGTCAGAATGCAATCGATGGCTTAATTCCCCATAACCCTTTACCAGCAAAAGGAGGTACACAACCCGAAGCGTTATCAGAAGTAAAATTATTTGCACCCAGTACCTTCCGTAAGGAGTTGCAAAGGGCGATCACAGCACAAGATTATGCGGATATAGTCACGCGCGATTTTTCAGATACAGTGCAAAGAGCAGCTGCAACCTTACGCTGGACGGGTAGTTGGGATGAGGTGTTGGTAGTAGTTGACCCTTTAGGAGAAGAAACCAATAACAATGAATTATTAGCAGCTATTTCCCAACATTTATATCGTTACCGTCGTATTGGTCATGATGTGGTGGTGAAACAAGCTATTTACGTGAGTTTGAATATTGAGATGACTGTATGTGTTCAGCCAGATTTTTTGCGTGGACATGTGAAAGCAGCTTTGTTGAACTTATTCAGCAATAGGATTTTACCAGATGGGCGCCGTGGTTTTTTCCATCCAGATAATTTGACTTTTGGTACTGGTATAGCTTTGAGTAAATTAGTTGCTACAGCGCAAACGGTAATAGGTGTAGAAAATGTGGTGGTGACGAAATTACAACGTTTGTATGAAGGAGATAATGGAGAACTCGATAATGGTATTTTACCTCTAATTTCTATGGAAATCGCGCGGTTAGATAATGACCCAAATTTCCCAGAAAATGGTCAATTTAAATTAAGCCTACATGGTGGAAGATAAGACTTTGTAAGGGCGGGTTAACGATATATTTAATACAGCTTTAGGATATTTATAAACCCGCCCTTTAGACAATATAAAATCCAAAATAACGGGAGGACTAGGACATGATGAATGAAAATTGTGGATGTTGCGAAGGAGTCGAAGCAATCACTCCTATTTCCACTGCTAACCGTCCTGGTTTAAATAATTTAATGTATCGAGTTGGTACCCACAGCACCTTTCTCGAAACTATGAAAGCTGGTCTTTCTAACAGTAAACATCCTGCTCTTGCTAAGTTGAAAACCCGAAATGCTAATGACTCATCTATTGCTTTTCTAGATGCTTGGGCAACGGTAGCGGATGTTTTAACCTTTTATCAAGAACGTATAGCTAATGAGGGTTATTTACGGACAGCAACAGAAAGACGTTCTGTATTGGAGTTAGCAAGGTTAGTTGGTTATAGTTTGCGTCCTGGTGTCGCTGCTACAGTCTATCCTGCTTTTACAATGGAAATAGGATATAACAAAGATACGCAAATACCCGTAGGTACGAGAATTCAAAGTCTACCAGCTTCGGGGGAAATGCCGCAATTTTTTGAAACAGCGGAAACTATCGAAGGTCGTACTGAGTGGAATAATTTGCAACCAAGATTAACACGACCTCATTATATTGAACCGTCGAATGCTAAAGACATAGATAAACTTTACTTTCAGGGAATTACAACTAATCTTAAACCTAATGACCCACTATTATTTATATTTGCTGATACTCAGGGGATGCAAGTTTTTCGTCAAGTCAAAAAAGTGGAACCCCAAGCTATTGAAAATCGTACTCAAGTAGAGTTACAAACAGAACAAGAAACTATAACAACCGATGATAGAATAAATCTATCTTCTTCTAATCTAAGCAGAGAAAAACAAAAATGCCCCTTTGATAAATTGGGTACAGCGGATGAAGGTTTATTAAATAATCTACTTAAACCTGCTTCGATTCCACCTGCTAACGCTTCAAGGTTGGGTTTATCTTTGAAAGATACTTATAAATGTGAGTCAGATATTGCACCACAGTTATTAAAAACTCTTAAACCTCAACTAAAAGATACATTATATACTGCTTGGCAAAATACTCCTGTTACAAATAAATCATCTTTACAAAGTACCCAAGCATTACGGGTAAAAGCAGCACCTTTTGGCGCCAATGCACCCTTGAAACCAGTTTATGATGAACGAGGGAGAATTTTAGGTTATGAAGAGTGGGCAATTGCTACAGTAGAAATTAGAATCGGTATCTCATTAATACCTCAAGGAACACCGAGTGAGCTTCCTGCTATTATATCGCTGAAGCAAAATTCTCAAACCCAGAGTCGTCAAGTTAGACTCAGAGCATTATCTCAACAAACAATAGAAGTAAATGGAGTATCTGTTGATATTAGAGCAGAGTCTCAAAGTCTTCTTCCAGTAGCGTTTACGTTTAGTTTTCCACAAAGAGAAAGAGTTTTTAGAATTATCAGCAATGACGGATTACAGGTGCAAATTGACGATGATTTTTGGCTTATTTCCCCTGGCGAAACACTTCGATACACTTCTTGGGATGGGAGGGAGATTGTAATTAGTACTTCTGTGGCACAAAATGATGATTCTAGTAGTGGCTTTTCATCGATTACTATTCAAGAAGAGTCAAAAGTACCTGTTTTTAATCCAAATATCTTGGCTTTAGATGCCCAATATGACCAAATTTTACCGAAGAGTTGGGTCGTTATTCAGCGTCCTAATACTCAAATTATTACCCAAGTCGAGAAAATAGAAACTATCACTAAAGCTGACTACGCTATTTCAGCTAAAGTTACACAATTAACTTTAAAAGACCGATGGCTAGAGGATAATGATTTAACTTTAGATGTAATTCGTCAAACCACAGTCTACGCTCAAAGTGAAGAATTAAAACTTGCATCCGAGGTAATCAACCCTACAAACGAACCCGTTAAAGGAAGCGAAGTTGAACTGAGTCAAATTTATGAAGGATTACAACCAGGAAGATGGTTAATTGTATCTGGAGAACGCGCTGACCTTGGGGAAACTACGGGTGTTAAAGCGAGTGAGTTAGTTATGCTGTTGGGAGTTAAGCAACGCGCGGTAACAAAGTTTAAAGATATTGAACAAGAGAGACCGGGAGATATAACTCATACTTTTATACAACTAAAAAATTCTCTTAGTTACGAATATAAACGAGATACTGTTACCATCTACGGTAATGTCGTTAAAGCTACTCACGGTGAGACTCGTACCGAAGCACTAGGAAGTGGTGATGGTAGCAAAGCGTTCCAGGAATTTTCTCTGCGACAATCACCTCTTACTTATGTTGCTGCTCCCATACCTGCTGGCGCCAAAAGTACTTTAGAACTGCGTGTCAATGACATTCTCTGGCACGAAACAGATAGCCTTGCAGGACTCAAGCCAACAGAACGCGCGTACATTACTAAAACTAGTGATGACAGTAAAACTACGGTGATATTTGGTAACGGAGAAAACGGCGCCCGTTTACCTACAGGTGTAGAAAATATCAGAGCAGTGTATCGTAGTGGTATCGGTAAAGTTGGTAATGTCAAAGCAGAGCAAATTAGTTTGCTAGCATCACGACCTTTGGGACTAAGAAGTGTTATTAACCCCCTACCTGCTACCGGAGGCGCCGACCGGGAAAGTCGTGACCAAGCGCGTAAAAATGCACCTTTGGCAGTAATGGCTTTAGACCGTTTGGTATCTGTACAAGACTATGCAGACTTTGCCCGCACCTTTGCTGGTATCGCTAAAGCAGGCGCCATGCTGTTATCGAATGGTCGCCGCTCTTTAGTTCACCTGACTATTGCTGGGGTAGATGACATACCAATCGATAAACAATCAGATTTATATCGTAATTTATATCAAGCACTACGTCTATATGGCGCCCCTGACCAGCCAATACAGCTGGAACTCAGAGAACTAATGGTAATTATTATTAGCGCTAAAGTCAAAATTTTACCAGATTATCAATGGGAGACAGTAGAACCACAAATAAGACAAACATTACTAGATACTTTTAGTTTTGAACAGCGAGAACTAGGACAAGATATTACCCTAAGTGAAGTAATTAGCACAATCCAAAAAGTTGCAGGAGTTGACTTTGTTGATTTAGATATTTTGGATACTGTATCTGAAACAGAAGCAGCAAATCCAAATATACTAACGGAAATATTTGCAGCTTTAGCCCAAGGAAAAGTTTACTCTAGAGAAAACAATAGAGAAAACAATAATTCATCAACCGAAACCCAACCCCGAAAGAGAATTACTGTTAATGTTGCTAGGATGAAGCAGCAAAAAATCCAACCTGCCCAAATCGCTATATTAACTCCTTCTCAACCTTTAACTCTAATTCTTAACCCTCTGTAAGTATTTATTTAATTCTTTTTACTTATGAACAATATAGAAGACTACTTATACAACCTTTTACCCGTAATATACCGTCAAAGGGATGCAGAAAAAGACTATGCTCTACGAGAGTTATTACGGATAATCTCCGAACAAGTTAATGTAGTGGAGTCTGATATTTCCCAACTTTATGAAAACTGGTTTATTGAAACCTGCCAAGATTGGGTTGTTCCCTACATTGGTGATTTAATTGCTTATAAACCAGTCCACGAAGCTGGTGAACCGGGAGATATAAACACCCCTCAAGGACAACAACGCAATAAAATCTTAATTCCGCGACGAGAACTTGCTAATACCATTCGTAATCGACGACGTAAAGGAACTCTCGCACTATTAGAATTACTTGCAAATGATGTTGCTGGCTGGTACGCGCGGGCAGTAGAATTTTACAAGCTATTGGGTTGGACACAGCACCTTAATCATTTACAACTTGGGCTAGGTAGAAGGGTAGATTTACGTCAAAGTGATATTTTGGAAAGGTTAAATAGTCCCTTTAATGAAATTGCCCATACTGTAGATATACGTCGTATTCAATCGCCCTACGACCCAGGACGCTATAATATTCCACATGTGGGAGTTTTTATCTGGCGCCTAAAAACCTATTCCGTTACCAGAACACCTGCTTACTGTTTAGAAGAAGTTAGACCAAATTGCTATACATTTAGTGTTTTAGGCAATGATACACCACTTTATAATCTTCCTCAACCTGAAACAGAATCAACCCACATCGCTCTTGAAATAAATTTACCCGTTCCCTTACGTCGTAGTGTTCTGGAAATAGATAAACAAAGATATGAAAAAACAGGTGAAAGTCTTTACTATGGAGAAAACAAGAGCTTTAAAATTTTTTTAGGAACCCCAGCAGGAACCTCCTTTACCTGGCGCCCAATTCCTTACGATAAAATTATTCCTGAAGACCTGAGTGAATGGCAATATCAACCCCCTCAAGATATGGTAGCAGTTGACCCGGTTTTAGGGAGAATTGTCTTTCCTTCTCGTCAGTTACCGAAAGCAGGAGTTTGGGTTTCTTATCAATATGCTTTTAGTGCAGATATTGGTGGCGGTGAGTATAACCGGATACTATTACAGCCAACTACTTATACACTTTACCGGGTGGGAAAACAAGAAGAATTGACTCACATTAACGACGCTTTCGACCGCTGGCAGTCAGATTATCAAACTAATCCTAACGAAGCAAAATATTGTCAAGCGGTGATTGAAATTACCGATAGTAGCGTTTACACTGAATGCTTTAATTTGTGTCTCCAAGCTAATCAAACCTTACAAATTCGTGCGGCAAACTACAAACGTCCGATAATTCGCTTACTAGACTATCAAGCTGAAACTACTGATTCCTTACTTGTGACTCTACAATCAGGAAGTCGCTTCAGTTTAGATGGTTTATTAATCGTTGGTCGAGGAGTGCGAATTCAACGAGAAATGCCTGATTTTCTCCTATCTAGTACCGCTACAAACACAGAAATACTGAGTCCAGTCAAAGTTACTATCCGCCATTCGACTCTTGTTCCTGGTTGGTCGCTACAATGTGATTGCGAACCCAAACGCCCTGCTGAACCAAGTTTAGAATTATATAACCTGAAGGGACAAGTGGAAATTACCCACAGCATTATCGGTTCCATTCAAGTGCATCAAGATGAGGTACAAACTGACCCCATCACTATTCACATCAGTGACAGTATTGTTGATGCGACTCACACCGAGCAGGAAGTAATAGATGCACCCGGATGTGCTGTAGCTCATGCAAAACTATCAATTTATCGCAGTACTGTATTTGGTAAAATCCTCACTCATAGTATTAAATTCGCAGAAAATTCTATCTTTAACGGTTGCATTACTGTCGCGCGTCGTCAGTCCGGGTGTATGCGCTTTTGTTATGTTACCCCTGGTTCTCGCACACCCCAACGCTATAACTGTCAACCAGATTTAGTTCAACAAGCAGTAAGTGAAGATTTAAAGCAAGTGGAAAGTGAGCGCGTCCGTCCTCAGTTCAAAAGTACTCGCTACAGTACTCCCACCTATTGTCAGCTTGCTAACACCTGCGCTGAAGAAATTAAACGTGGTGCTGATGATGAATCAGAAATGGGTGTTTTTCATCACCTCTATCAACCTCAAAGAGAGGCAAATTTACGCGCGCGTTTAGATGAATATACTCCATCTGATATGGAAACAGGAATTATTTACGCTAATTGAATAATTCAAATTTCAGAAATCAAAATCCATTCATTGTCGTTAACGAAGTTATCCCGAAGGGTAGACAAATCCAAAATCATATGAGGATAAATATATGTCAGGTGAATTTAGTGGTGATTTTACTCGCGATAGTTTTGACCCCCAAAAACATTTTTTACGAGTATTAATGCAACAAGGAAGGGTACAAGTTGATGCAGACTGGAATGAACAAGTTGCCATACTTTTACATTACTTGCAAACTTTAGCAGAGGATTTAATTGGTCCCCACGGAGCTCCAGTAGGACGTTCGGGATTTAAAATCACTTTTGATACTCAGGAAGATGTTAAAAATAACAATATTTTAGATTTTCAAATAAGTACTGGGAATTACTACGTCAACGGTATCCTCTGTCAAAACCATAAAATTGATAAAAATGGCTATGAATTGCCTTACATCAAATATTATAAACAGCCCAATTGTCCACTTAATCCAGGCCAAGATAAGCTACCCGATTTACCTTTTTTGGTTTTTCTTGATGTTTGGGAACGTCACATTACTTACATTCAAGATGAGGAAATTCGGGAAGTAGCTTTGGGAGGTACAGATACAGCAACCCGTTCCCAAGTTATCTGGCAAGTGAAAGTTGAAAAATTAGACAAAGATGCTACAAAATGTACTGATGAGGATTGGAAAGAATTATTAGAAAAGTGGCAACCCAAAAATCGCGGACTTTTAGCAGCAAAAGCAAAGGAAACTACAGAGCAAAATGAAACTTGTTCAATTAAATCTGATACTCGCTACCGAGATAAAGAAAATCAACTTTACCGTGTGGAAATTCACGCAGATAGCACTGGTAAAGCAACTTTTAAGTGGTCGCGAGAAAACGGTTCGGTTATTTTTCCCATTGATGCGGATAGCGGTGTTGAGATAACAGGCACAACAATCACCCTACAATTAAAACATTGGTGGCACGATTACCGTTTTGGTTTAACTGAAGGTGATTGGGTAGAAATAGTTAATGACTATATTTCTTTGAATCAATTAGCAAAACCCCTGTGGAAAGTAGGCAAAATCGAACCAGAATCCTTTTTGGTGACATTGACAAGGGAAGAATCATCAGAATGCGCGCTCACCCAAAATATCGGTAAACATCCCTTCCTCCGACGCTGGGAACAAAAAGAAAAAAGTGGATTAAAGTTAATTAACGGCGCCGTACCAATCGACGAAGCAACAACAGACTGGTTTACTTTAGAAGATGGTGTGCAAATTAAATTTAAACAGTCAGAATTTGGAGAAAATTATCGCATGGGTGATTATTGGCTAATCCCAGCGCGCATAGCTACAGGTGATGTAGAATGGCGTAAATCAGCTGATGGCAAACCTCTAGCTCTACCTCCTCATGGTGTCGAACATCACTATGCACCTTTAGCAGTAATTGCAAGTAAAGAAGGAGCAGAAGATTGTAGGCGCCAGTTCTACTCATTGACTCGTAGCTATTACTATATGGGTTCTACAACAGGAATAGGTTCTGATTTGATATGGACTGATGCGAACGTACAATAGATAATTTTTGACTAAAATCGGAGGTTTGGTTTGAGTGAAAGCTGTTTGGTCTTTATGGACAAAACCGTTAACAGAAAATAGACAATCTATATGGGTGAGTAATAAACATCATTTGTTGTCATGGATTTTATCAGTAGAAACAGCAAAAAAACATTACCCTGAAACAGCGTTATTTACCGATAGTCAAGGTGCGCGGATGCTTGTTGATAAATTAGGTTTAGAATTTACACAAGTATCTACAGAGCTAGATGCTTTAGAAAATAGCGACCCTAGATTATGGGCATTAGGTAAAGTTTATACTTATGGCGCCCAAACCGAACCATTTATTCACATAGATAGTGATGTGTTTCTCTGGAAACCATTACCTCTCGAAATGGTTTCCGCACCTCTTTTGGCACAAAATCCTGAATATTTTACTGTTGGTAATTCCTGGTATGACCCTGAAGCAATGGAGACAGCTATTAGCCAAATAAACGGTTGGTTACCTGAAGAATGGATATGGCAGCGCAGTTATAGATTGTTACAAACTGCATACAATTGCGGTATATTTGGTGGTCATGCAGTAGATTTTATTCGCTACTATTCAAGTTTGGCAATTAAGTTTGTTGAACATCTACCTAACCAACTTGCTTGGTTCATTCTCCATCCAAATACCGAAAGAAATATATTATTTGAACAATACCTTCTTGGTTGTTGTGTTAGCTACCATCAACAACAAACAAAATCTCCGTACAAAGATATTCATGTAAAATGTTTGTTTTCCAGTCTAGATGATGCTTTGATTACGGAAAATGCAGCACGAGTTGGGTTTACCCATTTAATTGCAGAAGCTAAACAGAATCGAAAAATAGCCGAACACTTAGAGCATCGAGTCAGGAAAGATTACCCAAAATACTATTATTCTGTCATCAACTCTTTTTAACTTGTACTTGTAATGTTTGATGTTGTTCTAAGTAAAAAACAATTTAAGATTGTAAGAAATATAGCGAATCGGGGAATACTAAGTATTAAATACATTCTTAGGTTAAGTCAAAAATGTTTAACAAAGGCAATATGACACTAGTGTTTTTATTGATGCTAATATTCGTTGGGTTTGGAGATAGCTTTTTACCAAAACCATTGAGTACAGCCAGTTATCAAACGCGAACAACGATAAATAATTTTGTTATAGGTATGTTTCCAGCATGGCAGCCAAAAACAGACCCAAATAAACGGACACAAGAAGCTATTGAACAAATGAACAAATAATTAAGTTAGGAGTTAGGAGTTAGGAGTTATATACTGGAAACGGGTTGCAGTTTTACTTTTAGAGCAAGTGAAAATCTTGAAGATGCTTCGTTCCTCAGCATGACAATTCACTCCTAATTCTTAACTCCTAACTCCTAACTCCTAACTAATTATTAGGCTTTTTTCAACCAGCTAAACATCGCGCGCAGGTCTTTGCCTACTTCTTCGATGGGGTGTTCAGCTTCTCTGCGACGCATTGAGGTGAAACCAGCTTTACCAGATTGATTTTCCAAAACGAACTCGCGAGCAAACTGTCCGGTTTGAATTTCGGTGAGAATTTTCTTCATCTCGACTTTTGTCTGGTCGTTAACAATACGTGGACCGCGAGTATAATCTCCGTATTCGGCAGTATTCGAGATACTATCGCGCATTGTTGCCAAACCACCTTCGACTACTAAGTCAACAATGAGTTTGACTTCGTGCAAACACTCAAAGTATGCGAGTTCGGGTTGATAACCTGCTTCTACCAAAGTTTCAAAACCAGCTTTGATTAAAGCACTCAAACCACCACAAAGTACAGCTTGCTCACCAAATAAGTCAGTTTCGGTTTCTTCGCGGAATGTTGTTTCTAAAACTCCTGCACGTGTTCCACCTATACCCTTAGCATATGCCATTGCTCTATCGCGTGCTTGTCCACTTGCGTTTTGATACACAGCAAACAGTGCGGGTACACCTTGTCCTTGTTCGTAGGTACGACGAACTAAATGTCCGGGGCCTTTTGGCGCCACCATGACAACATCTACATTAGATGGTGGTACAACTTGACCGAAGTGAATATTGAACCCGTGAGCAAAAGCTATAACGTTTCCTTCCTTCAGGTTTGGTTCAATTTCTTCCTTGTAAACACTCTTTTGAACTTCATCGGGCAACAGTATCATAATAAAGTCTGCTGCCGCCGCCGCATCCGAAACACTTTTAACCGTCAAACCTGCTGCTTCAGCCTTCCCTGCTGACTTACTACCCGGATACAGTCCAACAATTACATTCATGCCACTATCTTTTAAATTTAAAGCGTGAGCATGACCTTGTGAACCATAGCCGATTATCGCAATCGTTTTTCCAGCTAAAAGGTCTAAATTTGCATCTGTGTCATAATACATCCGAGCCATAGGTAGCGTCTCCAGTCAGCAAGCACCTGTTTTATTGCAGACCTTAGATTCTACCGCATAACTATCACCAAAAAATATTAATCTATATTATTGCAATATTAAATTCCTCCCAAAAGCGATCCCAGACCCAGGCTCAAGGCTGAGGCGCCTGTTAAAATTATGATTGATGCTGGAAAATTGTGCGCCAAATACGTATGAAAAAAATCACTCGCAGCAACGAGTGAGCAATAAAAAGTATAACTTATGAAAAAAGAATAATTAATAGAATGCTTCTATATTTTGTCGGTAGGCAATTAAAGCGTGGTTGCCTCGTTCTTCTTTTAGCGCCCCAAGAATGGTATCAGATTCTTCTAATGATACGATTGTTTTAATTTCAATATTAGTATTATAACCTGCTAAATCTGACAACCGTCTTCCGTGCCCACCTTCACCTTGTACTTGGTTAATAGTATACCCAGTTACATTATGACTTTTCAGTAGCTTTACAATACGGTCTTTCAACACCGTTTCCGCAATAATAGTAATTAACACGGCGGGTTGAACAGGATTAATAACTAAGTCTAACATTGACAACTCCAAAAAATAAATTTAAATACTTATCTTGCATCTGCAACAGTTCTAGCTCTATTTACTTTGAGTGTATATCCCATCCACTCAGTACCTACTAACGCACTAATCGCTGCCATCTCTTGACTATCTGTTTCCATTTCTACAACCGCAAATCCCCTCTTCTCTCCTGTTTTTTGGTTTGTAGATACTAAAATTTTCTTAACGACTCCATACTTTAAAAAAACTTGTCTAATATCATTATCTTCCACTTCATGGGATAAATTACCAATATAAACTGACATGAGATATCTCCCAAGTAAAACAAAGCTATTTAGGTAAATAATTACACTATTGTTTTACTTAGATGTTGCTGACAAAAATGGCTTCATCCACATTATTAACAAATATAAAAAAAACAAATTACTGTTTTTACCTACTTAATTAAATCTTATCAGTAAAATGACAAGTTAATTGTAAACTAATGTAAACATTTATGTCTAAGAAACCGGGTTTCTAGGATTTTAGTTATGAAGCTGTTTCTTTATCAATTTGCTGAATTTCGGCTTCTGATAATTTAATATCACCTGCACGTGCCGAGTCTTCAATGCTAGAAACTTTACTGGCGCCTGGTATTGGTAAAATACATGGTGACTTTGAGCGCAACCAAGCTAAAACAATACCATATACCGATACGCCTTTTTGTTTTGCGAGTTTGCTAATAATAGAAATATCTTGCAAATCTGAATGTCGTCTGCGCCCACCAAATGGACTCCAAGGTAAAAAAGTTAAGTTTTCTTGCTGGCAATATTCTAAAACACCATCAGACTCAGGTTGACGGTACCAAGGACTATATTGATTTTGCACTGAAATAATATCTACAACATCGCGCGCAAGTTTTATTTGTTCCACAGAAAAATTAGAAACTCCAACAAACCGAACTAAACCAGCATCAACTGCTTCCCGTGCAGCTTTTAATGAATCTTCTATCGAATAATCTGGGTCAGGTGAGTGATATTGCCAAATGTCAATTGGTTTACTACCACCCAACGCTTCATAACTAACGCGAATTGTTTCACGCAAATGTTCGGGGTTGCCGTTACGAGTCCAACTTTGGTTCGGACGCATTAACCCACCTTTGGTAGCAACAACAATATTACTGGTATCACCACTGTAAGTTCGTAGTGCTTTACCAATGAGTCGCTCATTATGGTGTTTATCAGATTCGTCTTTGCAATATGAGTCCGCAGTATCAATAAAAGTAATGCCTATTTCTATTGCACGATGGATAACTTCTATTGATTCCGACTCATCCGGACGTTCGTATACTGACATTGGCATGGCGCCTAACCCAATTGCACTTACGGTAATACCTGTATTGGCTAATTGTGTTGTTTGCATAATTTAAAGATGGAGATTATGAGCTTCTTAACCAATGTACAATCACACCTACAGCTATAAACTCGTCTTTGGATTGATTTTTCTGAATTTTAATCTGATATCTCATCAGATTCGATAAATTCTAGTAAATCCTGATTTGTGTAGTACTCTATTACTTGTTGAAGCGGGAACTGATTGGATGATTCCGAGCGTGTTTTTATACCTAGTGCTATCTGCACTTCATTCCAATCCCCTACCAAGAAAGTTGGAACAGATTCGGCGGCAAATGCTTTCTCAATAATAGGCGCCGCTTCCACTGCTTTTAAATCAACCAGTTCACCGACTAAAAAAGCATTAACATCTGGGTCATTGTCAGTAAAGTTATTTAATAAATTACTTATAATAGAAACACATCTAGAACGCGCTTCTGGATGAATTTGAGCGATACGAGTCAATGCGGATGCTGCGTCTGCACGCTCATAAGCATCTTGTGAAGAGTCTATTATATATGCTTCGAGTGGCTCAATTGCAGCAGTGCCTATAGTGGCAAACACACCAGGTAATTCTAAACTCATTCGGTCATCTTCTTCAAATGTGCCAAATAAATTAATTAATGGTTCAATAGCTTCTACCGCGCGCAGTTGCCCTAAAACTCTCACCGCATGTACTGGCGCCCAAGCTTGCAGGTTTTCATTTATATCTTCTATATCGTCAGCACCAATAGATAAATCTTCATCACAAGCCATGCGTATTAAGTCAGGAACGTGCTGTGAAGTAAAACCTAGTTCTCCTACATAATCAGGCATACCCTTGATTTGACTACAATCACCGTAAGTCAGCAGCTTGTTTACGGGAGACGAATAAGAAGATAATGACATATTTGATTTATTTTTAGTTTTATTGTAGTTTTTTATTGCAATTATTATACCCAGCAACTTTCAGGTTGATTAAAAAGTCTTGTGACAATTCTTAAAGTGGTTAATATCAAGCTCTACCGTTACGCAAATCGTAACGGCAACTATCTATAGACAGATAATCCCACATACTAGCATTAAGGTTATTTATGTGAGGTTTGAATATGAATAAGGGAAGTGTACTTTTTACTACTTTTTTAGGTGGAATTGTTTTGAGTAGTTGCGCTGCTGCCAATAATGGAGGTGGTGATGCTGGAGTATCAATGTCAATGCGACAAAATTCATCGGCACTTAATCAAATAGCAGCTACAATACCACCAACTGCTGATACAGCCAATGAAGCGGCATCAAAAATTAAGGCGCCAGCAAAGGTAAAATCACAGTTAATTAAAAAAGCAACTATAAGTATAGTTGTGGAGTCAATTGACAAAAGCATTAACGATGTGACGCAAATCATTGACCAACAGCAAGGTGATTTAATCAAACTTGCTCAAAATCAACCAAAAGATGAGTTTTCGCGTTCTACTGCATCAATACAGTTGAGAGTTCCACAAATTTCGTTAGATAATACCCTTACTCAACTAGCTAAACTGGGAATTGTTAAAAACCGTAGCATCACAGCAGAAGATGTTGGGGATAGAATCGTTGATTTTCAAGCACAGTTAGTTAATTTGAGAAGAACTGAAACAAATCTTCAAAAAATTATGGACAAAGCTGGTTCGGTACGCGATACATTAAGTGTGTCGCAAGAACTGAGCAATGTTCGTGACTCTATCGAGCGAATTGGCGCCCAACTCAAGAATCTACAGAACCAAGTTAGCTATTCGACTATTTCCTTAAATTTAGAAGCGGCAGTCTCTACTAAAAATCCCCAACGTGGTTTTGGGTTGCAAGTTCAAGAAACTTGGAATAAATCAACCAACTCAGTTGGTACATTTAGCATGGGACTATTGAAACTAGCTATTTGGCTCATGGCTTATAGTCCATATGTATTTATTCTTGCTTTCGGTATTTACGGCTTTAATCGTTGGCGCTCTGCAAAAACTGGCGTTAAGTTAGATTAGACATGGACACAAATAATTAAAGCCATTTCACCCTTGTTCATGAGTACGATACCATTTACAAATCAAGGATATCGGGTCATACGCGAACTCGGTTGCAACCTCAATGGAGGTCGTGTAACATACTTAGCGGTACGTATAAATACTGATGAAAAAGTTGTTATTAAGGAGTTTCAGTTCGCACGCTCTAGCGTTCAAAGCTGGTCTGGTTTTAAGGCATATGAACGTGAAATACAGGTGTTACAAGGGTTAAACCATCCTGGTATACCACGCTATCTCGACTCTTTTGAAACTCCATCAGGGTTTTGTATGGTGCAAGAGTACAAACATGCTCAGTCTTTGTCTGTACCACGCAGTTTTGCTTTTGATGAAATTAAGCAAATAGCTGTTTCTGTGCTGTCTATTCTTATATATCTACAAAACCGTATACCCCCTATTTTTCATCGCGATATTAAGCCAGAAAATATTTTAATTGATGATAATATCAATGTTTACTTAGTTGATTTTGGATTTGCTCGTATTGGTAGTCATGATATGGCCATGAGCAGTGTTGCGATGGGGACATTAGGTTTTATGGCGCCAGAGCAAATTTACAACCGTCAGTTAACAAAATCTACAGATTTATATAGTTTGGGTGCGACATTAATTTGTTTGTTAACAGGCGCCAAATCAGCTGCGATGCATACTTTAATCGATGAAGATGGGTGTATTGCTTTTAAACATTTAGTTCCTCAGTTGAGTTTAGGCTTTATCGAGTGGCTTTCAACGATGGTTCAACAAAAACCCAAAAACCGCTTTAAAGATGCGAATACAGCACTTATGGCACTAAAACCACTCGATCTTATCCCCTTATGTGTTGCAAAAATTGATAAAACAGAACTTGAATTTACGGCTGGACAAATTGGTGAAAAACTTTCGCAAACAATTACCATTCTTAATAATAATCCAGAAACGACATTAGTCGCTTGGTGTGAAGTGGCGCCTCATAGTAACGACGCTCCACACACACCTCATAGTCATGATTGGATTGATTTTACGCTTCGGCATTTTAACGGTGAGAAAATTCTATGTAAAGTTACAATTGATACAAGCTATTTAATGGCAGATAAAATATATTATCGCCAATTGCTATTACATACAAATTCAGCGGTTGAGATTCAAACTATTGAAATAAAGATTAAAACTGCTGCATTACCAATAATTCAATATAAACAACCATACGCATCACTTTTATTATTATTGGTGACTTCTGGAGCAATGGCGTGGACTGGTGCGGCAGTTGCGGCTGTTATTGCTGCTATATTAATGACGGTTATTGGGGCTGGTATTGTTGTTGTCGATGATATTGTATTTGGGGCTGCGGTCGCGTCTTTGGTGGGTTGCTTTTTGGGGGTTGCAGCAGGACCAATTTTTGGAACTTTTTTATCTGTAATGGTAGCGATTGAATTTTGGTGTATTACTAAAGCTGGTATAAGTCACCTACAGGGTATCAATCAGGGTATCCATCAGGGTGTCAATCAAATTACATTTACGACAAATCTTAAAAAAGGATTTAGTCAGGTAATTGGTATTGTAATGGTTGTGCTTACAGCGTTACTGGGTTCTTGTGCCGGTTTAGTATTAAAGACTGGTATCATCAACTTTTGGGTAATATTGACAATTGCCACAACAGGTTCTAGTTTAGCTGGAATTTTTATTTACCTACCAATTAGAAGGCGCCGACTGGTTGGTAAGTATCTCAAGTCAGAGAAACGCCGAATAAAACCGTGAAGCCAAGAACATGAGCGGTATTTAAATTGTGTAGATTCTAAATTTTGTACTGGCGATAACGAAATGTTGGTGCATAGGGATGCCAAGATAAAAAGGAGAAGCGTATTTAACCGAGACATGCCAGAACTACGCCATTCGATTGCTCATCACTACCACGAACGAACTAAGTACGACCCCGATACTATAGCGTCCAAAAACCAGAGTTTGGATTGGTCGAAACAACCTGTACCGTTTAAAGAATATAAAATTGGTAGGGTTTTTGACCTCAAACCATATATCCAAGAATCTTCATTGGATTCGGACGATAACACCGATACAAATTGGTGGCGTCGTTTATCGCGGTTGCTGTTTTGCAGCTACGGTTTAACAGCTAGAATGCCATCAATGGGGAGTGCCGTATTTTTACGTTCAGCGCCAAGTGCAGGTGGTTTATACCCAGCCGAAATATATATAGTTTCACGGGGTACACCGTTATTACCTGCTGGTTTATATAACTACCAGTCAAGAACTCATTCGCTACTGCAATTCTGGGAAAATAATGTTTGGCAAACATTGCAGGAAGCTTGTTTTTGGCATCCAGCTTTGGAAAGTACACAACTTGCCATCGTCATTACTGCAGTTTTTTACCGTTCAGCTTGGCGTTATGAAGACAGAGCATACCGTCGAATATTTCTTGATACGGGACATTTATTGGGAAATATCGAACTATCTGCTGCGACGTGTGACTTCCGACCCCATCTAATAGGTGGTTTCGTCGATAAAGCCGTCAATGATATGCTTTATATTGACCCAGAACAAGAAGGCGCCACCGCAGTCCTTCCGATAGCCGATTTACTTGATATTAAACAAAATTTGCCAACTGGACGTACAGCTTTACCATCAGCGACCGAAACAGAATATCCTAAAATCCCTGACGGTGAGCTTCTTAAGTACATTCATACTGTCACGCAAATTTTACCAGGTACAACAGGTAAACTCAATTTACCCGAAATCAAGCAAAATAAATCTATCGAAGACAAATATAAATTTCCCTTCTGTCAAAAAATTTCAACCCTTACAACTCAAATCGACTGGGGAGATGAACTTGATAAACTCGAAGCAACCATCCTTAAACGCCGTTCCACTAGGGCATACAGCGGAGATGATTTAACTTTAGATGAACTCAAATCATTACTTGATTTTACATACCAACCCCAACATTATATAGACCAAGAATTAGATATTTCGCCAGATTACTTCGACCTGAATTTAATACAAACCTTTATTGCGACCTCTGGAGTCGAAGGACTCGAAGCAGGATGTTACTATTACGCACCCGCTTCGCAAGAATTACGACAAATTCGCTTTAAAAACTTCCGCAGAGAATTACACTTTCTCTGTTTAGGACAAGACCTTGGTCGCGATGCATCCGCTGTAATTTTCCATACAGCGGATTTAAAAGCGTCTGTATCCCAGTATGGAGATAGAGTATATCGATACCTGCATATGGATGCAGGACACTTAGGGCAAAAACTAAATCTTGCTGCTGTACGTCTTAATATCGGTGTCAGCGGTATTGGGGGATTCTTCGATGATAAAGTCAACGAAGTTTTGGGCATCCCTCAAGATGAAGCGGTATTATACATAACTACAATAGGGCGCCCAATGTAAACATTTTCTATAAGAGTGGAATGGGCATCCTTGCCCGTTCCATATAAGACATTTTGATAAACATAGATTAAACTAGCGCATGTCAAACTAACAAGCTTTCCAAATGTCTCTAAGACAACTTTTTATAACTGCCTCGGTGCTGCTAACCACGACCTCAGTCTCAAGTAACGCTTTTGCTCAAAGCAAAGGCACACCTGGTAAATTTGACTTCTACGTACTAGCTTTATCTTGGTCTCCCGACTATTGTGCAGCCAAAGGAGATAATGACCCATCTCAATGTAAACAAGGAAAGAAACTAGGTTTTGTCTTACACGGACTTTGGCCTCAATACCAAAAAGGATATCCCGCAAGCTGCACCACAGAAAGATTACCAGAAACAGTCAAACAACAATTTCCCAATTTATTCCCTAGTGCTAAACTTTACAACCACGAATGGGAGAAACACGGTACTTGTACAGGCTTAACCCCAGCGCAGTATTTAACATTATCAAAACAAAAGAAAGACTCTGTATCAATTCCTACAGCCTACGCAAAACCCAGTAAGCCCTTCCGCACCACTATAAATAAACTACAAAGTGATTTTGTTGGTGCCAACCCAGGATTTACCAGTCAAAGTATAGCTCCTTACTGCTCTGGTTCCGGACGCTTTTTGCAAGAAATCTTTGTTTGCTTTACTAAAGACGGTAAACCAGGCCCTTGCAGTGCAGAAGTAATTAAACGTTCACAAAGAAGTTGCGCTCAACCTGACTTTTTAGTGCGTAACGTTAGGTAAAATATCAAAATTGAGCATAATGGAAAAGAACCCCTCGGCTTAAGTTATCTTGAGCTGGGGGAGTTAGTCAAAAAGAATCGAAGAATAAACTATGGCTGGTCGGAAAACAGAAAAAGCTAATTCCTTGAAAATTACCAAGCGTGATGAAGATTATTCACGCTGGTATCTCGACATAATAGAGCGGGCAAAACTTGCAGAAGATTCAGGAGTTAGGGGATGCATGATTATCCGACCAGAAGGTTATGCCATCTGGGAAAAAATACAGCAAACCTTAGATAAGATGTTTAAGGAAACTGGTCATGTTAATGCATACTTCCCAATGTTAATTCCTGTGAGCTATTTCTCGAAGGAAGCTGAACATGTTTCTGGTTTTGCTAAAGAATGTGCCGTAGTTACTCACCATCGTTTAAAATTGACAGAGGATGGAACCATTGGTGTAGATACAGAAGCTGAATTGGCAGAGCCATTAGTTGTAAGACCAACCAGCGAAACTATTATTTGGTCTGCATATAAAAATTGGATTCAAAGCTATAGAGATCTCCCTATTCTCGTAAATCAGTGGGCGAATATCTGTCGATGGGAACTTAGAACTCGTCCCTTCTTACGTACTGCTGAATTTTTATGGCAAGAAGGACACACAGCTCACATAACATATGACGAAGCTGAAGTTGAAGCACGTCAAATTTTACAAATCTATAAAACTTTTGTCGAAGACTATTTAGCAGTTCCTGTATTTGATGGATTAAAAACAGAGAATGAGAAATTTCCAGGCGCCGACCATACTTATACTATAGAAACAATGACACAAGACCGTCGTGCGATTCAAGTAGGTACTAGCCATCACCTTGGAACAACTTTCTCACATGCTTTTGACGTTAAGTATTTATCAGCACAAGGTACTTTGGAGTATCCATTTGCGACAAGTTGGGGTATAACAACCCGTCTTATTGGCGCCATGATAATGGCTCACTCAGATGACCAAGGATTTGTCTGCCCTCCTCGTGTTGCTCCATTACAAGTTGTTGGCATCCCAATTTATAAAACAGACGATGATAAACAAACTGTTTTATCTAAATTTGAAGAATTACAACAAAAATTCAGATTAATTGATAAATTTTCATTCCGAGTAGACGCGCGTGATAACTTAAGTCCTGGCTTCAAGTTTAATGACTGGGAGTTAAAAGGCATTCCACTTCGTTTAGAGATTGGTCCCAAGGATTTAGCAAATGAAAGCTGTATCTTAGCAAGACGCGATACTGGAGAAAAAATAAATGCACCACTTGACCAATTAGAAGAACTAATACCTGAAATACTGGATTCTATTCAAAATAGTTTGTTTGTAAAAGCTCAAGAATTTCAGTGTCAGCATACTTACTTTGTAGATACGTATGACTCATTTAAAAATGCCATTGAGAAAAAGCCTGGTTTCTACGTAGTTTATTTTGCTGGGGCGCCTGAAGATGAGGAAAAAATTAAAGAGGAAACTAAAGCGACGAGTAGATGTATAGCTTTTAGTTTGCAAGACAATAGTATAGGTAAATGCTTCTATACAGGAAAAGAAACATCTCAACGTGTTATATTTGCTAAAGCTTATTAAAATTAGTAAAACGGTTTTATTAAGGGTTAACATCACTTTCACCACGGATTATTTAACCCGTCGGCTCACGGCTGAGAGCCTGCCCGTAGCACAGACTATAAGCCTATGCTACAAAACTCCCTAAAATTAATGACATGAACAACTAGTTGGTAAACACTTTAGCTAACTATCAACTTTTTGCCTATTAAAATAAGAATAATGTAGAAGCAGAATACATTTACATATAGCACTCCATACTGCTCCTAAGCGCGCAAATTGTGTAAGACGAGGATACAAATATTTAACCAAAGTATTTATAAATAGATTTATCTTTTTCTTGGTCAGAGGGTTTAAAAGTTGGTATATTATCAGTACATTTTGAATGTTTACTTCCTCTGTCTATAATACTTTCTTAATATTTTTAGGGTATTTGATGAAGTTTGTTGTAACTAAATATATAGAGTGTAGGCAAATCACATGATATTAACTAGTTTAATGCTGTTATTTACCTGTACAAAATATACATTAATATTTATTATATACAGTTGATATTTGTAAATTAAGGTGCGTAGAATCTACAAATAGATGATTTTAGCACACTCACATCTCCTCTTACGCTATTTAACTTTAGGTTTTATGAATAGGAATGGTATGAAGACTTTCACTTTCCATACCCATATAGAAGACAAAAATTCAACCTCCAATTCTAGTGGTATAAATGAACTTACCAAGGTCTTAAAAAGAGCTGACCGAGAAGGGAAAAAATTGATAGAAATGTTCAAGGAACTGGCAGATAGCTTAATGTCACTACTTGGATCAGTGATAAAAGTTAAGTCGATACGAGGATTTGTTACAACTTCGCAACCAATCCGTGAGTTCCAGCTTGAAGGTGTGGGCATCAAAACTTGGAAGGAAACCAAAACACACACAATCAAGTTTCGCCAGAAGTATCAAAATATCCCTGTGTATGGGTCTATTGTAACAGTAGAAGTTGGCGATAACTATGATTTGATAGCAATTAACTCAGCCATTGGCGACCCTATTGACATTGGCATTGATGCCGACCCCAAGTTTAAGCCTGATCAACTTAAAGACGTAATTCAGAAGCAAACTAAGCATGACCTGGGAAGCTCGGATATAAAAGAAACTCTTTACTACTACTTTGATACAAATCAAAAGCGTTGGCGCCTTGTATACTTAGTTGAAAACAATTCACAAAAAATAGATTCTCTCCCCAAATCTGAATCAGCACCAAAAATAGTAGATTATATAATTGACGCTCATACGGGAGAGTTAGTTTCTGAACTACCCCGCATCAAAACAATTCGGTAAAGCATTCAGGGAGAATTATAATTGGTGCAGTATTGACAAACAGCCAAACAGTTTAGCTTTATATTGGGTATATGAAGCAAGACATTATAAAAAGTGTGCGACTGTATTTATAAGAATTGTAAAATTCCATCTCTAGCAACTATTTTTAGGGAAAAATTTTTTATTTTTTCCTCAAACTGTATCACAACACAAAGAATTACTAATCAACACAGGGTAAATATAAAGAAAGTAGCCTGAAGTGAATTCAAAACTCACTACACTTTATAACGTGTCGTATAGTCATGCCTTACGTAAAAAGTTTGACTTACGGTGCGGTGTGGGAGCGCGCGGCTTATATATTTTGAATACCATTGATAACCTATATTATGCTTTTTTAATCGTTATATAACTAGTTATTTCATCTGGTAGTAATCACTACGCCAACGTATTTTCAAACTAGATGCATTTGCTCTGCAAAGAAAAACAAAATACTTATATGATTCATTACTGACTCATGCCTAATTCTTACTACTTAACACAACAAATTTTGCCGCTACGATAACTTGTAACAACAAAGACACTAAGAGGATTCAATGTTTTAATGACAATTACTTACTACTATAATTCTGATGTGGACAATGCTCTTCCTGGTAGAGAAATAGTACATCCTCCTCAAAAACAAACTTTCCGCGCGCATAATAATGCTTGTGAGGTTGAAATTTTTTTTAGAGATGTACTTGAACATAACCTAGAGGATAAGATTTGCATCTCTAGCATTATGTGCGTTGAAGACCCCCACCCAAACAATAAAGTTTATGAAGGTGCTTACTGGTTAGATCGATATCAGCAAGCATTTTTTGGACAACAGTTTATTGGAGATAACCAACTTTGCTCTTGGGCCATAGCACAAGATATTGTTGCTCATGAATTTGGTCATGGACTAACCAGTTATACTGCTAAACTTGCGTATATATACGAGTCAGGGGCACTTGACGAGTCCTACGCTGATATTTTCGCAGTTTTAATTGCTAACCGTGGCCAATCTAATATTCAGCTGTGGAACTGGGAAATAGGAATGGGTTTTGGGATTAACGGTCAGGCAATTAGAGATTTGAGCAAACCTGGTAGATATAATCACCCAGAACATATGAATAATTACTGCCAACTTGATTACAATGATGATCATGGTGGAGTTCACTCTAACTGTGGGATTCATAATAAGGCGGCTTACAATTTAATCACTTCCCAGGATAATAATGGTAATTACCTATTTACAGCACAGTCTGTAGCTGTGCTTTTCTATCGGGCATTAGTACAACTAGGTGAAAACTCTTGTTTCAGTGATAGTCGCCGTGCTATTGAGCAGGCTGCAAGAACTCTGTATCATGGAGACTTGCAAAAAATCAGTGCTGTTAGTTCAGCTTTCCAGAGTGTGGGAATTCAAATTTGAAATTCTGTATATAGTAATTATGAATTGTTGTTGAAAAAATGTAGGTATTTGTAGTATCTGTAGGGTGGGCAGTGCCCACCTCACGTAGTATTGGCTTATACCAACTCTTCACCACGTCGATACAATTCCCGCGCGTAGTCTGTCCACGTACCTTGTCCCCAATATCGAAAACAGCTAGTTTGGACAAGCAAGTTATAAAGTAAGGCTTTTTGGTAATCTTCGCGTTGTGTTACTGATGGGTCTTGTTCGACTAATTTGTCATATTTTTGATGGAACAATGCGCTTAGTTTATTCATTGGTTCTAGGACATTTTCATATCCTCTTACCCAACTTAAATCATTTGTCCACGAGGCGCCATCTATATGAAACTGATTATCATTTGCTTTTAATTCTTGAATTGCATTTGCTACAGTTTCCGGTGTTACACTATTCACGCGCTGCCATATTTTATGTTGTTGTACAGCTTGAATTTCTGGATAATTATCTGGGTCGGCGCCTGCTGCTTCGATTAATTCTAGGTATTCAGTACCATTCATTGCGACAGTTCCCGCATTGTTATTACCTGCGTCGCGGATTTCGTGATAAATTCTAAATAAATCGCGGGGATATTCATTCATCATTACACCCCCATTTTCGCCATCGGCAATTTGTGTTACTAAAGAAGGAATATTTGTATTACTGACTTGCTGTTTACCACGTCCTTTTGCCTCAAAGTAAGGTTGCATTTGGGCAACTAGTTTTGTATCCGAACCTTGAGTTTTAATTAGTGCAGTGATACTAACAGTTTCACCCTGAGAATTACGCGCGGTTAATTTATTGGGAATATACTTCTGGTCATGATGCAAACTGGCGCCATCTAAACATTCGACTGAATGCTCTTGCACCATTATCCATTTATACCCGCATTCCTTCAATGCTTTTACATACTCATATAAAGTATCTGGATGATTAGGTAAATGCATTTCAGGAGGAGAAAATCCTTTTACCCGCTTTAAAGCATCGTAACCAAATATGGCAGCAAAATAATGTTGCCAAGCTTGAATATGCAACTTGATATCAGGAATAGGGGTAGAAGGAATAACCGCATGACTCCACATCGTGCCCAACCATTCCACGTAAGGTTGATATTGCACATCACAGGTAATGCGCTTGAGAGTATCGATAATGTCGGTGTGTTGCTGTCGCAAACCCCAAAGTAAATTACCCGAATAGTCGAGCATTATACGGGGGTTACATCCTTGGGAAATTAATTCTGGAATAAACTCACCAATGCGTTTATAACACCAAGCAAAAACACCTGCATTATGGTTGTCTCCATTATGAGGGTGTTCAAACATATGTTGCAGGTTACTAATTAATTCACCGTTAAAACCTGCGGGAATAGTGGGTTGGTGCATGTGGAGCGCGCAGGCAAACCCAGCATTGATATTTTCGAGCCGGAGATTGCTTGTATTTAAAAATACAGGCTCATTGTGGTTTGTAACTAAATGAATTTCGGATTCCCAACCGCTAATGTTAGGCAAACCAAAGCGGATATCATCGAGTTTGGGGAGGGGGGATGAAATAGTAGCAGTCATTGCCATGCGTCCTGTAGAAGCTTACTTATTTTCACCCATGATTGTTGTTATACCAGAAAGTCACTAAATAAATTAATAACTCAGCAGTATTCTCGCTGCATAAACTCCAAAAGGGAAACATGTAAACGTTTAGATGAGTAAGGATAAAACTTACAACTCTATTAAACACATCATGTTTGTGAGAATTACCATGAAAAAGTTAGCTATTCTCGGTTCGGCAATTGCATTCTTATTATTGAGCAACATTGCCACTTTTGCCATCAAAAATGCGTAGACGTAGAGACGTGATTTATCGCGTCTCTACAAATGCGCGCGGCGCTTTAATGGATAATTAAATCGTTGATGGCAGTGAGGAAAAGACAGAGATATGCAAGCGCCAAAATACATCCTGGCATTAGATTTAGGCACAACAGGCAACCGTGCGTTTGTATTTAACGCTGACGGTAATGTAGTAGGTAGTGCCTACAAAGAGCTTACGCAACACTATCCACAACCAGGATGGCTAGAACACGACCCTCTTCAAATTTGGAATGATACCTGCTGGGTAATGCAAGCTGCAATAGCAAATTCCCAAATTACCCCTGCACAGATTGCTGCTATTGGACTTACCGTTCAACGTGAAACCTGCTTGCTGTGGAACAAAACCACCGGTGAACCGCTTCATAATGCCATTGTTTGGCAAGACCGACGCACGGCGCCATTTTGTTATGAATTACAAGCACAGGGTTATACTCAAGAAATATATGACCGTACAGGTTTGGTCATAGACGCTTATTTTTCGGCAACCAAGCTCAAATGGTTACTAGACAATATTCCAAATATTGATATTAATAACACCCTAGCTGGCACTATTGATACATGGATATTGTGGAAATTAACTAATGGAATTCACGCAACAGACCACAGTAACGCTAGTCGAACCATGTTGATGAACTTAACGACAGGCGCCTGGGATGAAGCGTTATTAAAATTATTTCAAATACCACTAGATATATTACCAAAAATCCAACCTAGCTTAAGTCACTTTGGTGTTACCCATACTAATATATTAGGATATGAAATTCCCATCACAGCAATATTAGGCGACCAACAAGCTTCATTATTTGGTCATGGTTGTTCAAAACCAGGTTTAGTCAAATGTACTTATGGAACAGGTAGCTTTTTAGTAGCGCATACAGGCTCACAAATTATTCGGACATCGCAGCAACTTATCTCGACAATAGCTTGGACACAATCTAATTCGCTGGGATATGCACTAGAAGGTAGTATGTTTACAAGCGGCGCCTGTATTCAATGGCTACGGGATAGTCTTAAACTCATTAATAATGCTGCCCAAACAGAAACAATGGCAACGAGCGTTACAGACAGCTCTGGTATATATTTTATACCAGCATTTAGCGGCTTAGGGGCGCCTCATTGGGACATGAGCGCACGGGGAGCATTTTTTGGAATTACAGGTGGAACAAAACCCGAACATATGGTGCGTGCTGTTCTTGAAGCAATAGCTTATCAAGTTAAAGAAGTTGTAGAAGCAATCAACGCATCGTGTACTATACCTGTACAGAAATTAGCAGTAGATGGTGGCGCCTGTAATAATAATTTTTTGATGCAATTCCAAGCTGATATTTTGGGAATTCCAGTAGAACGTCCGGTTGTTCGTGACACAACAGTACAAGGTGTTGCCTTTGCTGCTGGGTTAGCTATAGGTTTGTGGGATAGTTACGAAGTGTTAGTCCAAAACCGTCAAATAGACCGTGTATTTGAACCAGGTAAAGAAACACATAACAATTTTATGACATGGCAAAAAGCTGTTGAGCGTACAAAACATTGGCAACAGATGTAACGGATGTAACGGATGTAACGGATAAGCTTATTATTCATCCGTTGTATTCGTTGCCAACTACCACAAGTTTAATTGATTAGGTTGCTTATCAAGCTCATTCCAAGGTAAAGCTGGAACTGCCACCCCACTTTCTTCTAACAGCTTTTGAAAATACCGTGCGTTACCAGGAGAGTGTTCTTCAATAGGACAATGAACAAAGAAGTAAATTTGTTTTCCTTGCTGTAACCAATTTTTTACTTGCGTTACCCACTCTTCCATAAATTGCTGGTTCATTTCTAACTTCGGATGTGAAATAAACCGAACTAAACTAAACGGCGCCGTCACGCTAAACTCTACAGGTAATTGAGGTTTACGTCGTTCTGACTCTAACTGCGGGTCATCATCTCCAGTATAAATAGGGCGAGTATCTAATAATACTCTGCCCACTCCAAATCTTTCTAAAAGTGTATTTAATTCTATTTGATAAACTTCTCTAAACCAGTCACGATGACGAACTTCGACGGCTAAAGGTAATTTTGTTTGTTGCCAAGCTTCTAAAAAAACTTCTAAATCGTTAATTGACTTTGGTGCATAGCTTGGTGGTAGCTGTGCGAACATCGGCCCCAAACGGGCGCCTAGCAGTTGCATTCGTGCCGCAAACTCTAAAGCTTTATTAATATAAGGTTGTAATAATCCGTTATGAGTAACATCGCGTGGTAACTTAGGGCAAAATTTAAAACTAGGTGGTGTTTGTATTGCCCAACGGGAAACAGTTTCTTGACTTGGTACTGCGTAAAAAGTCGTGTTACCTTCTACTGTAGTAAAACGTTGGCTGTATAAATTAAGGAAATCAGCATTGCGAGTACCTTTAGGATACAGTTCCCCTATCCAACCTTTATATGCCCAAACAGCGCACCCTAGAAAAAAACTCACGGCAAATTTTTGTAAATAGATTACAAAGCTTATTTATTTAATTTTAGGTTGTATCATCATGTATTGGGGGTTGGGGTGTCCCCCAACCTACATTAGAAGCGATAACCGACACCGGCTTGTAAGCTTACTGCATCAGCAGAGCTATTCTTGTACGCATCAATACCCCACTTGGTGTCACCGTAAACAACGACGTTTTTAGCAACTTCAGATTCAGCACCAAGAGTTACAACAGGAGCGTTTTTGTTTCCAAGTTGGCTGGCATAACCTTCGTTGGTTTGGAACGAGTAACCACCACCAACATAAACGTTAGTATTTTTAGCAACTGGTGCATCGAGAGTCACCATTGGTATGAGCGCCGTTGAGTTACCACCAAATAATGCGGCGCCACGAACTGAAACTTGTGATTTGGGAATTGCGTAACGTCCTTGTACGTTACCACCAAATGTTGCTGCGTCGTTTTGTTGACCACCATTGGTAACACCAGCAGAAACACCAGCACCTACATAACTACCATTCATTCCGCGTTGGTAACCCCAATCCCAAAACACATCGGGTCACCACTAGCAAGAACACAAACAGAC
>NZ_MRCD01000169.1 GCF_001904745.1 Calothrix sp. HK-06
TATCTCTCGGCGCCTTATGTTTGGGTGTTTCTGCCAAAACTGGATGCTCCCTATCCATTGTCGAGTCGCTTAGATGAAAACGATGCAATTATGGTACTAGATAAAGTATTAGTACCTTGGGAAAACGTTCTGATTTATGGTGATTTAGAAAAGACCAACAAAGTACTTCCAACTTCCGGCTTCGTTCAACGTTTAGCTTTACATGGATGTACTCGGCTTGCTGTCAAACTTGATTTTATTGCTGGGCTTTTACTCAAAGCAGTTGAAGCAACTGGTACGTCGAATTTTCGAGGTGTACAAGTACAAGTTGGAGAAGTAATTGCATGGCGAAACTTATTTTGGGGCTTAACTGATTCGATGGTACTTAATCCTGCACCTTGGGTTGCCAATACTGTATTACCAAACCCAGATTCGGGAGCAGCGTATCGTGTTTTTTCAACCGTTGCGTACTCGCGTATCAAAGAAATAATAGAACAAACAGTAGGTAGCGGCTTAATATATATCAACTCCCACGCTAGCGATTTTCAAAATCCTGAACTGCGTCCTTACTTAGATAAATATATTCGTGGTTCTAATAATTACGAAGCAATCGATAGAGTTAAATTAATGAAATTACTTTGGGACGCTTTCGGTTCTGAATTTGGTGGGCGCCATGAATTGTACGAAAGAAACTACGCAGGCAACCACGAAGAAATTCGTATTCAAGCATTATTTGGAGCAATGGCAACAGGTCAAACCCAACTTTACAAAGGTTTCGCCGAACAATGTATGGCAGAATACGACATCAATGGTTGGACTGCACCAGATTTAATCAACCCAACAGACGTAAATTACTTCACCAAACACTCTTCACCGTAGGTTGACTTTAGCAACAGCGCAACCCAACAAAATATTGATGAAATTTATCACAGAGACAATTTGAATAAGAGTGAATTGAAAAAACTAAAAACTAGAGATAATAGGGAATTACATCAAACAATAGAAACTCTTAACAATACTACAGCCACTTCAGCATAGTTAAATTAATTTGATAAATTTAATTTAAATTTATCTGCTCAACCTTGCTTAATTTATAGATTAAAGCTTAAAAGTGAAGAAGTGGTGAAGATAAAAGCCAAGTCACGTGATTTATAGTACAGATGTATAGATAAAGTTGCCGTCTGGATGCGGGATATAAGTAAACCGAAGAAAGCACTTGTAGTTATGCGCCTGTAAATATTGATATTGAGCCTTAAATAAAAAAGGTTAAAGGTAGAGAGTACCTTTAACCTTGCCACTTTAGCCTTTGGAGGAATACATTAAATATTTCTAGTTGATGTGCGTACAGTAGTGTACTTTATAGTTAATTAATATATTTATCTGTTCAAGCTTGCTTAATTTATAGATTAAAGTCTAATAGTGAAGAAGTTGTGAATATAGAAGAATGAAAATAATTTTTATGTAGTATTTCTCGTTAATCGAGATTTGAAGTTATTCATAAAAAAATATAGAGACACTTTGGGTATTGTATCTCTATATTTACAATAGTATTTGGGATAATAATTAATCGACAATACTTCAAATAAGGGATAATAGGGAATCACACTAAACAATAAAACAGAGAACAACACTGGGAACACTTTAATATTGCTAAAATTAATTAGATAAATTTGATTTAAATTTACCTGCTCAACCTTGCTTAATTTATAGATTAAAGCCTAAAAGTGAATAAGTTGTGAAGACTAAAAGATAAATATAGGACGGGAGCTTTGCTCCTTTTTAAGGGAGTTGAGAGAAAATTTATCAATGCTCCATTCGCTTTAAATGCTCCTGTCCCCAATCACAGAGAGGTTTTAATACAGGAATAAGGCTTTTTCCGTATTCAGTGAATGAGTATTTTACTTTCGGTGGTACATTTGATTGGACGTTTCGATTAATGATTTCGTCTTTCTCTAATTCTCGAAGCTGTTGCATTAACATCTTCTCCGTAATCTCTGGAATTAATCGTTTGAGTTCACTAAAACGTTTAGCTTCGTCTTTTAAGTGCCATAGAATCAGGAGTTTCCATTTGCCACCTATGATTTTTAGTGTGGTTTTGACAAACACCGTTCCTTCTGGTTGCGCTGACACTTGATTTTCCTCCCTATCAAACTTACAAAAAAGTAAGTACTTCCCAAACAGTAGGTAGAAGCTTATTCTACTTTAAGCATCTAAGCATAACGAAGGAAAATAGAAATGCGGCTAGAAAATGCAGTTGCATTGGTGACAGGGGCTAATGGCGGTATTGGTAAGTATTATGTTGAAGCGTTGGTAAAATTTGGCGCCTCTAGGATTTACGCAGGCGCCAGAAACCCAAATTCTCTTACTGACCTCGTAGCAATTGATCCACAGCGAATTGTCCCAGTACCGTTGGATATTACTGATGAGCAATCTGTAATTGCCGCTGCTAGCAATTACGGAGATGTGAATTTACTAATTAATAATGCTGGAATAGGACTTCTCCAAGGATTTATTTCTGCAACTGACCTGAAGAGTGCGAGAGCAGAAATCGAAGTCAACTATTTTGGCACACTGGCAATGTGTCGCGCATTTGCTCCAGTCTTAAAGCGCAATGGTGGTGGAGCAATTGTGAATATGCTTAGTATTCTTGCAAAAGTTAACTTTCCGATGAATGCTTCCTATAGTGCTTCCAAAGCAGCAGCTCTGTTAATGACGCAGGGTGTTCGTGCTGAATTGGCGCCGCAAGGTACATTGGTTGTTGGTGTGATGCCTGGGACAGTAGATACTGAAGTAAGTAGAAACTTCCCTCCACCCAAAGTTTTGCCTATTGTTGTAGCTCAAGAAGCATTACAAGCAGTAATTGATGAAATTGAGGATGTCTATCCTGGTGAGCAAGCCAAAGAAATGGCACAACAACTACTTAAAGATCCCAAAGCACTCGAAAAAGCAATGGCAATGATGGTGCCAGAGTGACATAGTAGATGTAGGTTGGGTGAAGCGGCAGCAAAACTCAACATTATAAATGCTTTAATGTTTTTTATCTTTACCCAACCTACGATTTCTCTTGCTCCCTGCCCGATGCGGGGAGGGTTGGGGAGGGGTTAACGTGTTCTTAGTTGTGCGTTTAGTGCTTGGGTGATACGCGCGCTTGTTTGTTCAAGATGTGCGAGGGTGTACATGTTGAGGTTTTGGTGTTTGAGACTTGCGTTTATTGCTGCTTGGAGTTGGTTTAGTTGGTGCCAAGCTATTGTACTCGCGTCTTCGGGTACGTCTACGGTTCGTAGTACCATATGCAATAAGATGTTGAGATGCTCGCGTTGTAGTGAGCGCCTAATGCTAGATATTTGTTGGGGTTTACTGCCAGTTAATACTTCACTCCAGATTCCTTGTTGTAAGGTGTCGAAGAGTTCGGGGATGGTTAGCGCGTTTTCTGGTACAGTTTTTAGTTCAATGTCTAGCAATCTACTTAGACGTTCTCCATCTAATAGTGAGTGCAGTACGTTACTTTGTAAGTTGAATATACGTGCGTGGATGGGATAGTCGAGACGAGAGATGGGTATTGCATTTCCCCAATGTTGCCAACGTGATGGCGCCAGTTGATTTAGTAATTCAGGTGAAAAGTTAAAGGCGTTTTCGGCAAATACATAATTTTGCAAGTTTGTCAATGCTTGCTGTTGTTTCTGTTTTGACATGGGAATAAATGCCCATTGCGCGTTTTCATCTGCGTGATGGCGCCCAAATGATTGCCCAGCTATGTATTGCACGAGTAGATTGGCGTTGCGTCCGTAGTAGTTAAATACACGGTTGAATAGTACGCGCAGGTTGCTGTAACTATCTCCTTTTAATGGGTAGCGTTCATCTAAGCGTGTCCACATGATGCGAGCGTTATCTAGCTGCGATTGCGAATATTGGAGTACATCTCCACTCATATCCCAAGCATTCGCTAAAGGGTTTACGTCCCATATGTCCTCATCGGTTGCGTAAGATAATTCTGGTTCGGGTGATGCAGCAGCTATTTGCTCTAAAAATTCTTTTTCCTGAAGTGGAGTTATTTCTTCAACATCATTTTCGAGTTGTTTATATCCATAAACTATTGCCCATTTATCGTATGGACCAATCCGGGTAGGAAAATAATCACCTTGCTCGACTCCAGCAGGTGCAATGTTAACAGGTAGATAATCCATTACTGAACCTGTTAAACCCAAAGTATGGGTAATTTCTACATTATTCAATTCCTCCGGCGCCAACATTGTACTGCCATGAAAGTTATGCCGCAATCCTAATGTGTGTCCAACTTCATGAGCTATTAAATAACGTAGATACTCATGCACATACTTATGCATTTGCTCAGAGTCAGGTATTGTATCTGTAAGCAGTGATAGTGCTAGTGTACCCATCTTAGCTTGAAATGAAGATTCGGTGCCATAACAAGCATCGTCCGAAGCGAGACAAGAATGTTTGGTTGTGGGTTCCAATTCTTCTGTTAATGCCGTTGAACTACCTTTTACTAACGCCCGATATTCATTCTCTAGCGAACGCACCATACTAGCATCAACAATAATATCCGCGTCTAAGATTTCACCTGTTAGCGGATTAACTCGTGTTGGACCACGTGCAAATCCTGCATCAAGGGAATTAAACCAGCGAACTGTATTGTACCGTACATCTGCGGGTTGCCAATCAGCATTATCTGGCATTTGTTGCACTTCGATGGCGTTCTCAAACCCGGCTATTTTAAATGCTTCATTCCACATCAAAATGCCTTCTTTAATAGCATCGCGATATTCTAAGGGTACGGCGTTTTCTATCCAGAACACAATTGGCTTTTTTGGCGCCGATAATGGTAATTCTGGATTCGATGCTTCCAGATGCCATCTATTTATATACCGTACAAATAAATCATCACCACGATTACGGGAAAAATCCTGAAACGCAGTAATAAAATACCCTACTCGGTCATCAGCGAGTCTTGGTATATAACCATTATTGTCTGGCAATTGCGAAAAGCTGTAATGAACTGACAGCGATAATGCTCGACTATCGGGAACTGTCACCAAATCGGCGCCTTCATTTGAAGAAAATCCGTAAACTGAGTCAATTTCTACATTCAGAGGAAAGCTATTAATGTCACTAAAGTATGACCTATGTTCCTCTAAATGATAATCTGCTTGGAGTGATGATTTTAATAGCCCAGTTAAACCTGGGAAATCACGCATTAATAAATCGCCTAAATCAATCAGTAGACTTTTAGTATACGGGTCACTTCCTGCAATTTCTGCGGCGCCGAGTACCGAATCTGTAAACGAACGCTTCAGCGAACGCTCTTCTGGTGCATTAATTTCTGTACGGAATTTTACATTTCGCACAACAAATTGTAAAGTATTGTTAACACGTTGAAAGTAAAACAAAAAATCTTGGAGTGGAAGTCCGCTATAAATGCCACTTTCGCCAATTCCAGACTCAAGTGTTACAGTCGCTAAGTAATTTTTATTTAGTTGTTCTGGCTTGACTTCGAGATAAGCTTCACCTGTGTCTGGATACTGATAAAGCGTAAATAGACCGTCTAATTTCCGACTATCGCGAGTTATCTCACGATAGCGTCTCGAAGCCTCTTTGCGCTCAATTATTCGATTTTCCGAGCTGGCAAAACTGTCAGCAATAGCCACTTCAAATTGTTGACCCTCAAAATATGATATCTGACTGGCAAATGCACTATTTGTGCCAAATATACAATTCCACAGCAGTAACCCGCAGATTACTACTTTTGCTATCCAATTATTCATTTCTAAAAGCCAATCACGCACGCTTAAGCAGTATGCATACATACACGCTGCTTAGATATTTTATAGAATAGCGTTGATTGATTGAATAAATATGTAGCGATTTTAGCCAGTAGACTATGTTGTGGCAGTAGATATTAAATCATTTATGTTGTGTATCTTGTGAAACGGGCATCCCTGCCCGTTCCAATATAGAAGTTAGAAAGTAAATGTTGTTCTTAGTACACCTACTGTAGTTGTATCGTTTCTGCTGTCACCTTCTGGGTTAAATAATACGAAGGCGCCTGGGGTAATGCTAACGTTATCGTTGACTTTGAATTTGTAATAAGCCTCTAAATGGTAAGGTGTTGCGCGTTGTACACCCGCACCAGCAAGATTTGCATCACCATCTGCATCAGTACGATACAGTGGTTGACCAAAGAGGATACCCGCAGTGTTTCCTTTTTTGATTAAATCCTTTAAGTGTAAACCAACCATCCAACTGGTAAAAGTGCTGGATGCATTTACACGACCCGAAGAGTCATCTACAAATATAGCGGCGCCGTATCCTGAAAGTGCTAATTGGTCACTAAAACGGAAGTTTACTGTACCACCGAACGAGTTGAGTTTAACTGGAATTCCTAAGCCGATGTTGGCGCCTGATAATGCAAAAATATCGCTACTTGTCAAGCCTGTACCAAGAATATTTATTTCATGATAACTATTGGCGTAGTTCAAACCAATATCTATAGATTTGCTTGGTTTTAGAGTAAGTTGTGCTGCGACAACTGAACTTCCACCAAATATCCCTGAACCTAAAGGAGTCCCTGAAACACTAGGTAAAATATCTGGAGCATTCTGAGGAATATTCGCATTGACGCTACCATACAGCGCGCGTAAGTCAATGGCATCTGAAAGATTGAAGATGAAACCAGCTGCTGATGCTAAACCAGTTCCAGAAGTACCACCAGAAACTCTTAATACTGGGTTTAATGTACCAAAGCGTGATATTGATTCTTGTCCTTCTCCAGCAAAGGGTAATATGGCTGGGAATGCGTCGGATACTTCTGCTGATGTTCCTGCGAATAAAGTTAATTTGTCAGCAACAGGGAATATGTATAGTAGCTTGTACAGTTCTACACTGTTGGCGCCTCTTGCCGATAAAGTTTTTGCGTCAATACCAGGAAATAGAGGTTCAAAGCTAGTGCGTGCGGTAGAAGCGCTAAGTAAAGGAGAAGCTAGTCCTAATGATTCTTGAACGCTACCGCGACCATCTAAACCACCTAAGAAATTATATGCTTGTAAACCTGTAATAAGTAAATCTTTACCAGTAAAACTTGTATTCAGATTTAACCTAACTCGGTTTGTCAAGATAATATTCGGGTCAGAACGACCAGGCGCCCCACCTGTGGCACCAATAGCAGCAAATATTGCTTCACCTTGTAACTTGGTTGTCGTCGAAAATTGATTAGCTTCAAGTTGTGCTGTTCTAGCTTCAAGATTATCAACTCGACCTCTTAATGTTGCAAGTTCAGCAGAGAACTCTTCTTGAAGCCTACGAAGTGCTTCTAAATCTTGTTTACGAACTAAGTCACCTGTTGCAGTAGCAATAAGTTCATTCACACGTTCTAAACAAGCATTCAAACCTGCCGCAAACTCATAACGAGTCATCGCACGGTTGCCTCGATAAGTCCCGTTAGGATAACCAGCGATACAACCGTAGCGTTCAACTAATGACTGTAAAGCTTGAAACGCCCAATCTGTTGGCTGCACGTCACTTAGCTGCGAGACTGAAGTAACTTGTTCAATTTCTCCAGATGCTGTTGTAGTTTCGTCTACAACAGTTTGATTTGAGTTTGCTTGATTAACATTTTCCGCTCTCTGCTTTTGAGTAAGCTTTTTATTATTTTTTTGTTTGTCCGCAGTGAATGTAATTTGCTTATCGCTGTTTAACAGATTCTGTACGTTCTTCCAATCTGTATATTTCCCATTATTTATTCTTATGTCAGTTTCATTGACATTTTTAACGTTATCTGATTTACTTTCTAGATTATTGCTGATTTCAATTGCAAAATTATTATCAGATAGTTTACGTTCTGATTCTTGCTTGTTTGCTGTTATTGTGTTTACGGGCGCCGCTTGTACACAAATTGAGCTAGTTAAAAGACATAAAAAGCTAGCTCCACCAGCAGAAGCAAGTAGATATTTTTTCATAGTTACTCCTCACACTTTAAATTAATTTATTCTGCTCAATCGCAAAATTAACCTACACCCACCAATTAACAAAGAATATTCAATTAGAGTTAATATCATTTTATACAAATGAAGCCTTGCAAAAAAATGATACTTCTGATATATGCACTACTTGAAGAATGTAAATGTTGTTACCTCAAGTGTATTTAATATAGTAAATGTATTTCCATCAACAATTGACACAATCTTTGATTGATAAATCTTATGGTTATTATTAAGTGATGAGTGCTGAGTTTTGAGTGCTGAGTAATTAGTACAAACTCCGCGCCTCATAAGCACTTTCTACAAGCGCATTTTTTGAAGGTATTGTAAAATCATAATCGTTATGACTACACTAAAAGTTAAAGTAATCCAATAAGTTCCTGTTACACCATTGTCCAAGACCCAACCACCTAAAATTGGACCAATAAAATACCCACAAGCCCAACAAAGCGAGTTAATTGATAAATATACTCCACGCTGTGAAGCAGGTGCCAAGTCACTCACGAGCGCTACTGCGTATGGTGTATACGAAACAATTGCGATAGCAAACACACCCAAAGCAGCAATTGCCATCTCTTTTGATACTAAGGCGCCTGTTTGCCAAACTAAACCAAAGCCTAATGCCCAAAAGCACGCACTAACCGTTAAAGCTTGCGTATGGGAAAAACGATTTAAAATTCGGGCAACTGGTAACTGAGCAAAAATTGCCACAACTAAATGCCAAGCAAATAAAGCACTAATGTCAGTTTCGCTAAATATACTCTTGGTGCCTTGAATATTCACATAATTCTTGAAGTATAAGGGTAAAGTGCTGTGAAGTTGAGATATATATGTTGTAAAAATGATATTCACTACAACAAAAATACAAAGCTTTTGGTTTTGCAGCGCTGCTACCCAAGCATTTAAATACTGCCCTTGTTCTGATTTTTTATCTTCGACTACTAATGTTTCACTAATTGCAATCCAGATTACTACGAAAAATACAAGAAATGAGATAGCATCAGCGGTGAACAATAAACGGTAATTATTTGTTGTTGAAATTACAATTCCCGCCAAAACTATTCCCATTCCCATTCCCAAATTATCTGCTAATCGAGTAATGGCAAAAGATAGGCGCCTATTACTATTGACCGTCAAGTCGGCAACAACTGCCTCTGTTGAGGGCCAATATAACCCCGTCGCAAATCCATAAATTAAATTTCCAATTATTAAAGTGATAAAACTATGAGTCGTTGCTAGTACCGATGAACCAATAGCTGCAATTCCAGTAGCTAGTAATAATGTACGTCGGCGCCCGCATCGAGGAGAGTCGGTAAGCGAACCACCCAATATTCTGCCAAAAATTCCAGCAACTGAACCACTGCCCAAAGCAAAACCCACTTCGGTAGCACTTAAACCGACTTGATTAACAAAGAATATTGGAGCATAAAACAAAGTGAATCCGGTTCCTACCTCTGACAAGAAGCGACCAATCGCTAAAATCCATACTTGTGGATGAATCGCGGATAGCCACTTTGGAAAACTCGGCTTGCCTAGTAATTTCATACTATCAAAATATTAATTAAAATTTACTTTTTTGTAATTCTTATCATTCACTTTCTATAATCCTCACTAATTCCACAAGTTTTCCACAGGAATTAGTAAGTTTTCCACAGCTATTTCACGATTGAATCGACTGTGTATGGTGGCTTGTGGATTTTTTGTGTTGGCCACTCTTTTACATATCATACTGAGTTATTGTAAAGATAAGTAAACTTTTTGAGGCTCAAAGACTTATTCTCACGTAAATATTTATTCTTTATGAATTATCTTGTAACATTTCGCAGCATTGACAAACCCACCTCCTGTTTCGCACAATAATTCGGCTTGCTTTTTTAAACAGGCAACGAAAGATTGACGGACGAGACATGGAGACAAGAGACGCATGAACGCAACAGTTAATATATTTACAGAAATTCCTGATACCCTCCACGAATCCCTCAAAACCTACTTGGAAACTCATCCTGATTGGGATCAAAATCGGGTGCTAACGGCGGCTTTATCGTTGTTCTTGCTCCAGAATGGTGAAAGTGACCGTCGTACTGCGCGCGTTTACCTTGAAACGCTGTTCCACCACTCCTAGCTGGGCTGTTAGATGTTACGACAGGTTAATGTGTATATCCAAAAACCTAAAGTTAACAAAAAATAAGTACTTTTTGTTCAAGGCATAAAAAATAAAGCAATCGCTTACCTATAGCGATTGCTTTATAATATATACCCAAATAACAATATACTTATTTGTTGATGAAGGTATGGATTTATTGAGTTGAACTTGGTTGAGTAATAAATTTAATTTATTGCTGACGCTAAATAGTTAAATTTATATTAAGCAGCAATTTAGCGGGCTGCTTAATACTATAGAGGTTGAGAAAGCGCGGGGTTTGAATCAAACTGTGTAGATTTTAAATTTCTTTTAGTTTGGTTTCAAATAGCAGCTTTTTGTTCCTGTGGGTGAGTTGGACATTCAAACTTATATCCAACACCGCGAACAGTTTGAATTAAAGCTGGCTGACTGGCGTCAGCTTCGATTTTTTTGCGAATTTGACCGATATGAACGTCAACGACTCGTTGGTCGCCAACATATTCATAATCCCATACCTCCTGAATCAGTTCAGCTCGGCGCCAAACACGACCTGGGTGGCTAGCAAGGAAATGCAATAAGTCAAATTCCAAGGCAGTCAACAGCACAGGTTGGCTGTTTAATGTCACCTCGCGTCGCACGGGGTCTATCATCAGCTTTTCAAATACCAGGCGTTTTTGTTCGGCTGTGGTAACTACTCGCTGGCGTTTTAAAATGGCAGCAACTCGTACTTCTAACTCTCCCAAACCAAATGGCTTGGTTAAGTAGTCGTCGGCGCCTTTTGAGAAACCGCGAATTTTATCGGCTTCGTCGGCGCGGCTAGTTAGCATTAATACAAAAACACCATTGCGGCTTTGCATCTCTTGGCAGAGGTTAAACCCAATAACATCTGGTAAATTCACATCTAGAATCACCAAATCAGGGTTAAACTGCTCGAACAATGCAAGGGCTGACTTGCCGTCTTCGGCAGCTTCAACCTGGTAGCTTTGCTTGCTGAGAAAGCGTTGGATTAGGTTACGAACCGCTGGGTCGTCATCGACAACAAGAATCTTGGCGGGAGCCATGACCATCTCTTCTTACAAAAATTTATAGGATTAAATGTGCGTGCAACAAGCATGTGAGATTTGCTTCTGCAACGCTCTTCAAGTGGTGGGTAATAACAATCTACAAGGCGCCTTACACTTTTCCCTGATGTTTTACACCTCATCCAGTGTAATCAGGATTGCGGAGAATTATAACCCAGAGCTACAATTGGTAATTGACTGGGATACAAAATTCCGATAATTGTGAGGTTTTGGCGCGCCTTAAGTAATTACGCCCGTAGATGCATTAAATCTTAACGGTATCTTCATAGTACTGCATGATACTTTCGTTATCCTAGTTACTATGTAATTAAATTCGCGCTCGATTTAAAATTAAGTTATAGCTACACACCATAAAGGATTATGACGCTTACTAATTAAAGCAAAGTTTACGGTACGGTGAGTAACCAAGTCGGAAAAAAAAGATGTAACATGTTGTATACGGTACAGTAATGGTATTCTTAACTTAAATTCTAGAGTAGAGCTTACTACCCAGTAGCGGCATGAGGGGATACACTGAGTTATTGCAATATGTTAAAGTAACCATAGTTAAAATTACCAGACTTTTATTAAAAAACTCGTGCTAATATCCAGTTAGAATATATATATATATAATGAGCGGAACCTAGTTTAAACTTGTTCATAAGCGCAAAACTTCGTTTCGGCGGATAAAAACCGTAAGGCAAGCTTGAATTCGTTTGTTTTTTACATTAAGCACGCCTAGTACTGAGGCTAAAATAATTAACTCCCATGAGCGACCAAAATCCCTACGAAAAACTTGGGGTATCAGAAGATGCAACCTTCGAGGACATACAAAATGCGCGTAGTCGGCTTTTAGAACAGTGTAAAGGCGACAACAAACGTATTGAGTTAGTCGAAGCTGCCTATGATGCTGTTTTAATGGACCGCTTGCGGATGCGCCAAGAAGGAAAAATCAAGGTGCCTGAACGTATTCGATTCCCTGAGCGTATTGTCCAGGCGCCGCCGCAAGAAAGTTTACCAAAACGCGACCAGTCTCCAACGTGGTTGAATAGAATGCTCGATAAACCAGCTCCGGGTGACGTAGTTTTACCTTTGGTGTGGTATTTAGGTTTGAGTGCAATTTCTATCTTCTACAAAACAACAGGCGACCAAGTTCTACAACTGTCGCTTATATTGGGTGTTGGTATTAGCGTTTACTTTTTGAACCGCAAAGAAAATCGACTCGGCAGAGCTGTGCTATGGACTTTTGCAGGGTTGATGATTGGTTTAATTGGTGGAGGGCTAATAGCTGCTAGCTTAATATCACAAATTGTTACGGTCGGCATAAGCGTAGATCAATTTTCCACAGTATTCACTTTTGTCCTACTGTGGCTTATTAGTAGCTTTCTTCGTTAAAATTAAAAGTCAGGAGTTATGAGGCGCGGAGTTTTAACTTCGCTTCTCGCTCTTTAGAATGATTTCGACGGCAGCGCTCAAGTTTTTAACAATTAAATCTGGCTGAAAAGTCTCTAATTGCTCGCGACTGCGAATACCGCATTCTACAGCTATAACTTTAATGCTATGTTTTTTTGCAGCAGCAATATCCGCTTCTGTATCTCCTATCATCCACGTATTTGTAGCTTTCGGTAATTCTGTTAGCGCACGCTCCATTAGTAAAGGCTTATCATCAACATCGCGGGTTTTAACGTAGTCATTACTGAGACAGTAGCACCGATTTTTTGGGAAAAATCTCCCCAAGTCATGCTGTTTAAACGCGAAATCTAGTTCACTTACACGTCGCATTGTCATTACTGCCAGGTCTATATTCAACTGTTTAATTTTTGTTAGTGCCTCGACTGCATCAGGCGCCAACGTATCGTGTTCAAAGTAAGGCTGGGTATGCACTGTGTTTTTACGTAGAGAAGCAAACGCAGTTGCTTGGTGTTCACTTAATCCTGAAATAATACCAATTTGTTTTTCAGGAACCCGGTCACGCTTTAAATGCCAAAATTCCTGTTTCGGTAGCAACCGCACTTCTTGTTCGGGATGCCGAGTTTTTTCTAAACAAAGCTCATATACTCGATAATACCGTTCGGATACGTCAACTATTGGACCATCAAAATCTGTAAAGATTCTTAACATATTTTTATTATTAGTTTAATAATCTTAATATTTCGTTATCACATTATCCCAGTTAAGAACGACTTGTGACAGTATAAAGTTTTGAATAACTTATATAAAATATTGAAAAATCTAATATAAAGTTTTTAGGTTCCCGATTTAGTGAACAAATCGGGAATTTGACATTTAAATGGTTACTCCGGAGCGCGTTTTAGTTGTTCGCGCTCGATAGCTTCAAATAGCGCACGAAAATTGCCTTCCCCAAAACCTTTAGCGAGGTTACGACGTTCGATGAATTCAAAGAAAAATGTCGGTTGCCCGAAAATGGGTTGAGTAAAGATTTGTAATAATAAGGCGCCTGGATTATCTTCTCTAAAATCAACTAGAATTTCTTGTTGAGTCAGGGAGTCAATTTCGGATGGAGAAAGTGGAAAACCGGGTCTAGTTACAAGCTTGGAATAATAAGTTGGGGGAACCACTAAAAAAGGCAAGCTACGAGAACGAAACAGACAAATCGTTTCCAGTAAGTTAGACGACGATAAAGCAATATGTTGAATTCCCGCACCTCGGTTAAAGTCCAGAAACTCTTGAATTTGCGAGTTACCTGTTGTAGGTTGGTTAATTGGTAGCTGTACACCACCACAACGCGATATCATGACCCGACTGTGTAACCCTGAATTTTCAGTTTGGATGTTAAAACTTTGCTGTGGTTGAAAATCAAGTATTTTTTCGTACCAAGCAACAGCGTTGTCTAATTCCCCTGTTGGTACATTTAATACAATGTGGTCGATGTTGACCAGGGTTCGTGGTTCGTGGTTTGTGGTTCGTAGGTGTGTTTCGATTAAGGTATGCGATAGGGAACCCCAAGCCTTAATTTTGGTAAATTGAGTATAAATACCATTCCAATAATATTCGCTAATTGGTTGCAAAATTTTGGCACCGTAATTATAAGCGCGCTCCTGTATATGTTGAATATCTTCTACAGTAAATGCCACATCAGCTACACCAGGTGGGTGGTGACGTAGAAACTCAGCGACTGGACTGTTAGGTAATAACGGTGAAGATAGCACGAAGCAGATAGAACCGCTTTTGACTACTTGAGTACAAGTATGATTATTATTCTCGTAGTCAAGAGGATAAGGAGGAAGCATGTAGTCGTCTACCGCTTCAAAACCTAAAGTACTTACAAACCAGTCACGCCAAGCTTTGGCATCTTCCACGTAAAAGTGAACGTGTTCAATTTTCATAATTGCTGAAAATCCAGCCTCACAGCTTATCTGTTTGTAAATATTGCACTTTTTCTTGAATTTTCTGCTCTTTCTTAAGTAATAGTTAGCAATTAACGTTTAATAATTTAAAATTAAAAAGCTTTACAAATAATAAATTTTAATTTAAGTTCCAAAAATTGAGATACCAGCTTTTCGCAAAACCGGGTATCTAATCGACTGATTGCTCATCTAACATTCCGCTATTGGCGACT
>NZ_MRCD01000170.1 GCF_001904745.1 Calothrix sp. HK-06
TGTGAGTTAGGGTTGTTTGTCGCTATCTTAACAGTGATGCTAAGTAATAGCGGTTTTATTTCCCATGCTAGTTTTGCAGCAGTACCTTCAGGACAGCAAACAGCTTTTACCTCAGTCGCAGAACTAGTACAAGCTGGGAAAAAAAGCTATCAAGCTGGGCAGTTTGCAAATGCGATTGAATTATGGCACCGAGCTTCTGAGCTACTACCACAAGGTGATACTATCAATCAAGCGGTTGTATTGACTAATTTAGCGTCTTCGTATCAACAACTCGGAGACTGGCAACAAGCTAATGCTGCCATATCCCAAAGCCTTAAGCTACTCGAAAAAAGTACTAATCAAAACATTTTAGCAGGCGCCTTGAGTATTCAAGGTAGTTTACAGCACAGATTCTTGCGGTTGCTGCTGTTTGATATTAGTAATCATTTTTGCTAGCTTGGTATCGGATATCGGTAAACCATGCTTTCGCACATCTTCCTCGTTTACCTCGACTATTACCACACGCTCATCTACTGGTTCAGATGGGCGCCTGCGAAAAAACTCATCAAGTGCAGCTAACTCAAATGGCTGTAATAACCCCACATATCGCAAACCAATTAATAGGCCCGCGACAGCAGGAGCAGTAAATAAAATACCACGTAATTGCCAGATTCGTTTTTTGAACGCGCGTATAGCCTGTATCTGAAATTTTTAGGTTACAGCTACAGGGTTCCCAAAAACTAGCTATGACTAACATTCTTGTAGGATAGGCTTTCTCTGGCGCCGTCAACATGCGATTCTTTACCACGCAACTCATTTAAATCATGGTCTACCATCAACTCAACCAACTGCTTAAAAGAATATTGAGGTTTCCAGCTTAGTTCAGCTTTGATTTTATAAATACAACCAACTAGCTGTATCGGTTCATCAGGACGATAAAACGCAGGGTCTACAACAACATAATCCTGCCAATTTAAATCTACATAATTAAAAGCACACTCAACTAAATCTCTAACTGAGTGAGTTTCGCCGCTAGCAATAATAAAATCATCTGGTTGTTCTTGCTGTAGCATTGTCCACATAGCATGAACAGCATCTTTGGCATAACACCAATCTCGTCTAGCATCCAAATTACCAAGTCGTAGTTCCTTTGCTAAACCGAGTTTTATCATTGCTGCGGTACGGGTAATTTTTCTAAATACAAATTCTGTACCACGTCGAGGAGATTCGTGAGTATATGTAATACCGCAACAAGCATAAAGATTATACTGCTGTCTATAGTTAACAGTCATCCAATGCGCGTAAGCTTTAGCAACACCATAAGGGTTACGAGGACGAAAAGCAGTGCGTTCGCTTTGAGGTGACTCATCAGGTTGTCCAAATACTTCGCTACTAGATGCTTGGTAAAATTTAGCATCGGGTCTACAGCGACGAATCGATTCGAGTAAGCGGGAAACACCAATTGCAGTATACTCAGCAGTTAAAGCTGGTTGTGTCCAAGAAAGAGGAACGTAACTTTGGGAAGCAAGATTGTAAATTTCATCTGGCTGAGTTTCGGTGATGACATCCATTAACGAACATTGATCAAGTAAGTCACCAGATACGATTTTGATTTTATCGAAAAGGTGGCTAATGCGTTCTAGGTTACTGGTGCTAGAACGACGAACCAAGCCAAATACCTGGTAGCCTTTTTCGAGAAGGAGTTCTGCAAGGTAAGAACCGTCCTGTCCTGTGAGTCCTGTGATTAAAGCTTTTTTAGTCATGTACTATAAAATTATGCAGCAGATAAAATTATAATTAACTTCTGCGAACATTGTTACAACATCCAAAATTAGTTTTATAATACTACATATAATAAATTGAGTAATAGTGTAAAAAATTAATACTATTATCAAAATATTGATATGTAATTTATTAGTTATAACTTAATTTTATAAAATGAAGAAAGCGTTGATAATTTATTTGAAAATCTTTTTGCATTTTGACCAAGTGTCTTTAAAATTAATGGCTCATTAATAAAATATTCAAGACACACTTCAGCTTCAATCTCATCTGCATAAAATAATCCGCACTGTCCAATGCGACACAATTCTACAAGTTTTTGATTTTGCTGGGGAACTAGTATGGCCAAACCCAATTTTAAAGCATTCAATATATCTTGCTCATTACCTTTATCATCGACTATCCACAGTAATTCAGCTTGCTCCCATTCTTTAAGAGTAACCCAATCACTCATGAGGAATTTATAACTACTACTGTGAACACTTTCCTCGAACTTTGCGATTGTAGAAAAACTTTTTTCTAAAACAGATTCGCCGCAACATAATATAACTTTTTGAGATATTTTTTTTGAGATAAGCTGCGTTTCTTTGTAAAGCTTAATTATTTTTTGTGAATAATTTTCTAGCGTATTATTTACTACTTTAGCATGAGCTTTTTGTCCTATAAATTCAAGTTGATCAGAGTGTAAAGCTATCTGAGTTATTTTCTCAGCAAGTTTTCGGGCATCCCCAGAATCAAACAAATAACCTGTAATTCCATCTTCAATAAGGTCTAAATTTCCACCACGATTTGACGCTAATACAGGTATACCCGCAGCCATTGCTTCTAGAATAGTAACAGGTTCGTTTTCAGGCCATACTGAAGGCATTATTAGTACATCAGTACAGTCGTAAACACTTTCGATTTGAGAATGATTTACTTTTCCTAAAAGATTGACAGCAGAACTAATTTTATTTTCTTCAACAAACTTAGCTAAGTCGCTAGCCATAGCACCATTGCCAACGATATTGATTTTGCACACACTGCCTAAATAGCCATTCTGCAATAACATATTCATTGCAGCGATCAAAACATGAACGCCTTTATGAAAATCTAAGTGTCCAATAAAAGTAAAGCTTAAAGGTACGTTAGAAGGTTTTTTGTTGATTCGTTGAAAACGCTCAACATCGATACCGTTAGATATAACGCTTATATGATTAGATGATATTCCTGCTTTGACATAAGCTGACGCAAGATAAGAACTAGGTGAGACAAAATTATCTACCTTATTCAATTGCCAAGCTATGTAATCATTACGCATCCGGATGTGAAACCGTCGCCCTCTACTATCCGTTAATTCTGGTAAGCATTCAGCACATTGTGAAAAATCGGTACATACTAAATCGTGAGCTTTAAGCCGAGTATTTTTATAACAAAATCCCCAGTGGTCGTGCAATGTTAGCAATGTTTTTATTTGACGGCGATATGCTCGCTCGATAATTCCTAATGATAAGGAAATAATATTGTGGAAATGTACAACATCTGGTTTTATTTTCTCAAGCACTCCATCAAAAAGATTGTCTACAGCGTGGTTATAAAAATTTTGACCTAAATTATAATCTGCTGTATGCAGGATAACTCGGAATACTTGCAGCCCGTCTAATTGTTCTTGAATTATTGAATAACGACGGGCACCATCGTCATGTTTTCCACAAAAGACTGCAACTTGGTACCCAGCTTTAAGCAAGCGACAAGCTTGTTCGTGAGCAATAATTTCGGCGCCACCAATAAAAAATGGGGGATAAAAATTACAGCAAATAAGTATCCTATGAATCATACTAAGTGACGAATACTAATAGTATCAATTTCTAGATTTAAAAGCTAGGTCATAAAATCCAGTTGTCGAAGCGTTAATGGTAAGGTGTCCTTGACGTGGAGTTGGCAGTAATAAAGCCAGCGCAAGTCCTCCCCACATTTCTCCTTTAGCAGCGTTGTCATCTCCTTCGATTATGCGTCCCGGTACAAAATCGACTTCAAGCCAAGCTACATAGGGACAATCTTGCCATTTTGCAGTCATAATACCGCGCCGACACTCTGGGTTAAATGAATCATGCATCATCACAAACAATGGTTGTTTTGGTACATAAGATAAAATTATATTTATGTCTCTAAAAACGCCATCAGCCGAATGATCACCATCTATGAGTATAAAATCGATTGGTATATCAGCTTCGTCAAGAGCTTGGAATAGCAGTGGTACTACATCTTGAGATTTTCCAATCAAAAAGCTGACGTTTTCCATTGCTGGAACGCGCATAGGAACTTCTGGGTCTATATCTATAGAAAACACTACTCCGGAATACTGTGATATTAAAGACAAACTACCACCGTAGTATGTGCCGATCTCAACGCTGCATCTTGGTTGATGTCTTGCTAATAAACCATTTAAAGCCATACGTTCGGAATCATGCATCTGCCAACGATTTAGCAAGCAATTCGGATATAACAAATTTTCCCAGGTAATAGTGTTCCAGTTCATTGTTGAATCATTATGGTTTAACAGATTTAATGGTATATTTTTTAATCCCAAAATATTCATTACTTCCACCATATAATCATCCCATGTTTTAAGCTGGCGCCTGCAAGCAACTTCTTGCAATTCAGCCAGCAATTTGCGATCCGATGATAGAAGATGTATCGCTTTGGCGATGGCATTAGCATCATTCATGTCAACAACCATACAGCCACCCAACTGTGCCAATTCTGCCATTACACCTTGCGAATGGCATAAGCAGACTCTGGAATGCCATATGCTCTCTAAGATGGGCATACCAAAGCCTTCAACCAATGAGCTATAAATTGTAAATGTTGATTCTTCATACAATCGATGTAAGGTCGCATCGTCTACAATACCAAGCCATTGGATTCGTTGATCTTTAGCTGATGCTTTCTCTACTGCTTTGTATATTTCTTTCGCACCATCATAGCGATTACCTACTAACGTTAACCTCCAATCAAGCTCTGGATAGTCTTTTGCCACAATCTCAAAGGCTTTTAAAAGAGTAAGATGGTTTTTACGGGGTTCTAAAGTAGAAACACATAGTATATGTATACGATTTGACGATAAGTCTTGCATTTTTACGCTGCGTGATTGCTTTCCAAATTCCCCTGGCAGAAGTGCAGTATTTACATCTCCATGTAGTATGCTGTTTTTAGACCAATAATCTAGAAGGCACTGAGCAGAAAATTCCGAAATAGGAATTGTCGTATCTACCCCTGATAACATTTTTAAATAATTGGAAAATAGCTCTGTTACAGAGTCGCTACACAAATTAGGATACATTAACGGAATTAAATCGTAAAAAATAGCTGCTGTTTTCCACTGACGCTGTTTTGCGTAATCAATAGCTTTTAAACATCTTGGGTCTAAAACTGTTTCTGCAAAGAAGAATAATACAGAACGTTCTTTAGTGCTAGCTTCAACTTTAAGAAACTCATCAAGTGATATTGTTCCAAAATTATTTAATATATGTTGTGCATATTTTGGCATTTCAGGGCCGTTGAACTGACTCAGTTGTTGATACCCAGCTTCGGAAGGCAAAATATACCACTGTGCATTAAAATCCCAAACTACAAATACAGGGTCATAATTCTTCTGCAAAGCACGACACAGTTGTCGAGTCACTCGAATAACACCTGAATTTGCAGGATCACGACTGCTATTAGTCACATCAATGATTAGAAGCGGATACGCTGCCAAATTCTGATTTAGATTTGTTTTGACAGCATTTTCCATGTAATCGCAGTAGTTTTGCACTACATTATCCCAAGCAAATTTTGAACGAAAGTTATTATATACAGACGCTTCAATAGCTTGATAAGGCACGCGATCAGATAAAACAATGTCAGTCTTATCTATCATCTCTGTTATGTCACTACAGAGAAACCAAGGATTTACAACGACTTCGGGGTGAGCTGCTAAATTTAAAGCGAGAGCAGGCTTTTGCAACCATTGCATTTCTGCTAAGGGCAAATTAAAACCCTCCCATAAGGACACGGAAATTCCTAGCTTTATGCTTCTCATTATCTCTTGCAATTCCCCATCATCTGGGAATCCAATTGGCTTGACATATTCTTGTAGATTTTTTGGAATGTCAATACCTTGCTCATCACTTAGTACTAATAAAACTACTTCTGGATGCTTCTGAATTAGCTTAAGCATTATATAGAAGCAGACTTCTGAATTTTTGTAACAACCTGCCTCCCAGCGTCCAAGATTTAAAATACAAGTCTTTCCCGCATTTTGTAGCTTTTTAACTTTAGACAAACTCTTACCGTGATTTTTTCCTTGACCTACCATCTGTGACTGCCATAAGGAAAGTTCCATATGGTTGGCGCCTAGCAGTATAGTTTCTACACTGACACTACTGCCCCTATCTGGTATACTTTGTGACTTAGCTATAAAATTGCTAATAGGTAGTATGCCTGTCGCCATGCTCAAATATTGTTGACGCAAGCTCCTCAACTTTTGTTGAATAAACAAAGCGTGACCATCAAAACCATCGAGAGGTACAGCACCAGCATCAATAAAAATAGTGGTTGGGCAAACTTGAGAAAAGAACTCAATGGCTTGAAAAAAGGGCCACCCACCTACAATAATTACGTCTGGCTGTTCAGTTTTATTAAATAAGTTACCCCACTGCTGTTGTAACCATTGAGCAGTGAATTCATTGTAATTGGCGTAATCAACAGTAGGAGACGGAACAGAAATAAAGTTTTTGCTAAATTGTTTAACGATATGTTCATCGTATCTACATCCCATCAGGTATACATCATGCCCTCTTTCAGCCATCCCTTTTCCAACCATAATAAGGACACGATCTAAACCAAAACGAAATAAAAATCTTTCATTACATATTAATATTCTCATTATTACCCCTAATCTACTCAAAAGAAAGCAAAAGAAAAAGCAAAAACAGTATAGTTACTCTTCAGTTATGTATGGTTTCCATCCAATTACAGCGTAGTCTTGAAAACCTTGCAAAAGGTTTTCCAATAAAGCATTATCAAAGTGTTGGGTTTGTGCCATTTGATGCAAACGGAGGACTTCAACTTGACAAAATCCTCGATTTTGTAATAAGAACTGAGATGTAGCTGGAGGAATAGGTTTATGGTGAGTAGGGTCTAAGTAAAAATTACAAGCTCCTACTATTAAATTTTCTGGGTTAGGTGTTTCAAAAATAGCAACACCTCCTGGCTTCAGCACGCGCACTGCCTCGTCAACTAAAGTGATTAATTCTTGTAAAGATAAATGCTCAATTACATGAAATGCTGATACTACAGCAAAAGAATCAGCAGGAGTAGCACGTAAGTAATTAATGGCATTTCCTACGTATGCTTCTAGACCCAAGTCTTGGCATTGTTGTACCATTGCATGATTAATATCAATTCCTAATGGTTTAAAACCCTGCTGATAAATTAACTCAAGCCATTCACCTCGACCACAACCTAAATCAACCATTGAATTGTCATTTGTGGCATCTGCTGCTTTTTTAATGAACGGAATGTAGATAGATAATCGATTATTTATTTCTTCACGACTACCACGAAACTCATTTTCAAATGCTGTATAAAAAGCATCAAATAAGTCTTTTTGCTTGTGGTCTAATTTTTGTATTTCCTCTAAATTAAACTGTCTTGGTAAGCCTCGGTTGGCTTCATCTAAAAACAAATTAATCAAACGCTTTTGTAAAGTTAAATCGCTTTTAATATAAGTATCATTTATGTCAAGTTTTCGGCATTTATCATCTAACTCTTCATGAATATCATTTATTTTGAGATAGTCTTCATCCAATTTTTTGTAGCTCTCATCAAGCTTTTGATACTCTTCCTTTAACGCTTGCAAGCGGCTATGTATATTATTCAAACGTTGATTGAATCCTTGAATATGGCCGTTTAATATATTAGATTGTTCATTAGTAATATTTGCAGCATATGAGCGGCAGTCATCTAACCGTTTATCATTTTCTTGAAAACGATTATCTACAGTTGTAATATGTTCTTGTAGTTGTAACTTTAAATAATTTATCTGTTCACTCAACTGTCGATTTAGTGCAACTGACTCTCTTAAAGACTGAATTAAATTAAAGTTCACCTCTCTTTGATCTCTAAATAATAAATTGAAACCTTTAATAATGATTTTTTGTAGCTTATTGCCGATTTTTGAAGATAGTAAGCGACTTATTTTTTCTGGTAGCTTTGTACGAACATAAGCTCTAGACTCAGCATTTTTAAGCAAAGCTTCAATTTTATTAATTTGAGAATTACTTTCTTTATGTTGATAAGCAGGTAAAGCAGGTGAAGTAAACTTAGAAGCAGCAGTTTGAAGCTGTGCTTTACGTTTCATTACTTCTTCCCTAATTTTTTGCATTAATGCGTCAACATTAACTTCTAAGTTATTTGTCATAGTTTTAATATCCTATTGATAGAGAAAAGAATAGTGAAAGCAGTCAGGCTATGACGCGATTTATATCTGTAAATTATTGATTACTCATTAGTAATCGTAACAAGAATATCTTGATATAGTTGAGTGGGGCTGCTGTCGAACCAGCGTACCCATTCTTGCAGCAGTGTTACTCTTAAAATATATTTTCCTTCTTTACCCAAAGATTTAACTCTAGCCGAATAAACTCCTTTTTTAACTTGATTAAATAATATTTTCATAGTTGCAGGTACATTTTTATCTAAAGTCGGAAAAATTTTAGTTCTTTGCCCATCAAAAACAATGTAATCGCTAGCATTTTCATTCATCCAATGGTATGCGATGTGAATTGGATTTGGTTCAAAACTATTAAGATTAAACTCACTGTAATTTTCAAGCTGCAATTGTATTTCAAATTCATTATTAGTACGAACAAACTTTGGATAATCTGTCACTAGCAATTTGATTTCCCCTGCTGGGATAGCTGGAATTGGCAGCATTTGTAATTTACACTTCAATTCCTCCTTATCTATCTTTTCATGAGAAGCTACTGCAAATAAACTCGGCGCCGCACTAAGTTCTCTAATCGAAAATTTATTAACAAGACTTCCACCTGGATTTTCAGGACAAGCAAACCACAAATGGACGTGGTCAAAATATTTACCTAATTGTTTTTTTAGAATTCGCGGTGATTGTTCATTAATATGCATTAGCATCTCATACCTGGAACGAGGTTCAGGTGGTAAATAAGCTCCAACAGACGCAGCTATCTTTCTTTTGCGTGAATATTCATATTTATAGTACCAAAGATTTGGAAAAGTGTGTAAAACAAATAAACCGTCAGAGTTGAGATATTCAGAAACTCTTTGATAAAGCTTGTCTACCTCTATAAAACTTAAGTGTTCAATAACATCAGATGACACTGCTAAATCGTATTTACCTGTTAACCCTGCATTACACACATCATCGCAAATAAATTCTACGTTTAACTTAAGATTTTCTTCGCCATCAAAACAGTTTTTGGTTAATTCAATAGCACTTTCAGAATAATCAATAGCTGTAACTGAAAAACCTTGATTAGCGTAATAATAACTAAGCTCTCCTCTACCGCATCCTAAATCAAGTACACGACCAGATTTCTTCAAACTAGAAATAGTAGCTACGGCAATTAATCTTGGATCTTGTAAGTTTTTTCCCTTATTTTTTTTATAAACATCGGAACCTGCACAATCTTGCGTGAAATATTCATTCGTATATGCTTGACGAATTTCTAAACTAGAATAAGATGTATTTGCCTTTGTCGTAGTATCTTTACTATTTTTTAGTAAATACTCCTCAGATACTTTTATAATTAGTTCTCCAGCATAGCCCGGTATTACACCATACCAATCTAATATATATGAATTCTTAAATAAAAAATCGCTAACTGCAAAAAAATTTTGACGTGTCCAAAGGTAGCCATCTACCAGCACATATCGGGCTTGTTTTACGGCAAGTTGCAAATCATGAAAAGACCCGTCACCATCTTGTTGTCCATCGACATGGATTAGATCGTATAAACCACCAGGAAAACTTTCCATAATTTGTGTGTCAGCTACTATTAGCTCCACATTATATTGCTGAGTAATGTGTTTTGCCCAACTTATTGCCCCTTTAACACCTCCAAAGGAATCTGTATCCAAATCAATCCCAACATATTTAGCTGATGGGTATCCTTCGAGAAAGGCAACTGCGGAATACCCAAAACGAACTCCTATTTCTAAAATAGTAGCAGGTTTCAAAACATGAGCGATCGACCACTTTAGCTTATAGTAATCAATCCATTCATCAAAGAGATGTACCAAAGGGTCTTTTGGACTTGCAGTTTTTCTAAAGTCGTATTTTGCCAATTTGTACGTTTCAATTATCGATTCATACATATTAAATATATCCAATTTATTTTTAATTTTTAAACTTAATATTGTTAAATAAACTAACCTCCAATATAATCATATGGATTAGAAACTAAAGTATGATTTTTGTCTAAAATTTGCAATGGTTGATGAAATGTACACTTCTTACAAATATTAGGTAAGCTATTATTCTCATGATATGACCATAATTTCTCACTTAAATACCCATTGTATATTTCAGATATTTTTTCATGATTAACATTACCTATAAATAATTCTTTGCTTGAATCATAATCGCAACACGCACAAGCCGATACTCTTCCATCCCAGTACACTTGCATTGCAACTAGAAGTAAAATGCAAGTTTCATGATTTTCAACTTCAGGCATCCAGACTGCTTTTCCAGGTAGAGAACCGGACATTGAATTTCCCCAATTAGCATACGTACTGGTAGAACCATACGGAAAAATATGACCAAAATTTTCTGCTAAAAAGTTGCTAAGTAAAGTGTAGCTATGCTCGTATAACAGTCTAAATCCAACTTTTATCTCACATTTTTTTTTCGTCTTTTCCCAAATTCTAACAAAACGCTTCATATTACTAATAAAATTTTCATAATGAAGTGTTTTTGTAATCTCTTTATTTTCTTCTGAAGTAATTCCATAGCACGAGACATGTATTCTCTCAAAACAATCTAAAATTTTAACTATTTCAACATCTGAAAATTTGTCAAGCGCAAATAAATTTGTTGTAATACTAGGTTTTATATCATCTTTATACCTACGTAAAATTTCTAATCTTTCAATTAGTTTTCTATCAAGTAGTACATCTCCAACCATTGGGGTGAGAGAAATAATTCCACCTCCTATTTCTCTGTATTCTTTAACAACTTTTTCAAACAATTCAAGTGACATTGTTCCTGTCGGCCTTGATTGTTGTGAGTAAGGGCAGAATACACAAACGGAATTACAAACATTAATTGTTTCACAAATCAATAGCACAGGTCTTAATTTCTTTGCTTGTGAATGCTTTTCATTATCACCTTTGATAGTTATTTTGTTCCATATACCTGAATCTTTAATTTTAACGATAGTATTTGTCTTTATCGAATTAACTAAACTCATAATATACAGCCTTAACTTTTACGATAATTAAATATTGAATATTTTGTAGTTGAGAAAGATGGTTTAAGATTAACAATTCCAGACCAGTGAATAGAATCTTTATTAAGTAAAACTTTGAATTGAGCAACACTATGACTATAGACTAAAGTTCTTTTAAAACTTCCTTCTCCATAACCACTATCAACAACTCCAACAGTAATTGTATACTCTCCAGCCGAAATAGGTACTTCAAATTTAAAGTTAAATTCTAAAAATTCTCCTTTTTCTACATGACCAATTTTTTCTTTCATGCAATAAGTATTAGTTTCAAAGATAACTTCTCCTGTTCTATCTCTAATTTTAAAACCAACATGTGGGTCTTCAAAATCCTCTAAAAACAAGATTCCTATTGATAGCTTTAAAATTTTTTCGCTAAATACAACATTCGTCTCTTTATCGTCTTCATCTAATAGTTTAATATATTTTATATCTACATCATTTAAATTTATTGATACTTCCTCTACTATTGAATTTTGTTCTGAATAATTTTGATACTCTTTTATTTCATTATTAGAATCAGATAATACTTTAATTTCTATTTCTTCAGATTGTAAATCTCTTTTTTTCAAGAGTTTAGCTTCATATAAATCAATCACAGTCTTTGGTTTAGACTCTAATACTAATTTACCCGATTCCATTAATAATGCTTTGTTGCAAAGTTTATATATAGCACCCGAATCATGAGAAACAAACAAAAGCGTGGTTCCCTGACCTTTAAGCTCTTTAATGCGTTCAAAACATTTTTGTTGAAAGTAAATATCTCCTACTGATAATGCTTCATCAACAATAATAATTTCAGGATTAACACTAACTGCAACAGCAAAAGCTAACCTTACAAACATTCCACTGGAGTATGTTTTTACAGGTTGATCAATAAAATCACCTATATCGGCAAAAACTGCTATTTCATCAAATTTAGCCTCTATTTCTTCCTGAGTTAACCCCAAAATCCTTCCATTAAAAAACACATTCTGGCGCCCAGTAAATTCAGGGTTAAATCCACTACCAAGTTCTAGTAAAGCTGATACTCGTCCCTGGACACTTACACTACCAGTAGTTGGTGTAAGGGTTCCGGCAATAATTTGCAGCAATGTGCTTTTGCCAGAACCATTTTGACCGATAATTCCTACAGTTTCACCTTTGTGTACTTCTAAATCAATATCTCGCAGTGCCCAAAACTCAGCCGCATAATTTTTACCTGGTAGTAAAACTTCCTTAAGCTTGTCTACCGGGCGCCCATAGCGCTTGTAACATTTTGAGACATTTTTGAGTGAAATTGCTAACTCCTCGCCCATGACACCATACACACTAAAGAACTAAATCATTGCATTAACTAAACTTTTCCGGATAATAGCATTATCATGGCTAGTCGATAACTCACCCGCATCTGGAATTAAGCCCAGTGCCTGTAAATCAGCTTTAATCATCAGTTTTACTAGTTGCTCAAAGCTAACCGATGCTTCCCATGACAATTTTTGCTTTGCTTTAGTTGCATCACCAATTAATAAATCTACCTCTGTTGGGCGCAAATAGCGCGCGTCAAACTCAACATAATTTTCCCAGTTGAGGTTAACATACCCAAAGGCAATCTCCAAAAACTCTTGTACTGAATGCGTTTCTCCAGTCGCTACCACATAGTCATCGGGTAAATCCTGCTGTAGCATCAGCCACATTGCTTTGACATAATCTTTAGCATAACCCCAGTCACGTTTGGCATCAAGATTACCCATGTAAAGTTTGGATTGCTTTCCTGCTAAGATACGCGCGACAGCTCGTGTAATTTTACGAGTCACAAATGTTTCACCACGTCTTGGAGATTCATGATTAAACAAAATACCGTTACAGGCAAACAATCCATACGATTCGCGGTAATTAACCGTTTGCCAGTGAGCAAATACCTTGGCACAAGCGTAGGGACTGCGAGGGTAAAAAGGAGTTTCTTCAGATTGCGGAACTTCCCGTACTTTACCAAACATCTCAGAAGAACCAGCTTGGTAAAAACGTACCTCAATACCTGTTCTTTGCTGGTAATCGCGTATTGCTTCTAATAAACGTAAAGTCCCCATGCCTACTGCATCAGCAGTATACTCAGGAGAATCAAAACTTACACGCACATGGGACTGGGCGCCAAGATTATACACCTCTTTTGGCTTTACTTGCTCAAGAATACGCCGCATCATTGTGCCATCGGTTAAATCCCCATAATGAAGAAACAGACGCGCGTCTTCATTGTGCGGGTCGGTATAAAGATGGTCAATACGGTCAGTGTTAAAAGTCGATGTCCTGCGGATAATTCCGTGAACTTCATAACCCTTTTCGAGTAACAGCTCGCTTAAGTAAGAACCATCTTGACCTGTAATACCTGTAATTAGCACCCGCTTACGCTCTGTCATACTCCTTCACCACTTTTACTAAGTAAACATCAAGCTAGTTGATATTTTGTTTTATTTACTACACAATTTTATTTGTGTAATCAGTGCAATATCGAATAAATATTTAGCCCAAATATTATTAACGATACATTACAGCACATCAGCGAGCCTGGGCGTAGTGTTCTATACACCCATAGCCCAAATACTATGTTATTAACGCAATACACAAGCACTATGATATTTTACAAGCATTTGGTTTCTTTGTAGTGGCGCCAACAAAGCATTCCACACATGATTTGCTTCAATTCCAAGTTATCTATCTTGTCGGATGACATCAAAACTTCTTAAACCTCAATCTTCACTCTTGGTTCTACAAGACTCCTGTAAGCCTGTAATGTTTCTCTTGCTGTTCTTTCCCACGTGAATAATTTTGCTCTTTCTTTGCCTTTGATGATTAATTCTTGACGCAAATGAGAGTCACTAATAATTTTAAGAATCGATTCAGCTAATTCAAGTGGTTCTGAAGGGTTAATAAGTAAAGCTGCATCACCTGCGACTTCTGGAATTGAGGAGCAGTTAGAACTAACTACAGGCGCCCCTAAAGTCATTGCCTCTAGTACAGGTAATCCAAACCCTTCATAGTGAGATGGATAAACAAAAACATCAGCTTTTGAATAAAATAACGCCACTAAATCATCAGATAAATAGTCAAGATGATAAATAGAATCGCTCCAATGAGAATCCTCAATAGCTGTAAATACAGGTTCGTAGCGCCAACCTTTTTTACCTATCAATACTAAATTATGAGGAATATTATATTTGGACTTTAAATAATTAAACGCTTTAATCAAAGCATTAATATTTTTTCTTGGTTCAATATTACTAACAAATAATAAATATGGTCGTGAGAAATCAAAATCAAATCTTTCTAAAAGCATTTCAGTCTTTCGACTTGACAGACTATTAGAATGATAACGACTCGCAAGTGCTGTTACATGTATCT
>NZ_MRCD01000171.1 GCF_001904745.1 Calothrix sp. HK-06
ATTAAATTTTTGCGCGTTCGTTTATAAGCGCTACAGTAAACTTTCCTTGTCAACTAAAAGCTACGTAACTCGCAGAGTGCTGGTAGCCAAACTTACAAAGACCGTTTTGAGTTCACTAGGCAGGACTTCAATCAAATAAGCGAGTAAAGAAGCTCTAAGTTGTGGGAGTTGTGAAGCTATAATGGCAGCAAATTTTTCCCACCCATAAACGCTGGCGATTTCTAATACCTGCGCTATTACTTGAGATGGAGGCAAACAATCTGGGTTAAAAACGAGCAAAGGTAAGTAATGTTGTGCTGCCCAAACAAGGTCATCATCGGGTGGAGAGGAAATATAAGTTTCGTTATTATTAGTTGTTAATAACAAAACTAATAATTCTTTGAGTGCCTTCCACCCACCTAATTGTTTAGCAATTTGACTAACCCGTTCTTGGGTAATCCCAACAATTTCTGCTATGGCTGTTTGGGTAACTTTCTTGCCGTTATCGACTAATTGCTGGTACGCAGATGCTAGTAAGTATTTGGTTTGTTGTCCTACACTTCCTGCCTCCGGAGCAATCAAAACTGCCTGAACTTGCTCGAACTGGACTTTGGGTAGCTGGTCAATAAAGAAACTTAAATCGTAATCACCAATGAAGTAGTAGTACAATTTTTGATTAGGTCGAAGGTGCGAACGTAGTCGTCCAGCTTCTTGCAAAATCTCAGCTTGAACATGAGCATCAACAAAAGCTTGGAATTTGGCATCGTTATCTTTGCTGGCTAAGTCTATCTGTAACCCCGTCAGGAGATAATATTCAATAGCAAGCTCACCCAAATTGGGGTAGGGTATACCAACACTGCATAGTGAATCAGCATCTTGAAACCTATTAATCCCCCGACTATCGCGGAAATGATAGCCATCAATCTCTGATGCGTGTTTCTTCCACTCCAAACATTTGAGGTTAGGATGTTGTTCTGTTAATGCTGCCTTTAGTGCCAATAGACGAGAATCCATAGATGAACGTCTATCTTTGCCGACTTTCCCCATGCCCGTGACTTGAATGATTTTCAGGTTTTCATACGTCGGGCTAGCTTGCTCGATATGCAGAATCTCATCAACGTCAATCCCCATTTTTAGTGCCAAGTCTTCGCGACGCATTGTCGCATCGAGGTAAATATTAAAAGCAGCTTTTTCAGCAATCGCGCGATGACGTAATTCGGGTGTATATATAGATAAAACCCCATGTTCACAACGAAAGGCGCCTACTTTTTCATTCACCCAAATTTGTAATAGGGGTACTAGCCAGTTAAGCGCAACGGAGTGCAATTCGTTTTTGGTATTTTTATAGTTTTCTTGGCGGAGTATACTATTGGCTGCTTTTGCTGCTTTTTTTGCTTGGTTGTCAAGTTCGGCTATGCTGATTTTGTCTGCTACTTCCTGAAGGAAACTTAGGTCAGGCGCCAGGTCTTCTTCTAACGAAGAAATCAGTTCGCTAAGATTTGCAGGCGCCGCTGGTAGTAATTCCCATATGGCGGTTGAATCGAATCCATATCGGGATGATGGTTTTAATTCCTGATTAAGCAGCGACCTTAAGACCGTAAGCATTGGGCGCAGTTGCTCCATCGCTTGAGGATTTTTGAAAGTTAGTTGTCCAACCGTTTGGTTCAAATCAGCCGAAGTAACAGAAATTGACGTGTGCGTAATAAGAAGCGTCGATGCCTCATCCCAAAACAATCCACATTTTGCAAATTTGTATATGTCTGGGTCTGGTAAACTATCAGGATGCGCGCGTATTTGCGGACTAATTAATGCCATTTGTCTTAAGTTGCGGAACCCATAACCACGACCACTAGATGATTGGCAAGCCTTAAACAAGGAACAACCCAAACATATCGGTGAATTCCCACTTTCTATATGGGGTATGTTCTTGGCTTTGAGTTCAGAAAATAGGTGATAGCGATGGCAATTACCTGGTGTTAATTTGATATTCGATTTCTTTCGAGGATGCACTAAAAATGGTTTCCCACTTGGTGTGGTGCGGGTATCATCGACCTCTAAACCATTGTGGCGAATCGTTAAGTCAACATAATTTTGCTCAACAGTCTCGGTGGTTGGATTACGGTGATCCGCAGCCAAATAATACAAATGCTCAAGTTCATTCATTGTCGTAGACAAATCGGATGCAAGAGTCAAACCCGCATCGTGTGACTTACCTAAACCAGGCGCCGATTTGTCAAGTATGTCATGCCATCCCTTTTCATGTGCTTCTAGCCATATGGACAACCGTTGTAAACTGTTGTACTGTATTTTGGGCAATCCCAAACGTATGTACTCTTCGGGTGTTGGTAAGTTACCGAGCTTGTATATATATATAGGTGTAGGTGAAGCAGGCTTCGGAGCAGGCGCTTTGCTAAACCCTTTGAACTGTTTAGATATGTATTGTCCCAGTTTCTTTAATTGCTGTTTGATGTCTTCACTGATGTTTTGTGTACTGCGGTGTAAATCCTCAAACTGTGACCAAGTAATCGTCTCAATTACACCGTCGTATTCGTCAGGGTCCAAAATATCTTTTGTATACTGACCCCACCAACCAATTTTCAACTCGTAGCCTAGTTTTTTCAAAAGCTCGTTGGTACGCCGATACTGTCGCATCACATGACGGTTGGTAATGGCGCCCGCGTCAACATCGAGTACTAATTCCTCAATTCCCCCCAGTTCGACTTCCAACTGGTCGAGGTAAGATTTTAAAGTCTGGGGTGAACCAGCAAAATTACCACCCGCTGCACCCAAAACGATTTCCCCGCGTTTTTGTGCCGATACCCAAGGCTTTAAAATACCTTCATTAAGACGTACCCGTTTGGAAGTTGTACCTTTAGTTGGACGACAACAGGTGAGGGGTAACTCGCCGTTGGTAAAGTGTGATGTTGGACCATTAAGACGATTTTTGGTTTGCGACGATGCCCACTTGTATTTACCATTGTGAACTTCATCTGAGTGTAGCTGCCAAGTGACAATTTCCCCTGTGGGCGCCCACACCGGACAAATGTAACCAGGCTGGGTAACGAGCGAATCACCAGTGATAGAAACGCCAGCTAGTCGATGGCTAACCTGAAAATCAAGCTTTTGCCACTGTTTGACACTTCTAAACATCCCTTCTGCAATTTGCTCGTCGGTTAACCCACGACGCTGCAAGTCAGCACGGTGTAAGACAGATAAATTTAACTGCGATAAAATTTGACGAATGGCGCCATCGCGTTCGCGTTCGTTTAATAAGCCAGATAATTGTTTACGTTCTGCCTCGACGCGCTGCTTTTTAATTTGCTCACGAAATTGGCGCCACGCCTCACGCTCAAAAGCACTTGACTGACGCTCGACAACAAACTTACCCCACATCCCATCTTTGGTAAGCCCAATAAATTGCAAACCAGGTGGAGTGTTGTAACCGTCTGTTATCTCCATACACATATGGAGTTCTTCGAGTTGGCGGCATTTACCTGTTATGTTGCCGCATAAAAAACAGGGATTGTGGCGCCGGGTCGGGGTGGGCTTAATACGCATATAGAGCCTCCCGGCACAGAAGCATGGTTTTTTCAATGGGCGGTAAATAGTTTTTCATTCTTCGCACTCCTGTTGGTGGAGCCGATTAGCCGAGCGCCGCATCGCATGAAAACCTTGTAATGTATCACAAAGTAATCACTCTAAAGCCAAAACATTTGTTAACGTTTTAGTGTTGTTTAAATCTTTTGTTGGTTGGCTTTAGTAAAGTATTTACCCAAAAGTATTTAAGCTTTAGGGTATTGGAAATGCTGTAACGTAGGCTAACCGACTTTTTCTTGTGTTAGTCGAATTGTTTTAGGTAAGCTTTATGGGTGTTTTGAGGGCGCCGCTCGCTGTTGTCAGGCGAACAGCACAAAATTTCCAAGCCCTATCAAAGACTGAGTATAGTTTTTGATTAAAACTTGTTTCTTCAATTACGGTAGATAAATCCCGTAATTTTGAATTGCAGTCTGGGTATAGCTTTGCCCGTTTTGATAGTAAATTTTGACCGTCGTTGACGGCACAGTTGTAATGCCCTTTCTCGAATGTTGAGAGCAGACGGTCTGGGTTGCCAATATCGAAAGGTTCTTGTTTAGCAAGTAGTTGCACGCTGTACATCTGTTTTACTCCAAAAATAAATGTGGGTTTTGGAGCGGGTTAGTCGTCGTTACACAATGACATCTGAGTGCGCCTATTCAATTTGTTCGCGCCCGTTCTAAAAATCTTAAATTTTTATGATGAAACAAAAATTTACATAAAGTCGAAGCACTTTCTTGTGAATTTGCAGCAAAATTTTGCAAGATAGCCTGTGAATTCGGACGCGATCTTGTAAGATGTATGTGTAAACAATTTTGACGAGTGAATCAATCCTTCTGACTCAATTAAAAACCACGTCGCCAAACAGAGGTATGATTGAGTCGAAGTAAAGATTCCTTAGCCCGCAAAACCGAATATTTAAAGAAGCAATTTTACAGCTGAAATGTGACTCATCAAACAATGGGCGTTTATTTTGGCTGTAATTTTGCTATTGGGCTTTTTGTGTATTGTGTAGCTATTACCTCCTTTCCTCTGTAATATGCACTTTACCTCTAATTGAGCAAGGCTAACGATTTTTCTGATGTAATTAACGTGCTTATTTCCCATCGCACTTTTGATGGCTAGATAGTTTAGCAAGCACGAACACTTATTTAATAATAGCGATGGCAGTGTTAGCGAATCTATACTGACTGCATTCATTAGCCTTCACCCTTATTTTGCTTTTTGTCAACCTGTTGACGTTCCTTAACAGCCTGACTCAGTAAGTAGGCCGCAAGGTTAGCCAAGGGTCTTTCTTCACGTTCAGCCCAGTCAGAGAGGTATTGATAAACATCTTCTGACACGGTTAATGTAATTCGCGGTCGTGCCATTAATTCATAACTATTTGTCCTATCAGCATAGATCATACTCTTCAAGCACATACAAGATAATATTTGCACTGTTAGCAGCAAAAGCAGCAATAGATTTTTTTGCACTATTTGCACTATTAGTGTTAATCTAGCATAAGAAGTCTAAAAACGCCCAAAAATCTTGTTTTGACTGAAAAACGTCCTAATTTGGGCGCCAGATTCGTATACGCAAAAATTCCCTCAATCCCGCTCATAGTAATGATTGAGCGCTTTCTACCGGAATACTTGGAGGAATCATTATGATTACAACTCAACCGAAATCTCCCAAAATAGCCCAGAACTCTCTGTGGGAAACGATTATGGCATCAAGTTACAAAACTAGTTCCAGAGCGATAAGCCAATCTTCTCGCATGTCCACACCGTCGAAAGTCTTGCAAATAAAGGGACATGGCATTCCATTCTTCATTCAAACAATGGTGAAATGGTAAGACTCAATTGAACTCACATTCAATTGAAGGCGCCAACTTATGTCAAGTCCAACATTGAAGGCGCTCATACGGCTTACGCACGTTGTTTTAGGCGTTTCCTTGAAATCTAAGGGGGGCAGTTTACACGCACAATGTGACAAATGTTAAAGATTTATTAATTTTCAAGATAACGAGTATTTTGCAGCGGGAGAAATAACGATGGCAGAAAACGTAAGAGTTCGTATTGAATGCGACATCGAAGAATATCTTAAATCTCAATCGCAGCGGGTATTGGGTAAATCTAGTGAATCAATAACAGGCGCCGATTTAAGCACACTCGCCAATCGTTTGATTTACGAGCATAAGCAAGCATGGAAAATCGTCGAAAGAATGCCATTTGAAAGACTATTGAGCTGGGTAATCAATTTAATTCCAGGCGCCAGAGTAGTGAGTTTTACAGATAAATCAGTTCTATATAGCCCTGCCAAAGATAGTTCAACCGACCAACTGAAGGAGGCAGCATGAATATCGATTTGATTAGTTCACCACCAACGAGTAGTTTTGAAGGCGCCGTTCATCGAATTAATATGACCCTTTCACTCGTGGAAGCACTAGTTAGCGATTTGATTGAGGGTTCTGACTGGCAAATTACGTGCCAAACCAATCCTAGTAATGATTTAGGCGCATCGCTGAATGATGCATTACATTCAATACGCTACGTGCAGCAACAAATAAATATGGAGGCGCTATGAATACCTTTGAGAACGAGACAGCACCGCTACGCGACTATTTTCGTTGTTGGTTTGCTGCACGCAAACAAGATGCGCTTAATACTTTACTGATAATGATTTGGGATGAATTGATTGCATGTGACTATAACATTGCCGAAATTCTTCGTTCATTTGCTGAATACTCAAACCAGCAAGGTGTGCGACGGGCGGTTCTTTTGTTGGAGGAAGCTGCAATTGCTATGGAAGAAAATCAATTGGGAGATTGATATGAAAGATATTTCTTGGCTTAAACAATGTGAATGTCTAGACCAATATCTAGACATTCTCTCTAAACACATCAAATCATATGTACAACGCGCCCGTTTCATTTAATGAGTTTAAAAGTCATGTGCGAGTTTCGATTAACTGACAAGTGCATTTATAGAGGCACCACTTTTCAATTGTTCTACGAGCGCAGAGCAATGCTGCAAATCCATCTAAAGTACGTAGAACGGTGCCAGTTCGTGTAGCTGTGCAACGCACGGACGCATGGCAGTAAACTGCAAAACCTGTGTGTAAACAGAAATTGCAGCGTTTTGTAATTTATTTGCAGCGCTTTATACCTTCGTTACAGAGTACTGTACTGCCACAAGCTGAAGCACAGTTGTACCTGGTTGCAATATTCTATCGGCGCCAGAAATACCGAAAATCTGTTTATTGAGTTGCAGTGCAAGTACTAGGTGTGCGTCTAGCCGTCAGTGCATCTGACTGTCAGAAAGTATTAGAAAGTGATGAAGAACAGTAGTGCGAAAACTTACTTCGAGATTCACTATGATTCTGTAGTTAGTGATAGGACTTGGTATCGTATCAAGCGTGCGCTACGAGAATCTGGCTTAGAAGTAAACCTCGAAAACTTACAAATAGTAGCCCAATTAAAGCGGAGGAATGAGTATAAAAAACTCTCGTTAAAACAAATTATTTACTGTTATCAGTGTGCGCGAGATATAGCGAATAAACAGATATTAATTCAAGGAGATACAGCCTACAAGGAACTAAGAAGATTAAGTGGATATAAAGCGCACCGAACAACAATTGTTAGATGGTTCCAATCGGCGCCAAAGGTAGAGGGTAAACACTTCGACCGCACACGTAACTACAAAGCAGAGGAATTAGTAACAGTATTTGCTTCTGCAATTATCTACAAAACCAAACAAGCGAGGTAATACATGCGTAATCACATTGAGAACATACGTAAAAGTGTTAAGGAGAAAGGATATACACCGACATCCGAGCAAATTAGACAAGCTATTAATACAGTTTGTCCTTCTGGGGAAAATATCCTAGAAAACAAATCCGCCATTGTTTCGGAAGTTATTAACATCATGACGAACAGCAGTATTGTCACCTCAGATAATATACAGGCGCCTTCCTTACCAGCACATCTAGAAGTGCAGGCGCCCATAGAATCATCAGACATAACAATCACCACCCAGGAAAAATACAACCTAGTAACAACACAAGCGGAAGCACTGGGTTTTTCTCTCAGTGAGCAGGAAGCTGTATCCATTGCTGACTCTATAGATAACGTGTTTAAAGACTATTCCAGCTTTATTGGAACAATTACCACTGCCATTAAGAGTTACTTTGACTATAAGTTTGACACCATCGAGCAGTCGTTAGATTCCAGTACTAAAGAACTACAAGAACACATTGCAAATAGATCAACCAAGTTAAATCAAAAGTTTGCCAACGTATCAGGCGCCTTAAAGACGGATTTGGGGGGTGTCCGTCAGAGTATAAAAAGCGCGCGCGCTGCAATCCTCGAACGGTTCGCACTCGAATAAATACCTCATAGTTTTGTTATTCCTGGCACCTGTATTAATCCAGTTATTAGTAAATTGCAAACCGCTAACTAGTAATCAATGGCGCCAGAGGTTAACCGAATCTGGAAATATCTGTTACTTGAAATGTAAGGATTAACAAAATGAAAGCATCAAAATATGTACGTGACCATGTTTCAAGTTACGGTAAGAACGTTAGACAAGCAACTGACGCAAAATTTGGAATCAAAAATTCTCTAATCATGCGCGCGGTAAATGGTGATGAGAAAGCGCTAACTGAAATTGGAGACTTAGGTAAAACGGGCAAACGTTTGGCAATGGCTATCCCTACGATTAGAGATAACCTCAAAGCTTATATAGAAGGAACAACCGAGTATAACCAAGCATTGGCGGATATTTATAAAACTGGTGGTAAAGGCGCCTTAGCGATAGATAAAGCTGGGGGTGAATTATCGTTAGAAGAAGCTCGTTATATTAGTCTAATTGAGGAATATAAAACTAAGCTAGGCGCCCAATTAGAAGCTGAGTATCAACGCCACGACGATGCGTTAGATGTAATTGAACTTCAAGCTTGGATTGACTCGCAGATGAAGACCGTAGACGCGCAAGCTAACTTAGAGTCAATATCTAATAAACCTTTCTTAGCTCAAATGCGTGAAGATGAAAAATACGAGGAACAAAAGATTAAACATATGTTGGAACATGGTTCTGATAGCGACCTTAGTTTGATTCCCAAAAAAGAATACAGTACTAATCCTCTTGTAAAGTTCTGGAACGAAGTTCGCAACATTTTTAGATAGAAGTAATTTCAATACCCCCAGTTTAAACAACTCTGGGGGTTAACAACTTCGGAAGGAGGTAAATAATTAGAGGGTAATAGTAAGTGGCGCCTGATTTTGATGAAGAGGACAATAATGATTCTAATTATCCAGTAGTAGAAGACACAGCTTTTACTAAAGACGAAATCGAAGCGATTATTACTTATAAAGAGAACCTCAGCAAGAAATTAAATAAAAACAGTAGTGTCCTAAAAGGGCTAGAAACTAGCTTCTGGGGTGTTACATCATACAGTATCGCACGCTTTTTAATTCTTACCAGTGGTACTCAAGGTATAGGGTTAGCAATAGCAGCATGTTTCCTAATTAATCAAATTACTAACAGGGATTTATTAGACGTATCTATCGAAAGAAGGGAGGGACAGTTAGAACTTAACGGTATGGGTAAACTAATTAAATTTGCATTTTCAACATTAGTTAGTGCTTTTATTATTTGGTCAGCTTTAGGAAACTTTCTTAATGTAGCAGAAAATTCTAAACGTACTTATGACCAATTACAAAACACAGTAGAGGAGTATAACAAGTTACCAGCACAACAGCAAGATACTATTTTAATTATTGGTGGTCTAGTTGGGTTAGCTGGAATCTATGTAATTATTGATAGCTTGAAAAAAAGATGAAACCTTACTCTGGATTAGCTATATTAGGCGCCACAATATCCTTATCAAGCGTATTCTACTTAGGTCAATCACCTAGACCCTATGACCTAGTAGGAATTAAATTCTGTCCTCAAACAGCTAACCTACCACCTAGATACGATAAGGATTTTAGCCAACGCGCGCAAGAAAAGCTTAATCGTAGATATTGTGACTACGAGCATAAATTACTCAAGGAAATTTGGACACAGAAACAATTTGAGGCGCCGAGACCGCTCCCTGAGTCATCATTACGTATTAGAGATATTCCCGCTGTTAAATCTAATGTGTGGTGGTTATTGGTGGCGCCTATTTCTTCTGGTCTTGCATATCTAAGTTGGGCTAAAAAGTCAGAACTAGATGAGCTATCAGCACACCAGGAGCTAGAAGCTTACAAAACTTGCATTAAGTTGAGTACAGTTTCGTCGCAGAACGAGAGGGAATTTAAAGCTCTGCAAACTACCCGCGCTTGGGATAAGCAGAAAGTTAAACAAGGTTTTATCCCAGTAGAAGCAATACAAGACCGCGCGCGCAGACAAACGGAACTACAAGATAAAACCCATGCAGCAGCATTGAAGCAATTCGATGAGGCAACTTCAAAAATGGATAAAGCTATCGCTGAGAACTTACGAGATAAACATAAAGCTGATAAGGAATCTCAGAAAATACTAGGCGCCAAGCATACAGAAGAGGATGAAGCCATAACGACTACGAATAAATTTGAATTAGGTGAACAATATAACTGGATATATAAGCTACTCAAACTCCCCTTCAGAGTTTTATCAGGGGAACAGGGAAGCGGAAAGAGTACACTTGAACGTTTGATGATAAGACTCTTAAAAGATGATGGTTATCACATCGTTGTTATTAACCCTGAAACAAACCCCGCAGTTTGGGAAGGTGTACAGGTTTTAGCAGATGCTGAATCAATCAATAATTTTATCGGCGTCTTTCCCGAAGATATACGCGGGCGCCAGCAAATTGCACGCGACTTAAAGATAGATGAGGATGATTATCTTAAACATATAGCGGACAAGTCAGGGTCAGAGGGAAAAGTAGCTATCTTCCTCATGGAAGCAAACACATATGAAATACATGGTGTTGACCCAGAGTTATGGGCAGCTTTTCTTAAACAATCCCTTACCAACATTAGAAAGTGGGGTTATACAGTCTGCTTAACTGCCCATTCGGATAACCAAACGAGTATATCTAGCAAGCTTGCAGGATTTTCCAAGATGATAGATTCGGCGCCGCGTGTTGATTGTATTGCTGTGGCAGATGCGAAAACTGGCGAAGCGACTTCATCAGGCAAAGCGCTGCTCAAGATGAAGGGTATCAAGGATGAGAATCCTGTGGAAGTTGACTTATATAACTATCCAAAAAGTAAGAAATTTTAGGGGAAATATGAGATTTACAAACTGGGTGCGAGAAGAGTTAATGCTTTGGGTCGCTTACACATCTTTATACGGTGTCATGGTTCCAAGCTTATTATTTAACGTCGGTGTAGTTACCGCCGATGCTTTGAATATAGGCGCCGGAACTAAGTCTTACGAAACTCTCAAAAGTAAAGCGTATCAGATAGGCGCCTTCTCTGGATTAGTGGGAACAATAACCTTTGTAGGGAGTTTTACGTTTTTAATAACGGACAAACGCATCCAACAAAACCGAATATTACAAAGCAGATTAGACGAAATAGAAAGAATGAACGAGGAATCTAGAGAACTAGTCAAAACAATACTCTCGCAAGTTCCTTCTAACTGCAAGAGTTGTAAATATTACACAGGAGATGTGTATTTACTCTGTTCTGTTCATCCAACAGACATGCAATCCGATTGTGTTGATTGGCAACCGAATAAAATTAATCAACTTTAATAACATATGGATACTCAAGAAGACTTTGTATTTCTAAATGACCGCGTAGCAGAGAAATTCAACCCTTACCAAGAGGGTGAGTATCTTGTAGTCCAGACTCGAAGTGGCTGGCGCCTCCATCCCTTACATAGAGGCTTTGACTACCGTGCGGCTAACAAATTCTGTGAGATGGAAAACCTTGGCAGTGACTACAGCCATTACAGCGTTAGAGTTGTTCATCAAGGGAAGCTGCATTGCGTAGACTGGGAAGGCGCCGCTACCAAACCATCAAAAGAGCAGGATTGGAAAATTCACGAAGAGTATTACAACGCACGTTACAAAGACAATTTAGATTGTGAGATAGAAACGTGTGATTGTAGTTATCCAGTATTTTGGAATTATGGTACACGCATTTTAAATGGGGAAGCTTCGGAGGTATGGCGCCCGATTACCTGCCTAGTAGAAGACCACGGACGGGAAATAGATAATTGTCCTAATTGCAACACTCGTTTAGGAAATTCTCCTGAAGACGAGGAAGATGAAGAATATTGGGATGATATGCCCCCTGTTTGCGAGGGATGCCGTTATTACTACAGTGCCGATAATTCGATTGTATGCGCTGTACACCCACAAGGACCGGACGATGATTATATTTGCTCAGATTGGGAACAATATTCTTAGTGGTAAAAATGCATTTGAGTATACGGCGCCTTTTTTGAGGCGCCATTTTTAATAGCATTTGAAAATATATGTACTTAGATTGGTGTTTTCTTAGAGGAAACATATTAAGATGCCTTCTCCTGGAACTTATATCCTAATAAGCGATATTCAAGGCGCCATTAATAAATAAATACATATATACCACTCAACCCGATTACAGTTCTCTGAAAACTTCCACCAATGGTGGACATTCTGGGACGTTTTTTAATTTAGATATAAAGCTGCACAAAACAAATGAACTAATTGGTGATTACGGCACCTGTAACATAAGTGCGTTCAATGATTACTATAATGTTGCTCGGATATAACGGCTATTATGTCATGTAAATTTAATAAAGATTATCTTTATTGCCTACGAATCTGGAAATCTATATACTCAAGCTGTATCGATTCTAAGTACAAATACATTCTGCGCGCCTGTTATGTACAAAGACTTCTCCGGTCAAAATCTACGTGGTCGCTCTTTTAAAGGTCAAAACTTAGAAGGCGCCGATTTTAGCCGCGCGGATATTAGAGGGGCGAATTTTACAGGAGCAAATCTGATTGGGGCTAATTTTAGTAAAGCCAAAGCTGGATTGCAGAAGCGTTCTTGCGTATTACTTGTGGTAATTTCATGGCTACTAGTCGGAATATCGGGGTTTTTCTCAGCTTTTGTTGGTGCTTTGATATCACTAATATTTGAAATATTTGATTCAACTTCTATAACTTTAGAAAATCAAATAGCTAGCTGGGTTTCTTTAATTGTAATCATAGCCTTAATTGCAATCCTAATTCGCCAAGGAATTAACTCAACCTTCGCCTTTGCCTTCACCGTAGTCGGAGCCGTAGCAGGAGCCGTAGCCTTTGCCTTCACCGTATACGGAGCCTTCGCTATAGCCAGATTCAGAGCCGGAGCCGAAGTCGAAGCCTTCGCCTTTGCCTTCGACAAAGCCTTTGCCTTCGCCAGAGCCGGAGCCGTAGTCATCACCGTAGCCGTAGCCTTCGCCATAGCCTTCACCGGAGCCTTCGCCATAGCCTTCACCGAAGCCGTAGCCGTAGCAGGAGCCATAGCCGGAGCCTTCGCCATAGTCATCACCGTAGCCGTAGCCGCAGCCGAAGCCGTAGCCGGAGAGGTAGCCAGTGCCCTCAAGGGAAGCTACATCGGAACCGGAGCCGGAGCCATAACCGGAACTTTTGTATTTTTTTTACTAAGTGTATACATTAGCCGTCAAGCTATGAAGGGTTCGGAAAAATATGTACTTATTTGTACTACAGCCATCGCCTTTGCGTCATTTGGTGGTACAAGTTTCAGAGACACCAACCTAACAAATACCAACTTTAATGGCGCCATCCTTAAAAGTACTGATTTTAGAGGCGCCAATCTCACCCGTACCTGTTTTCAAGAAACTAAAAAACTTGATCGTATTCGTCCTGGTACAAGTTATCTAAAAGAATCAAAAGTACGTCAAGTAATACTTACAGGACAGGGGCAGGAATTAAATTTTGGCCGTCAAGACTTACGGGGTGTTAACTTTCAAGGAGCATATTTACAGGATGCTAGTTTTATCGGCGCCGACCTAAGTAACGCCAATTTACAAGATGCTGATTTATCACGAGCCAAATTAGTACAAACACAACTTGATGGAACTGACTTTACAGGCGCCACTCTCACTGGAGTGTACATAGAGGATTGGAATGTTACTAGCAGTACCAATTTTACTGGAGTGCGATGTGAATATGTTTACATGCGTCTGCCAACCAAAGATAACCCAGACCCTTATCGCAAACCAGATAATAGAGAGGAAACATTTGGAGATGGGGAATTTGGAGACTTTATTAAACCAATATTCGATACTCTCGACCTTTACCACAGCCAAGGAGTTGATCCGCGCGCGATTGCAGTCGCGTTTAAGCAGTTAGCTCAAAACAATCCAAGTGCAGAGCTTGAAATAGTAGCAATAGAGAGAAGGGGCGATGATAAGATATTACTTCGTGCTAAAACCATATTAACAGCTAATAAATCTGAATTAAGTCAAGAGTATTTTCTCAACTACAATCAACTCAAAGCATTAGCAGAAAAAGATTTTACAGCTTTAATAGCATATCAAAAAGCTGAAATCTATAGATTAGAAAACATGATAAACACGGCGTTAGAACGTCCTAATTTTTATAGTCAAGGAGATATTATTATGTCAGAAGCTTCTAAAAAACAATCTCATTTCAACCTGCAAGGCGCCCAATTCGGCGGTGGTCTCATCGATGCTGAAACAGTTAATGCCGAGCATATCGGTGGTAACATCACCAACTACACAACTGAGCAAAAACAAAACTTAGCACAGGCAGCGGCGGAGATTCAACAGCTACTGACTCAGCTAGAACAAACGAACCCAACTACAACCAGCGCGCAAAAAATGGCGGTAGTTGCTCAAGCTGTTGATCAGATTGAGAAAAATCCTACACTGAAGGCGCGTGTTGTTGGTGCATTGAAGTCAGGTGGCGCCGAGGCTTTGAAGGAAGCGCTTGACCATCCATTAGTGAATGTATTTATCGCTGCTGTGGAAGGATGGCAAGGTGCAGATTAACGCTCAAGTACAAGCAATTGCTCCAGAATCAATCTATGTCAACACATACATATAAATTGATAAAAATTTCAATTTTTCTATTAGGATTATGTTTC
>NZ_MRCD01000172.1 GCF_001904745.1 Calothrix sp. HK-06
AGTTTGTTGTCCAGTAATTTTGATATCACCAAGTTTATAGCTACCGTTATTGTAATGATATTGATGGCGCCAGTCTCCGTAAACAACATCGGCACCTGTTGATTCTAAGAAATCAACTTGATGTTTTATTTTTTCTGGTAGAATATAATCATCTGCGTCTAGAAATTGAATATATTCGCCTTTTGATAAAGATAAACCAACGTTGCGAGCGTGGTTTCCTCCTGTATGGGGAATGCGGCGCCAGATAATATTATTATATTTTTCAGCGTAACTTTTGATAATTTCTAGAGAATTGTCTTTAGAACCATCATCGATTATGATAATTTCAATATTTGGATAAGTTTGCCGTAAACAACTTACGATAGCTTCGGCTATCCACCGACTGGCGTTGTAACAAGGTATGATAATTGTAACAAGTTTAGACATAATAATATTAGATTATATATTTTTATATAGAAAAGACTTTCCAACTGTGAGGTTGGTAAAATAAAGATTGACTCATAACTTGATTCGCTTTCACAGCAAATCGAAACGATTGCACAATATCTAATGATTGCACCCCCTGTTTAATATAGATTTTGGCGTTGTATAAACCTGGCAGCAAGCAACAATATGGCATTTGCATTTGAATTTCAACGGCGCCACTTTGTATTTGCATTAATTCGTTATCACTTGCTGATGTAATATATAAAATACGTTCGTTTTGTCCAGATAAAGCCGAAATTATGACACCAACATTTAAATTATCAATATTTTTATAAGCTTTGCAATTAATAACTAAGTTTACAGGTTGACCAGATATTAATATTGGAATTATTTCACTTTGATTATCTTTAAAGCATAATGAAGTAATATCAACACCCATGCTTTCTGATTCAGGTTTAGTTGGTAAATACATAATGCTCGAAGACTCCGAGTAAGTCACCATATTTAAATCGTCTTCGTAAGCGCGAATCACATCAACTGTGTTTCCAGATGTGATAATATTACCCTTTGATAAATAAATCGAAGATTCACATATATTCAATACAACATGTGGATTGTGAGCAACTAAAATAAAAGCTGTCCCTTGTTCGCGTAGCTGTGCTAATTTTTGATAGCACTTCATCCGAAATTTTATATCTCCAACAGCTAATACTTCGTCGATTAGTAGTACATCTGGTTCGATATGAACAGCGCAAGCAAATCCTAAACGTGCTGCCATTCCTGAGCTATAAGTTTGCACAGGTGCATCAATAGCAGTATCAATTTCGGCAAAATCAATTACGTCTTTTAATCGCTTGGTTATTTGTTGTGTCGATAATCCTAATATCGACATATTGGCATAAATATTTTCACGTCCTGTAAGGATGGGGTTAAAGCCGGCGCCTAATGCAATGAGTGGCGCCACTCTACCACGCACTTTAATACATCCGGTGTCAGGTTTCATTAAACCGCTAATCAAACGTAATAAAGTAGTTTTACCCGCTCCATTCGCGCCTACTAAACCTAGTGCTTCACCTGGTCGCAGTTGTAAACTAATATTTTGTAATGCCCAAAATTCTCCTTTACGTAGTTTATCGCTGTTTCTATTTCTACCTGTTATTTCTGTAATAATATCTTGAACACCATATTTTAAAGACTGTTTGAGATTACGACAGAATTTTTTAGATACATTATCAACACTTAAATAAGTCATATTTACTAACCTACCCGCTCAACAACAAATGGCATCGCGAGACGAAAGGCAATCCATGTTAGGATTAATCCAATAAAAGTAATAATGCTGACAATCCAAAATCCTGTAGATTGCGATAAGTTCCCAGTAGTGGCTAACTCGCGTGCTGTGACTAATAAAGGTGTGACGGGGTTAAAATTTACTAAGGTTCCAAAAATACCTGTTTTAGGAACTGGATATATTACAGGTGTGAGAAATAACCAAAACCCTGTTATTAATGTTAGTCCTCTGGAAATATCTTGGTACAATAGACCAAGTGGCGCCAGTAATACACCAATTAACGTTCCGAGTAAGATTAAATGAATAATTGCCACTGGAGCTAATATAACTGTCCAGGTAACTGGAATTTGAAACCAAATAAATAAGGCAATAATTAGAATAATTTTGATAGCGAAGTTAAATAAGGTTTCTCCGAGTTTGGCTATAATTAGTGCTTCACGGGGGAAGTTGACTTTTGCGAGTATTGGTCTTGCTAATGTTACAGCTTGTAATGGTGCTGAGAGCGCTTCGACGAATGTTTGCCAAAGTGCGGTGCTAAAGGTGACGTATGCTGGGTAAGGTATATCTGTTTTTCCGACTTGAATAACGTTGGCTTGGTTAGCTAGGGTGAATCCTGTTGCCATGACTATGGGTGGTAGAAATGCCCAGGTGATGCCAAGTAAGGATTGACGGTATTGTGAGTTGATGTCACGCACCATTAGTCTCCATGCTAGTTCGCGCGATGCGAGGAGGTCTTGCCACATTTCGCCAAGTAGTTTTTTGGGATGTCGAAGACTGCTTTGTGGTGTGTAAATAATTTCTTTCATTTTTGGAAGAGCTTATGTGTGTTGATATTTTTTTGTGTAATAGTTGGTTAGGAGTTTGTTTATTGGTTTGTCTATAAGACGTAAGAGTTTGTTGCTGATTTTGGCGCCGATACGTGAGGGTATTTTACTGGTGATAGGGTTGATAATGGTCATGTGACGGCGCCATCCTAAGCGTTTATAGCGATTTTTAAAATATTCGTCTTCGGTGAGATTCCATTTTTTGCATAGATGGTGTAAACTTGCTTTTTCCCAAGCGTCACTCCAACGCAGCATGTAAAAGGGTATGTCTGTGAGTTCTAGGGATGTGGTGGGAACGTAGGTTACGATTGATTTTGGTTCGAGGTAGATTAAACCGTTTGCTTTTTGAACAAGCATACATAAGTCTACATGTTCTTTGGTGTTGAGTAGGTTTTCGTCGAGGTAGCCTATTGAAGTAAAGATGTTTCGACGTACCAGTACACAATGAAATTCTGCAAGTTTTGTTGGTTGTCGTTCAATCTGCGTTTGAACTAATTTTCTGCCTTGCATATAGATTTTCTCAATAATTCGGCGCCGAGCTATGCCGTTTTTGGTTTCTTCCAAGATTCCTGTTTCTCCACCAGCACAATGAATTTCTGTATGTAATGATGTTCCCTGACATATTAAGGGACTTACTATAGTTGCTTCGGTTTCGTTAGCGCACTGTATCAATGACTGCAACCATCCTGGTGAAACAATAACATCGTTATCAATAAAAACTACATATTGGGTAGTCGCTTGCTGCAATCCTAAATTACGTGCATGATTTGGTGAGAGGTAAAAATCTGTACGTATCAATTTAAATTGTTTGTTTTCAGCTTCAGTTGCTAGGTAGTCTTTTATATGTCGAGGTGAACCAGCATCTATATATATCAACTCGAATGGGTAATTTGTATTCTTATAGATACTTGTTAATGATTCGCGTGTATAGCTAAATCGCTCACGTGGTACGACGATGATAGTTACTTGTGGATTTGATGTATTTGACATAATTTTGATTTTAGTTTAAATAACGAGTTAATTTAATCCGCTCGAATTCGCGTTCTTGTTGGAGGACTAATTTTTGATAAATTTCAACAAGTTCATCGTTGAGCTTATTAATTTCATAATGTTCTTCTACAAAGCTTCTTGCTGCTTTTCCGATTTCTGACCAAGCATCCTGATGTCCTATAAGATACATTATTTTTTCCGCAATAGCATCTACATCTCGTTCAGGTACAAGAACACCCGAAATACCATCTTGAACTAATTCGGGAATACCTCCGTGGAGGGTTGCGATAACTACTAGTCCCATTGCCATTGCCTCTTTCAAGGTGTTTACAGGTGCGTCTTGGTTGCCATCTTTTGCAGTAACGCTAGGTGCTATAAATATGTGAGAGTTATTTAAAATTTCAATAATTTCTTGCTGGTTTTTTCTTCCGAGCAATTTAATATTACCACTCATATGGAGCGAGTATATCAATTCTTGTAGATAATCTTGTAAACATCCGGCGCCTATAATGTTATATTCGATGTTTATATTTGGGTATTGTTCTATAACTTTTGCAACACCCCGTATTCCGTACTCAATACCTTTTTTCTCGATTAAACGACCTATAGTAACAATTTTGATTTGACCGTTGTCATTTATATAACGTGGTTGAAAAGCAAATCGGTTACAATCAATTCCAGAACCATGCACAACTATTTTATTTGCATCACAGCCTAGTTTTATCGCACGGTTACGGAAGAATTCGCAGTTACTTAGAAAAAAGTCACCTTCATGGAATAATTTTTCATAGACATCATCTCCATACTCTTTAACATACCAGCTAATATCATAACCACGGAGCGAAGTAATTAACTTGCCTTGAATGGCGCCTATCTCACGTAATATGACACCTTCAATACCGAACATTCCAAATTGACAGTGAATAATATCGTATGCTCGTGATGGTAGTAGGGGTATAACTAAATAGAATAACCTTAACGAAGCTGCACGCCTACCGTATTTCAGTAAATTAAGCGACCGCAATATTATTTTATATGAGGAGCGGAACTCAAACGCTAATTTTATCGCCTTGAGCAGGCGCCAGACATAATTCTTAGGAACAGATGGAGCATAATATGTTTGTTCTAATAAGTTGTAACTTAGAACATCAGGATGAACTTTGGATGTATCATCCGTTTCACGTGCATAAATATCAACTTGATGTCCACGCATGATTAAACCAACAGCTTGATTTAAAACAAACGTTTCGGTTAATACTGGAAATTTTTCAACTATAAAAGCAATTTTCATAGCTTAACTAACAGCTTACTTGCTGTTTATATGCTGTTTATTAAGGCATGTATAGCGATCATTAATAGGGTAGGCAGTAAATATTATCACCGAGAGAATATTTACTTATAATATAATTTTGTCGTTCCTTTATACCAACTTATCAGCAAATTTATCAATATACAGTGATTTTACTCACACAGCGGTAAAAATACTAACTTTTAAAACTATAGAGTCAAATATCGTTACCATAACTAGTACTAGTTGTAATAATGCTTTTACCATGTCTCTAACAGAAGAAGTTCTTGCGCGTCTACCAGGTAACGTATGGGGTGGGTTACAGCGTGCTGATACCTTACTCGAACAATTGCGTGAAGGTAATATTCTTGTACCAACAGTAGTTACAGAAAATTCTGAGTGTATTGGTGATATTGAATCGGATGTGGTAATTTGCGGTGGTACGCTAGGAATATTGATAGGCGCCGCTTTGGTACTTCGAGGCGCCTCAGTCGTACTATTAGAAAGAGGTATTTTAAAGGGGAGAGAACAAGAGTGGAATATCTCACGCCATGAGTTACAGGTGTTTGTAGAGTTAGGACTGCTTACAGAACAAGAATTACAAAAAGCAATAGTAACAGAATATAATCCCGCACGAGTAGCGTTTCACGAGGGTGTAGAAGTTTGGGTAAAAGACGTACTTAATATAGGAGTAGACCCAGTATACCTACTAGAGACACTCAAGCAAAAATTTCTAGAGAAAGGCGGTAAGTTATATGAAAATACTCCATTCCAAGAAGCCGTCGTGCATCCAGACGGTGTAATTATTAATAAGCAATATAAAACCAGACTTTTGATAGATGCAATGGGGCACTTTTCACCAATTGTCCAACAAGCGCGCGGTGGTAATATTCCCGATGCGCTTTGTTTAGTTGTTGGAACATGTGCCCAAGGTTTTCCGGAAAACCGAACTGGGGACTTGTTGTTATCTAACACACCCTTGCACAACCAGTGTCAGTACTTTTGGGAAGCATTCCCAGCAAGAGATGGAAGAACAACATACATGTTTACCTACATGGATGCAAATTCGCGGCGCCCTAATTTAGCAGCACTATTTGAGGACTATCTCCGTTTAATGCCTCAATACCAAGGTGTGGAATTAAAACAGCTTGATATTAAGCGTGCATTATTTGGATATTTTCCATCATATCGAGAAAGTCCGTTGCAAACTCCTTTCCATCGCATCTTACCAGTTGGAGACAGTAGCGGCAGCCAATCGCCGTTAAGTTTTGGGGGTTTTGGAGCAATGGTGCGACATCTACGCAGGTTAACACAAGGTGTAGAAGAAGCACTTGCGAGTAATGAGTTATCAACTAAAGCTTTATCATTACTTCAACCATATCAACCCAACTTAACAGTTACATGGTTATTTCAGAAAGCCATGAGTGTAGGTATAGAGCAAAAAATAGGCGCCAATCAAATAAATAATTTGTTATCAGCAGTATTTCTCGAAATGCAAAAACTAGGAGAACCAATACTCAAACCATTTTTGCAAGATGTCATTCAATTCTCAGGGTTAACGCAAACGCTATTAAAAACAGGTTTACTGCATCCCTTACTAGTAATGAAAGTAATACCTCAAGTAGGAATTATGGCATTGCTTGATTGGACAGTACATTATATCAACCTTGGCATTTACTCAATCTTATATTCATTAAATCAACATATAGAACCGTGGATAAAAACATTATCATTACAACAACAATATTACTGGCACCGTCGTATTGACGCATGGAAATACGGTTCAGGAGGAGACTATTTTGAGTAAAAACAAAATGTTGTAAAGACGCGATTAATCACGTCTCTACGATATGCCAATTAAAATCGATTATAAAACCCTTCATAAAAACATGCTTGAAAAAAGAACCACAGGAAACAGAAACTTTACAACATTAATCAACCTACTTCGAGAACGACAATCATTCCTAGAAGAAATTCGTCAAGGAACAAGACTACCAAGTAAAATCATCTCCTTACTAGTATGCAGTTCTCTATTCCTTGCCATATACGGAGGAATAATAGGCGCCTATCACAGTTGGATGCAAGCAATATCATCAGCAGTCAAGCTACCAGCCTTATACCTAATCACACTACTAATATGCTTACCAACCCTGTACTTCTCCAACATTATATTTGGTTCCAAACGTTCATTCCCGCAGCACTTCGCCCTAGTCCTAACAGCAGTGTCAGTAATAAGCGTACTATTATTTAGCTTTGCACCAATAACACTCTTCTTCCTAATAACCACCAACAACTACCAATTCCTAATTCTGTTAAACGTCATCATTTTTTCTCTCACCGGATTTATTGGTATATCCTCACTACACCAAGCAGCAAAAATAGTCTTAGAACAAGACGGAGAAGGAAGCGACGTGCGCCGTAAAATCATCCGCTCCTGGTTATTACTATACGCATTCGTAGGAAGCCAACTAGGATGGACATTACGACCATTCTTCGGCACACCAGACTCACCCTTCCAACTATTTAGAGAACGAGAAGGAAACTTTTACCTAAGCGTACTGCAATCAATAATGTACCTCCTAGGCATCCGCTAATTATATTCTTTCCTAGGGTTGAAACCCTAGGCTACACGGTAAAAAATCATGCTTCAACAAAAAAAGACAAACAATATCCAACACTTCACAGTACTACTTAGCCTACTAAGAGACCGTCAAAACTTCTTAGAAGAAATAAAACAAAGCATACGTCTACAAAGCAAAGCAACATCATTATTCGTATCCAGTTCTATATTCTTCGCTATATACGGCGCCATAATAGGTTCATCACATAGCTTTGCCCAAGCATTATCAGGCGCCATCAAACTACCAGCATTTTATCTACTCACTTTAATAATCTGTTTTCCCACCTTATTCTTTTTCAACGTACTGTTTGGTTCCCGCAGTAGCGTCCAACAGCACTTCGTCGTATTAATGACAGCAATCTCAGTAATCAGCGTCTTATTATTTAGCTTCGCACCAGTAACACTATTCTTTCTAATTACCGCACCCAAAGCATACCAATTTTTCAAACTACTAAACGTCGCCATCTTTGGCATCACAGGATTCTTCGGCATTAAATTTCTATACGAAGGAATGCAGTTACTATCAGAGCTAGATGAAGTCGGCAAAAAAACCCGCACCAGTATATTAAGGTCATGGTTACTACTATATGGCTTTATCGGAATGCAGCTAGGTTGGTTCCTAAGACCATTTTTTGGCTCACCAGATACCAAATTCGAGATGTTTAGAGCAGTACAAGGCAACTTCTACCTAGATATAGTAGCAGCAATGTCCGAAATTTTAGGCTACCGCTAACCTTCTTCAATATGGGAACTAATTGTTCCCATTTGTAATGGTGCCTCAAATTTTGTTAACCATTGGTTATCATTTTTTTAGATATCAAGTAACAGCAAACGGTAAAACTTGAATTCATGTCATGAGTCGTGAACGTAAACGCTAAAGTCTAGCCACGGTTGTTAGTTTATAAACAAATTTAGTACTCATGGTTCTTATTGATTGGAGAGCAAGTAATTGCACTGCTTGAAGAAGCAGAAAAACTATAATTAAACTAAGCACATGATGAAAGTAAGTTATTTGACTCTGCTGCTCATTTAGTGTTTGCCAAACCGCAAACTCCCTATCCATTTTTGGTTGCTGGTACAGGCACCTTCGATTGGAGCAATATTGATATTAGTGATATTGTGGCATTTGTTCACTTAATTAATTTCCCTGTTGTAGAACCGCAACGTTTAACAAGCGCATTACAAAATTTGCAAACTGTTACCGCATTAAGTCGTCAATCTTGGAAGTTGATTTTAGCAGAAACCGATAATGACCGTGAGTGGTTGCCTAATCCTCGGCAAAAGGGTGTTATTCCCAATGCGGCAGTAACACAACCGATGATTGATAACTGGTTAGCTTTTATGAATGAAACTGATGTATTACTTACGGGTAAAAAGTTAATTCTGTTTTGGCGGAAGCGCGAAGCTAGAGGTATTAATTTGAATAAAGTGTTTACACAGCCAAGTTCTTTTGATTTGGTGCTGTGGGTGCAGGGGACTGCTGCTGCTCCTTATTTGGAAAGTGGTGTAAAAACGGATGCTGGTGTTTGGCAAAGATTAATGCAGGTTTTCCGAGGACAGTTTTTTCGATTTGCTGCTTGGTTTAATTAAGTGCAAGGGATGGGGTGTTTAACTCTTGTGAGATGGGCATCCTTGCCCGTCATTATAAAGATGCAGAGGCGGGCAGTGATGCCCGCTCCACAATAAGTAAAATTTAAGCTACTTTGCGACCTGCTGTTGCTCCTAGTTTTGCAAGGTGGTCTGCAAGTAGTGTTTCTAGGGTTTCTAGGGCTTTGGTAAAACCTTTGATACCTTCATCGAGTTTTTCGGAAGCCATGCGGTCTTCTGCGTGCATTTTGTCGTAGGTTGCTTTGTCAATGGTGATTTTTTCAATTGACATTGCAGCGGCTTTTTCTGCGTCGAGTTTGCGAGGTAGTTCACCAATTGTTGATTGTAGTTCTGCTAACAGTTGGGGTGAAATGGTTAACAAATCGCTACCAGCAAGTTCGGTAATTTCGCCAAGGTTACGGAAACTGGCGCCCATTACTTCAGTTTTGTAGCCGAATTTCTTGTAGTAGTTGTAGATATTGGTGACAGAAACTACACCTGGGTCTTCAGCAGGTGCATAGCTGTCGCGTCCGGTTTCTTTTTTGTACCAGTCGAGGATGCGTCCAACGAAGGGAGAAATTAAGGTAACACCAGCTTCAGCACAGGCAATTGCTTGGTGAATACCAAATAGTAAAGTGAGGTTACAGTGAATACCTTCTTTTTCAAGAATTTCTGCTGCACGAATACCTTCCCAAGTACTCGCAATTTTGATTAATACTCGTTCTTTGCCAATACCTGCTGCTTCGTATTGAGCAATTAAGTTACGTGCTTTGTTGACGGTTGCTTCGGTATCGTAAGACAAACGCGCGTCAACTTCAGTAGAAACGCGACCAGGAATAATTTCTAGAATCTTTAAACCGAAAGCAACTGCTAAACGGTCGAAAGCTAAGGTTAAAATATCCGCTTCTTTGGCGCCTGCTCCTAAATCTTGCTTTGCTTTTAAGAGAGTATTGTTGACAATTTCCTGATATTCAGGCATTTGTGCCGCAGCGGTAATCAGAGAGGGGTTGGTGGTTGCATCTCTTGGTGTGAACTTAGCAATGGCGCCGATATCTCCTGTGTCAGCTACCACTACAGTCATTTTCTTGAGTTGATCGAGTAAATTACTAGACATAAAATTCCTCTTGAAGTTTGTTTAATCAGGACTTATATCAATTGCGTTTTGAGTCGGCAGGAGTACTGTGGTATAAAAGCGCGTGTTTATGTAATAGGCAATTAACAATGTCACTACGCTTGTCCTGAGTTATCCCCCTCCAGCCCTATTCTAGGCAGGTCGAATTAGATTTTACAGTGTGTTTTTATGCAGTTTTGTTAAATCATCTTGCTTTTTTTACAACTGTAGTTATATCAACTACCGCTACTTCTTTATATTCTGTAAGGGTTTTAACCGAAGTGACTCTTACTTAATATTGGTGCCTATATTTATAAAACCTTAATAACAAATTAATAAGTTTCTCCAGAGCATTTTTTATATTGTGGCTTAGGTGTCCCGCCTGAGCATTTGTACAGAATGCACAGGCAGGATGCCTGTGCTACAAGATTGCTTCTTTTTGTGCCATTGATAACATGAGGTCAATGACGCGGTTTGAGTAGCCCCATTCGTTGTCATACCATGATACGACTTTGAAGAAGTTGGAATTTAATTCTATTCCGGCGCCTGCATCAAAGATGCTGGAACGCAAATCTCCTTGAAAGTCGGTAGATACTACTTCGTCTCCGGTATATCCCAAAATACCTTTGAGTCCATTTTCAGAAGCTGCTTTCATTGCTTCACAAATCTCTTTATAGCTAGTAGATTTACTTGTTTTGAAGGTTAAATCTACTACTGATACGTCTGGGGTAGGGACGCGGAATGCCATACCTGTTAATTTACCTTTCAAGTCGGGTAACACTAGCGCTACAGCTTTGGCTGCACCCGTCGATGAAGGGATTATATTCTGTGCGGCGCCGCGACCTCCACGCCAATCTTTTTTACTTGGTCCATCTACAGTGGGTTGAGTTGCTGTCATAGCGTGAACTGTCGTCATTAACCCTTCGGCTAACCCAAAGTTATCGTGAATAACTTTAGCTACAGGCGCCAGACAGTTTGTAGTGCAGCTAGCATTGGAGACAACCGTATGCTTCGCTGGGTCAAATAAGTTATGGTTGACACCTACCACGAAAGTTTGAACTCTTTCGGGTTCTTTAGTGGGAGCAGATATTATTACCCGCTTTGCACCTGCTTTGATATGGTTTGCTGCACCGTCGTAATCGGTGAATAAACCAGTAGCTTCTACGACATAATCGGCGCCTAATTTACCCCAAGGTAATTCAGCAGGGTTACGAACCGAAACGCACGGAATGAAGTGACCATCAACTACAATACCATCGGGTTTTGCTTCGACTGTACCTTTGTACATCCCGTGGGTTGAATCGTATTTTAATAAATATGCCAGGTTATCGGGCGGTACTAGGTCATTAATACCCACAAACTCTATGTTGGGGTTATTGATCCCCGCACGGAATACCAACCTTCCAATACGCCCAAATCCGTTAATACCAACTTTCAACTTAGCCAAGCGTTATCCTCCTTTTGCTGCATCTCGCTTTCAGGTTCTAAGATTAAGGATGCAGCTAATTTGTTTTTAGTTCAGTCTCGGTTAAGTCAGACTGACCTAAATTAATGTTGACAGTATCACTGGACTAAAGCTAATTTGATTGATTTGTTTTAAGATTTCTGGCAACGGATACAACGGATGTAAAACACAAACCATCCGTTACATCCGTTTAATCTGTTGCCTAGCTTCCTTCGTGTCCAATGTCAGTTTTGGCGCCTATGTCTTCCCATTTCCAGTCTCGTACTTCGGGCATGTCCTCACCGTACTTTTCAATGTAAAGTTTGTGTTCGATGAGTTTGTCTTGCAGCATTTGCTTGATATATGCTGCGTTACTACCTAAATGGGGTACGCGGTTAATTACGTCTATTGCTAAATGGAAGCGGTCTAGGTCGTTTAACACTACCATGTCAAATGGTGTTGTTGTTGTTCCTTCTTCTTTGTAACCACGGACGTGTAAGTTATTGTGGTTGGTGCGACGGTAGGTTAGACGGTGAATTAACCAGGGGTAGCCGTGATATGCGAAGATTATTGGTTTGTTGGTGGTAAATATTGAGTCAAAGTCTTTGTCAGAAAGTCCATGTGGGTGTTCGGTAGCTGGTTGAAGTTTCATCAAATCCACTATATTTACTACCCGAACTTTTAATTCTGGTATTTCGCGACGTAATATGTCTACTGCTGCTAATGTTTCTAATGTTGGCACATCTCCTGCACATGCCATCACAACATCGGGTTCGCTACCTTTATCGTTACTTGCCCATTCCCAAATTCCAATTCCTTTGGTGCAATGCTTGATAGCTGCATCCATATCTAGGTATTGCAACGCTGGTTGTTTACCTGCCACAATCACGTTTATATAATGACGCGAACGTAAGCAGTGGTCTGTGACTGATAATAAAGTGTTGGCATCTGGTGGTAGATATACGCGAATTACTTCGGGTTTCTTATTTACCACATGGTCGATAAAGCCTGGGTCTTGGTGCGAAAACCCGTTATGGTCTTGGCGCCATACGTGTGAGGTGAGAAGATAATTGAGTGAAGGTACTGGTCGGCGCCAGGGAATATCCAAAGTTGTTTTTAACCACTTGGCGTGTTGGTTAAACATTGAGTCAATAATATGGATAAATGCTTCGTAACAGGAGAAAAACCCGTGACGACCTGTAAGTAAATATCCTTCTAACCATCCCTGACAAGTATGCTCACTCAAGATTTCCATAACACGACCATCTGGAGAAAGATGTTCGTCTTCAGGGATACGAGGAGCATTCCAAGTTCTATCAGTAACCTCAAATACTGCGTCTAAACGATTAGATTGCGTTTCATCGGGACCAAAGATTCTAAAATTACGGCTTTCTTGATTCAATTTCATGATATCTCTGAGGAATTTACCAGTTACTTTGGTAGCCTCAGCAACAACTGAACCAGGTTTTGGAACATCAACCGCGTAGTCGTCAAATTCGGGCATTCGCAACGCCCGCATTAAGACACCACCGTTAGCATGTGGATTATCACCCATGCGTCGCTGTCCTGTTGGCGCCAATTGTGCCAGTTGAGGAATAAATTTGCCGTTTTCATCAAAGAGTTCTTCAGGTTTATAACTCTTCATCCATTGTTCGAGTAGTTTAAGATGTTCGGGGTTACTTTTTAGTTCACCAAATGGTACTTGGTGCGAACGCCAAAAATCTTCTGTTTTCTTACCGTCAACTTGTTTTGGACCTGTCCATCCCTTGGGACTTCGCAGGATAATCATTGGATATTGAGGACGCTTGGTAAAGCCATGTACGCGCGCTTCTCTTTGAATACCTTTAATTTCTTCTACCACGGTTTCCAAAGTAGCAGCCATTTGCTGGTGCATTAGTACTGGATCGGAACCTTCTACAAAGTAAGGTTTATATCCATAACCAACAAATAAACTTTCTAATTCGTTATGTTCAAGACGCGCTAATACAGTTGGGTTAGCAATTTTGTACCCGTTGAGATGCAGTATAGGTAATACGGCGCCATCGTTTACAGGGTTAATAAACTTGTTCGAGTGCCAACTAGTTGCAAGTGGCCCAGTTTCAGCTTCACCATCACCAACAACGCAGGCAACTAATAAATCAGGATTATCAAATGCGGCGCCGTAAGCATGAGACAATGCATAACCAAGTTCTCCACCTTCGTGTATTGAACCAGGAGTTTCTGGCGCCACATGACTAGGAATACCACCAGGAAACGAAAACTGCTTGAATAAACGTTTCATTCCTTCGGCATCTTGCGAAATATTTGGATAATATTCGCTGTAAGTGCCTTCAAGATAAGTATTCGCCACCAGCCCAGGCCCACCATGTCCTGGCCCAGCTATGTAAATGGCGCTTTGGTCATATTTTTTGATGATTCTATTAAGATGAACGTAAATAAAGTTCAAACCAGGAGTAGTCCCCCAATGTCCTAAAAGTCTTGGCTTAACGTGTTCAGTCTTTAAAGGTTCTTTGAGAAGCGGGTTATCTAAAAGGTATATTTGTCCTACAGAAAGATAATTAGCCGCACGCCAATAAGCGTTAATTAAATGAAGCTCTTCGTCAGTTAATGGTCTTCGTTCGGTCGAAACTGCTAAAGTCATATTACACCTGGTAGCAAACCGATTGTGACTAGCTTTTTACTAGGGCTATCAAGTACAATTATTCTAATACTTTAAATGAGTACTACAAACTAATTAAAAGCATGAATAATTATAGTAAGCAGCCTTTCCCAACCTTAACAAAGCATTTATAAATAAAACACATATTTAATTATTATTTTAACCAAGTATAAGTTTATAAAGAATAATTAAATGT